>CAVPYO010000028.1:0-106051 GCA_963710025.1 uncultured Alphaproteobacteria bacterium | reverse complement strand
GGCGGCGCGCGCGTCGGCGCGCCGCCCGATCCGTTCAATGAAGCGGGACAGGAGTGGGGCGTGGTTCCGCTCAATCCCTTCCGCCTGCGCGCCGCTGGCTATGAGCCCTTCATCGCCTTGTTGCGCGCCAATATGCGTCATTCTGGCGCACTGCGAATTGATCATGTGATGGGCTGGCAACGCCTGTTCTTGATTCCCAATGGCGCCAAGCCGGCGGCAGGCGCTTATGTCGGTTATCCGCTCGACGATCTCCTCGCCGTCGCGGCGCTGGAGAGCCAGCGTCACCGCTGTGCTGTCATTGGCGAAGACCTGGGCACCGTCCCCGCTGGGTTTCGCGAGCGCATGGCGGCGGCCAACATCCTGTCTTGCCGCATCTTCGCTTTTGAGCGCGAGCACGACCGGTTTCGCCGGCCGGGCGAGTATCCACAGCTCGCATCGGTGTCCGCGGCAACGCACGACCTTGCGACATTGCGCGGCTTTTGGGGCGGTGACGACATCGCGGCAAAAGCGAATCTCGGTCTGTTCAACTCCCCCGCCGAGGAGGCGCAGGCGCGTTCGGGCCGTGCGGTCGATAAACGCTTGTTGTTGCAAGCCCTGGCCGACGAAGCGCTGCTGCCGGAAGGCATCGCGCCCGCGGACGCGGATCGGCTCGACTGGACGGCAGAGCTATCCTTGGCGGTGCACGCTTATCTCGCGCGTTCGCAAAGCCTGCTGTTCCTGGCCCAGCTGGACGATCTGGCCGGCGAGGCGCATCAGGCCAATCTTCCCGGCAGCACGACTCAATATCCGAATTGGCGCCGGCGCCAGGTGCGAATGATTGATGATCTGTTCGCCGATCCCTTAACTCGAAAAGAAATGACGACGATCGCGGCCGAACGCACAAAATGACGCACCAGTGATGCGTCTTTTGTCGGATCGTGTTTTGCTGATACCGTTCGAAGATACGCGGAAGCAAGTGCGGCATTGCGCGTCACATATTTTGTCCTTACAGTATCTGTCATCCAATCGCGCGACGGTCATAAACCAACTCAGAAGCGGCCGGAAGAATGGAAGCAGATCGCGCCATGACATCCTCAACGATCGATAACGAAGGGCTGCAAGTTCTTCTCGGCATGCTTGCGAAGCGCGGCTATGCTGTCGGGGCGCAAGGTTGCGCCCCGTCGGCGTCAATATCACCGAAGAAGTGGCCGCCATTCGCATCGGTGTGCCGCGCTAGGAGATTGTCATGGAAGGTCTAGAGCGCATCGTACGGGAGCATCCGTTCTTCTCCGATCTCAAGGAGGAGTTCTCCGAACTCATTTCCGGGTGCGCCAAGAACGTGCGGTTCGAGGCAGGCCAATACCTGTTTCACAAGGGTCAGACGGCCGACCAGTTCTATTTGCTCCGCAGCGGTCGCGTGGCGCTTCAGATCAGCGCGCCGGAACACACATTCACGGTCCAGACGGTCGGCGAGGACGAGATTGTCGGCGCCTCCTGGCTGGTGCCTCCTTATCGCTGGGGATTTGACGCGAAGGCGCTCGAACTGACACGCGCCATTGCCATGGACGCGGCCTGCCTGCGCGGCAAATGCGAAGGCGACCACGATCTCGGCTACGAATTGATGAAACGCTTCATGCCGATTCTCATTCAACGCTTGCAAGCGGCAAGGCTGCAAATTCTCGATGTCTATGGCGTTCACATCTGAAAAAATCGCCGCGGTTGCGAACCCGATGATGCCTCGAATCGCGCGCAGGCGTCAGCGCGATCTGGGCGAGATCGCGGCGGCGGAAAAGGCGCGACGCATCGCCGGCGTGTCGGTCTGGCTTGGCGCTATGAGTCATATGTCGGCCGCGCATTTCACCGAGCATTTCGAGGAATCGTCTGCCGGCACAATTGCCGAGGGCGCCAAGCGCGACATCACGGTCTCCGACGATGCGAACGGCGACAACGCCCAGAAAATCCTCGTGCGGAGCGTTACGGTGGAGACGTGATCCGACGGGTCCGAATAGAAGTTCGCGGCGCGGTGCAGGGCGTAGGATTTCGCCCGTTCGTCTATCAATGCGCGAAGACACTCGGCCTCGCGGGCTGGATCGAGAACACCACCTTCGGTGTCCGGATTGAAGCGGAAGGCGAGGCCGATGCCGTCGCCGCGCTGCTGCGCATGATCGAGGAGACGCCGCCGCCCAACGCGTCCATTGTTTCCGTTGAAGTCGCCGACCAGAAGCCGCGCGAAGAACACATATTCGTCATCCGGGACAGCGCCTCGCAAGGCGCGCGGATCGCGCAAATTCTACCCGATCTTGCAACCTGTCCCGATTGCCTCGGCGAATTGTTCGATCCGAAGGACCGCCGTTACCTTTATCCCTTCATCAATTGCACCCATTGCGGTCCGCGCTACAGCATCGTCGAAGACGTCCCCTATGACCGCGCCAGAACCTCGATGCGGTATTTTCCGATGTGCCCGCAATGCCGCGCGGAATACGAGAACCCGCTGAACCGCCGTTTCCATGCCGAACCCAATGCTTGCCCGGTTTGCGGACCGCGCATTTCCTTGTGGGACGAGAGCGGCGCGGTCTTGGCTGAGGACCATGACGCGCTACTTGCCGCTGCGGAGGCGATCCGCGTCGGACGGATCGTCGCCGCAAAAGGCATCGGCGGCTTTCATTTGATCGTCGATGCGCGGAACGAGCTTGCCGTCCGCCGCTTGCGGGACCGCAAGAGGCGTGTGGAAAAGCCTTTTGCGGTTATGTTTGCGTCACTCGCCGAAGCCGAACGCGAATGCGATGTCAGGCCGCAGGAAGCGGCGCTGCTCGTCAGTCCGGCGTGCCCCATCGTGCTGGTGCGGCACAGGCCCGGATCTATCGCTGCGGCGGTTGCGCCGAACAATCCCCGACTGGGCGCGATGCTGCCTTACGCGCCGCTGCATCATCTGCTGATGCGCGAACTTGGTTTCCCGATTGTCGCCACCAGCGGCAATCTCTCCGACGAACCGATTGCCACCGACGAAACGGAAGCGCTGGTCCGGCTTGCCGGTATCGCCGACCTATTCCTGGTCCACAACCGTCCGATTGTCAGGCCGATCGACGATTCCGTGGCGCGCGTGATCTGCGGACGCGATCAATTGCTGCGTCGGGCACGCGGCTATGCGCCCGCCCCGATCCAAATGGACGGTCTTAATTCCGGTATCCTGGCGCTGGGCGGGCATATGAAAACGACCGTCGCGGTGACGCTCGAAGATTGCGTCTTGCTGAGCCAGCATCTCGGCGATCTTGAAACCGTCGCGGCGCGCGAGGCGCACGCACGGGCCATCGACGATATGATGAAACTGCGCGGGTTAGCTCCACGTCTGGTGGTGCGCGATCTGCACCCCGATTATGCCACCAGCCGCATGGCTGCAGAGATGGGTCCCCCGGTCGTCGGTGTGCAGCACCATCTGGCCCATGTCGTAGCCTGCATGGCGGAACACGGAATCGCGCCACCCGTGTTGGGTGTCTCCTGGGATGGAACCGGCTACGGCACGGACGGCACGATCTGGGGCGGCGAGTTCCTGCTGGTGACCGACGAAGGCTGGCGCCGTGTGGCACATTTGCGCAATTTTTGCCTGCCGGGCGGCGAACTTGCCGTGCGCGAGCCGCGCCGCGCCGCCATCGGTCTTCTCTATGAAGCATTCGGCGAGGCTGCCTTCGCTATGGACGATCTTGCGCCAGTGGCGGATTTTTCGCCAACCGAACGCAAAATCATGCAGACCATGCTGCGCCAAGGCGTGAATGCGCCGCGCACCTCGAGCATCGGCCGTCTGTTCGACGGGTTCGCGGCGCTTGCCGGCTTGCGGCAAATCACCAGCTATGAAGGCCAGACCGCGGCGGAGTTCGAATGGGCGGCGGACGGGATCGAGGCGGAACGGCCCTACGAATTTTCTCTCACTGCCGGCCCCGCGAATGACGCATCCTTGATATTGGATTGGAAACCGGCGCTTAATGGCATGCTGTCGGATCGTCGCAAAGGCGTGTCGGTGGGCGGCATTTCGGCCGCGTTTCACGAAGGTCTTGCGGCGGCACTGGTTTCGGTGGTGCGAAGGGTTGGCGAGCGGCGCGTGATCCTGACGGGCGGCTGTTTTCAGAATGCGCGCCTCACCGAAGCGTCCGTCGCCGCCTTGCGCGCGGCTGGGTTTGAGGCGATCTGGCACCGGCGCGTGCCGCCCAACGACGGCGGTATAGCGCTTGGACAAGCGGTTTGGGCGGCTTGGAGCGAGCGAAAGGGAAGCCTGTCATGTGTCTAGCGATTCCGGGTCAGGTCTTGAGCATTTCGGGCGACGATCCGATCATGCGCGCGGGACGCGTCGATTTTGGCGGCGTGGCCAAGGAAATCAATTTTGCTTTTGTGCCCGAGGTGCGCGTCGGAGATTACGTGCTGGTTCATGTCGGGTTTGCGCTCTCGATTATCGACGAGGCCGAGGCTGAACGCGTCTTCGACGAATTGCGCAATATCGGCATCCTAGGGATCGAAGAAGATATCCGGCAATGACGATTAGGACGGTTGCAACGACTCCTTTCGAGGATCAGCGTCCCGGAACGTCCGGGTTGCGCAAGAAGGTCGCCGTTTTCCAACAGCCTCGTTATCTGGAGAATTTTCTCCAATCGATCTTCGACAGCGTGGGCGAGTGCAAGACGCTGGTTGTCGGCGGCGACGGGCGCTTCCACAATCGCGAAGCCGTCCAAGTCATCTTGCGCATGGCGGCCGCCAACGGCGTGGGACGCGTGCTGCTGGGCCGCGGCGGTCTGTTATCGACACCCGCGCTGTCCTGTGTCGTCCGCAAATATGGCGCGCAGGGCGGCATCGTTCTTTCGGCCAGCCATAATCCGGGCGGGCCCAATGGCGATTTCGGCGTCAAATACAATATCGCGAATGGCGGTCCGGCGCCCGAACGCGTGACCGAAGCGATCTATGCGCAAAGCCGCAAGATCGACCGCTATCTCACCGCGGACGGCGAAGCCGATTTCGATATCGACCGTCTTGGCTCCGCCGTCTTCGCCGGAATGGCCGTAGACGTCATCGATCCGGTCGCGGATTACGCGGCGCTGATGGAAAAACTCTTCGATTTCGGCCGTATTTCGGCATTGTTGTCGTCCGGGCGCTTCCGCATGTGTTTCGACGCCATGCACGCGATCACCGGCCCCTATGCGCACGATATCTTCGAAAAGCGACTTGGCGCGCCTGTCGGCACGGTGATGAACGGCACACCTTTGCCCGATTTCGGAGGCGGTCACCCCGATCCGAATCTGGTCTACGCCCATGATCTGGTCGAAATCATGAACGGCGCGGACGCGCCGGATTTCGGCGCCGCTTCGGACGGCGACGGCGACCGCAACATGATCCTGGGCCGCCGTTGTTTCGTTTCGCCGAGCGACAGCCTAGCGGTGCTGACGGCCAATGCCCGCCTGGTTCCCGGCTATGGCGAGGGCTTGGCCGGCGTCGCGCGTTCCATGCCGACGAGCCTCGCCGTCGATCGCGTCGCCGCCGCGTTGAAGATTCCCTGTTTCGAGACGCCGACCGGCTGGAAGTATTTCGGCAATCTTCTCGATGCCGGGCGGATCACGCTATGCGGCGAAGAGAGTTTCGGCACCGGCTCGAACCATGTGCGCGAGAAGGACGGCGTCTGGGCGGTGCTGTTCTGGTTGAACCTGCTCGCGCGCCGGCAAGAATCGGTGGAGAGCGTGGTCAAGGCCCATTGGCGCACTTATGGCCGCAATTATTATACGCGCCACGACTATGAAGGCCTGGATACCGTCGTCGCGAACGCGCTGATCGACGACCTTCGACAAAGGTTTCCGGTGCTCAAGGGCCGTGCGTTCGGCGCGTTCGAGGTCGCCCATAGCGACGATTTCGCTTATACCGATCCGGTGGACGGCGGCGTGGCGGAACATCAGGGAATCCGAATCGTCTTCACCAACGATGCGCGAATTGTGTGCCGGCTGTCGGGCACCGGGACGACGGGCGCAACCTTGCGCGTTTATCTGGAGCGATACGAACCCGATCCGTCGCGCCATGACCACGACGTCCAGGAAGACCTGCGCGACCTCGCCTCCGTCGCCGGGCAGATTGCGCAGATTGCGGAAAAAACCGGACGCCAAAGCCCTTCGGTCGTGACGTAAGGCGTCGCTCGCTTATTTTTTCTTGGGCTTGACGCTTCGCTTGGGTGCAGTCTTGGCCGACGGCGTCGCCTTTGTCTTTTTCCGCGGCGGCGCCTTGGCCTTCAACGCGTCCAGGATTTCTTTTTCCGCCTGAGCCCAGTGCTCCCGATGACGACCGTACGGGCGGCCGTCACGCTCCCAAAGCGCATAGGCGCGCGCCTCGATCTGTTTGCGAAGCGATTCCGTTGCCGGATTTGCAGGTTTGAGTGTCATAGCGTCATTCCCGTTTCGCTCATCATTGCGAGAAACGCACGCGAAGCGAGCTTTGCACGCAATGGATTTCGCACGGAACCGCCGCCCGTGCAAGAAATCGCGACGATATGGGCCTGCAGTGCGATCGGATAGGCGCGAATGACTTCCGACCGGCCCCGCGCGGCAAAGGTGCCGAGCAGAACGGCGTTCGACTGCGGGCATCCAGGGCCTGTAAGGCGGTCGGCGTTCTCCCCCATCTCCGTGTCCAAGTGGAGGAATCCGGGCCCACTCGAACGGACACAAAACTGACAACAAGTACACAGGGTTCCTGTGCCGATCCTTGTTCCGTTCCGGCACGATTTCGAAGCAAGCTCGCGAACGAGATAGTGCAGTATTTGCAATAGCTTAGCGCAAAAACGGTCTTGGTAACCCGCGCTTGTCGAAGAATCACCAGCACCTATGCGGCAATTCGCGAATCCGGTGCGCGCATGCGTCTCACCGCTGCGTACATACGTAGCATTGCGAATAGCCCATACAGGTTTATGCGCGTCTCATGGACGCGTGACACAGGCATCCGCGTTTCCGGAGGAAAACTTGATCCAAATCATATTCGGGAGCGCGGCGACAAGGCTAGGTGCGTAACGGCCGTCGATACGTGTAGATGCTGATGAAACGGGCAGAACAAATGAAACGGGCAGAACAAATGAACGCGAAATATCCTGGGATTCCTAGCGTTATCCATGGTAACGGCGCCATCGCCGAAGTGATGGGCCATGTGTGCGGCGGGGTCATCGGTTATCCGATCACACCGTCCACGGAAATCTCGGAAATCTACGAGGCGTTCCGCGCCGGCGGCGGCTGCAATGTCTGGGGCCACCACCCGTTCTTCTTCGAGCCGGAAGGCGAACATTCCGCCCAGAGCGGCGCGCTCGGCGCGGCGCTGACGGGCGGCAAATACATTTCCAACGCCTCATCCAGCCAGGGCATCCTGTACGGGCTGGAATCGCATTACGTCACCGTCGGCAAGAGGGTCGGCGGCTTTGTGTTGCAGGTCGCGGCCCGCGTCGTTTCCAAGCACTCGCTCAACGTGATGGCCGGTCATGACGATGTCTACGCCCTGCTTCAGTCCGGCTACACGATCCTGTTCGGCAGCAATTCGCAGGAAGCCGCCGACCTTGCCGCGATCTCCTACAAGCTCAGCGCCCTGTCGCTGATCCCGGTTGCCAACGCCATGGACGGCTTCGTCACCAGCCACATGCTGTCCGAGACTTTGATGCCCGAACCGGAACTGCTGCGGGAATTCCTCGGCGATCCGTCCGGCCGGATCAAATGCCCCACTGTGGCGCAGGAGATGCTGTTCGGCGCCAAGGGCCGCGTATTCCAGTTGAAACAATATGTTGGGAAGCACCAGAACGATCTCGTACCGGGCGATCTGACGAAGCTGAAATCCTTCCTGGACGAGTCCGCCGATGCCGTCGAGAAAGACAACGAAGGCAAGCTGATCGAGAAGACGCTCGCGTGGATTCCCGAAGAATTGCAGAGCCAGTGGCGCCGGCAGTGGCTGAACGCCTACGAAAAGGGAACGCGCCAGCGCGTTCCCGCGTTGGTCGACGTGAACAATCCCGGCCTGACCGGCCCGGTGCAGAACCAGCCCGACTTCCAGGCGGGATCGGCCGATCACCGCACGCATTTCGTCAACGCGATCCCGCAGTTCGCCCGCGAGGTGATGCAGGAATACGCCGCGCTGACCGGACGCCATTACGGCCCGATCAAGACCTTCATGTGCGACGATGCCGAAACCGTCATGATCGGACTCGGTTCGGTCACCGACGATGCCCAGGCGGTCGCGACCTATCTGCGCGGGCAGGGCAAGAAAGTCGGCGTTATCTCCGTCAAGCTGCTGCAACCGTTCCCGGAAGCCGAAGTCGCCGCTGCGCTGCGCGGCAAGAAGGCGGTCACCGTGCTGGAGCGCTGCGACGTCACCGCTCTGACCAGCCTGGTGACGGGAGCGTTGTTCAAGGCGCGCGAGAATGCCGATGGCATTCGTCATCCCGGTATTCCGGCGATGGAGAAACTGCCGAAGATCACCACCGCGATTTTCGGCTTGGGTGCGCACGACTTGCAGCCACGCCATCTGGTCGCCGCGTTCAAGAATATGGAGACCCGCAACATTCCGTTCGTCTATCTCGGCTCCCAATTCTTCGCGAAAAATCCCTCGCCGCGCGTTGCCGTGTTGCAGGAAAGGCTGAAGGCTGCCTATCCCGAGACCGAGCTGATGGCGCTGGAAACAGAGCCGAACCCGAGTCTGCTTCCCAAGGCGGCGTTCCGTGTCCGCTTCCATTCGGTGGGCGGTTACGGGACGATGGCTACGGGCAAGCTGTTGACCGACATTCTGGCCAGCGTGCTCAATCTCCACTCCAAGGCCTCACCGAAATACGGCTCGGAAAAGAGCGGCGCGCCGACGAACTACTACATCACCCTCAGTCCCGAACCGGTGCTGCAGAGCAATGCGGAGATCGAGGACGTCGAAATCGTCGTCTCGCCCGATCACAAGGTCTTCAGCCACTCCAATCCGCTGCGCGGGCTGGCGGAAGGCGGCACCTTCATCCTCCAATCGCAACTGTCCCCCGTCGAGGTCTGGAAGGAATTGCCGGCACAGGCCCGCAAGACTATCCGCGATAAGAAAATCAAATTCTTTGTGATCGACGGATTTGCCGTCGCCAAGCCGCACGCACCCACACCGGAACTCGAAACCAGGATGATGGGCATTGCCTTCATCGGCGCGGTCTGCGGCCATGTCGACCGGATCGTGACCGGCGTCACGCAAGACGCGATGCTGAAGAAGATCCGCCAGGATCTCACCAAGAAATTCGGCGCCAAGGGCGGCGCGGTCGTCGAGGGCAACCTCACCGTTATCCGCGAGGCTTTTGAAGCAACGCAGAAGGTCAACTATGGCGATCCGGAATTCGCGGCTGCGGAGAAGGCCCCTGCGCACGCGAGCAGCCGCACCGTGGCGATTTCGGCCTCTATGTGCCGTGCCGCTGGACCGGCGTCTAGCGCCGGGTTCTTCGACCGCGAATACTATGACGACATGGTGGGGGCTCCGTTCCGGGACGGCACCATCGCCGAGGCGCCGGTGCTGCCCGGCACAGGCCTGTTCATGCCGTCGGGCAGCGCCGCGTTCAAGGACAAGGGGCTGTTCCGTCGCGACGTGCCCGAGTTCATAGCCGAGCTTTGCACCGGCTGCATGGAATGCACGCTGGTCTGTCCGGACGCGGCGATTCCGAACACCGTGCACGACATCCGCGATCTGCTGTTCACCGCCATCGGCCAGCTCGATATCGCGGAGCCGCAACGCGAGGCGCTGCGCGATCAGATCCCTGCGCTCGGCGACGCCGTGCGCGAAATCTACCGGCACGAGAAGGAACCCAAGCCGTTCCACCAGATCGTGGCGGCGGCGGCGGGCGATCTCGACATCGACAACGCCATCCTGCGCAGCAATCTCGGCAAGTTGGCCAAAGCGCTGGCCGTGTACCCGGTCGCCAAGACGCGGCCGTTCTTCGACGCGATGGAGAAGACGGTCCCGGGCAGCGGCGGGCTCTATTCCGTCGCGATCGATCCGTGGAAGTGTAGCGGCTGTCTCGAATGCATCGACGTCTGCGGACCGCATGCGCTGGTTGAACGCCATCAGGACGCGGCGCTGCTCGAGACATTGCAGGCGCGGTTCGAATTCCTCAGCCGCACGCCCAACACGCCGGCTCGTTTCTTCGACGGGGCAACCAAGCCAGACGGCGAGACCAAACGGCTGATGCTCGACCACAACAACTACTACGCAACCACCGGCGGACACGGCGCGTGCCGCGGCTGCGGCGAAGTCACCGCGATCAGGCTGGTCACCTCGGCCAACCACGCGATTCACGACGCGCGGCGCAAGACACACATCCGTGAGGTCGGGAGCCTGATCGAGCGGCTGAACGCCAAGCTGCCGACGGTAAAGAACGGCGAGAGCGATCCCAAGCGGCGCGAGCGCATCGCGCGGACCATCGAGACGCTGGAAAAACAGCTATATCTGCTCGAGAGCGGTCCAACCGGAAACGGGCCCGCCAGCATGGTGATCGCCAACGCGACCGGCTGCAGCAGCGTGTACGCGTCGACGTTTCCGTTCAATCCTTACAACGATCCGTGGGTGAATAGCCTGTTCCAGGACACTCCCGCGGTCGCCAAAGGCATTTTCGAGGGCCTGAGCGCGGAGGCGAGCGACGGTATTCGTGCGTTACGCGTCGCCCAGCTGGAACTCGATGACGAGTACGATCCGCAGGTGCACGACCGTTTCTTCAAACTGTTCGGCTGGAACGAGTTCACTCCCGAAGAACTCTCCATGCTGCCGACCGTGATCAGCATGGGAGGCGACGGGGCGACCTACGACATCGGCTTCGGCGCATTGTCGCGGCTCTTGAGCACTTCGACGCCGATCAAGGTCGTGGTTCTCAACAGCGGCGCGTACTCGAACACCGGCGGGCAGGCATCGACCGCCAGCCTGACGGGCCAAGACTCCGATCTCGCCCGGTTCGGCGCCGCGCACAAGGGCAAGCAGGAAGATCGCAAGGAACTGGGCCTCATCGCCGCGTTCCACCCGAACGTGTTCGTGGTCCAGACCAGCGCCGCGCTGCAGGGGCACTTCTTGAAGAACGTCATGGAGTACCTGAACCACAACGACTCGCCGGCGGTGCTCGACGTCTACGCGCCCTGTCAGGCGGAGAACGGTATCGCGGACGCGGCCGGGAGCCGTCACGGCCGGATGGCGGTAGAGAGCCGCGTAAGTCCGGTGTTCGTGTATGATCCGCGCCGCGCCAGCGACCTGCGCGGGCGGTTTTCGCTCGACGGCAATCCCGAAGCCGACAAGGATTGGTCGACCAACACCATCGAATACGTCGAGGACGGCGCGACCAAGCTGTTGGAAGCGCCGCTCACTCCAGCCGACTTTGCGTTGACCGAAGGCCGATTTAAGAAACAGTTCCGCCGTCTTGCCGCCGATGCCGTCGGCGTGCCGGTACACGAGTACATCGACCTCAGCGCGGCCGATCAGCAGGGAAAGACGCCGTTCGTCTTCTCGACCGACGACGACAAGAAACTGATCAAGCTGGAAGTAGGGCAGTCGCTCATCCACTTGGTTCATAATCGCCGGAAATACTGGCGCACCTTGCAATATCTGAGCGGGCTCGACGCCGTAAGGCTGGATGCGGACCATCATGCCGAGCTGGAAGCCTTGCAGCGCCAGTACAAGGAATCGCTGGACGCGAGAGAAACATCGATCGACTCGATCGCCCGCGCGATGTCCGAGCTGGCGGCGTCGTCCAATGCACCGGCCTCGGGCGGTTTGGCGGCGGCGTTGATGCCGGCAGCGGGCGCGGCGGCCAAGCCGGCGGCGCCTGCCGCGGCGACCAACGGCTCGGCCGTGGTCACGGTGGCCGAGGAGGACCTCGCGAAGTGCAACAACTGCAAGACCTGCTACCAGGACCTGCCCGAGCTGTTCGAGAAGACCAAGATCGTCGTCGACGGCGTCACCAAGGAAGTGGGCCACCTCATCCCGGGAGCGCTCGATCGCGTCAAGGTCACGCCGGAGCTGAGGGCCAAAGTAGCCCGTGTCGCCGCCAATTGTGATGCGGAGATCATCCATGAGCACTGATGCATCCGTGCGCGACGAACTCGAGCGCTATCGTCAGGTGGCGAACGCGCTTGAGGCGACGCAGAGCGAAGTCGAGGAACTTGAGCACAGCGAGGCGTTTGGGGTCTTCCAGAAGCAGCTCGGGCTGCTGCGCAAGCGGCTGTTGAACAGCCCGCAATCGCTGCGTCAGGTGTTCATCGACGACGGCACCCAGGCGATTATCTGGGAGTTCAAGCAGGACCAACTCGGCGCCAGCTTCACCAAGACGCTGTGGAACCTGTTGCTGCGCGACGACGACATGAGTTCGATCCTGCAGCGCTTCATCTGGAACCTGCCGCTCAAGTTCAAGCGGAAGTTCATCGCTGCGATCGACGCCCATCTGTCGGACCGCTATCCGATGTTCAAGGATCTCTCGAAGA
Organism: uncultured Alphaproteobacteria bacterium; assembly: GCA_963710025.1. GTDB lineage: Bacteria > Pseudomonadota > Alphaproteobacteria > Micropepsales > Micropepsaceae > Rhizomicrobium. The sequence goes on along the minus strand of CAVPYO010000028.1, from coordinate 93,605 downwards.
ACTGGCCCGCCGGTAGCTTCATCCCACCCTACATCCGGCCGGCCGAGGAGCGGAACAAGGACTTCGATCTCGTCACGATGGGCTATCTTGGTTACACAAGCCTGGGCTACAGCGCTCGCGAGGTCGATCTCTTCGTCTGGCTCGAAGTGCTGCGCGACAAGCAGTGCGACGACAGGCCCTGCGAAATCGGCGTCTTGATGGGCAAAAAGACAAAGGGCGGTTGCCCGGTCAAGATCCACATTCCCGAAATGATGCAGCTCATGGGAACGGGCAAGTATAAAGAGGCCCTCGAACTCATCGAAAGCTGCAATCCGCTGCCGAACGTCACCGGCCGCGTCTGTCCGCAGGAACTGCAGTGCCAAGGCGTGTGCACCATGACCGGTCGGCCGATCGAGATCGGCCAACTCGAATGGTTCCTGCCCGAGCGTGCGAGGTTGGCGGCCAAGTCAAACGGAACCGCCGAACAAACTCATGTCAGTCCGTGGGCAAGGGCCGAGAAGCCGCCGATCGCGGTGGTCGGTTCAGGTCCCGCCGGCCTGATCAATGCCTATCTGCTGGCGGCCGAGGGATTCCCGGTTACGGTGTTCGAGGCCTTCCCTGACCTCGGCGGCGTACTGCGCTACGGCATTCCAGAGTTCCGTCTGCCGAATACGCTGATCGACGATGTGGTCGGCAAGATCAAGCGTTTGGGCGGCAAGTTCGTCAAGAATTTCGTGGTCGGCAAGACCGCGACGCTGCAGGATCTCAAGAACGCGGGGTTCTGGAAGATATTCGTCGGCACCGGCGCGGGCCTGCCGCGCTTCATGAATGTACCCGGCGAGGAACTAAACGGCGTGATGTCGGCTAACGAGTTCCTCACGCGCGTTAACCTCATGCAGGCCAGGTTGGACGACTACGAGACGCCGCTGCCGCAAGTCGCCGGCAAGCAGGTCATCATCATCGGCGCCGGCAACACGGCGATGGACTCGGCGCGTACCGCCAAACGCTTGGGCGGCATCGCCACCATCGTCTATCGCCGCACCAGGGCCGAGATGCCGGTGCGCGTTGAAGAGCTGCACCATGCGCTGGAAGAAGGCATCCAACTCAAGGTGTTGAGAGCGCCGCGCGAGTTCTCGGGCAACAAGAACCACCAGGTCTGTCAGACCATCCTCGACGTCATGGAACTTGGGCCGCCCGATGCCTCGGGCCGGCGTTCGCCTGTCGCCACGGGTCAAACCGAGACGATGGAAGTCGATCTCGTGATCATGGCGCTGGGCAACGCATCGAACCCGATCATCAAGGACTCCGAACCCCGTATCAAAACCACCAAATGGGGGACGCTGGACCTTCCGGGCGGTTCGCAGCAGACCACGCTCGAGGGCGTCTACTCGGGCGGCGACGCCACGCGCGGCGGCTCGACGGCCATCAATGCGGCGGGCGACGGCAAGGCGGCGGCGAGCGAGATCGCCGGTGAAATCCCGTTCACGGCGGCCGAGATCAAAGAACTCGTGGCCAAGGCCGACGACTACACGAACAAGGCCGCGGCGCCCGCCACAATCATCAAGAAGGTCGACCTCAGTCCGGGTATCGTCGAATTCACCGTGAATTCGCCGGTGGTCGCCAGGGCGGCGCAGGCCGGTCAGTTCGTTCGCGTGCTGCCGACGCCCAAAGGCGAGCTTATTCCTCTGACGCTGGCCGACTGGGACGCTGCGGCGGGAACCATCGACCTCGTCATCCAGGGCATGGGCACGTCGAGCATCCTGATGAACAAGATGGAGGTCGGCGAGGCCTTCACCGGCGTTGCCGGCCCGCTCGGCCAACCCTCCAAGCTGCACCGCTACGAAGGCAATCAGACGGTGGTCTTCTGCGCGGGCGGCCTCGGACTGCCGCCGGTCTACCCGATCATGCGGGCGCATCTGAAGATGGGCAATCATGTGACGCTCATCGCCGGTTACCGCACCAAGAGTCTGTTGTTCTGGACCGGAAAAGGCGAACGCGTCGACAATTTACAGCAGGAATTCGGCAACCGGCTGGAGGTCATCTACGCCACCAACGACGGCACCTTCGGCGTGAAGGGCTTTGTCACCGCGCCGCTCGAAGAACTGCTGAAGCAGAACAAGGCGGGCAAGGGCCGCAAGATCGCCGAGGTGATCGCCATCGGTCCGCCCTTGATGATGCGTGCGGTCAGCGAGATGACCAAGCCCTATGCGGTGCCGACCGTGGTGAGCCTGAACTCGATCATGGTGGATGCCACCGGCATGTGCGGCGCCTGCATGGTTCCGGTCACGATCGACGGCAAGATGGTGCGCAAGCACGCCTGCATCGATGGCCCCGAACTCGACGCCCACATCATCGACTGGGACAAGTTCCTACCGCGGTTCGACCAGTTCAAACCGCAGGAACAGGCCAGCCGGGTGAAGCACGGCCTCGCTTGAAGTCGTCTGGCCGGGCAGAATAACGTGGCGCTCTGCCGGTCCTACCGGCGGGCGGGCAAGTTCGCGTTGATCAAGCATCGGCGCCACGCCATCAATCGACGGCATGGGACTTCCTTGAGCCGGCGAGCGACCTCGGCAACGGCCGGCGGGGACGTTACAAGTGAGTCACATTCGGACCGGGAGAAGGCCCCGGTATTTCTTGATGATTTTGAACTTCACGGGACAGCTCCGAGGTGGGGTCTTGGATGGTTCGGCTAATTGTGACCTATTAGCGCCACAAACGTCGAAAAGGGACATTTCATGAATCGTATCGTGAGAAGCCGCATTTCGTTCTTTGTTTTCTTGAGTGTCTCCATTTTTTCGTTTCTCGGAACGGCGAGTGCCGCCGCCGACCGGGACGTCGTCCGCGCCAGGCTTTCGAACGGCTTGCGCGTCGTTATCGTCCGCAACACGCTGGCACCCGTGGTCTCGACCTCCGTCAATTATCTCGTCGGTTCGGATGTCGCGCCGGCCGGCTTTCCGGGTATGGCCCATGCGCAGGAACACATGATGTTCCGCGGCAGTCCGGGGCTTTCCGCCGACCAGCTTGCCAATATCGGCAGCGTGATGGGCGGGGAATTCAACGCCAATACACGTGAAAACCTCACTCAGTATCTGTACACGGTTCCAAGCGAAGACCTCGATGTAGCCCTCCGCATCGAAGCGCTCAGGATGGCCGGCGTATCCGACAGCGAAGAGGCTTGGGGTAAGGAGCGCGGTGCGATCGAGCAGGAAGTGGCTCAGGACCTCTCCAATCCCAGCTACATGCTTTATCAAAGGCTGCGCGCGGAATTGTTCGCCGGCACGCCGTACGAGCACGACGCGCTCGGCACGCGGCCGTCCTTCGACAAGACGAGCGCGGCGATGCTCAAGGATTTCCACGACAAATGGTATGCGCCGAACAATGCGATCCTGGTCATCGTCGGCGATCTGGATCTCAAGGCGACTCTGGCGGAGGTCAAGACTCTGTTCGGTCCGCTCAAAGCCAAGAAGCTGTCCGCCCGCCCCAAAATGACATTCAAGCAGGTGCAGGCCGCCTCGTTCAGCATCGATACCGATAGTTCGTACGAGACGCAGGTCATCGCGATGCGCCTGCCAGGTCTCGACAGTCGGGATTTTCCCGCGCTCGAAGTGCTGGCCGACGTGTTGGCGAGCCACAGATTCGATCTTTACGGGCTGGTCGCGGACGGCAAGGCGCTGACCGCGGATTTCTCGCTCGATCCGCTGCCCAAGGCCGGGCTCGCCTATGCCGAGGTATCCCTGCCGGCGGGCGGCGACGCCAAGGCGATCGAGCAAGACATGCGCGCGATTCTGACGAAGGTCGCCAAGGACGGCGTGCCTGCCGAGCTGGTGGAAGCGGCCAAGCAGCAGGAACGCCGTAGCTCGGCGGAGGAGAAGAATTCCATTGCCGGGCTCGCTTCGGTGTGGGCGGATGCGATTGCCCTTTACCACCTTCGTTATCCCGACCAGGACCTCGAACGGATCGAGAAAGTAACGGTCTCCGACGTCAACCGTGTGGCGCGAAGATATCTTCGGCTGAATCACGCCATTTCCGCACTGCTGCTGCCGCAAGGATCGGGCAAGCCGGTCGCTTCCGGCGGCGGCTTCGGCGGCCAGGAAACCATCGCGCTCGGCGAGGCAAAGCCCACGGAACTACCGGACTGGGCCCAGACCGCTCTCAGCCGTCTCAGCGTGCCGGCATCGACGCTGAATCCTACGGTCAGCACGCTTGCCAACGGCCTCACCCTGATCGTTCAGCCGGAGAATGTGAGCGACACGGTCGCCGTCTACGGCCATATCCGCAACCGGGCTCAGACCGAAACACCGCCGGGCAAGGACGGCGTCGATCTGCTGCTCAATCCGCTGCTTTCTTTCGGCACCGGGCATCTCGACCGTCTCGCCTTCGAGAAGGGCCTGGACGGGATCGGCGCGATCGAACGCGCCGGAACGGATTTTTCGATCCAGGTCCTGTCGGACGATTTCGATCGCGGCGTCGAACTTCTTGCCGACAACGAACTGGATCCCGCTTTGCCCGAGCAGGCGATGGCTCTCGTCAAACCGCAAATCGTCCGCGCGGTCGCGGCCAGGAACCAAAGCCCCGGCTATATGACTCAGCGTGCCTTGCGCCAGGCGCTCTTCCCCGCGGGCGATCCGAGTCTGCGCGACGCGACTGAGGAGAGCGTAGGCGCGCTGACGCTGGACGACGTGCGCGCCTATTATCGCGAGGTGTTTCGTCCCGACCTCACGACCATCGTGGTGATCGGTAACATCACGCCCGAAAAGGCGCGCGCGGAGATCGAGAAGTATTTCGGCGCCTGGACGGCGACGGGGCCGAAGCCGCAAACCGATCTGCCGCCGGCGCCGCCGAATCATGCAGCGTCCTTGGCGGTTCCGGACGCAAGCCGCGTCCAAGATAATGTTGTGCTAACTTATAATCTCGGATTTAAGCGCTCCGATTCGGACTATTACGCGCTAGCGCTCGGCAACGCGGTGCTGGGCGGCAGCTTCTATTCGACCAGACTCAGCAACGATCTCAGAAAGAACACGGGTTTGGTCTATTCGGTCGGCGCCGATCTGGAGATCGGCAGGTCGCGCGGCGTCTATTTCGTCGATTACGCCTGCGATCCGGAAAACGTCACAAAAGCGGCCCGCATCGTCGCACAGGAGATCAAAACCATGCAGACGACGCCGGTCACCGCCGACGAACTCTTAAACGTCAAGGCGCTTCTGCTGCGTCAGATTCCCTTGAGCGAGGCGAGCATCAGTGGAATCGCCGCCGGCTTTCTGAATAGTCGGGAGTTGAATTTACCGCTCGACGAACCGACCGTCGCCGCGAAACGCTATATCGAGCTTGGCCCGGCCGACATCGAAGCCGCTTTCGCGAAGTGGATGCGCCCCGACGATCTGGTGCGCATCACGCAGGGACCGCCGCCGCAATAGAGCCGCGTCATTGCAGCCTTGGATTTCGGGTCAGTATCTCAGAAGCGCCTGCAGCAGGGCGCGCAACCGCGGACTGGCGCCGACGGCAAATCCGCCGGCCACCGCCACCAGCAGCGCCAGGATCGGCTTACCGGCGATGAACTTTTGCGCGTCTTCGCCTAGGATTCTTCCCAGTTCGGCGCTGAAGGCAAAGGCGGCACCACCGCGCTTGGCGCGTTCCCGCCGGGCCTTGCTGGCGAGCCTCTTGGCGAGCACCCCGCCCAGGGAGATCACGAGCAGCGACAGGAAGAATACCAACGCCGCCGCCGCCAGGGCTGCCAGAGACGCGGGGAGCAGAGTCAGAAGAGCGGAATAAAGCGCCAGGCAGAGGAACACGACCGTCGCGCCAATGCCAACCGCGGCCACGAGCAGCGCCGCAGCCATGATCGCAATGCGCATCGGCAGTTCTCTCATCCGCCCGGCCTTTCTCGGATCGGATGGTCTAGCGCCGGCCGCCGAACAGCAGGATTCCAAGGATCAGTCCGATGCCGAAGGCCGCAAACGTGGCCGTCACGGGCTCGTCATGGATCTTCTTTTTGACGCCTTCGAAGTGCTGTTTGGCGTCAGCCCAGGTTTCCTCGGCCGTACCTTGAAATTTGGCGGCCGCTTCTTGTCCGCGTAGGCGCACGAGATCGGCCAACGTCTCTGCAATGCGCGTGAAATCTGCCCGCAATTCGGTCACATCGTCGCTCAGCTTTTTGACGTCTTCGTTTGGCATGGCACCGATCCTGTCTGACAAAGGTTAACTTTCTATAAGTTGTCCCTGCCTGAACAATAGTCAAGTCGAACCGTCGGCTCGCCCCGGCGGTGGGCACCAGATTGCCGCAGGGAGCCGTCCGCAACGCCGGTTTTCGGGCTCGGCCCCGGTTCTTCCTTCATTGAACGCAAGGCCGGCGCGGCATAGGTGAATCCTCGCGGGACGTCTGTGACCTCGTGACCGACGGCATGTACGGGTTATTTGATATTGCGCAATGCGCCCCACTTGGTGCTTTTTCAGAATGACTGTCAGAATCCAAGAAGGCAAAACAGGAACGCAGGTCATGCAGCATGCACTGATTGTCGCTCATCCTAATCCGAGAAGCTTCGTGGCGTCTCTCGCCATGGCCTATGGCGAAGCGGTGGAAGGACTCGGCCAGAAAACAATCATGCGCGATCTATATGGCATGTCGTTCGATCCTTGCTTGAAGGCCGACGAGATACCGACCTCCGCCGGGTTTGCGCCGCGTGCGGATGTCGTCGGCGAGCGGGTGATTCTGCGCGATATCGACGTATTCGCGCTTTTCTATCCGTTTTGGCTGAATGCGCCGCCCGCCATGCTGAAGGGCTATCTCGACCGCGTGTTCGGGATGGGTTTTGCCTACGGAAAAGGCAGCGACGGCACTGAGCCGCTGCTCAAGGGCCGTAAATTGATCAGTTTCACTACCTCCGGCGCGCCGACCGAGTGGGTGATGAAAACAGGTGCCTGGGAGGCCGTCCGTATGCTGTTCGACGAACATGTGGCCGCCGTTTGCGGCCTGCAGGTCATGGATCACATACATTTCGGCGGCATTGTGCCGGGCATTCGCGGCGATGTCGTGGCCCGCCACCAACAATCCGTGCGGGACCTAGTGGCGAGACAATTCGGCTCACATTGACTGGTGGTAATGCGCCGGCCGGTGAGCTAGTAGGAGCCGCCGCCCCAGAGATTTGACCCATGTCCATTCGCAATCTCGAAGCTTTCTTCCATCCCAAAAGCATCGCACTGATCGGCGCCGGCACGCGGCCGAAGTCGGTCGGCGCCGTGGTGGCAGCCAACCTTTTTACCGGCGGATTCAAAGGTCCGATCATGCCGGTCAATCCGAAGAACCTGGCGGTCAACGGCGTGCTCGCCTATCCGGATGTGGCGCACCTGCCGATCACGCCCGATCTCGCGATCATCGCCACGCCTCCCGACAGCATTCCGGGCATTGTCGCCGAACTCGCCGAGCGCGGCACAAGGGCCGCGGTCGTCGTGACGGCCGGCCTGCGCGACATGAAGGACGGGAACGGCGTTTCGCTCGAACAGAAGATGCTTGCGGCGGCGAAACCTAAATTGTTGCGGATTGCGGGCCCGAATTGCATCGGCATCATCTCGACCCCGGCCGGCATCAACGCCTCGTTCGCCGAAGCCAAGCCGCGCAAGGGCAAGGTCGCCTTCGTGGCGCAATCCGGCGCTATGATCGCCACTATGCTCGACTGGGCCTCTACGCGCGGTCTCGGGTTCTCCCATCTCGTTTCCATGGGCGATCAGGCCGACGTCGATTTCGGCGATATGCTCGATTACATGGCGACCGATCCGGATACGGATTCGATCGTGCTCTACATCGAGGCGGCCGGGCATGCGCGCGATTTCAATGCGCGCAAGTTCATGTCCGCGGCCCGCGCGGCGGCGCGCGTCAAGCCGGTCATCGCTATCAAGGCTGGCCGTAGCGCCATCGCGGCCAAGGCTGCTGCGTCGCATACCGGCGCGCTGGCCGGCGTGGATGCGGTCTATGACGCGGCGTTCGAGCGCGCGGGCATCCTGCGCGCCATGGACCTCGACGAAATCTTCGACGCGGTCGAGACGCTGTCGATGCGTCCGCGAGTGACCGGCGATCGTGTGGTGCTCGTCACCAATGGCGGCGGCGCCGGCGTCATGGCGGTCGATGCCTTGTCCGATCTGAACGGCACGCTTGCAGAGATCAGCCCGCAGACGATCGAGAAATTGAACGCGGTGTGTCCGCCCACCTGGTCGCACGGAAATCCGGTCGACATCATCGGCGACGCCCCCGGCAAACGCTTTTCGGATACGCTCGACATCCTTGCCGAGGAGCCCGACATCGACGGCGTCATCGTGCTGTACTGCCCGACGGCGGTAGCCTCGAGCCTCGAAGGCGCGGAGGCCGTCATAGATTCGGTGAAGCACACCGAGCGTCCGGTGCTCACCAACTGGCTGGGGTCGAGCGAAGAGACCAATCAGGCCCGCCAGGCCTTCCAGAACGCGCACATCCCGACCTACGAGACGCCCGAAAAGGCCGTGCGCGGCTTCATGCATCTGGCGCGTTATGCCCGCGGCCAGACCGTGCTCATGGAAGTGCCCGGTTCCGCGGCGGAAGATTTCGCGCCGGACGAAGCGCGTGCCCGCGCCGTGGTCGATAAGGCGTTGGCGGAAGGCCAGTTCTGGCTCGACGCGCTCAGCGTCGGCGCGCTGTTCGAATGCTACAACATCCCGAGCGTGCGTCTGGCGAAGGCCGTAACGCCCGATGACGTCGCCAAGACGGCGGTCAAATTCGGCAAGCCGGTAGTGATCAAGATTCTATCGCCCGACATCACGCACAAATCCGATGTCGGCGGCGTCGACCTGGACATCGACGGTCCGGAAGCCGCCAAGGCCTCCGCCGAAGCGATGTTGGCGCGCATCGCCAAGGCGGCACCGAAGGCGAAAATCGAGGGCTTCCTCGTGCAAGAGATGGTGCGGCGACCCCGCGCCTATGAGCTGATCATCGGCATGGCGGTGGACAACACCTTTGGGCCGTTCCTCCTCTTCGGCCAGGGCGGCGTATCGGTGGAGGTCGTGGCGGACAAGGCTTTGGCCTTGGCGCCGATCAACGCCGCGCTCGCCCGCGACATGATCTCCCGCACGCGGATCTACCGGCAACTCAAGGGCTATCGCGACCGGGCGCCGGCGGCGCTCGACGACATCGCCGCCGTGCTGGTGCGGGTGTCGCAGCTGATCTGCGATTTCCCAGAAATCGTCGAACTCGACATCAATCCGCTGTTGGCAGACGCGGCCGGCGTCGTGGCGGTGGATGCGCGCATTAAGCTTGCCAAGGTTGCGCCGGGCGTGCGCGACGGCCGGCTCGCCATCCGTCCTTACCCGAAGGAACTCGAACATCGCGAGACGATTCCGGGTCTGGGAGAATTCTTCCTGCGGCCGGTGCGGCCGCAGGATGCGTCGAGCTTTACGCGTTTCTTCGCGCGGCTGCAGCCCGACGACGTGCGCCTGCGCTTCTTCTCGCCGCTACGGAGTCTGCCCCCCAACCTGCTCGCCCGTCTGACCCAGATCGACTACGACCGAGATATGGCGTTCGTTCTCCTTGATGCCGAGGACGAGCTTATGGGCGTGGCGCATTTTTCCTCCGATCCCGACAAGCAGCGGGGGGAATATGCGGTGCTGGTGCGCAGCGACCTGAAAGGCAACGGCATCGGGCGGGCGCTCATGCAGCAAATCATCGCCTATGCCAAGCGCGCCGGAGTCAGCGAGATCTTCGGCGACGTGCTGGAAGAAAACGCGATGATGATCTCGCTGTGCCGCGAACTCGGCTTCACGATGACGCCTTTGACCGGGTCCGCCGGTATCGTTAGGACAAGTTTGACTCTCTGACGTCGAACTGAAAAAACCTAGCAGGCCCATGGGGTAATCGCCCCGAATGGGCGATGGCGGCTTTTTGTGAAACGCCTTGTTCCAAGGCTATTATCCTTGCAATGCCGCCGTCCGTCGCCATATCCAGGCGAGAGGGCCGCACGGGTGCGGTCGGGTTTTGAGCGGAAAGATAAAGGTCACATGCAACGAAGGGTTGCAGATTCGGATGGAAACAAGGACGCCGCCTTGCCGTCCGGCGAGTCGGGTCCTGTCCGTCCTGCGGCCTGCGAAAAAGGCTGCCGCTTCTTCATGGAGGAGGCCTGCGCCCACAAAGCCGACATGGACAAGGTCGGCGTGACCGTGAAATTCGGCCGTAACGATACGATCTATTCCAAGGGCGACGAGGCGCGCCATTCCTACAAAGTGATCGAGGGGGCGGTTCGCCTCTCGCGCATTTTCGCCGACGGCCGCCGCCAGATCGTCAATTTCTTTCTCCCCGACGAGACGTTCGGTATCGAGCTTTCCGAGGAATACACCTCGACCGCCGAAGCGGTAGGCGATGTCGTCGCGCTGCGCTGCCCGCGGCTGTGCATCGCGCAGTTGACGGCGGGCGATCCCGACATCAGCCAGAAGCGGCTGGCCATGTTGAGCAAGAGCCTCTCCGCGGCGGAACAGCACGTCGCCATGCTCGGCCACCAAAGCGCCAAGGAGCGCGTCGCGTCGTTCTTTCTGGCGTTGGAAATGCAGCGGCGCACGGAAATCGAGCATACGCTCGACCTACCGCTGAGCCGCCAGGATATCGCCGATTATCTCGGGCTGACCATCGAGACCACCTGCCGCGCCTTGAGCGAGCTGAAGCGTCAGCGGATCATCGAAGCGCCGAGCCGGCGGCGGATCGTGATCCGCGACCTCGCCGGATTGCAGGCGATTGCCGAGGGCGGCGCCTGAACACACGGCCTGCCGTTAATTGACAAAGCTCAATATTGACAAGTCTCAATGCGCTTCATCGCGCGCTCGTTTCTCTTGTGCATACAAAACAAAAGCTGCAGCAGGAGGAGCCATGTCGTTCGTCAAGATTCTCGTGCCAGTCGCCGGAGCTGGACGCGATCGCTTTGCGTTGGCCACTGCCTTTGCGGCCGCCAGGCCTTTCAATGCCCATGTCGTGGCGCTGTTCGTTCACGCCGACCCGCGCGAGTCCGTGCCTTACGGCGAGCTGCCTTTGTCGCCCGACATCGTACAGGACCTGATCGATACGGCCGCCGATCTGGAAAAAGCCGCGTCCAAAGCCGCGCGCAGCACGCTTGCAACCCTGGCTGCGGAAGCGGGCATCCGCATCGTCGGCGCGCCGCAAAGGGCGGACGCGGTGACGGTATCCTATGCCGAAGTGACCGGTCATCTGTCCCGGGCGCTCGACCGCGATGCGCTGCTTTGCGATCTCGTGGTGTTCCCGCCCATCCGCGAGACGGACGACCCCGAAATCCAGGACGGATTTATCCGTGCATTGACCAAGCTGGAGCGCCCGGTGCTGCTGTCGTCCGAGAAACCGCCCGAAGAGATCGGCCGGAAGGTGGCAGTGGGCTGGGACGGCGGCGTGGCCTGCGCGCACGCGCTGATGTCTGCGTTGCCCTATCTGGAAAAGGCGGAAGCGATCGAGATTCTCTCCGTCCAGAATGGCGTCCACCACGGACGCAGCGTGGAGAGCGTCGCGGCTTATTTGGAGCTGCGCGGGCTTTCCAGCTCGCAGCGTGTGCTGACGCGCGGGGATCGCATCGTAGCCGAGGTGCTGCTCGAAACGGCGGCGGATGACGGCTGTGACATGCTGGTGGCCGGCGGCTACGGCCACAGCCGGCTGATGGAATCGATCTTCGGCGGCGTCACCGAGCACATCGTTTCGCACCCGAAAATCCCCGTTTTCATGATGCACTGACGGGTATTTTTGCCGAACTTATCCAATACCGCTCGAACGGCCTTATAATCCGATCGTCGGCTTTGCCTGCTGAAGGCGGGTGGGTGTGAAAAGTGCGGATAAGGGGGGTACCCCCCTCAAATCCTGAGGTTCAATTGGGCAGGCCGTTCCGCGGTTTTGGCCCTCGCATTTTTCTTGCGCGGCTGTAGGCTGTTTCCGCGAGAGTAAGCCCCGAGTCAACCGGACAAAGGCATGAAAGCGGCAGCGGCGGACGATCAACAGCGAAAGGCAAGTCGGGAGGTCATTCGCCTTCTGGGACGCCTGCTCGGGACGGTCATCAAGGAACAATATGGCCAGGACGCGCACAGCCTGAAGCGCGGTCAGGGCGATCTCGACCTGGTCGAGGAGATACGCAAGCAATCGATCGGCGAGCATCGCCACGGCGCTGCGGAAACCCCGCTCGACCGCCGTCTGAGTCAGCTCAAGCCGCCCCAGGTGGCGCTCCTCATCCGCGCCTTCTCCGTCTTCTCCCAGCTCGCCAATATCGCCGACGATCATCTGGTCCATCTCGAAGCCGGGCCGGGCCCGCTGCAGCAGTTGGAATCGCATGCGCACGTCAACGCCAGGAGCGTGCGCGCCTATCTGTCGAACGCGCTGCTTTCGCCCGTGATCACCGCGCATCCCACCGAAGTGCGGCGCAAAAGCATCCTGGACCGCGAAACCGACATCGGCGCGCTTCTGATGAGGCGCGAAAGCGCGAATCCGCACACCGGCGAGGTTGCGGAGATCGAAGCCCAGCTCAAACGCGAGATCAGGACGTTGTGGCAGACGCGCATGCTGCGCCCGATCCGCATCCACGTCACCGACGAGATCGAGAACGCCATCGCCGTTTTCGCGCGGACCTTCCTGACCCAAATCCCGGTCGTCAAGCGAAGGCTGGCGCGTCTGGTCGGTTTGAACGGCGAGCTTCTGCCGTTCTTGAAGCCCGGTTCGTGGGTAGGCGGCGATCGCGACGGCAATCCGTACGTATCCGAACAGACGTTGGAATATGCGATCCACCGCCAGTCGGAGATTGCTCTCGATCACTATCTCGAAGAAGTGAACACGCTGGGCACCGAACTGTCGATCTGCGACGAGTATGTGTCGACCAGCGCGGCCTTGAAGGCGCTCGCCGCCAGCGACGATCATACTTCCCTTCAGCAGATGGACGAGCCCTATCGCCGCGCGCTCACCACTTGCTATTCGCGGCTGGCTGCGACGCGCAAAGCGTTGCTCGGACGCGCGCCCGTGCGGACGGCGCGGTGGGACGCCGAGCCTTACGCCGCGCCCGAGGCGTTCGCCGCCGACCTGACCGTGATCGTGGATTCGCTGCGCGCGAACGGCGATGGCGATCTGGCGGACGGACGGCTGCTCAATTTGCGCGAGGCGGTCGGCGCCTTTGGCTTTCATCTCGCGGTCATGGATCTACGCCAGAGCGCTGACGTTCACCAACGGGCGCTGGGCGAGCTTTTCCGCGACGCTGGCGTCGTCTCCTCCTATACCGGCCTCTCGGAAACCAAGCGCGTTTCGCTGCTGCTCAAGGAAATGGCGACGCCGCGGCTGTTGCGCTCGCCTTATCGGCGCTATTCGGAGGAGACCCAGCGCGAACTCGATATCGCCGACAAGGCGGCCTTCCTCAAGCAGCGCTTCGGCAATTGTTGCATCGCGAACTATGTGATCTCGAAGACGGAAAGCGTGTCCGATCTTCTGGAAACCGCTCTGATGATGAAGGAAGCCGGGCTGCTCATACCGGGCAAGAAGCCCAGCGCGGCGCTGCGTATCATTCCTTTGTTCGAAACCATCAACGATTTGCGCGCCAGCGCCGACGTGATGGGCGCCTATTTCGATCTGCCGGCCGTGCGCGCCATGCTGGAGGCCCAAGGCGGCGTCCAGGAAGTGATGATCGGCTATTCCGACAGCAACAAGGATGGCGGTTATCTCACCTCCAATTGGGAAATCCGTTCCGGCATCGCCCGGCTGACCGCGCTCGGCCACGCGCGTAGAATCAAGATGCGTTTCTTCCACGGCCGCGGTGGCGCGGTAGGCCGCGGCGGCGGCTCGAGTTCCGACGCCATTCGCGCGCTTCCCGCCGACGCCTCCGCCATCGGCATCCGCATTACGGAGCAGGGCGAGGTTGTGGCCAGCAAATATGGCGATCCGGAGATCGGTCGCTCCAGTCTGGAGACCATTATCGTTGCGGCCGTGTTGTCTCAACTCAATCACGAGAAGGACGCCGCCGACGGTGAAGCCGGTGAGCGTCTGGAGCGGCTGAGCGCCTCGGCTTACCGCGCCTATCGCGAGCTGGTCTACGAAATCAAAGGATTCGACCGCTATTTCCGCGAATCGACGCCGCTGCCGGAAATCTCGAATTTGAAGATCGGCAGCCGTCCGGCGTCGCGCAGCAAATCGGGGCGCATCGAGGATCTGCGTGCCATTCCCTGGGTATTTTCCTGGTCGCAGGCGCGCGTCATGCTGCCCGGCTGGTTCGGTTTCGGCTCGGCCGTACGGGAGGTCGGGGTGAAATCCCTGCGTCCGTTATGGCAGAGTTCGCCGTTCTTCCGCACTACCGTGTCCAATATGGAGATGGTGCTCGCCAAATCGAGCCTGCCGATCGCGCGACGCTATTCCGAGCTCGTCGAAGACAAGGCGCTGGCGGAAAAGGTATTCGCGCGCATTGAGGACGAATGGCACGCCACCGTCGAGGCTATCCTCGCCGTCACGGGGCAATCCGTCCTGCTCGAACGCCACCCCAGGCTGCTGAACTCGATTCGTCTCAGGCTTCCTTATATCGACGCGCTGAACCATTTGCAGGTCGATCTGCTTCGCCGCCGCCGCGCCGGCGAGGACAGCGAACAGACCCGCCGCGCCATTCACATGTCGATCAACGGCGTGTCGGCGGGCTTGCGCAACAGCGGCTAGACTTCATCCAGCGGCGTGTCTTTGTTCGCCGCCTGGCACGGGCCGACTTCGGCAGGGACTTCGCTCAGTGCCTGGCGCAGCATTTTCTCGAGAAGGCCGAGCAAGGACACCGCCGTCTGATGGCGATGACATTCGTTCGCCGAAGCCGGCAAAGCCGCCAAAAGCTCCCCTGCGTTGATGGCGTCGATGATGGCCAGCGCCTCGTGAATATGCTTCGCCGATACACAACGCTCCGGGATCATCCAGCCGTCGTCGAAATCCCGGTTGATGAATGAATTCATGGCTACCCCCAAGCGTACCGTTGGCTGCAGCGTCATCCCCTATGGAAGCGCTACCAACCATCACCCCACTTCAAATCGGTCCTGAGCAGAAATCGCGCGACGTCGAATCATTCAATCGCTATTCTTCGCAACGATCTCGAACGAATCTTCGATGGAGTCATGGTCGGAAGCGTGTTTAGCCAAAAACAAAAGAATTGACCGTCTGCCTTGCCCCCTATTCCGCATGGGCGAAAACTTCCGCCAGAGGAGGGTAGAGGGACGAGAACGCGCCGTATGTAGAGGATTAGGGTACGGGGTGTTCTTTCAGCAGAACACGTGGGAAACCTAGTTGATCCCTGCTTGGGCAACTGGAAAGGCACGCGCGTTCCTGGAAGACGTAGGGGGCGGCAGCTTCCGTTCGACGTCGTAGGCTCCGCACTTTTTGGTTAACACGCTGCGTCGCCACGTCCATGGAATGCGTTTGTGCGAAACATCGCGTGTCTATATCTGGCGAGGTGCGACTCGGCGTCACGGACGGTCTGGAGATATTCTGGCTCGCCCCGCGACTCCCAGGATCATCTCGGTTGGCTAATCGCGTGCGGCGGCAGGATCGTGCCGGTCGATTTTGCAAATTGTCGGGGACCGGGTCCTTCCCGGCCGAATAAAAACTGCCCGTCTGCTCAAGGGAAGAATCACAGCCTTCCCGAGAGGCGTCGAATTTTCAACGCGCCCGTATGTTCTCGACCTCGTATAACTGCGTTGTCTTTCCTTCGGCGAGTTGCTTGGCGAGGTTGAGGATGGCCCGTCTGTGCTTGGGCGATTGGATGGCCGAATAAGCTTCCAGCAGTTCGGCGGCGCCCGGTTCGTTCAAGCGAGCGACGTGGCGCGAGAAAAGCGACGTCGCTTTCGACTTATCGAGATCGCCCACAATATCCATCACACCGCAATGCAACGCCTGCGCGATCTCGACGAGCCGCGAGAAGCTCACGCGGTTCGTTCCGTGCTCGTACTTTTGCACTTGCTGGAAGGTGATGCCGACCTGACGTGCAAGCTGTTCTTGCGAAAGACCGAGTTCCCGCCGCCGCAAGCGGATACGAGAACCCAACGCAATGTCGAGTGGATGCGGAGAATTATCCTCCGTGAAAGCGCTCATGCCTTGTTCCTTTGGTTCCATGAATCAGAGCATCCCTCTGCTATCTTGTCCATCGGCAAACGATCACAGCCAAAGGGTGCCTCATCTGCAAGTTGAAGCCAATGCACAGACACGCACTAATATCCAGCCGCTTTCTGCGATTTGAGTTAATTCGTGGTTTCATCGGCTCCCTCGGCTGGATCGGCCGCTTCGCAATTTACCAAGCCTAATGCCGCTCATGCGGTCGGCCAATGACCGTCTGGGAAACGGCGAGTCGCGGGTTAACCCTGCGCTGTGCCGACGTGGGACGCAGGGCGGCAAACCAGGCCTTTGAACATGCATTTCCTGCGTCCGGTCGTCGCGATCTGGAACGATTACACGCGGTTTGAGTGGCTCGGGTGATGCACCGCCAGGCTCGGAAGTCGTGTCCCGAGGTCTCGCGTGAGCATTCACGAACCATACGTAAACGTCATGGCAGATGCGCGCACCGTTCGGCGCGCGCTGGATGCGTTCTCTAATGCCGTCGATTTCCTCCCGGTGGGCGTCGAACAGCGATTCGTTGCCGCGAACTGCAACAAGGGTTGGGCGCATAAGCCCTCCAAGCGCCTGCTGGATCTCGTTATTGCCGTCCCCGCGCTGATCGTTTTGGCGCCGTTGCTGGCGTTTCTGGCGCTCCTGATTCGTCTGGATTCTCCCGGCCCTGCGCTGTTTCGCCAAAAGCGCCTCGGCTATCGCGGGCGTCCCTTCGGCATCCTCAAATTGCGCACGATGAGAGTCCTGGAAGACGGCGAGACGATCTCGCAAGCTCGCCCGGACGACGCGCGCACGACGCGGCTTGGACGTTGGCTCAGGGCGTTCAGCCTCGACGAACTGCCGCAGCTCATTAATGTCATCAAAGGGGAAATGTCGCTGGTCGGACCGCGCCCGCACGCCAGGGCGCATGACGATTTATATGCCCGCTTGATCGCGGGCTACTCGCGTCGCCAGGATACCAAACCCGGCATGACCGGCTGGGCGCAGGTCCACGGCCTGCGCGGGGCCACGCCGACGGTCGACATCATGTCCCGTCGCGTCGATTTCGACGTTTGGTACGCCAACCACGCGAGCTTCGGCCTCGACGTGAAAATCCTGCTCCGCACACCCTTCGAAGTTCTTCGCCGCAGGAACGCTTACTGATGCGCGCGCAAACACAAACTTTGAATCTCGCCGCCGCGCCCCGGCGGATCGAGCGCCGCTCCGGTCCGCGCCTCTACGATCGCGTCGTCGTCGGTGGATTGCGCACGGCATGTGTGTCGCGTTGGCAGTTGGGCCGATTGATGGTCGGCGATTGCCTTGCCGCGCGCGGCGGCGAGCGTACGCCCAAACTGGTATTTGCCTCGAATGGCCACGCCGTCGCGCTGGCGGCCCTCGATCCCAAATTCCGCCGTCAGCTCGATCAAGCGGATCTGATCCATGCCGACGGCGCGCCCATCGTCTTTGCCTCCAAAATGCTGACCAGCACGCCGGTGCCGGAGCGCAGTGCGACCACGGATTTCATTTTCGATGCCGCTAATGCGGCCGAGCAGCATGGATTGAGGTTTTTCCTTCTTGGTTCGACCGAGGAAATCAACGCGCGCTGCGCGGAGAATCTGGGCAAGTCCCACCCCGGTGTCGAGATCGCGGGCCGGCGCAACGGCTATTTCTCGGCCGACGAGGAAGCGCGCATCTGTGACGAGATCAATCGCTCCGGCGCCGATGTTCTGTGGGTCGGACTAGGGGTTCCGCTGGAGTATGAATTCTGTCTGCGTAACAAGAGCAGGCTCAAGGTCGGCTGGATCGTGACCTGCGGCGGCTGCTTCAATTTCGCGGCCGGGGATTATGTCCGCGCCCCGCAATGGATGCAGAAAATCGGCCTCGAATGGGTTCATCGGCTGTGGCGCGAACCCAAACGGCTGTTCTGGCGCTATCTGATCACCAACCCGATCGCGATGACGATGCTGTTGTTGAACACCGCCAGCGCGAAATAGAGATGGCCATGTTCGCCGGCGCACAACAGATATTTCCATTCTTCCGGGGAAGCGTTTCGCTTCGGGCGCAGGGCGTTCTGGACGCCGTCACCCGCTATGGCCTGTCCGTCACAGGACCGATCGCCATTTCCGCCGCACATTTTATCGCTTCGCTGATTTTCCTGCGCATGTTGCGGGCGGACGAGTTCGGACAATTCTCGTTCCTATTGATTATCGTGCCTTTTTGTCTGAGCGCGACGGGCGCGTTGCTAGGCGCGCCGGCGTCTCTGACGCGCGGCAAGGACGAAGCCACGGCGCGCACGGAAATTTCCACTTTGCAGAAGTCAAGCTTGGTGGTCGCCGGCGCTGCCGGACTTATCGTAACAGCATTGATGTTCTCCACGCATGCCGACACGACGAATGCGATCCTGTTTGGCCTTTACGGCGCTGGCTCGACGCTACGCGCCTTCGCCCGCAGTCTTTCGAACGTGCACGCACGGCTGCTACGGGTTGCAGGCTCGGATCTTGTTTATGCGGTGCTGCTGGTCGCCGGTTTGGTAGGCCTCATCGCGTTCGGCCGCCTGACCATGACGAACTCCGCCATCGTGCTCGTCCTGTCGACGGTGGTGAGTTTTCTGCCGTTCGGCTGGCGCCATTGGCGAGACCTGATCCATTCGACGGCGGCGCAGTCGTTCGGCCGCTATCTGCCGATGTGGCGGGACGTGACGCGCTGGTCGCTCGTGGGCGTCGTCTTGACGGAACTGACGGTCAACGCACATGCTTATTTCGTGACCTTCATTTCCGGGCCCAAGGCATTCGGCTTGCTGGCGCTGGGGGCTCTCTTCATGCGGCCGGCCTCGCTAGTGTTGTCGGCGCTGCCTGATATCGACCAGCCGCTGATGACGCGGCGCATCGCCCAGGGCGACATCCGCGGTGCATTCCGGGTGGTTAACGAATTTAGAACGGCCGCTGCGGCAGTCTTGGCCGGCACCATCGTCCTTTCGGTTGTTCTCGTGAACTGGTTTCCGCAACTCTTCCTGAAAAAAGGCTACGACGAGACCGATGTTATGATCGTGCTCGCACTGTGGATCGCCATCACGGCGGTCAGGGTCCTGCGCACGCCCGAAGCGGTGTTTCTGCAGGCCACTGGCGACTATTCGGCTTTGGCGCGCGTCAGCGCCTGGTCGGGCGCGACGTCATTGATCGTGACCTTTGTCCTTCTGTGCTTGGCGGGCCCGGTTGCGTCTCTCGGCGGCGTGCTTGCCGGAGAGATTGTGATTGTGCTGGCGCTGTTCCCGCTGACGCGCGCCTGGAGACGTCGATATGCTTGAAGTCGTCGTCGCCATTCCGACATTTCGCCGCCCGCGCAGTTTGGCGCGTCTTCTGGCGGCATTGGAGAAAATCGAGACGGATGCGCGTGTCGTCGTGGTGGTCGCCGATAACGATGCCGAACGCCACGAAGGTTATGATCTGTGCTTGAAGCTGCGCGCACAGGGCTATCGCTGGCCGCTTAATCCAGTGATCGCGCCCGAGCGCGGCATCGCGCAAGCGCGCAACGTGCTCGTCCAGCACGCTCTGTCCTATCGCGACGCCGGTTTTGTGGCAATGCTCGACGACGACGAATGGCCTTCGCCGCAATGGCTAGACCGGTTCCTGCGCGTGCAGAAACAAACGGGCGCCGATGCGCTGCAGGGCTCCATTCTGTTCGAGCTTGCCTGTGCGCCTCAGTCCTGGGCCGCGGGCTTCGACGGGATGACTTCGATTCGCCGGCCCACCGGGCCGGTGTCTATGCTCGAGGGCGCGGGCAATCTGCTTTTGACGCGCGCATGCCTCGAAGGCCTCGAGGCGCCTTGGTTCGATCCGGCATTCGGGCTGACAGGCGGCGAGGATCGCGACTTCTTCGAGCGGCTGGCGCATGCGGGCAAGCGTTTTGCCTGGGCCGACGAAGCCGCCGCCTATACCATCGTGCCGGCCTCGCGGACCAGTTTGAAATGGACGCTTGCGCGTGCCTTCAGAATCGGCAATTCCGACATGCGCATTTTTCTGAAGCATCGCCCCAAGCACCTCGCCCGTGCGAAGGAATATGCGAAGATCGTCTTGGCGCTCTTGTTGTCGCCCGTTTTGTTGGTCATTCTTGCGGCAGTTCCGAATCGCGCCGCCGATACGCTGCGCAGGTTTTCCCGGAACTTGGGGAAGATCGCGGCGCTTCTGGGCCGGCATTACAACGAGTATGCCATAACGCATGGCGAATGAAGGTCTGGCTGTCGATGTGAACCACGCGCGCCAAGCGTCGTGGATCGATGAAGCCGTCCTTTTGGCCTTTCTGCTTCTGGCGTTCGTGGGTCTGTCGCCCTTCGCACCTCCGCCACCTGACGTCGCGGCCTTCGGCCAGGTCGGCACGACGGGGGCGGGCGATCTGGCGCGCCAACTGTGTTATCTGGCGGTGTTGGGCGCCATCGTCATCGGCGCCGCTAGAGCGCGCGGGTTGCAGGCGGTTTCATCGGTGCCCGTCCTGTTAGCGTTACTGCTGGTTTGGTGCCTGTTCAGCGCACTGTGGTCCGGCGAACCGGGCGTCACGCTGCGTCGCGCCGGGCTTGCCGTCGTCCTGGTGATCTCCGCAATGCTGATCGTGGAGACGGTCGGCGCCGAGCGCAGTCTCGTTCTATGGCGCTGGGTGCTCGCCGCGGTTCTGATCGTGAACATCGCCTCCATTCATTTCATCCCCCAGGCCGTGCATCTGCCGGGCGAGGCCGACACGAGCTTGGTCGGCGATTGGCGCGGCCTGTACGGCCACAAGAACATCGCCGGCTCCGTCGGCGCGATGACCGCCATCATTTTCCTGCTTACGCCGCGCGCGTCGCCAAGCGTGTTTCGCAAATTGCTGGACGTGGCGATCGCGATTGTGGCGGTCGGCTTCACCGTGATGACGCGTTCGAAATCTTCGCTCGGTCTATTGGTGATCGCGCTCATTGCCGGCATCGTTTATCGCATTGCCTGGAAAAAAGAATTGGACCGCACCATCGTCGTTATCGTGGGCGCTTTATTGGCGATTATGGCCGCGGTCTTCGTGCTTTCGGATCCGTCGATGGTCGTCCGTCTTTTCGAAGATCCGCAAGAATTCACCGGCCGCACCGAGATTTGGGCGGCCGAGGTCGCCTATATCCGCGATCATGCCCTGTTGGGCGCGGGTTTCGGCACTTTCTCCGATACCGGCGGGATATCGCCGCTGCACAATTATATCGGCAATAGTTGGGTGGGCGAGGCCAGTCACGGTCATAACGGTTATCTGCAGCTGCTCGTGACCGTCGGCGTGATAGGATTCCTTCTGGCGTTTGCCGGCCTCATCGTCGCGCCCGCGCTGATGTTCTGGAAGCGCGGCGGCGACATCGAGACAAAGGCGCTGCTGTTTGCGCTGTTCGCGTTCCTGCTGATGCACAACCTCATGGAAACCGATTTTCTCGAAGGCGACGGCGTGGCCTGGGTCGCATACCTGTTGATGCTTGCCATGCTTGGCAATCTCGCTCGCCGCGGGCCCGTCCGATGACGCCCTTCTTTTCCGTGGTTATCCCCGTTTACAATCGCGCGGCGCCGCTCGGCAAAGCGATGCGTTCAGTGCTGGCGCAGACGGATCAGGATTTCGAGATTGTCGTCGTCGACGACGGCTCGAAAGACGATCCTTCGCGTGTGGTCGAGGAATTCTCCGACCCGCGCATCGTTTTCGTCCGTCAGGAGAATCGCGGCGGCGGCGCGGCGCGCAACACCGGCATCGACAAGGCGCGCGGACACCTTATCGCGTTCTTGGACTCCGACGACCAGTTTCTTCCCCATCATCTGGCGGCCATGCGCAAGCTCCTGGAGAATGCGCCCGGTGCGGCAGGTTATGCGCGAATCGTAGTGGACCGCGGCGAGGGACGCTCATTTCTCAAACCGCCGCGCGCCATCCGCGAAGGCGAGGACATGGCGAGCTATCTTCTGTGCGATCGCGGATTCATTCCCACCAGCACCATGGTGGTGGAGCGGACGATGGCAAAGGCCATTCGCTTTCACGAGAATCTGGCTGCCGCCGAAGATACGGATTTTGCCATCCGCTTGGCGCTTGCGGGCCATCGCTTCGTCATGGCGGAGAAACCCGGCGTTCATTGGGTGGACTCCAGCGATCCAAATCGTCTGTCAGCGGGGCGCAAGAGCGCAACGATGCGGCAATGGATCGAGGAACTCAGGCCGCGGATTCCGGCCAAGGCCTATTACGGTTGTCTCGGCTGGGCCTATGCAAAGCATGTGGCCATGAGCGATCGGTTCGCCGCGCTGAAGTTTTATCTGGCCGCCCTGGTGCGCGGTTGCTACCGCCCGTCGCTGGCTGGGATCGTCTTCCTGCAGATATTCCTGTCCGACAGCGCCTATCGGAAATTGGCCGACATCGCGATTGCGCGGCTCGGCGCGGGCTTGCGCCCTCGGTCCAATCCTTAGCCTCGGCAACGTCCCGATTTGGAACAGATTCGGAAACGGAATGGACGGCCGGTTCCGGCCACGCCGGCGCGTTTATGGATGATTGACCCTCGCCCCCTATGCTACCGCCGCATGACGCAACGGATTCTCCTGGCGACGACCGTCAAATGGCCGTCTGCCGCCTATCTTGCCAGGGCCTTCGCTTTGTTTGGCTGTTCCGTGGAAGCCGTGTTTCCGCGCGGCCATGTCTTGGGCGTCAGCCGCTATGTCGCCCGTGCGCACGCCTATCGTCCTCTACGCCCGCGATCTTCATTTGCCACGGCGATTGCGGCCGCAAAGCCGGACTTAATCGTCCCATGCGACGACCGCGCCGTAGCACATCTGCTGTCGATTCGGGCTGCCGCGCCCACGCCGGAACTCTCGGCGCTGTTTGTCCGCTCGATGGGCAGGATGGAGTCTTATCCGCTCATGATGGCGCGCAGCAGCGCTATCGCCCTCGCGCAGGCGGAAGGGGTTTCGACGCCGCTCACCGTTGGGGTAGCGAACGAAAGTGAGTTCTGGTCTGCCCTGGAGTGCGTCGGTCTGCCGGCCGTGCTGAAGGCGGACGGAAGCTGGGGCGGCAGCGGTGTCGCCATTGTGCGGACGCGCGAGGAGGCCGGCCGGGCTTTTCGCAGTCTCGCTGGCCCGCCGTCCAGGCTGCGGTGTCTTGCGCGCGCGGTTCTGCGCAAGGACGCGCATTTTCTGCACGAGGTGCTCGTTCCGAAGGCCGCATCGGTACAAGTACAGCGGTTCATCAGGGGCAAGCCTGCGACCAGCGCCTTTGCCTGCCGCGACGGTGAAGTGTTGGCCGCGATCCATATGGATGTCGTGGAATCGCATGAGACGACCGGCCCCGCTTCGCTGATCGAGCGCACGGACTGCGCCTGGATGGACGGGGCAGCCCGCCGAATCGCACGCAAGCTCGGGCTCAGCGGCCTGCATGGGCTGGATTTTGTCCGTGACGAAGGCGGCATCCCCCACCTGATCGAAATCAACCCCCGGGCCACCCAGATTTGCCATTTAGCCCTGGGTGCGAGCCACGACCTGCCGTCGGCGCTATTGGGGCAGCCGCCGCGCCCCATCGCCACCGACAAGCCTCTGATCGCGCTTTTCCCCCAAGCATGGCAGCCAGGCTGCCCCATACCGGACGCCCGTACCGCCTATCTCGACGTGCCCTGGGACGATCCTGCGGTTCTCACCGTCTTGCTCGGTCCAGGCCTGGCGCCGCCCAAGGCGCCGACCGAACAGGACCAAGCCGACGCGCTCGAATTCTTAACGAACGGGCTGGAAGGAAACGGCGCAGCCCCCCGCCGACTGCAGCTTTAAAAAGTTTACGACCAGCTGCGGCGTTAACCATTCGTCAGCGCAATCCGGAGAAACTCGGGTCCAAAGCGCCGAAGGAGGCTCGCAGCCGTCCGGAAGCACATGACAACTCGGTCCATGGCAATCGACAGAACTGCGTCAACCTCTGCTCTGACGGCTTCCGCGGCGACCCCTGCCGAGGCGTCCTTCGGCTTTGCCGATTTCCAGCGCGTTCTGGACGAACGGCGGAGCCTGATCCGCAACGTCATGCTGGGGGTCAGCGCCCTGACCTTGCTCGTGCTGCTGTGCCTGCCGACGCTGTACTCGTCATCGGCGGTTGTCATGCTCGATCAACGCAAGAACAATGTCGCCGATCTGTCTTCGGTCTTATCGGCGCTGCCGACCGATCCTTCCTCGGTGCAAAACCAGATACAGGTTCTGTCTTCACGCGATCTGGCTGGGCGCGTCATCGGTAAACTGAAGCTCTACAACGATCCGGAGTTCAATCCGGCCTTGAACCAGAACGGCCCGCCAAGCATCGGCGATTTCGTCCGCTTGCTCAATCCGGCCAATTGGAGTCCGCCGCGCCTGACCGGCCGCGAGGACGCCGATTATGAGCGCGATGCGATCGTCAGCGCGTTCCTCGACCGTCTGGACGTGAGCGCTCTGGGGCTGTCGACCTCGATTACCCTGACGTTCACGTCGCGCGATCCCGCCAAGGCGGCCTTGATCGCCAATACGCTGGCGGACGCCTATACCGAAGATCAGGTCGACACCAAGGTCGCAGCCGCGCGCGAGGCAACGCAATGGCTGACCGACCGTATGCATCAGTTGGCCGGGCAGGTCCAAGCCGGAGAAAGCGCGATCGCGCAATACAAGGCCGCGCATAATCTCGTGGAATCGGGACAAGGCAGTTCACTGGTCGATCAGCAGCTTGTCGCGATTAATGCCCTGCTTGTTGCGGCGCAATCAGATATGGCGGAGAAAAAGGCGACTTACGACCGCGTCCAGGCGCTGCTGCGCTCTGGCAACACCGCGGATATTTCCCAGGTCGTTTCCTCGGAATTGATCGTCCAGTTGCGTACGGAGGAAGCGGACCTCGTTCAGCAGGAAGCCGATCTGTCCACGCGTTACGGTCCCAACCATCCCAAGATGATCGCAATCCAGATGCAGAAGCGCGATCTGGACAGCAAGGTCTCCCAAGAGGCGACTCGTATCGCGGGTTCGATCGCCAGCGACTTGGCGGTTGCCCGCGCTCATGTGGATTCGATCGAGGCGAGTCTTGCCCGCGTCGAGAAACAGGCGGCGGGCGATGACTTGGCGCGCGTCAAGCTGAATTCGCTCGAAGCCAATCTCGCCTCGACGCGCACGATGTACGAATCGTTCGTCACCCGTCTGCGTGCGACTCAGGACCAGGACGACATCCAGAATCCGGAATCGCGTGTCATCTCCCGGGCGCCGATACCGACCGCGCCTTCCTCGCCGCACCGCCTTCTGTTCTTCGCCGCGTCCTTGCCGGCGGGTTTGATGCTGGGCGTCCTACTGGCGCTATTGGCCGAACGCTTTCAGGCGCCGCTGCCTCGGCAGGACCAGCGATCCTTCGCCGAACCAGCGGCTCCGGTTATGGCAAGAGCGGTGCCGGCGCCGCCGCCGGTTCTGGCAGAGCTTCCCGCCACCTCGGATATGCGCGCGGCAGACTTTGTCGTCGACAACCCTAGCGCTCCTTATAGCCTGGCTTTGTCCGCCCTCTTGAGCCGCGTGACGCCTGGTCGTTCCGGCCGGGGCAGGGTTGTGGCGTTAACCTCGCCCACTTTGGATGTCGGAAAGTCGGTGGTTGCGCTCGGCCTGGCGCGCATCGCCGCGGGTCGGGGCCTGCGCACGATCCTGTTGGACGGTAATTTCAACCGGCCGGTAATTGCTCCGGCGGCGGGGTTCCACGCCGTTCCTGCAGGTATCGCCGAACTGCTGAACGGATCGGCGCCGTTGTCCCGCGCCCTCTTAAGGGATCCGAGATCGAGTGCGTTCCTGCTATCGGTTGCGCGGCCGACGGCTGCGGCGCAGGCCTTGTGGACTTCACCCAAGATGGTGGAATTGCTGAGTTATTTCCGGCAAAATTGCGATCTTGTAATTATTGACGCCGCGCCCGCGCTGGCGGACATGCCTTTCTTGGCGCGATTTTGCGATCAGGTGGTCCTAGTGGCTCAAGGGCGGGCGCCCCAGGCGGTTCTTGAAGCTGCCGTACGCACCCTTATCACATGCGGGGCGCCTCAAGCCGGCCTCGTCGTCACGCGGTAGGACATTGCCCCGCTTGACTTTTCATCATGACGGCGGTTCATACGCGGCGCGTTCAGGGTAACCATCGTGCAAAGATTCAGATTGAATGTTTCGCGAAAGATGAGATACGCGGAACGCGAGATTTTGTCCTCCTCGGACGCGGTCAACTTTCACTTACGATAGCAAAGCGAACTCCATATGAGCGAAACGCCTTCCATGCAGATGCGTATAGCGACCGCTATCGGCGATCTGCCTCCCTTGCTGACGCGCATCGTGATTTTGCTCGTCGTCCTCGTTGTCGGCGGCATCGGCGGCTGGATCGGCCGTGGCGCTTTGGCCGGGCCTGCCGATGTTCCGAACATGAATGTTTATCAGGATTGGCGTCTGTTTTGCCCGGATAGCAAAACCAAGAACGCGTCCTGCGAGATGAGCCAGGACGTGATCGACCAGAAGGCAGGCCAGCGCATAGCGCGGCTCATATTGGTCAGAGACAAAGACCAGAACATGATCTTGGCCGTCACCGTGCCGCTGCAGGTGCTTCTGGAGCCCGGCATGGGCCTCAAAATCGGGAATGACCAGATACGCGTCTATCAATACAAGACCTGCACCGAGGAAGGCTGCCTTTCAATCATTCCGGTGGACAAGCAGATCAAAGCGGCGTTCGCCAAGGCGCAGAACGCCGGCATTGCCGTTGCCCGGCCTGACGGTAAAGCCGTGGAGTTGCCCTTCTCGATGAAAGGCTATGGCGAAGCCTACGAGGCCTTCCTGAACAACGAAGCAAAACGCAAATCCTGGTGGCGGAGATTATGGTCATGAAGTCGGTCCGTTTTCGGTTTGCTGGTCTCATCGCCGGCTTTGCAGCGCTTTCATTTCTTGCGGTTGCGGCGGGTGCTGCGCCGGCGAAGAATTCTGCCCCTGCTCCGGCGCCTGCCAACGCCAACAAGCCTGCCCAGCCCAGTGAAACCAAGGAGTTCGGTGATTGGTCGGTGCGGTGCTATCCGGCCACTTCGGCGACGCCTTGCGAGATGATCGAGCTGCTGGTGAACAAAAAGTCGGGCCGGCGCGTGCTTGGCGTGTTGCTCGTTTACAATCAGGCACGCAATCAAAATTTGTTGCAGATCGCAGTGCCTTTGGGCGTGATGCTGCAGAACGGCGCCGTGCTTGGCTCGGACACCTACACGTCAGGGGTCATGCATTTCCGTCTGTGCGACATGCAGGGCTGCTACGTGGTTGCGCCCTTGGACAATGACGCCGTCAAGGCGATTGGGCAGGCGACCAAGGCGGAGGTGAGAATCGTCTCCACCGAAGGCAAGAACTTCAACATCACTTTTTCGTTGAACGGATTCACCGCCGCGTACAATGCGCTTTTGGACTTGACGCGTCAGAAGTCGCCCGCCGCCCCTTCGACGGAACAGAGTCACTAGGGTTTTTCTCTCAGACGAGATCGGCGGACTGCAATAAAGCCGCCGGGCGATCTATTCGTGACCATATGTTCTTCTTTTGTTCTTCGTTGAACAAGCAAAGCCGGTCGTAAGTCCGGGCGCTGTCGGCTCAGCGCGGCTTACGCCAACCGATTTCGCGACAATTCGGACAAATTCCCCCAAACTTGTTCTGCTATCTCCCTGTACGTCTACTCCTTCTGTATGGACAATACTTAAGGGATCAAACGCGGCCCTCCTGGACGGTCGCGAGCCAGCATCGGGACCATCGCATGAGAACCCAAGGCGACGAGACGAGCCGTTTCCACGCCGCAGCCGAAGAGGCCCGTCGCAATTTCGAAGAAGCTCGGCATCGCTTCGGCGACGCCGAAGGCAGGGTCAAGCCCTATCTGAAAAAGGCCGAGGGTCTCGTCGGCGGCATCAGGCGTTGGTGCTCGAAACACCTGCCGGGCGGCGAGCGCACGATGTGGGTGGTTCTCGGACTTATTCTGCTCGTACTTTTCGTATGGGCGATTCTTCCCAGTACAAGCGCCTACAATCAGGGTGGCCCCGGTATGAACGGTCCGCAACCTGTAGGCGTCGCCAAGGCCGTCAAAGGCGATATCGGCGTCACGCTGGACGCACTCGGCACCGTCACGCCGCTTGCAACCGTCACCGTCAGGCCGCAGGTGAGCGGTCAGATACTGCGCATTGTTTTTCAAGAAGGCCAGATGGTGAAGGCGGGCGATCTTCTCGTCGAAATCGATCCGCGCAGTTTCCAGGCGGCGCTCGATCAAGCCAAGGGCCAGCTGACGCGCGACAGCGCCTTGCTTGCCAACGCGCGCGTCGATCTAAAGCGCGATCAAGCTCTTTACGCCGCGAATGCGACCTCGCAACAGGTGCTGGCCACGCAGGAGTCCCAGGTCAAGCAAGATGAGGGCGCGGTGGTGTCCGACCAAGCCAATGTCGAAGCCGCTGCCATCAACCTCGGCTATACGCGCATTGTTGCGCCGGTATCGGGGCTGGCGGGCTTGCGCCAGGTCGACGTCGGCAACTTCGTCAGTGCCGGAGAGACGACGGGCGTCGTCGTCGTCACGCAGCTTGAGCCGATGTCGGTGATCTTCACGATCCCCGAGGACAATATTGACGACGTCGTTTCGCGCATGAAGAGCGGCGCCGTGCTCTCCGCAGTCGCCTACGACCGCAGCCAGACCACTCAGCTCGCGACGGGCAATCTATCTGCGCTCGACTCCCAGGTCGACACGACGACCGGTACCGTCAAGCTGCGCGCGCTTTTCGACAATAAGGACGGCGCGCTGTTTCCCAATCAATTCGTCAATGTGCGTCTTCTGGTCAACACGCTGCACAACCAGACCGTGGTGCCGGATTCCGCGATCCAACGCGGCTCGGACGGCGCCTACGTCTTTGTCGTTAAGCCCGACCATACGATTTCGATGCGCACCGTGACGGTCGGCCCTCAGCAGGGCGACCGCGTTTCCATCGTCAAGGGACTCAATGCCGGCGAAACCGTGGTGACCGACGGCGGCGATCGTTTGAGCGATGGCGCGCGGGTAACGATCCCAAGCGGCCAGAAGGTCGATGCCAGCGTCGCGCCGCCCCAAGACGCGTCTGCGCCGGCACAAAGCGCGCAATCGAACCGGCGAGCTCTTTTCCGCAAGCTGACTCCTGAGGAACGCGAGAACCTACGGAGCATGGGCCAAGACGAGCGCAAGAAGTGGCTGAGCGACCATCGCAATGAGTTGATGAAGCGCAAGGATCAACCCGGGGGAGGCTTCGGCGGCGGCCGGATGGGCGGATGACGCCCGGCTGATGTCCCTCGCTGGGGATCCGATGTCTTAACAGATGCCTTGAAGGCAAATTGTGATGAATCCTTCTGCGCCTTTCATCCAGCGTCCGGTCGCGACGTCCTTGCTGATGATCGCGATCATGCTGCTGGGGCTGGTGGGCTACGGATACCTGCCGTTATCGGCTTTGCCTGAGGTCGATTATCCGACCATTCAGGTGCAGACCTTCCTTCCCGGCGCCAGTCCGGACGTGATGACGACCTCGGTTACGGCGCCGCTGGAACGTCAACTCGGGCAGATGCCCGGCTTGAAGCAGATGTCGTCCATCAGCTCGGGCGGCGCCTCGGTGGTTACACTGCAGTTCGACTTGAGCCTCAGCCTCGATGTCGCCGAGCAGGAAGTGCAGGCGTCGATCAATGCCGCGAGCAATCTCTTGCCGCAAAGTCTTCCGGCGCCGCCTATCTACGCCAAGGTCAATCCGGCGGATGCACCTATCCTGACATTGGCGATCACCTCGAAGACATTGCCGCTTACCCAGGTGGAAGACCTTGCCGACACGCGCATCGCGCAGAAGGTTTCGCAGCTTTCCGGCGTCGGTCTGGTCAGCATCAATGGCGGCCAGCGCCCCGCCGTACGCGTTCGCGCCAACGTGCAGGCGCTCGCCGCCTACGGGCTCAACATCGACGATCTCAGGACGACGATTGCCAACGCCAATTCCAACGCGCCGAAAGGCAGTTTCGACGGCCCGTCGCGTTCCTACACGATCGACGCCAACGACCAGATCACGACCGCCGAGCAATACAAGAACATTATCATCGCCTACAAAAACGGGGCGCCGGTTCATCTGTCCGACGTCGCCAGCGTGGAACAGAGCGCGGAGAACACGAAGCTTTCGAGCTGGATGAACACGACGCCGTCGATTCTCCTCAACGTCCAGCGTCAGCCCGGGGCCAACGTCATCGCCGTGGCCGACTCCGTCAAGCAACTGCTGCCGGAGATCAAGGCGGACTTACCCGGCTCCGTTGAGGTGAACGTTCTGACCGACCGCACCAATACGATTCGAGCTTCCGTAGCCGACGTGCAGTTCGAACTCGAACTCGCCGTCGTGCTGGTTGTCCTGGTGATCTTCCTTTTTCTGCGGAATCTATCGGCGACGTTCATCCCCAGCCTGTCGGTCCCGCTTTCGATCGTCGGCACGTTCGCGGCGATGTATCTGCTCGGCTATTCGCTCAACAATCTATCGCTCATGGCGCTGACCATCGCGGCGGGATTCGTCGTCGACGATGCGATCGTTATGATCGAGAACATCACGCGCTACCTCGAAGCGGGCTACTCGCCGATGGATGCCGCCATGAAAGGCTCGGGCGAAATCGGTTTCACGATCGTGTCGCTGACCGTGTCGCTGATCGCGGTTCTGATTCCGCTTCTATTCATGCAGGAAGTGGTGGGAAGGCTTTTCCGCGAATTCGCCGTGACGCTGGCGGTCACGATCCTGATTTCGGCGGTCGTGTCGCTGACTTTGGTGCCGATGTTGTGCGCGAAACTTCTGCGCCACCATCCCGACAAAACGCGGCAAGGCGTCGTCGCGCGCAAGGCCGAGGAATACTATAACCGACTGGTTCACGAATACGACCGCCTGCTGAGATGGGTGCTCGACCATCAGCCGCTGACGCTTTTGGTTGCCGTCGGCACGCTGGTTTTCACGATTCTACTTTATGTGCTGATCCCCAAAGGTTTTTTCCCGGTCCAGGATACCGGGTTCATCCAGGGCTATACGGAAGCGGGGCCGACTGTCTCCTTTGACGAGATGTCGAGGCGTCAAGAAGCGCTCGCCAGTGCGCTGATGCGCGATCCGGACGTCGAAAGTCTTTCGTCCTTCATAGGCGTTGACGGCACCAATACGACGCTGAACAGCGGTCGCGTCCTGATCAATTTGAAGCCCAAGGACCAGCGCAGCGGCGATGTCGCCACGACCATGCGCCGGCTTCTCGACGCGTCGCATGGGATCGCCGGCATCACGCTCTTTTTGCAGCCGGTGCAGGATCTGACGATCGATTCCACGGTCAGCCGCGCCGAATATCAGTTCGTAATGGAAGACGCGAGCACCGCGGTCCTCAACCAGTGGGTTCCGCGCTTCATGGATCGTTTGTCCAAGGTTCCGGAGCTCGAAAACGTCTCGACAGGTTTTCTGGACCATGGCCTTTCGGCCACTGTGACCGTCGACCGCGACACCGCCGCGCGCTTCGGCGTCACGGCCGCGACGATCGACAATGCGTTGTATGATGCTTTCGGGCAACGCATCATCTCGACGATCTTCACGGAATCGAACCAATACCGGGTGATCCTGGAGGCCGGCCCCGACGTCCAGAATTCGGTCGCCTCGCTTTCCAACATCTACCTTCCCACCGCGGGCGGCGGCCAAGTGCCTTTGGCGGCGTTGGCGCATGTCGAGATAAAGCCCATGCCGATCGAGAGCGATCATCTCGCTCAGTTCCCGGCGGCAATGGTGTCGTTCGACGTGGCGCCCGGCTATTCGCTGGGGGCCGCGGTCGACGCGGTGCAGAAGGCGGAAAAGGACGTCGCTCTTCCCGCCAGCATCAACCTCAGCTTCCAGGGATCGGCGCTGGCCTTCCAGTCCACGCTCGGCAACGAGCTGCTGCTGATCCTGGCGGCGCTTGTGACGGTCTACATCGTGCTGGGCGTGCTCTATGAGAGCTTCATCCACCCGGTGACGATCCTGTCGACTCTTCCGTCCGCCGGTATCGGCGCGCTTCTAGCTCTTATTTTCACCGGCCACGATCTCAACATCGTCTCGATCATCGGCATCATTCTTCTGATCGGCATCGTCAAGAAGAACGCGATCATGATGATCGATTTCGCGCTGACGGCCGAACGCAACGAAGGCAAGAGCGCGCGCGATGCGATCTATCAGGCGGCGCTGTTGCGGTTTCGTCCGATCATGATGACGACGGTGGCCGCGATGTTCAGCGCGCTGCCGCTGATGCTCGGCAGCGGCATGGGATCGGAACTGCGCCATCCGCTGGGCATTGCCATTGTCGGCGGACTGCTCGTCAGCCAGTTGTTGACCCTGTTCACGACGCCCGTCATCTACATCTATTTCGACAAGTTAGTGCAGGGGTTCCGCGTGCACGGCAGGCGGATGCCGCCCGATGACGCCCGGACCGTTACGCCATGAACTTTTCGCGCGTTTTCATCGAACGGCCGGTCGCCACCACGCTGCTGACGATGGGACTCGCCTTGTCCGGCCTCGCAGCGTTTTTCCTGCTGCCCGTGGCGCCTTTGCCCAGTTTCGATTTACCGGTGATTTTCGTGTCTGCGGCGATGCCCGGCGCCAGTCCGGAGACGATGTCTTCCAGCGTGGCCACGCCGCTGGAGCGCCATCTGGGCGCTATTGCCGACGTCGACGAGATGACCTCTTCGAGTTCCGTCGGTTCCACCAGCGTCGTGCTGGTATTCGGCATCGACCGCGACATCGACGGCGCCGCGCGCGACGTGCAGGCCGCGATCAATGCGGCGCGGGCCGACCTTCCCGCTGCATTGCGCGCCACCCCCACCTATCGCAAGATCAATCCGGCGGATCAACCGGTGCTTATTCTGGCGCTGACTTCGGACACGCTGTCGCCCGGGCAGATGTACGATTCCGCCTCCACGATTCTGCAGCAGAAGCTAAGTCAGTTGCCCGGCATCGGACAGGTGCAGCTCGGCGGCAGTTCGCTTCCCGCGGTGCGCGTCGATCTCAATCCGCGCGCCCTTTTCAAGTACGGCATCGGCTTCGAGGACGTGCGCGCCGCGCTTTCCGCGGCCAATGCCGACGCGCCCAAGGGCGCAGTGGAAGCGGGTGCGCAGCGCTATCAGATTTACGTCAATGACCAGGCTCGCGCGGCGGCCGATTTCCGCTCGTTGGTCGTGGCCTATCGCAATGGTGCGGCGGTCAGATTGTCGGATGTGGCCAAGGTCTATGACGGCGTGGAGGATGTGCGCAATCTCGGCATGGCGAACGGCAAGCCTGCCATTCTCGTGATCTTGTACCGCCAGCCGGGCGCCAACATCATCGAGACAGTCGAGAACGTGAAGGCTACGCTGCCGCAGCTTCAGGCCTCGCTGCCTCCTTCCATACACTTGATCGTCGCCAACGACAGTACCACTTCCATCCGCTCTTCGTTGCGTGACATGGAGATCACGATGGCGATCGCCGTCACACTGGTGATGTTCGTCGTCTATCTGTTCCTGCGCAACGCCCGCGCCGCTTTGATCCCGTGTGTTGCCGTTCCGTTATCGTTGATCGGCACGTTCGCGGTGATGTATTTGCTCGACTTTTCTCTCGACAGCATGTCGCTGATGGCGCTGACGGTCGCCACCGGGTTCGTCGTCGACGATGCCATCGTCGTGCTGGAGAACGTGACGCGTTACATCGAGCAGGGCATGCCGCGGTTCCAGGCGACGCTGAAGGGCGCGCGCGAGGTCGGCTTCACGGTCCTTGCGATGAGCCTGTCCTTGATCGCCGTCTTCCTGCCCATTCTGCTGATGGGCGGGATTATCGGTCGGTTCTTCCAGGAATTCGCGGTGACTCTGGCGACTGCGGTCATCATCTCGCTGATCGTCTCTCTGACGACGACGCCGATGCTCATCGCCCATCTCGATCTACACAATCAGGACCGCGAGCAAGGTTGGCTGTTACGCATGTCCGAGCGGGCCTTTGAATGGGGCAAGCGCGCTTACAGCTCTTCCCTTCGCTGGGCGTTGGCCAATCCGCGCACCATCATGTTCATCCTGCTCGTGACGGTGATCCTGAATTTCTTTTTGTATTATGAAGTACCCAAGGGTCTTTTTCCAAGCCAAGATACCGGCGAAATCATGGGCGGCATTCGCGCCGACCAGAGTATTTCTTTCCAGCTTATGGAAAAGAAATTCGCACAGTTCGTCAGCATCATCGCCAAGGATCCGGCGGTGGAGAACGTCGTCGGGTCCACCGGCAGCGGCGGCGGCGGACCGGGTCGCGGCGGTACGAATTCCGGCAACGTCTTCATCCAGCTCAAGCCCCTGTCGCATAGAAATAACATGACCACCGAGCTGGTCATCGCCCGGATGCGCAACGAACTTGGCGGCGTGGCGGGCGCAAGCCTGTTCCTGCGTAGCGCGGGGGATTTCCGCACGGGCGGACGCTCAAGCTTGGCGACCTACCAATATACGATTTTGGGCGACACGCTGTCCGACGTGGACGAATGGACACCGAAAATCACGGCGGCGTTGGAGAATGTGCCTGAGCTCGAGGACGTCAATTCCGACCGCGAAGACCGCGGTCTGGAGGTGGCGCTGTCGATCGATCGCGCGACCGCGGCCAAGCTCGGCATATCGGCGTCGCAGATCGATAGCACACTCTACGACGCCTTCGGCCAGCGGCAGGTTTCCACGATTTATAACGATCTAAACCAGTATCACGTCGTCATGGGCGTGGCGCCGGAGTTCTGGCAGAGCCCGGAAACCTTGAAGGATATCTATGTCAGCACCTCCGGCGGTTCCGTTTCGGGCACGCAGGCCACGGGCTCCGTCGCCGGCACCACGGTGATTTCCAGTACGGCGACGCAAACCGCGTCAGAAGTTGCAGCCGATTCGCTGCGCAACCAGCAGCTCAACGCCCTGACCACCAGCGCGCGCGGCGGCGTCTCGACCGGCTCCGCGGTCAGCACAAGTGTCGAAGCGATGGTGCCATTGGCGGCGTTCAGTCACTTTGGGCCAAGCACTACGCCGTTGTCGGTCAACCATCAGGGCCCGTTTGTGGCCACGACCTTTTCCTTCAACCTGCCACCGAACGAATTGCTGGGTGTAGCCACCACGGCCATCCAGCGCACGATGGCCAATCTGCATGTTCCGATCTCGTTACACGGCGAGTTCGCCGGCAACGCCAGGATTTTCAGCCAATCGATCGGCAGCCTGCCGTTGCTGATCCTCGCCGCGATCGTCGCCGTATATATCGTGCTTGGCATTCTCTACGAAAGCTACGTGCATCCTTGGACGATTCTTTCGACCCTGCCGTCCGCTGGCGTCGGCGCGGTGATGGCGTTGCTTATCACCGGAACGGATCTCAATTTGCTGGCAGGTATCGGCATCATCCTTCTGATCGGCATTGTGAAGAAGAACGCGATCATGATGATCGATTTTGCGCTGATGGCCGAGCGCGACCGAGGTTTGAGCTCGCGCGACGCGATCTTCGAGGCCTGTCAGATGCGCTTCCGCCCGATCATGATGACCACCTTCGCCGCCATTCTGGGGGCGCTGCCGCTGGCAATAGGATTCGGAAACGGAGCGGGTTTCCGCCAGCCCCTGGGCATTTCGATTGTCGGCGGGCTGCTCGTCAGTCAGTTACTGACGCTCTATACGACGCCCGTCGTGTATCTCTACATGGACCGCTGGCGCCTGCGCTCCAAGCGCCGCTGGAACCGCTGGTATTCTCACATCCTGGGAGATCCGGTTCCCGACGCCGCCAAGTAATCGGCGCTTAAGGACCCGGGGTGTCCGGGATGTCTTGAGCGTCGGGCGCGCCATTGCGGATTTCGGCGTTGCGATACTGGCGATAGAGGCTGCGCGTCGTGGCATAGAAATCGATCGATGTCCGTTCGATTTGCTCAACCGTGTCCACATTGCGTGCGCGCAGATCCAGCAAGCTTACGCCGCCGCGCACAGCATACCAGGTGTCTGAGCCGTGGAATTTGATGTAGGTGAGCGGGTCCATGAAGACGTCCACGACATCGCCTGTCAGGTCGCGTGGTGGGTCTGGCCCCATGAACGGCACCACCAGATAAGGCCCTTCGCCGACGCCCCAAACGCCCAGCGTCTGCCCGAAATCCTCTGAATGATCGGGGACGCCCAAGACGGTAGCTACATCGAAGATACCCGCCACGCCCAGCGTGCTGTTCAGAGTGAAGCGTTCCACCGTCTCGCTGGCGCGCGCGGCCTCACCCTGCAGAATGTCGTTTCCGAAAGTGACCGGTTTATCGAGATTGGTTACGAAATTGTGAACGCCATCGCGCACCGGCACGGGAACGGCATGATTGTAAAATTTGGCCACCGGTTTGGCGAAGGCGTTGTCGATTGCGGTGTTCATCTTGAACACCGCCCGGTTGGTGGGTTCGTAAGGATCGTTCTGGGCCAACGCCTCGGGGGCAGTCGTCGAACAACCTGCGGTCAAAGCGCTCAGCAACGCGACTGTGAGAAACAAAGAATAACGCTGCATAATCCTGCCCTGCCAGAAGACAGATTAAATTTCGCGAATCGATCGCCAGTCTGTTAGTACCGCATTGAATATCGGGTTAAGAAGCGGTCTCGACAAGGGGGAACGAGACTTTCTTTCTGACCCATTATATGCCGGCATACCAGCTATATCCCTGGTCTTCCCAATACCCGCCGCGCCCGCCGTTGATTTGGGCAAGGCTGCTTACAACCTCTATTCGCTTTATATATTTGGCCATTTTATAGCCAAGTTGCCGTTCGGCGCGCAGCCGCACGGGGGCCCCGTGTTCAATCTGCAACGCTTGGCCGTTTAATTCGTAGGCAAGAAGGGTTTGGGGATGGGTGGCCTCCAGCAGATCCAGGCTCTCGTAATAAAACTGCGCCGGGTCGCCTTCCTCCGCCATGTTGTCGGCGCAATAAAACACCACATAGCGGGCATCTGCTTTTGGTTTGGCGGTGGCAAGCACCAGTTTCAGAGGCACTCCGGTCCACTCGCCGATACAGCTCCATCCTTCCACACAATCATGGCGGGTGATCTGCGTACGCGAGGGCAGGGCGCGCAGTTGTGCCATGGAGAGCGAGAAAGGGCGTTCCACCAGGCCGCCTACCTCGATTCGCCAGTCGCGGAATCCGTTTGCCGCATGCGCCTTATAGTCGGGCGTGGCGGGATCGAGCGTGCCGTTGGCGCGAAAAACCGGGGCGATGTCCTTCTTGGAGAACTCGGGCGCCAGCGCGTGCGAGCCCGCGAACAGGCGTTGGGCGTGGCGCGTCAGAATCTCCACTTCGGACAGCAGATTCGCGACCCATTTCTGTTGGGAAAGGCTGGCACAGCCCGACAGCATCAAAGTCGCGGCTCCGGCTCCGGCGCGGGTCATGAAGTTGCGTCGATTCTCAGCCATCTTTGTCGCCCTCGATCGCGTAAGAACCGGTAATCATCGAACGCAGATTGTTCCAGCTGCCCGACAGGATCACCATCGCGATATGCACGATAAAGAATCCCAGAAAAGAAAAGGCGCAGACGAAATGGATTGTGCGCGCGCTTTGTCGTCCGCCGAAAATCCACAGTAGCTGCGGGAAGGCGCTATCCATGGTCGGCGACATGGCAAGGCCCGTCAGCACGATGAGGGCCCCCAGCACGAAGATGACGAAGAAATAGGCCAGTTTTTGCAACGCGTTGTAATGCTTTGCGTCCTCGCCCCTGGGAAAATTGAGCTTGATGTGATCGACGATCTCGCGCGGCAGATGGGCGAGATCTTTTTTTGTGGGTAGCAGGTCGCGGCGAAGATGCCCGCGCGCGATGGCATAGGCCCAGAACAGAATGCCGTTGATGGCGAACAGCCAGGCGAAGGCGAAATGCCAGAGCCGGCCCATGGCAAGCCATTGCGGACCAGGCAGCGTCGCCCACTCCGGAAAGCCGCGCGGCGTTCGCACGCCGTCCACATCCGAAGCGCCGAGAACGCCCGTGGTGTCGAAATGCCATGGCCCGATTTGGGTCACACCGACAGTGCCCCCATCCGTGTATTGCGCCGTCATAGACAGCACGGGGCGGTCGAAGTCCGAGCTCTTGCCCCAATAGAGTGCCGGATGGGCGTTGAAGATCTGCAGGCCGCTCATCAAGAGGAACGCCAGACAGCCCGCATTGATCCAATGAGCAACGCGGACAATCAGTGCGTGGCGGCGGAAGAAATAGTGCGGACCCGCCGGGACGAGGCCCAACGCGCGGCGCAGGATTCGTACAGGTTCGGCTGACATAATCGCCATGCTCCGCGATATTTAGTTGCGCAGAATAGCAAACTGGGACGGCCATCACCAAGTTGGTCTGCTCGACAGGCCCTTAGGTTCAATTACGCTGACGTTGCGTTAACTTTTGCCCTGCCATGCCGCCGCCTTCGCACATGGTCTGCAGGCCATTTGCGCTTATCGTGGGCGCGTTTAAATCCAGAAGAGTCGGAATTTCCGCTAACGTTCCGCTTTCGGTTTACGATTGAGAAGCTGCAGCAATGCCACCGTCTGGCGGTGCCACAGGCGGATCGGTACGGCCGGGTATCCGCCGACCGTTTCCCCGGCGGCGATATCGCGCATGAC
The DNA here is from genome assembly GCA_963710025.1 of uncultured Alphaproteobacteria bacterium. Taxonomy (GTDB): domain Bacteria; phylum Pseudomonadota; class Alphaproteobacteria; order Micropepsales; family Micropepsaceae; genus Rhizomicrobium. The sequence continues at coordinate 54,955 of CAVPYO010000028.1, read as the reverse complement.
CCCGCTCTTGCCGGCAATCTTCGCGCGCGAACCGATGGTCAGGTGATCGCCGACCGCAACCTGTCCGCCGATCATCACTTCGTCTCCGATGGTCGTGCTGCCCGCGACGCCGGCCTGACCGGCTATGACGCAGTTTTTACCGATATGGACGTTGTGGGCAACCTGAACGAGATTGTCGATTTTCGTGCCGCTGCCGATGACGGTGTCGCCGAGCGAACCGCGATCGACAGCGCAATTCCCGCCGATCTCGACGTCGTCCTCGATGACGACGCAGCCAAGCTGAGACATACGCAGCAGGCCGGTCGGCGACGGAACAAAACCGAAGCCTTCGCCGCCGATGCTCACGCCGGTTTTGATGCGAACGCGCGAACCGATCTTCGCATGGCTGATCGTGGTGGTGGCTCCGATGCAGCAATCGTCTCCAATCGTCACGCCATGGTCCAGTACGGCGCCGGCGCCGATGTGACACCGCGCGCCGACCGTAACATTGCCCCCGATCACCGCTCCGCCATCGATCTGCGAGCCGGCGCCGATCACCGCCGTGGGATCGATTTTCGCGCTGGCATGGATGTGGGCTTCAAGAGGCGCATGCGGATAAAAGAGCTGGCTGATCTGAGCGGACGCCAATCGGGGCTGAGAGACGAACAGGATATTTTGTTCGTCCGGTAACAGTTCTGCCAGCTGGTGGGTTGTGACAACGGCCAGCGCGCTGCTCCGCGCGCACGCGTCCTGATATCGCGTATCGCTGAAGATACTCAGATCGCTCCGTCCGGCGCATTCCGGTGCCGCAATGTCGTGCGCCATGGCGTCCGCAGCTGCCGGATGCGAAAGTTGTCCGCTGACGCGTTCGGCGACGTAACCCAGGGAGAAGGGGCCGCTACGATGAAAAAATCGTCGGTCGATCATTGTACCTGTGCCCCCTCACCTCGGATTGCAGCATACCATTGAAACCCGTCTGCGGCGGATACCCAATGCTTGCGGCCGTTTCTGGAACGAGCGCCGTCTCGGTCGTGTCGAGGCGGATACGCTCGCAAGGCGAAGTGTTGGAACGTACACCTACTCCGCCCGCAGATTCGGCAAGAAGCATTCAAATGACTCCCGTCGCGATGTCTCCAAGCGGCGTCCCGCCATTCGCAACCGAAGCCTAAGCTGCCCACCTTTATAGCGCACAAGTGAGCTTAAAATAAGGGAAATCCCGTATTCTTGAGCCATTCTCTTGACACTTCGGTAAGGAGGGCGATATAGGCTGAGCATCCTCGCGATTGCACGACGTGCGCCGGAAAGGCGCCTGTCTTCGCGGGGGCTATCGAAACAATCCGTTTATTCCAGACGTGCACGGGAAACGGCAACACGCCGTATACGCGCGTCCGAAGCGGTGCGCGCTCCTAGGCGCAGTTAAAGGATTCTTAGTGAACAATTCTTCTTTTATCGAACTCGGCGTCAGCGAGCCGCTTTGCCGCGCGCTCGCAGCCGAGGGTTATACCCAACCGACGCCCATCCAAATACAGGCCATTCCGTTGCTGCTGGCTGGGCGGGATTTGCTGGGCCTCGCCCAAACCGGCACGGGCAAGACCGCCGCCTTCGCGCTGCCTCTCATGCAGCGGCTTTGCACCGGACACGAACAACGGCGCGCGCGCTCGCCACGGGCCTTGATCCTGGCGCCGACGCGCGAACTGGCGGTTCAGATCCACGACAGCCTCAAGACTTACGGGCGTCACCTTCACCTTCGCAATACGGTGATCGTCGGGGGCCTCAGCCAAGGCCCTCAGGTCAAGGCGCTTGCGGGCGGCGTCGACATTCTCGTTGCAACGCCGGGGCGTCTTCTCGATCTCGTCGACCAAGGCCATCTGCGGCTCGACGGCGTCACGAGTCTTGTCCTGGACGAGGCCGACCGAATGCTCGACATGGGGTTCATCCGCGACATTCGCAGGATCGTGGCCGGATTGCCGAAAAACCGCCATTCGATGATGTTTTCGGCCACGATGCCGGCCGACGTGGAACAGTTGGCCCGCTCGATTCTGCATCAGCCGGTCCGTATCGAGATATCGCCCGAGAAACGCACCGCCGAAAATATCGACCAGCGCGTATTTCACGTGCCGGCTGCGGAGAAACGGGCGCTGCTCGCGAGCCTGCTCAAGGATGCGTCGCTCGAACGCGTCTTGGTTTTCACCCGCACCAAACATACGGCCAATCGCGTTGCCGAGCATCTCGGCAAAGGCGGCTTCGCGGCCGAGGCGATCCACGGCAACAAATCGCAAAACGCGCGTCAGCGCGCCTTGGAGCGGTTCCGCTCCGGCGACGCTCGCATCCTTGTCGCAACCGACATCGCGGCGCGCGGCATCGACATCGACAACATCACGCATGTCATCAACTTCGAGCTGCCGAACGAACCGGAGAGCTATGTGCATCGCATCGGTCGAACCGCGCGTGCGGGTGCGACGGGCGCCGCAATTTCGTTTTGCGATCCGGCCGAAAGCGGCCATCTGCGGGACATCGAGAAGCTGACCAGATCGCCGCTTACCGTCATGCAGGGCCGCCCGGCGGTGGAGCGAGTGCCTGTAGCTCAGAACCGCGGACACATCCAGCCGGGGTCTTCGCGGTTCAAGCGCGGGAAGCGGTACCGGCCTAACGGCGCGGAAAGCGCGGCATGACAAAGACTCAATGAAATCAGGGTCAAACCGGCCAAACTTGCCATTAATACCATTACCGACTATACAGGGGCCAACGACGGCGTTCCGTCAGATGAAGCGCGCACTGTTGTAGACCTGACTCGCTTTGTGCGCGCCTGGACGAAACAGCCAAACTTCCAACCTGATAGTGTTCGTTCGCGTCGTTTGAGCAATCACTCAGGCGTAACCCGATGTATCAGGAGAGACTATGACAATCGGAACAGTGAAGTTTTTCAATACCGCCAAGGGCTTCGGCTTTATCGCGCCGGAAGGCGGCGGCAAGGACGTATTCGTTCACGCCAGCGCCGTTGAAGCGGCTGGTCTGCGTAGTCTGGCGGAAGGCCAGAAAGTGTCGTTCGACATTCAACCGGACGCGCGCGGCTCCAAGGCCGTCAATCTGCAAGCGGTTTAATCGGTTCGACGGAACGGTGGAGACGGATGTCTCCACCGCTTCCTGGCTGGCGGACAATATCGCCAAGGCTTGCTTGCAAGGACATTTTACAACGAGGTATTCGGCGGCAATGAACTACGAGGAGCACTCCGAGGCTCTTGTGGAGGATCGTGTGCCGGAAGGCGCGGTGCGTGAGCATCGTCTCGACCGATCTTATGTGTGCGATCTGATTGAACTTCTAACAGCGCATCCAAACGGATTGCGGCGTTGGTCGGTTATGCGCGCGCTTCGTAAGGCCCGTGAAAACGCCGGACGCGACGTGCCGCAAAAATTCGAGGACGATGTCGAGCGCGCGTTCCGTAGGTTTTGCGCAAATTCCGACGCCGCGAACGCGCCCGATCGCCTGCCCGGATCGGTGCTGTTTTACCGGCCGCCGGAAAGAGCCGGCGAGGTCTGGGCCGTTTTCCCCGGTAAGACCGAAACTTGGCTGAAGACAAACCTTATCGAGCGTGGCCGTTGAGGACGTCTGCGACGACGGTAGATTGCTGGGCTGGTAGGCCGATTATGAGCTTCGTCAAGGCCGTGTGAGTTCCGAATCGAACCGCCGGGGAACGCGATTCACCCAGTGTGTGGTAGCGTGGCAGAAACTATCCCGCCAAGTACGGCGTCCGCTTCCAAATCGCACGATGGAGTTTTCTCCACATGCACCTGCAAAAACGGGTCTTGGTGACTGGCGGCGCCGGTTTCATCGGCTCGTTCCTCTGCGAAGCGCTGCTCGCCCGCGGGCATGGCGTTCTCTGCGTCGACAATTTCTACACGGGCACGCGGCGCAACGTCGAACATCTCGTAGGCCATAAGCGCTTCGAGTTGATGCGCCACGACGTGACGTTTCCGCTCTATGTCGAGGTTGACGAGATCTACAATCTGGCGTGCCCCGCTTCGCCGATCCATTATCAGCGCGACCCCGTGCAGACGACGAAAACCTCCGTGCACGGCGCGATCAATATGCTGGGGCTGACGAAGCGCGTGAAGGCGAAGATCCTGCAAGCTTCGACCAGCGAGGTTTACGGCGATCCCAATGTCCATCCTCAGCCCGAGGAATATTGGGGCAACGTGAACCCAATCGGCATGCGGTCGTGCTACGACGAAGGCAAGCGTTGCGCGGAAACCCTCTTTTTCGACTACTATCGCCAGCATCGCTTGCGCATCAAGGTGGCGCGCATCTTCAACACCTATGGTCCGCGCATGCATCCCAACGACGGCCGCGTGGTGTCGAACTTCATCATGCAGGCGCTGCGCGGAGAACCGATCACGCTCTACGGTGACGGAAGCCAAACGAGATCGTTCTGTTATGTCGACGACCTTGTGGAGGCGCTTATCCGTCTGATGAATACGGCGGACGAGATCACCGGCCCGATCAATCTCGGCAATCCGGGCGAGTTCACGATCCACGAACTGGCGGAGAGAATTATCGCCTTAAGCGGCTCGCGATCGAAGATCGTGTTCCAACCGCTTCCTGCCGACGATCCCAAGCAACGCAAACCCGACATTTCTCAGGCACGTTCGCTTTTGGGTTGGTCGCCCACGGTCGCGCTAGACGAGGGCCTGAAGAAAACGCTCACCTATTTTGAAGAGATGGTACGCGAAACGTGACGAACATACTGGTCACCGGCGGCGCGGGTTACATAGGCTCGCACACCTGCAAGACGCTGGCGCGGGCGGGATACACACCTATCACCTACGACAACCTCGTCTATGGCCACGAGTGGGCGGTCAAATGGGGGCCGCTCGAAAGGGGCGACATACTCGATGCCTCGCGGCTCCACGATGTCATCACGACGTATAAACCGAGCGCCGTCATTCACTTCGCGGCCTTCGCCTATGTGGGCGAGTCCGTCGAGGACCCTGCCAAGTATTACCGGAACAATGTCGTTGGTACGCTGAGCCTGCTGGACGCCATGCGCCAGAGCGGCATCGGCAAGATCGTGTTCTCGAGTACCTGCGCCACTTATGGCATCCCCGATACGGTTCCGATTACTGAGGATGCTCCGCAGAAGCCAATCAACCCTTACGGCGCCTCCAAACTCATGATCGAGCGCATTCTCGCGGATTATGGAAACGCATACGGCCTGCGGAGTGTCGCCTTGCGCTACTTCAATGCCGCCGGCGCCGATCCGGATGGCGAAGTGGGCGAGGACCACAATCCGGAAACCCATCTCATCCCGCTGGTGCTCGATGCAGCAATGGGCAGGCGCCCTCATATCACCGTCTTCGGCGACGATTATGATACGCCGGACGGAACATGTATCCGCGATTACATCCACGTCAGCGACCTGGCGGACGCACACGTCCTGGCCATGAAAGGTCTTGAGGGCGGAAAATTGCGACGCGCCTACAACCTCGGAACTGGGCAGGGTACTTCTGTCGCCGAAGTCATCGCGGCCGCACGGGCCGTGACGAGGCGTAACATCCGCGTGGTCAAAGACGTGCGCCGCGCTGGTGACCCGGCAGTTCTTCTTGCCGATCCAACGAGAGCAAAAACTGATTTGCGATGGACCCCGCATCATCTCGAGATCGCGGATATAATCGAAACGGCTTGGCGCTGGACTTCGCGCAAGCAGCATTGATTTACATGCTGAAAAACTGAGATGTGTGGCATCACAGGCGTCTTTGCTTAAGTTCCCGCTCAAAACATGATTTTCCGAGCCGGTCATGGTTTTCATGAAAGGTGCCTGCCGGAGATGGCTACTCCCGCGGGCTATTCGGTAAGACTCCGTGAGAACAATTTCTTAATCTCGTCAGTCGAACCTTCCATACGTGGACAGATGGCGTACTGATTCTTCGAACGCCTTGCGATATCGAGAATATTATAATCTGGGTTATCACACATGTTCCCGAGCGCATCTTTAAGAAACTGCGTTTGTAACGTTAGCCAGTGCCGTTCGGGGCCAAATGTGATTGTTGCAGACCCGATTGATGTAAGAGGTCACTGCACCAAAATTGAGTAAGAACCATTATTGCAAACGATTATAATACGGTGGAGGAAAGTTGGCCCTATGAGCGCGCTAGGTGACTGCGCACCCAAGCCGCTAGGTCGGTTTCTGTGAGGCTAAGCTTTCGTAAGGCGCGTCGTTCTATCGACCGCTTGTGAATAGGCACACCGAATTGACCCCAGTAAGTGAGGGGGGCATTCAGGCAACAGCTTGAACAACAAAAGGGAAGATTAATTGACCCCGCGCCGATAGGGGGTCAATTCATTGCGCTGCATTCACACTGAATGCTGTACCAGAGAACACAATCCGGATCCCCCGAAGAACGCAAGTGCTATACCGCCTGGTGGCGTCGCGTCGTCTCGGCCTTTATCGGCACCGCCTTCGTCCAGGACGATGCCGAGGCCGACATGCTGGCCTACATGAGCTTCCCGAAGGAGTATCGCGCCAAGCTACATAGCACCAATCCGATCGAGCGGATCAACGGCGAGACCAAGCGGCGCACCGACGTCGTGGGCATCATCCCAAACGAGGGGGCCATCGTCAGGCTGCCAGCCGTGGCCGCCTGACACCCGGCCATTCCTGCCGGATCTCACCAGCGCCCTGCGCTCCTACACCAAGCCCAGGGACACGATCTTGCTGTAAGTAGCCCGCCTCCGCCTGACCCCTTGCAGGTCGCTGTGGCGAGCTACTTACCAACAACCCCTATACACGCCCAGGGACATGACCTCTCTCAGTCTATCTTGCGGCAATCAGTCCACGCGGCCGTGGCTTAATTGCGTATATAATCAAATGACAGTCTGAGGGGCAGTCCATGAAGTGGTTTATGGACGCACGTTTGTCGGCAACTCTATTACTGACATTGAGTGTCTTTTTCCTTCAATTTTGGGGTCTTGGCGATCCTTTGAACGCCGCCAAACGCGAGCTGTTCGATCAACTCGTCAGAACCCGCCAAAATACGACAGGGGGAGTGGCGCCGCCTGTCGTCGAGCTAACCTTCGACAGAGATTCACGCGCCGAATACTGGACCAGGCTGATGCCTGGAAAGTCATTTGCTGAATGGCCGGCGATCACGCCGTTGGCGGTTGTCGAAGGGGTGATGGATGCCGTGAAAGCTGGTTGCGCAAAAGCGGTCGCAGAGCGGGGATGTCCCCGGCTGGTGGTGGTTGATATCGACATCTGGCCGGTCGGAACCAAGCGGTCGGACGATGAGATCGGCGCATTTTCAAAGTCTTTGATGGCGTGGTCGAGCGACACGCATTTGCCCCTGATTGCCTTCGTGCGGGCGCCGGAATGGAGAAACTATCGGGACGAACGCGGACAGGAACAGGTCGGGTTCGAGCTGGCAACCGCGCCGCCCTGGGACGGACTTGTGCGCCAGGCGCCCAACCTCACCTGGGCCGCAGGAGAGGCGCTTGCGGACAACGACGGGGTCGCGCGGCGGTTTGCCTATTTCACCTGCGTTCATTCGCTTAAGGCGAAGAGGATCATCCCTTTGCCACATGCCGCTCTTTTCGCGCTTGCCGTTTGGAAGAACGGTACGGCGACGACCAAGAAGAGCGTCGCGGGCGCTCTTGCGCAAGAGTGCGCGGGCGCTGCGGGCAACACGACCGTTCCATTTGAATTGTCCGGCCCCAACGCCGACACCAGCTCCTTCAAGGATCGGATAGGGCTGATCGGCTACCATTTGAACGACCCGGAAAAAGCCGGCGCGTCTCCCACGCTTTTGACCAAGAGCGGCATGCCGGGAGCGCCTGCCATCCAGGTCGTGCCGGCGCGACTGCTCTTTGAAACGGGCGCCAAACTGAACTTTGCGGACGGTTCCATACTGGTGCTTTCCTCTTTCCAACCATCGTTCGAGGATGTTCATTGGTCGCCGTACGGACCGATGCCCGGCGGATTGGTTCTCGCCAATAGTACGCGGGGTCTGATTCTCGATGGACCGATGCAACCGTTGAGGACCGGAACAGAATTCCTGATTCTGCTGTTCACCGGCCTTGCGATGCACGGCTACACATTTCTCATGAACCGCTGGCACGTTCGCCTGCTGCTGCGACCTGGACAAGCCGGGAATTGGAAGGGCGGGTTCCTTCGTGTCATAACGTCTTGCGAGGGCGCGAAGTATTTTGCTTTCGTTGCCGTGTTCGTGATCGGACGGTTCACCGGCCTGTGGCTGGCCCCTTATGCGATGTGGGTTGGCATCGCCATCATGGGGTTTGTGGTGGTCATCTACTCCGTTTTCAACGAATTGAACGAGGCATGGAGCGCGCGAAATGACTCTGTCTGAGCTAAGGACCGTCGCCTTGATCGCGGTTATCTTCGGGGCGTGGTGCGGTTTCCCGGCAGCGGCCGGATGCATGCAAGCAAAGCCCGCGGCGGGCGTCGTCGCCAAGATTAGCGAAAGCGATGGCACACTTTATGTCTTGCGTGGCACCGAGAAGATCTCGGTTTACGTCACGCAAGTCGTCTGCGATGGCGATCACATCCAGGCCAGCGGCGGTCAAGGGACCGTGGGTATCCTGCGCGCCGACGGCAAGATCGAGACCTATGGTCCGAAAGCGGGCCATAACCTCGTGCACAAATCGTCCGCCGTCTCGGGCTTGTGGATGTCGATACTCGACTGGGCGAACCAAATCGCTCCCCGCGTCGAGCCGTACAGCGTCATGACCGTCGGGCGCGGCGGCCCCGGCGAGAAACTGGCGTTCTCAATACAATCGCTTTCGCAAAAGCAGGGGCGGATTGCCGTCGGACACGACAAGCTTTATGTGCGATGGATCGGAGGCATCGGTCCCTTCTCGTTGCTGCTGGCTGACTCGCGCGGCGCGAAAAGCGCAGAGGTGACGGGCATTCCGGGGCACGCGGCGTACTTGGACGCGGGGCGCAATCTGGATGTTGGCCACTGGACCCTGACGTTGAAAGACAGCCGGGGCGCCGAGGCGGTTGGCGAATTTGAGGTCGATGCGACCCGCAAATTCGAAGCGATAGACGGCGAACCTTTTGTCGAATTCAGAACTGCGGCGGCGGCGGTGAAATTGGCCGACGACCCGCAATGGGCGTTTGAAGCCGATCAAATGATCTCTGCTGCGCCGCAGCAGGGGCTCGATCGTCAAACGATATTCAAGGTGATCGCTTGCAAGTCCTATGCGTCGAACCCGCCCGACGATTGTCAGTGAAAAGAAGAACCTCACGCCGGGTCACGGCTGGACATCGCAAAATCGATAGCGCGTTCAGCCTTGAATTGATGTCGCAAAGAAGGATGCCCAGTAGAATGGCGGCCGCCGTTGGTTGATAAGCACTAGCTGCGCATTGCGCAGCGCTTCGGGCGGATCCTGACCGGAGAGATAGGCTCGATAAAAAGCCTTCATGAGTTCCATCGTGCTGTTGTCATCGATTTTCCACAATGATCCGACGACAGTGCGCGGCCCGGCATAGAGAAAACCGCGGAGCACTCCGATGACGTCGTCGCCGGTGGTGATCTGGCCAAGTCCCGTCTCGCAGCCGCTCAATACCGCCAGCTCGACCGGCAACTGCATATTGTACAAATCCCCGGCCGTGAGCAGCTCCACGCCGCCGGACGACGGGGCGAGAAACAAGCCGGAGTTCAGCGGGTCATTCTGGTCGAGGATTCCATGCCCGGCAAAATGAAAAAAACGATGCCCGCCCGCGTCAGATCGCAACGCATCGATCGTGGCTTCGGGTCCGATCAGCAGCTTCGACCCGGGTGCGGAAGTCGCGATGGCGCGCGCCTCGCTCTCGGCCGCCGGCAGGTTGTATTCTCCGCCTTTGTTGGGGTTGCCGATGATCAAGCCGCCCTCGCCGGTCGTTGGCTTTTGCGGCAGGACGAAGGTGCTGAGGCTGGGTACCACGTTGATCGCGTAGCGCTCGATCAAATACCGGGACCCGTCGTGCAATGCCGCCATCGCCACGTGATGAAGCACATCCGTCGGCACGATCACCAATCTTTTCGCATGCAGGCCTTGCAGCGGCGTTTCCATCAAGTCTTTGTACAGCATCTGCCCTTCCGCGAGCGAGCCGCTGTGCCGCGGCTTCGTGAGCACGGATTGGAATGCCAAGGCATCCGCTTCGATGCTTCCGCTGGCTAGCGGCTGGACAGCAAGCGAGTCCCGTTCAAGGACGAAGGCCCACCATTTCTGAGACGACTTGAAATACACAATGGCCGCCTCGTCGGAACTCAACCTAGACCGTATCTCGTCGATCATGACCGGCGGCACCGTGACCAGCGGCGCCAAATCCGGGGCGCTTCGACGGATGCGTTCGTGCTCCTTCTCGACGGCCGCAATCTGGGTCTCAATCCCACTGGGATCATGAAACGACACCGTGTTCAATTTTTCCTCTGCCCGGTCGTTTTCCACGACGAGCGAGCGGGCTTCCGGGGATGCACCTATTTGGCGACGCGAAGACAACAAATCCACCAGCGCCCGGCTGCGGGAGCGTTCGACATATTCCAGAGCCCGTTTCGGCTGGCCCTGCCGGATGAGGAGTTCGATCAGCTTGGCATAGACGTCCTGCTTGTCATCGAAAAAGGCGATGCGATCCTGCTCAGTGGAAACAAAACTGCGCACGGATTCGATCACCTCGATGCTCTTTTGCAGCAACAGGCTGACGGTAGCTTCGTCGCCTTGGGCGATGGCGAGTTGGGCCCGGTCGTAAAGCGCGCGCCAATAGACGTCTCGGTAAGCTTGAATGTACGGATAGACGAGAAGTGCGTCGTATCGCACGCGCGCCTCGGCGTCGCGATGCAGTTCGCGCAGGCAGCGCGCAGCCAGATACTCGACGTAGACGTTGGCGGCCGGCGCGAAAGCGGTCTTGCCGAACCAGCCGAATGAGAACTCGCCGAATATGTCGAGACGAAACGGTTTCGTTTGAACGTCGGAACCAAAGAAGTTCTTGCTGGAAACCAGCCCGTAATTCCGCAAAAGGCGGCGTTCGGGATCGTTCAGCAAATCCAACGACCGCTGACAGTCTCCGGAAGCCGCATAGAGACTGGCGGCGTAATAGACAGGGGCCGGATCGAACTGCAGCGCCAGCCTGTCGGCAATCGCTCTCGCTTCGCTGTTGTATTGCAACACAAGCGCGTCATTGGCCTGCTGCGGCGCCAGACGGTGAGCCAGCTGAATATCGGCGAGACCGCGCACATATTGGGAGCCTTGATCATCCGCATTTGTCAGAAGCGAACGCGTCAGGCCTGGATTCCCGAGCGCCAGCGCGATCAAAGCGCGTTTGCCGGAGAGCATTCTACCGACGGTGGATCGATCCCTGGTTCCTTCGCCGTGTTCGATACGCCGTTCATAGGTGTCGAGACAGGTACTGGCGCCGTCATACTCGCCATATTTGAGCAACACATCGCACAGCAATGACAATTGCTCGACGGGCAAGTTATTCCAATCGGCCTTGGCATACTTGTCCCGGATGAACCCAAGGTTTCCTTGATCCAACGCGTCGCGGTCGTCGCTGGCGATACCGGCGTTTGATGCCGCGGCTCGGTTCGACAATTGGATGACGGCCGTGGTGGGCGCGCAGCCGTTCAAATCAACGACGGCCAGCGCGATTGCGAGGGAGCACAGCGCAACCCCGCGGCGGGCAATAATCGCATAGTCACGCTTTATGACGATGTTCACGATACGCCCTCCCGTTCTTGTCGCCGACAATCACGCCGTAGAGGCGCCGCCAACGGCAGACCGTCGCTATCGGCGTTCGCAGAACGCTCAGAAGCGGACGGTGAGGTTCAATTCGACGGCTCGGTAGTCGGCCGCGCCGACTGCCAGCGACATGCCGAAACGCAGATTCTCCCAGCTCTGGGTGGTGACGCCTTCCTCCGTACCGAAACTGACGCCGAACTCGTCCCAGCCTGGAATTGTCGAATGAGTCCCGACCATGCGATTGTCGAGCACATAAGCACGCCAGCTCGTCGGATTGCCGAACAGAGGAATCCCCGAAGAGGTTTCGGCGCTCACACCGTTGCTGAGAATGCCGGTCTCGATTCGCGGATTGAGCGCGTATTTCCCGATCGTGACGCTCAACGAATGGTAATAGCCGCCCGCATTGTTGATCGAAAGCGTAAGATCGTCGTCGAGGAAGATGTTGTATTTGCTGCGGACGGCGAAGCTGTAGATCATGGTTCCGTAAGTGCCCAATCCCAAAGTCCCGCTGTCGTCGCTGGCGACCGCACCAAGATGGGCTTGCGGCGTGACGTACCAATGGTCGGTCAACGGCACGCGTATGCCTATGCCGACAGCGCCGTCGAAGGTATCGACCGACGAGCCGGGCGAGACTTGCTGTACATAAGTGAGCGGAACGTCGAGCGTGATGGCATAGCGCGGATCGTCAAGGAACCACGTGTAGGTGATCGGAATATGCATTGACAGGCCGCTGACGCCACGGGCGCCGTAATACTGCGGCTCCATCATCATGCTGAAGGCGGGATTGAGGAGCGGGCTCGGACCCTGTGCAGTGGTCTCTCCGCTCGAGGTACCAAAGTTCGCCGTCGCGGTCGAGAGCGTTTGGACGAACGACTGCGGATTGCCGATCACCGTGTCGACCGCCGAATGGCTGGCGATCGCGTTGTGCAGCTCGTTTATCAGCGTGTTCCCGTTGGTCTTCACCCAATTGCTGAAATCCATCAGCGTATTATAACGCGATGTATCGCTGAAGGTCTGGTGGATGTTCGCCTGGGGAATATTGAGGACGATCGTGTTAGAGTTCGCCGCCGTACTGAGACTGAAGTTCACGCCATCGACGGTCATTGCTAACGAGATGGCCTCGGTATTCAACAAAGGATACTGGGTGAAATACTGCTGACTAAAGTGGGGAAGCGTGTCGCCCCCCGCTCCGAAAATGTCCGCAAAATACTTCGCAGTGAACTGCTGCTGCATGTTTGGACCGGGAAATTGGCTTGTGTAGCTGTTATAGAAATTCAGCACATTCGAGCCGGACAAACTAAAACTGTCCGTTCCGGCTGTCAGGGTCATCGACACCGGGCTGTCATAGAAACCGTTGCTCGTGAGAATACTTACGGTGCAGCTTGCAGGTGTGCCACCGCAGGAACCCATATGAGCGTCAGCTCTGTTCGACACGATTAGCAATGTGCAGACGGCAACCGACGATAACGCAAGAGTAGACTTCTTCATTGCGCGCCCCCTCGCATAGTCCAAGGGCACTTTAACCATCGTGCGATGGAATTGAAAGCGAATGTCGCTAGAATTGAAGTATAATAACAGATAAGAACAAAGGATACCGATTTCTGAATAAGTCTAAGTATCAATATATCTTTCTTAGAGCCTGACCGGAAAAGAGTTGAGTGATCCCTCAAGACTCCCCTCATTTTCAGATAGCGCTGTAGGTTGTTGAGGATGCGGGGATTTCGGCGAGCATGGCGGCGAACTTTTCGATCAAGGGCAGCAGCCACTTTTCCGGCATGGTGGGGATGAGATCGTAGATCATGCAGCCCTGGCGGAACAGCGAGTGGGTGCGCCGCTTGCTGGTGTTCGACTTGAGAAGGCGGTCATAGCCGACGGCCTCGCCCGCCGCCCCGAGCAGGATCAACAGCGCGATGGCAAACGCGCATAGCAGCCACAGCCGGTCACGGCGTTCGGGCGTGCCGACATGGATCGATCCCATGCCCATGCCGAAGCGCAAATCCTTGGTGTCGCGCAGGCCGCACTCGATGCTCCAGCGCTTGCCATAGAGGCCCATCAAGGCCTTGACCTTGGCGTCCACGATGCTGGTGGCCAGGCACCAAGCCTGTTTCATCGCCTTGTCCTGCACGCACAACACGGTGCCAACCTGGTAGCCTTCGGCCGTCACTGAGGCGCCGCGCAGAATGCGAGCCCGTCCGCCGGCCCCAACCCAGTCGGCGGCGGCGTGTTTCTCGCCGTCATTGTTCAAACAGCATCGCTCAGCACATCGATGAATGCCTTGTAGCAATAGACTCGGCCACGCCTGCGGCCAGTGACTTCCGTCAGTATCGAAAGTCGTTGAAGTTCGGCGAACGCGCTGTTGACCGTCGGCATGGTCAGCCCGCTCCGCTCCACCGCAACAGGCGCGGTTAGATATGGATTCTTTTGCAACAATTCGTGAAGCCTCAAGACGGACCTTGCGCGTTCGCCGGTCGCCGCGATACGTTCCCGATCAGTTTTGAATAAATCGGCGATGCGCATTGCGGTCTCGAATGCTTGGTCGGCGGTCTGTGCAACACCGTCCAAGAAAAATTCGAGCCATATTTCCCATGCGCCATGTTCGCGCACCTCTTGGAGCAGTCGATAGTAATCTTGGCGGTGTTGCTTGAAGTACAAGCTGAGATAAAGGAGCGGTTGCCGCAGAACTTGCTGCGAGCAGAGATAGAGTGTGATGAGCAAGCGGCCAAGGCGGCCGTTGCCATCGAGAAACGGATGAATGCTCTCGAATTGGACATGCATGAGACCGGCTTTGATAAGCGGCGGAATCCCGGGTGTGTCGGCGTGGATGAATTTTTCGAGCGCGCCTAGCGTCTCCATGAGTTCGTTGACCGGCGGCGGTACATAAATCGCGTTGCCGGGGCGCGTGCCACCGATCCAATTTTGCGATGTCCTAAATTCGCCGGGATTCTTCCTGCTGCCTCGCCCGCCTTTCAGTAGACGGTCGTGCATCTCTCTTATAAGCCGCAGGGAAATTGGCAGGTCGTTCATCCGACCAAGGCCGTACATCATGGCGTCAACGTAGTTCGAGACTTCCCGAACGTCGTCGATAGGGTCGCCTGCTACGGCGTCGGTCTCGAAACGCAGCAGGTCGGAAAGGGTCGATTGCGTGCCTTCGATTTGGGACGAGAGCACCGCTTCCTTTCGGACGTACATGTAGAGGAATAGGGCCTTGTCCGGCAGAAGCACCGTCACGCCGTCCAAGCGCCCCACGGCGCGGTCGGCGGCACTCAGACGGCCAAGTAGCCCTTCGATACGAACCGGCGGATTGGGCGGCAGGGGAGGCGGCACGAAAGCACGGACGCGCTCGTTGGCGACGCTTGTTTCAACATATCGGCCCAGCCGGGTTTGCGGGGTGGAATCGGGCTTCATAGGGTCAGTTTAATTAAGCCAACCAGTTAGTAAAGTAAAACATGCTTTGTTTAATTAACTGACCGTCCTAATAAAGCGAGCCACCGTTGGGCGGTTCCAAGGCCGCCCAGTCCGACAGCCCTCAACTACGCCATGTGCCCCCGACAACCGCCTTCGCTTCTCGTCAACGTCGTCGGCCGTTGAAAGAGTGTTGGGGCACCGCTAACCTGGCTTTCGCCCTCGACATCTGTGAATACTCGCGGAACCCCTCTCCTAAAGTCACCCAGCACGTTGAAATCACAAGAAATAATCAGAATGGGGTGGGGGCATCTTTCGCGCGTAACATGACCCCAACCTGGAAACCAATTCACATGCGTAATCAATGAACTGCTTTTCTTTCGAGCGGGGTCACTCTTGGAAGCGATTTCACACCGTGACGATCAAGGGTGTGGTGAACAGAGACCCGAAGGGGCGCCAAATTACTGATTCTAAGCCTAAAAGCGATTTTCAATGAAAAGTTACGCATCTTGAGTATAATACGGACCATACGGAAGATGGGTATGGAAGATATGGTGAAAGTCTCGTCCGCCGAATTCCAAAAGAATTTCGGCCGCTACCAGGATGTAGCCCTTACGCAGCCGGTGATGGTTACGCGCAATGGCCGTGACCGCATGGTGATGCTCTCCGCTGAGGAATATCACCGCCTCAAGCGCCGCGATCGCCGCGTCATGGGTGTGAGTGACTTCACGGAAGCGGACATCGCTACAATTGAAGGTGCCAATCCTCCGGCTGAGTCCGCGCGCTTTGACCACGAGCTCAGGTGAAATTTCTCGTGGCGCTTCCTCAACCAGTTCCAGGCCTTGTCATTCGCTATTCGTATCTCTGGCTTGAGGAGCATCGAAAGGGACAGGAGGAGGGCGTCAAGGATCGGCCATGCGCCGTTATTCTTGTTACCCAGGACGCTGAAGGAGAACAGCTCGTCACGGTCCTGCCGGTGACACATTCCACGCCAACTAACCCATCGCTGGCGATCGAAATTCCGGCCGAAACGAAAAGGCGTCTCGGCCTCGATGATGCGCGATCGTGGGTCGTGCTAACCGAAGCCAATCAATTCACCTGGCCGGGGCAGGACCTGCGGCCATCTGTGCAGGGCGATATGGGCAGCGTCGCCTACGGGTTGCTTCCACGGGCGTTCTATCTGCAACTCCGCGCCAGATTTGTGGCTGTGCTCAAAGCAGGTGGGGCGGGGCCATAGCTCACAGCGAATAAATTATAAGCAGGATAGGGTGACGCTGGCGACAGTATGCTCGTCGTTCGCCGCGATCATTCTTTCAGGCATTTGCAGCGACACCCATTCGGCCTCAGTCTTTCCCTTTGACCGAGGTCCGAAGGCTTTGGTCTTGCTCTCCGACATCTTCCCAGATCCGCATCATCAGGACGCCCGATAACGTTCCGATAAAGCCGCCGGCGATGACGTCGCTCAAAAAATGCCATTCGCCTAGTATGAGCGCGAACGCCAAGAGAAACAGGGCGCCGGCGTAAACCCAGCGCCAACGCGGGTAGAAAACCCACAGAATCGATAAGATCGCCGTCGCCTGGTCGGTGTGACCGGATGGAAACGATCCAAACGCATCGCCCCAATAAAACCAATGAAACACGTATTGGCTGTTCTGTAAGTACGCAGTCGGAGGCGTGCGCCCAAACACGGGCTTGAGAACGAATTCGATAAGGCAAAGGCTCCACGCCAAGGCTAGGCCTGCCAACATGCCGGCTGCAACCCATTTTGGCAAAGGCTTGCCTGCCGCAAGGTAGCTGCCCCCCAGCAACACGGCGAGGCTTGCCAGTGCAATCATCACAGGGAGTTCCACAGGAGCCTTGGCCAAAAGCGCTTGAAACAAATGGAACTGCGCCATTAGGCGCGCCAGCGGACGGTCGATATAGCGGACCGAAACGACAATCAGACTTGAGATCGCAAGCGATGCAAAGAGCCACCGACGCAATATTTGCGTACCCATTAATCCTCTCACGATGGCCAAAGTTGCGATTCTTCCATCTTTATTGACAAATTAGTGAGGTTTGAACAAGAAATGCAACCGCTCTAACTTATCTTAGGATCACCAAATCTTGGTCGAAAATGCGCAATGTACTGGCGCAGACGGTCGCGCTTCCCATTGTGCAAAGGTACATGCGGAGCGGCAATTTGTGAGAAGCGAATAGCATGCCCGGCGTGATCGAAAACTCTTTCCGGCAATGGGCGCTTATTCACCGCACATTTTGCGGCGAATAAGACCTCTGATCCCCGCATCGTCTAAGTTTCAGGGAATAGGCGAGGAAACAGGAAATCGAGCGTCTCGACGGGGAAGCGAAGCGACACGGCACCCTTCGGCGTATCCGACGCCAATAGGCCTTCTGCAATCACGTCGTTAAACACGCGTCGCGCGGTTCTCTCCGGTAGACCGGTGATACGCGGTACATCTCCGCGCTCGAATTCGCCACGAATAAGGGCTTCCTCAAGAAGCCTAGCCGCTTCCGGCTTCAGTTTCTCGTTGCGCTCTACATAGGTCCGAAGCCGTCGTGCAAGGGTGTCGAGTTCGAAGAGACTCGACATGAAGTTCACTTGATCGAGGCACACCGTCAGGAACCACAAGATAAAATCTGTCAGCGCGCGTTGCGAGAGATTACCCCGGCCATCAAGATCTCCCTGTCGCGGCGTATCGGCATAGTCCATCTTGCTCTTGTAGTCGCCCCTACTCTCAAGGCCGCGCGCGAGCCCTCGCGAAATCGACCATAGCCCATGCGCGCCTATACCTGCAGCGTGTGCCATGGCGTGGCTCATGAGCCTGCTGACGCGGCCGTTGCCGTCTGGAAACGGATGAATGTAATTCAGGCGATGATGCGCGGCGGGTATGGCAACGATACGGGCCGATTTGCCGAGACGGTCGAACCGGTAACGCTCGGCGAAATACGTCATGAAATCGGCAACATGGTCACTTGAAGGTGGTAGATGCCGACCGACGGCGACATCGTGCTCTGGACGAGAACGCCATGCGCCGGGCTCCATCAGAAATTCGCTATCAGGCCCCTTAATGCGAAGCATTTCCTTGGGCGCATCACGGTAGAATTCGCGATGAAGCCATAGGATGAATTCCGTCGAAGCCGGTTCCGGCAATCTACCCTCGGCCTGCATAAGATCAACTTCGGCTTGGACGCGCACATGCGCTACCGCTTCGGCCTGTAAATTGCGGCGCTCTTTGTCACCTTCAAAATTTCCTGCGAGCGCGCGTTCGATGTCGCGTGGTCGCGTGTTATGCCCTTCGATGAGATTGCTGTAATAGGTGTTCATAATCCGCACGAGGCCAGCGAGGTTGGCTGCGGTGCGCGGGTTCAAAGCATGCGCAAGTTTGGCCGATGCGGCCGAAAGTTCGGCAACCACATCGGAGATGGCTTCCGACACTTCCTCAAGGCGTGCCGGTTCAATGCGCTGAACGCTCTCAATCAGGTCATCTTTGGCCGATTTTATCGCCTTCATAACCACATGTATATAAATGAGAAAACTGAAAAGCACCAGAACAATTGGCCGGTCCTTTGGCCGATGTTTTGGCCGATCTGTACGCCGACGCGTTGTGGCCACTATGCCCCTGAGAACCCAGCGAATTTTCTGCCGTTCGGGGCACTGTAATGCTCATTATTATGAGCACTATGACTCTTAATGCATAAGAAAATGAACATTAGGAATCGGAATGATCTTTGCAAATCCTCCAAGCTTTGGATGATTTGCAGCGACGTATCAGAAAGTGCCTTCGTTCGGTTCGTGTGACAAAGTGCATACTCTTGAAGTTAACGATATACGTTTTGTCACATACTTATCATCGCCGGTCTCGCCTGCTTTATTCTCTGATCGACGTGCTGGACATGGGCTGTGCCGGGGGTGTGATGCTGGCGACAGTATGCTCGTCGTTCGCCGCGACTATCATGGATGGCTGCAGCGACACCCAGCCGAGCGGACGCGTAGGATCTTGGCGTTCGATCCAGGTGTAACCTGTGGCGTTCCAGGCTACGACGTCGCCGTTGAGATTATCGAGCACGTAATCGCCCTTGTCGGTGGCGACCGTCAACACTGCGTGGCGCTCCTCGCGCGGCGTAATTACGATCGCGATGCGTAGCGCCGGTTCCGGAAAGCCGGCGTCGATCAGCTGCTTGCGCTTCGTCAGGGCATAATCGTGGCAATTGCCGTACCCGTCGGTCGGGATGGTCCAGTATTCGGCACGACCGTAATGGGATTGATCGTCCTCGGGCCAGATCGACGCGTTCACGGCTGAATTGACCTGTTCGAGCTTCCGCCAAGCGTCGCTGGTCAGCGTGATTGTTGCGGGGGCGCCTTGCGGCGCCTGACATTGGTCAGGGAAGCGTATGCAGAAACTAATGAAGCCGGGGGGAACCGCGGCCGCCACAGACGACGAAGAGATCACCGCGGCGGTCGGCGGGAATGAAGACGCCGCGGGCGGCGAAAATAGCGGGGGTATGGGAGGGATCGATCCGACGTTGGACACGGAGGTTGCACAGCCTGAAACGAAGCTCGCAAACAGCACTACGACAGCCAGCCTTGCCAGCACTCGGCCCATGAGCCGTACTCCCACTACCCAGGTGCAAGGGTAGGGGCGGCGGGTTTTCAGCCGCGTTAGGTTCCGAGCTCAACTTTTCCCTTTGTTTTCAATTGGTTTGTATAAAATTCTATCGATTATTCTTGCCCTGAAATGGTCTCGCGTTCCTTGTGCGTTCTAGAGGGTCGTATCCCCGCCGTAGATGGAAAAATCGGCGATCGACTGCGAATTCGGTTTAGTTTGTCGTTGTGGAGAGGGTGGGCTATCAGTGGCGCCCTCAACGGGATATCGGCCAAATGGCAATGGGCGCAGAGGCAACAGGCGGGCGTCAGGGGTGGTTTAGTCGCTTCCTGAACAAAGAGCGCTCGTTGCCAAAGGTACCCCAGGGGACACGCGTTTATGCGGTCGGCGACATTCACGGCCGCATGGACCTGTTGAAGGAACTACTAGCCCAGATCAGGACACATGCCGGGTCGGAGAATCGGCAAAATTCCTTAGTATTCCTAGGCGATTACGTCGACCGAGGGCCTCAATCAAAGGAAGTGATCGATCACCTCTTGCAACTGGCTTGGCCCGGCTGGGACATCGTCTATCTGCGCGGCAATCACGAGCAGTCGGTGCTCGATTTCCTCGAGGACGCAAACATTTACCGAATTTGGCGCGACTATGGCGCAGCCGAGACGTTACTCAGTTATGGCGTAAAGCCGCCGCGTTTTGACGATGACGAAGCTTTTGCGGAGGCGCGTAACGACTTTGCCACCAAATGCCCACCAGAACATTTGAAATTTCTTAGCGAACTCAAATACTTCTATGTCGCGGGTGACTATATGTTCGTGCATGCCGGCGTGCGCCCTGGCATAGCGCTCGATCGACAATCGCCGCAGGACCTGATGTGGATACGCGAAGAGTTTCTGCTGACCGATCGTCGGCTCGATAAGGTTATCGTCCATGGTCACACGCCGTCGGAGCGCCCGGTCCGGCGTGCCAATCGGATCGGTGTGGATACTGGAGCCTACGCCACAGGCCGTCTTACAACTGTCGTGCTGGACGGCGAGAATTGTTCTTTTCTCGTTGCAGTAGATTCCCATGCAGAATGATGCGTGGCAAAAAACTTGCTGGTAAGATCATGGCTGTATGCGTATGGGACAAAGATCAGTGATCAATATAAGGCGTAAGCTGCAAGCATTTGTGATTGCTTTGTTTTTCGCTCTTGCAGGTCTCTGGCAGCTTAGTGTGCCAGCCTTCGCGCAGGGCACGAGCCTTCCGGGCCCCAGCGTACCTTCCGTCGTAGGCATGCCCCCTCCGTCAAGCGAGGCGCCACCGGCGGCGACCGCGGCTATGCCGATACCGATGCCGATCGCCGGTACCGGCATAACAGATGAGAATTATCATTTAGGGACCGGCGACAAGCTGCGGATCAACATTTACGGCGAGGACGACTTAAGCGGAGAGTTTTTAGTTGACGGTTCTGGTCAGGTTCAATTGCCGCTCGTCGGGCAGGTGAAAGCTGCGGGTCTGACGATCCACGAGTTCGTGGCCGAGGTCGTAACAGCTCTACAGAATGGCTATCTAAAAGACCCCAAAGTGAGCGTCGAGGTCGAAAATTACCGGCCATTCTACATCATGGGCGAGGTCAACAAGCCTGGCGAATATCCTTATGAGAACGGACTTACCGTCCTTGGTGCCGTCGCATTAGCTGGGGGCTACACTTACAGAGCCGACGATAGCGAGGTCTACATACGGCATACCGGCGATACCAAAGAAGAGACCTTTCCTGCTGATTCCACCACAAAAATTGCCCCTGGTGACATTGTGAGAATTGCGGAGCGTCTTTTCTAAGAAAATTTTTCCCCAATAGTATCAGTTATGTATTTGCCGTGAATCGTGTGGTTGCCTATTTTAGCAGCTAATTGTTGCTTTCTTGGGTAGCGCCAACGCCACGAAGGTGTGATTTTATCAGAACTTCACAAATAAGTCGGTGCGCATAGGTTGTGAATTCTTGACCTGCGGGGTATCTTATAGAGCACTTTATTGCGAGTGTGAAATCTGACGTCGACGGTCCGCGATCATGCGGAAGTCGTTTGGTGTGGGGGCAGCTATGAAAATGCTCAAGAGTTTGCGGCTAGGAACCAACGTCTCTGCTGCGGTTCTCAGCGCGGTATTGGGTATGTCGGCGGCAACCGGCACGCTCGTTCTGACGAGCACGCCTGCATATGCCCAGACGACGTTGGATAGCACGCAGTTGTCTGCGATCCAGGCATCGCTGGTAAGTTCTCTTCAGTCCGCGCATTGCAATAGTGTGGCCGTTGAGGCCGCAATTTCACAGGCAATTCAAAATGCGATCGCGATCTATGGACGCGACGCCACGGCTGCGATTACGTCGGCGATCATGAGTTACGCCGAACAGGCAGGCGGCTGTGTCTCATCCGATGCGATCGGGGGCGGTCTGGCAATGGCCGCGGCAGTGGAATCTGCCACGAACGTGTCCGTCGCTTCAACGATCGCCTCGACGGTTGCGAACGAAGGTAAGTCAGGCGAGATTTTGGCGTTTCAATCGACGGCGACGTCGCTTGGATATTCCAATCTTGCTTCGATTGCGGGTTCTAGTCCGACGGCGACCGGTACGACTGGCGGCCTTGCCGGCGGCGGGTTGACCGGCGGCGGCAATCTTGGCAATTCGTTCAGCGGCGGATTTTCCGGTGGCGGTGGCGGCGGCGGGGGTGGTGGTTGCTTGAACCCGTCGTGCACCAAACTCTGACAAGTTCCCGGTACAGCATACAAAATAAGAAAATTGCGATTGGGCCGAGAAGGTGTGGGGATGTTGAAATGCATTATCCTAAATACGCAGCAAGGTTAATTGCGTGCGCTTTCATTGTAGGGCTTGCTGCGGCGGTCCCGGCGAAGGCACAGAACTATGTTGCGCCGACCTATATTGGAATGACGCCTATGGATGTGGGCGTGATGGATCGTGCCCGGCCCGAGTATGATGCCAAGGGTATCCCACTGGGCGGATTCCGCTTGTTTCCCTTACTTGATCTGTTCGGAAGTTATGACGACAACGTTTTCCGGCTGCCGACGGGGCAATCGGACTATTTCTTTACGGAGTCCCCGACGCTGCGGCTGCAGTCGCAATGGGGCCGCCATTTCTTTGAAATCTATGCCGGTCTGAACAATTACAACTACCTGAAGTTTAGCGATCAGAATTTGATGGACTGGAAAGTCGGAACAGATGGGCGGCTGGATATTTCGCGAGCTGCGGTGCTGACGGCGAACGTCTACTATGGCGAGATGCACGAGCTTTGGTCGGCACCCAACAATATTGTCGGCTATCAGGCTTCGCCCAACCGCTATTACCAAACCCACGCTGAGGTCATAACGGCTTACCAACCCAATCGCCTGGGCATCGGCTTTGGCGGCAGCTTCGACCGCTACGACTGGACGAGTACGCCGGAGATCGGCGGCGGTCTACTGTACAACAGCGACCGGAACGAGGACGAATATCAGGGCTATGCCAAGATCTTCTACGACTTTTCGCCCGGCTATTCCGGATTTGTGAAGGCGTCCTACGACGGGCGGAATTTCGACCACCTGTTTGATCGTTCCGGTCTGGACCGTTCTTCGCACGGTTATCATTTTGACGGCGGTCTGGATATGCAGCTCACCCACCTTCTCAGTGGTGAGGTGTTTGCTGGCTATCTCGAGCAATTCTATCCACAGAACGTGCCGTTGCCTCTTCGAGACATATCAGGTCTTGATTTCGGCGTGCGGCTCGACTGGTATGCGTCACCGTTGCTGACGGTCCATTTGAATGGCAGTCGCCAACTTCAAGATGTCGTCATTTCCGGAGCCTCGGCGAGCGACAACAGGGTGGGCAGTCTGAGCGCCGATTATGAATTTCGGCCGAATATCATCCTGCAAGGCTATGTGTCTTACACGGACAGTCGTTTCATCGGCACGACGCGGACAGACAATTATCCCGGCGCAGGAGTCGGCATCAAATATCTCCTCAATCGCTATATGAGCTTGGACGTGAACTATAATTACAGCGAGCGTTCCTCGAATTCCTCCGGGATCAATTACACCGACGATACGGTGAATGTTGGCCTCCATCTGCACATCTGAGATTTTTACTGAGGTGCAGGCTCAGCACGGTGCTAGAAAAGCACCGGGGTGGTCGCTGCACTATGTGCCAAGCGCAGTCAAATATGATAACAGACCTTGCAGTGGGCGGCCGGGCACGTCCCACTACCGCCTGGAGCCAGCCCTGTTTGTGCCGTACTAGTTCGAATGCCAGTCCGAGGGCTGTCGCATCGACTGCGATAAAAGATTTATGAGCATCGTGAAATGACAGTGCAAAAAAATACCACGCCATCTGAATTGATTGTTCCGGATGAACAAGACGGGTTTCAGATCACGAGCGACCCCGGTCTAAGCCTGACGGATTTTTTGCGAATCATTCGCGTTTGGCGGCACATCATCCTGGGCACAGCAGTCACGGTTGTCGTGCTTGTGGGCATCATCGTTACGATGATGACACCGCTCTATTCGGCAACCGCCGTGGTCATGCTCGACGAACGGAAAAACAATGTCGAAGACACAGCCGCTGTTTTATCCGGTCTAACGGACAGTCAGGCGACGGTTCAGAACCAGGTGCAGATTCTGACATCGCTCGAACTGGCGGGGCGTGTCGTCGACAAGTTGAAGCTACAGCAGGATCCCGAATTTAATCCCAGCCTCAGTGGATTGAGTCTGATCCTGAAATATATGAATCCGCTCGCTTGGTTGGCCGCAAGTCCGAAGACGCAGGCTGACGCCCGCGGCCAAGATCTGGAACACACTAAGGTTATTCATAGGCTCTTGAACGGTCTCACAGTTGCGCCAATAGGCCTGTCGACTGCGATGAAAGTGACATTTGAATCGCCAAATGCCGATAAGGCAGCACAAATCGCCAATGCCATCGCCAATGCCTATGTTGAAGACCAGCTCGAGGCTAAGTTCGAAGCGACCCAGAAGGCAACACAGTGGCTGTCAGGCCGTATCGGCGATCTCTCTCACGAGGCTCAAGCTGCGGATTCCGCGGTCCAGCAATACAAGGCCGAACACAACATTACGACGACGGCCAATGGTCTTTCGGTTATTGATCAGCAGATTGCGGACATCAACAGCCAGCTGACACTTGCCAAGACCGACCTCGCCGAGAAGCAGTCGAATTACGGGCGTCTATACACTTTGGCAAAAACCGGACGTGCCGCGGATTCGGCCCAAGTTATGGCTTCTCTGGTGATTGGGGCGCTACGCGCACAGGAATCGGCTCTGAATGGCCAGATGGCGGACCTGTCGACGAAATACGGGCCGCGGCATCCCAAGATGCTCGATCTGGAAGCGCAGAAGGAAGCTCTCGACGCCAAGATCGCGGAGGAAGTGCAACGCGTTGTCGACTCGGCGAAGAATGATGTCGAGGTCGCGCAGTCCCATGTGTCTTCCCTGACGCAAAGCCTGCAACAGCTCGAATCACAAGGGGCAGGTCAGAATCAGGCCGAAGTGCAATTAACAGCGCTGCAATCGGCGGCGACATCGACGCGCGCCATGTACGAAGCCTTTTTGGGACGTCTCAATCAAACGCAGGGGCAGGAAGGCATCCAGACACCGGATGCACGCATTATTTCAAATGCCGAGGTGCCACAATCGCCGAGCTTCCCCAACAAGATGCTTGCTATCGGTATATCTATACCCGCAGGTCTAATCCTGGGGCTGATGTTTGCCTTTGCGGCGGAGCGCATGAATTTGGGATTTCGGACGACTGCGCAACTCGAAGCTCTGCTGGGCGTACCGGTCATTTCGACGATACCCGAGATTGCCAGTTCCGACAAAACTCCGATCAATGCAGCAGACCTTGTGGTCGACAAGCCAACGTCATCTTTTACGGAAGCCGTTCGAGGGCTGCAGCTTGGACTAACGCTTACCAATGTCGACAACCCGCCAAAGGTCGTTGTCGTAACGTCTTCTGTTCCCGACGAAGGCAAGACGACAATTGCCCTCAGTCTGGCGCGGGTGGCCGCGCGCAGCGGCCTCAAGACAATTATCGTCGATGGAGATCTTCGCCGCCCATCTCTTGCAAAGACGATTGGAAAGAATGAATTTCAACGCGGATTGGTCGAGGCTCTGACGAACGAATATCCCTTGGACCAGTGCATTTCCAAGGACACGCGGACGGATGCCTTTGTGCTTCCATGTCTTCATACCCCGGCAAGCGCCGCCGATCTGTTGGCGTCGAACGCCATGCAACAACTGATCGCCAAGCTCCGAATCGTCTTTGACTTGGTGATTATCGATTCTGCACCCGTGCTGCCTATCAATGATACGAAGATACTAGGTCGTTTGGTGGATACGGTGTTGTTCGTGGTCCGATGGGAGAAGACGCCGCGTGAAGCTGCCGTGACTGCGTTGCGTGCACTGGCGGATGCCCATGTAAACGTCGCCGGCATTGCATTCGCCCGGGCCGACAGCGAGCGCTATAGCTACTATAATTACGGCTATCACAGCTATTACCATTACGAAAAGTACTACCACGAATAATGGGCCGACGATGAGCAGGCAGCCAGATGGAGCTCGTCAATGAATGTGTTTCGTCAAGTGGCCACAGGCATTCTTTGCTTGATCCCGGCGATTGCGCTGGGCGCTTTCGCAGTCCCTCACTTGCTTGACGGATTTGCCGTCGACGCAGCGATCCCAGTACCCGTTTACATGATCGCACAGGTCCCAATGCCGAAGGCCGCTTATGAAGATGCGGTTGTGGCGCTTGGGCGGGCCGACCCAAGAGATGGCGACGCCGCTATCGCGCGCGCGGAGGCATCTCTGCGCAGTGGAGCACAGCCTCTCAGCCAGGTGCCGACGCTGACTCAAGGCCTAACGCAAGTACCCGCCTCGGCACGCGGCTGGACGTTGTTGTCGGAAGCCTGGCTTGCAACCGATAAACGGAATGCGGCAAGGGCGCTGGGGCAAGCGCTTTTGCTCGCACCGCATGAGTACTGGCTGGTCGGACCACGGGCACTGGATGCGGCTATGCTGTGGCCATATCTTGATGCCGACGCTCAGGCACAAGCCCTGGAACAGACCAGGATGCTTTGGGAAGAACCTTTGTTGCGCGGCCAGATTCGTCCGCTTCTTTTTTCGTCGGAGGGTGTGAGCCTTGTGACGCGCGCTTTTGCGAGCCAACAGGATGAACTGCGGGATATGAACCGCTGGCTCTCGCTCCAACGCCGCCAGCTTCCACTCTCACCATGAGCAAGCGGTTTTCCTCATGACCGTTAGCGACTCTCCTCAGCAATGGCCTCTCGAGCAAATTCGCCAATGGACTAGGCGCGCGATGGTCTGGTTCTATGTCGCGATACTTGCTTGGTCGCCGTTTCCGCTTGGTGGCGCCATCAGCTGGGGCGCGGGCCTTCAGGAAATCCTCATCGCCTTGTGTTGGATCTTGTGGGTGTCATCGAATGTTGGGCGCATCGATGCGATATGGCCCAATCTGCGGCTTGTGCTTGTCCCGCTCGTACTTGCCGTTCTCGTCTTGGCTTGGGCTTGCGTGCAGATGCTGCCCATCGTTCCACCGGACTGGGCCCATCCGCTCTGGGCGATGACGTCGCATATTTTTGGGCGGCAAATTCCTGACGTGATTTCGATTAATCCCTGGCGAACCGAGGCAGAGCTTTTGAAGCTCTCCAGCGCCGTTATGGCCTGTTGGTTGGTCTTCTCAATGGCGCGGCATTCGGAAACGGCGGCACAGCTTCTCAACGCCGTGATCGTGATCGGCGCGGCATATGCGCTTTATGGCCTTGTGTTTGGGCTCGTCGGAACGACACAAAACGACGTTTTCTACGCAGTGCCATATCATAGCGGATCGGTGTCCAGCCCCTTCATGAATCGCAATAGCTTCGCCACCTATTGCGGCCTGGCCACCATGGCTGCGATCACAAAATTATTCGCGCTAGGAAATGAGTCTATCGTCCCCAAGCGCGGCCCACGCCAACTGGCCTTGACGATCATGCAGTTTACGTTTGGCCGTGGTACCCCGATTGTAGTGGCCACGTTATTGTCCCTTGCCGGTGTTGTGGCATCGGCTTCGCGCGCGGGCTTTGCTGCCACGATGAGTGGGATTGTGGCGCTGGCGCTGACGTCATTGTTGGTAACGCGACGCGGTTCCACACGTCTTTGGACGGGTGCAGGCGCTCTGGTCGCGGTTCTGCCTTTGCTGTTTCTGGTTATCTTCAACGGCGACTCGTTAGGCGAGCGGCTCAGCCAACTCGTTGACGCCGGAACAGCCGACAATGTTCGCGTGGCGCTATGGGCAGTCACAAGCCGCATGATTGCCGATGCGCCTTGGTTCGGCCTCGGGCTGGGCACGTTCCAGGATGCTTATCTGCTTTATGCTACGCAAGTTTTTCCCTTCGTCATGGACAAGGCTCATTGCGACTATCTGGAATTCGCGGCGGGTTTGGGCCTGCCGGCAGCCATCGCCTGGTGGTGTGCGATGGCATGGCTGTTTGTCATATGCATTCGCGGTGTCCGGATACGGCGCCGCAATCGGCTCTATTCTCTAGTTGCCGTTGGGGCAACTGTTCTGGTAGCCGTCCATTCCAGTGTCGATTTCAGCCTGCAGATGCCGGCCGTGGCCTTGATGTACGCCACATTGCTGGGGCTCGGCGTGGCCCAAGCCTTCCCTACGCATCCCTCAAAAGGCGGCGCGGCGGACTGGTCGGGAAGCTAATAAAATTACACGCATTTCTGCGAATGTTTCGCAGTCATTCGGTATTCGATTATGGAAGCAGTTTTGCCTGATGGAGTGGCCAACAGAAGCCAATCTCAGGCCCGATGCCTCGCGGGCGCGCCTATCGATTCCAAGTTTTATGTCAAGTGGTTATTGCGATTCTTAAGTATTCCTTCACCATGATCTTGTGCGCTGCGAGGCTTCATGTAAACATCATTACGCTCAGCAAGCATACGGGCTCATAGTTGCGCAATAGAGGGTGGTTACCCCCCATTGGGCCGCTAAGTCCAATAGGCGTCTGGGCAAGGGCTGGTTTGTGACAAATAACAACGGTGTGGGGTAATGAGGCCGCCATCTTTGGGGCAGGCGCGGTCGTGCGCCGACACTCTGTTTTCTGCAGGGATGGTGCTCGTGGAGGCGAGCGAGGGAGTGCGGAGTTTTTGTGCATCGCCGCGAGCCGTATCCCGCATTGCTGTTTCGATTTTGGCCAAAGATCACCAAGTCGGGACGCGTGCATCGACCTATTGGATTGCGATCCGCGATTTTTACTCTCTCGTGCAAACCGCCACCCATAATTTGGTCATCGTGGCGCTAAGCGTTCTATCCGGCATCGCTAATCACGAGATGTTTTTGAACGGGTCGGGACCGATAAACTGCCGAAATCGCGCGGCAATGCACTTCTTCAACGACGCCGGTCGTCGAGACTGGGTTCTTTCCCACAGCCACGCTATATCGTAACCGGCCATTGGGTCGTCGGCAGGCAGACGTGGGTGGTTCAAGAACT
Organism: uncultured Alphaproteobacteria bacterium; assembly: GCA_963710025.1. GTDB lineage: Bacteria > Pseudomonadota > Alphaproteobacteria > Micropepsales > Micropepsaceae > Rhizomicrobium. The sequence goes on along the minus strand of CAVPYO010000028.1, from coordinate 25,715 downwards.
GAGAGTAAGGCCGGCGGTACTCGGATGCGCCGGCTGTTATCTATCTCCTCTTCATCCAACATCGCCCCAAAGAGGTAATGAAAACTTTCGCCGTATAGGCTGCCTGAATGACTCCACGGTCGGATTCGGGCGGGTGTACGAGTGGCGCTGTAGGAACAGAACTGCGCACTCTCAACCGGAGCCTTGCCCGAGAGCGACTCGGCCTTTGATTTTCCATCAGCGTTCAAGGGCGATGAGGATGCTCTTAATTTTTTCGTCCATCGGGATGTAAGTGCTGACGAGCCGGAGCAGTACGCCAACGACGATCAGGACGACGACATAGCCAACGAGGGCATGAGAAACCCCTTCCAGGGCGACCGAATTAAACCATTATTGCTGTGATTGCCTGCGCGGGTGCGTACCCCTATGAGGGCCGCGCGAATGGCCGTTCTTGATCCATTTGTTCTCACAGCAGGATTCATAGGCTGCTGGCGGCTGCATCATATGGCGAGTCGCGCGTTGCTTCTGCCGGAACGCATCCCTCCCGACGCCGTGCACCGGCCCGCAGCGAACCAGCGGCCCTGAGTAGTTTCCGGCCCTCTCGCGGCGAACTTTGACGGTCTAGGCTACCGCCCCGCAACGCCTGACGGGGCTCGAGTGGAGAAATCATGATCGCAGCGTACAGAGCGGTAGAGCACGATGCATCTGCTGCATTTCACCACGACCATGCGGCGCGTCGGACATTAGGTGCGCACCGGCATGCGTCTTTCTCTTAGCGCGAGCGCTCCGCCTTGACACCTCTCGTGGCAGAACAAAACGTCCGCGCGTTCGCACGTCGCGTTGCATCCATGATCGGCCGCTTAAATCGGAAACAGATTGGGCTCCTGGCTGCGGCGGCGGCTGTCGTCGTTGGCGCGGCCGTCTATTGGATTGCGTTCCGCGCCGCGCCGATAAGCTATGTGACGGCGGCGGTAACGCGAGGAGATGTCGTCACCACCATCACCGCCAGCGGATCGGTCAATCCAGTGGTTACCGTGCAAGTGGGATCCTACGTCTCAGGCACGATCCAGACGCTCAACTGCGATTACAACACGCGCGTCCATACGGGTCAGCTATGCGCAAAGATCGATCCGAAACCCTATCAGATTGTTGTGGATCAGGATCAGGCCGAGCTGAACACGACCAAGGCCCAGCTCGCCAAGGACCAAGCCAATCTCGTCTATACCCAACTCACTCAAGCGCGCGACGACGTTCTGCTCAAAGAGAACGCAATCTCCCATGATGCCGACGACGCCGCGCGCGACGCCAACAATCAGGCGCTTGCGCTCACCCATCTTGATGCCGCGCAGGTCGCCGAGAAAGCCGCGGTGCTGAAGGCCGCTCAGATCAATCTAGGTTATACGAATATCGTCTCGCCCGTAAGCGGCACGGTGGTGTCGCGCAATGTCACCGCCGGTCAGACCGTGGCCGCGAGTTTTCAGACCCCGACTTTGTTTCTGATCGCCACCGACCTGACCAAGATGCAGGTCGACACCAACGTCAGCGAGTCCGACATCGCCGGCGCCGTTAAAGGCGCCGATGCCAGCTTCACGGTCGACGCCTTTCCGGACAAAACGTTCCGCGGGCAGGTGGCCCAGGTCCGACAGGCGCCGATCAGCGTGCAGAACGTGATCACCTACGATGTGGTGATTACGGTCGCCAATCCGCAGTTGTTGCTCAAACCGGGGATGACGGCGACCGCCAAGATCGTCAAAGCCCAGTCGCGGAACGTGCTCAGGGTCCCATCCCAGGCGCTGCGGTTCACGCCGACGGGCGCGGCCAAGCACGGAGTCGTCAAGACCGCCAACGGAGCACAACGGGTGGTCTGGGTGGAGCGGGACGGCAAGCTGGTCGCGGTCCCTGTCACGGTGGGGCTCGATGACGATACCTTCGCCGAGATCAAGGCGGGCGATCTGAAGCTCGGAGATCAGGTCGTCATATCCGTGGCTGCGGCGGGCAACGTGGGCAAGTCTCAGGCGGCGTCCACCTCTTCGCTGCACCTCTAGAAGGGCGACCGACATGGCCGACCCCGTTGTCAACCTCATTGACCTCACCAGATCCTTCAAGCTCGGCGATACCGAGGTTCATGCGCTGCAAGGGGTCAGCATTTCCGTCGATCGCGGCGAATTTGTCGCCATCATGGGATCGTCCGGGTCTGGCAAGTCGACCTTGATGAATATCATCGGCTGCCTCGACCGGCCGACCAGCGGCCAATTCGTCTTTGAAGGCCGCGACGTGGCGCATCTGTCCGAACCGCAGCTCGCCGACATCCGCAGTCGGCGCATCGGCTTCGTGTTCCAGAGCTTCAATCTGCTGGCCCGTACGAGTGCGCTGGAGAATGTCGTACTGCCGTTGCTTTATGGGGCCGCCGCGGCGCTGACCTCGAAGGAACGAAACGACCGCGGCCGCGAGATGCTTGCAGGCGTCGGTCTGGCGGACCGTGCTGACAATACGCCTAGCCAGCTCTCCGGGGGACAACAACAACGCGTCGCGCTGGCCCGTGCCCTCATCAACAAGCCCGCCGTGCTGCTTGCCGACGAGCCGACCGGCAACCTCGATACGCGTACTTCGCACGAGATCATGGATATCATCCGCAAGCTCAATCGCGAGCAAGGCGTCACGGTGATCTTGGTGACCCACGAGTCGGATATCGGCGCCTATGCGGATCGCATGATCGTGATGCGCGACGGCCATGTTCTCTCGGACGAGCATCAAGTTGCCGTTGGAACGCCGGATCAACCGACCGCGAGCGCGACCACGGGCGCGCCAATGGCGGGTGCGGCTGGCGCCCCGCTTCTCGGCGGCGACTCCGGCTTTCGCACGGCCTTCCTGTCGATGATCTTCTTTGCGTCCTTACAAGCCTTGGCACGCAACAAGCTGCGCTCGGCCTTGACCATGCTCGGCGTCTTTATCGGAGTGGCCGCGCTGATCGCAATGGTCGCCATCGGAGACGGCGCCAGCGCCGCAGTGAAGAAACAGCTAGAAAGCTTGGGCACCAACATGGTGGTCGTCCAGCCGGGCGCATCGGGCGCCGGCGGCGTTCGCTCTGGGGCGGGCAGCGCGTCCACCCTGACCGTGACCGACGCGGAGACGATCCTGCACGACGATCCCGCCGTCCAACGGGTTAGCTATCTCACCCGCCAGTCCGGCCAAGTCGAATATGGCGACCAGAACTGGAGCACCTCGATCCAAGGCGTGACGCCGAGCTATCTGGACATCGTCAGCTGGAACATCGCCGAGGGCAGCACCATGACCGAACAGGAAAACGACGCAGCCGAGACGGTCTGCCTGATCGGCCAGACGGTCTACCAGAACCTCTTTCCTCCCGGCGAGGACCCCATCGGGGCGATCATCCTGATCAAGGGCGTTCCCATGCGGGTGATCGGGCTCCTCGTCGGCAGGGGGCAGACGGGCTTTGGGCAGGATCAGGACGACATTGTTATGATCCCGTTCAACACGGCCGAACGCAAAGTCTTGGGCGTCGCCGCACCGCAATCGGCTCAGGACCAGGTCAGCGTCAACTACCCGCCGGCGCCCAACGCCTTCGGCATCAGTCCCCGCATGACCGGTTACGTCAACAGCATCTACGTCCAGGCCGGGGGAGCCGACCTGGTGAACACGGCGATCAGCCAAGTCATTGCGACTCTCGCGCGACGCCACCACATCCGAACCGGCCAACTGAACGATTTCAGTGTCCGCAACCTCAGTCAGGTCGCGGCAGCGCAAGAGAGCAGCAGCCAAGTCATGGCCGCGCTCCTGGCGATGGTCGCATCCATCTCGCTGCTCGTCGGCGGCATCGGGATCATGAACATCCTTTTAGTGTCCGTCACCGAAAGGACTCGGGAGATCGGCATCCGTATGGCGATCGGCGCGCGACGGGTTCAGGTGCTGCTCCAGTTCCTGGTCGAATCCGTGCTGTTGAGCGTGACCGGCGGGGTAGTCGGAATCATTGTCGGGATCATCGCGTCATACATCATTTCCTCGCTCGCCCAATGGCCGACCCAGGTCTCGTTTGCCGCCATCCTGTATGGGTTTTCGTTCTCCGCGGCGGTAGGGATATTCTTCGGCTACTATCCGGCGCGAAAAGCCGCAAACCTCAATCCGATCGACGCGCTTCATTACGAGTAGAAACCGCCTGCGGAGTTGTCGGGCCTACGGCCCTTTCATTTTGGCGAAAATCAGACGGTCCTTGTTGTCCCGCATCAGCGTTGTGAGCCCGGAGATCGTGGCCAGACCAAGTCCGCCAGGCATCCCGGTTTCAGGATCGGCTACGATTTTGGAATAACTTTCGCCGGCAACTTTTTCCCATCTTCCGACGGGTGTCTTGATTTCCAGACTGGCAACGGTCGCCTTCAGCACCAGACGGACGATTGCCACATCGGGCTGACGCGGTTTGGGCAAGCTGGGATAGCCGCCCATCATCTGCCAGCCGTTGGCGAGCGCCCAATTGGTCACTTCGTCTTTCGTCATTGTATTGTTCCTCGTTGCGGCATCCCCCACAAGCCGATCAATCCCGCTTCCACGTCGCAAGGATCGTTGAGCCGGCATAGTTGCGACTTCACGGCACGGCGCGCTTGCGCACTCGGCGGCCAAGGCGCGCCTTCGACATACCAGCCCAAATGCTTGCGAAAGACCTTTAAGCCAAGCTTGTCGCCATAGAAGCGCAGGCTGTCCCGAAAATGATCGAGGACAATGTCCAAGCGCTGCGTGAGGTCGGGCTCGGTAATCGCCTTGCCTGTCTGCAACGCTCGGTCGACCATGGCGGCAATCCATGGCCGGCCGCAGGCGCCACGTCCGATCATAACGGCATCGGCGCCAGACTGCCGCAGCGCCTCGCGGGCGGAAACCTCATCGACTATGTCGCCATTGACGATCACGGGCAGGCGGGTTGCCGCCTTCACCTCGGCCACAGCGCGCCAATCGATCGAACCTTTGTAGAATTGCTGGCGCGTCCGCGCGTGGACCGTGATCGCCTTCACGCCGCAGCGTTCCGCGCGCGCGGCAAGCTCCGGCGCATTTCTGGACGCATCGTCCCAGCCCAGCCGCATCTTCACTGTGACCGGCCGGTCGGTCGCCCCTACCGCCGCATCGATCAGACGCTCGGCGTGGTCGAGGTCTCGCATCAGCGCGGAGCCGCATAGCCCGCCGGTCACTTCCTTGGCGGGACATCCCATGTTGAGGTCGATGATATCGGCGCCCGACGCCTGCGCCATCGCGGCTCCTTTTGCGATCCAGCGCGCCTCGCGCCCGACAATTTGGACGACCATCAGCGGCAGGCCCTCGCCCACCGCCGCGCGGCGCACGACGTCCGGCCGCCCCTGAGCCAGCGTCTCGCAAGCCACCATCTCGGTCACGACATAGGGCGCACCCAGCTTCGAGGCCGCACGCCGGAAGGGCAGGTCCGACACGCCGCTCATCGGCGCGGTCAACACACAGCCGGCGATGGGAACATCTCCAATGCGGAATGCTGGGTTCATATTGCAAGAACACACTTATTGTGTGTTTTTGTCTACCGCCGTGCGGTCCATGACCTAAGCCAATGTCGCTTTCATCTGCGTGTAGGAGTGCGGCGGGAAGCTGTAGGTCAGCGTATTGCCGGTTGCGGCGACGGTCGTGGTGTTCGTCCTGACTTGCGTCTTGCCAAAATCGTTCATCGCCTTGATGTCGGGGCCGTTGACTTCCGAGACCGTGACCGGGCCGGCGAAGCTCTTGTCCTCCAGCGCCATCGCAACAGACATCGGCTGGTCCTGGTGACGATTGACGACGTTGATAACAAGCGTATTGCCGTCCGCCGATCCGGAGGCGTCGATATAAGGGATGTTATCGAACCGTCGACTCTTGTAGGTCGGGGCCTCCACCTGCAATTTGAGGCTGTTGCCCCTGACATTGTTGGCAAACAGTTGCAGCGGATAATAGATGGTCTGCAGGAACAGGCCGTGGTCGTTGGTGAAGATCGGCGCGATCACGTTCACCAGCTGCGCCAGATTGGCGATCTTCACCGTGTCGGCATGATTGACCAGGGAGTTCAGGAAAGTCGCGATCACCAGTGCGTCTTCCAGATTGTAATGCTCTTCCAAGATACGCCGGCCGCGCTGCGAAGCGCCGCGCGCGCGGTACCACACATTCCATTCGTCGAGCGCGATGTACATCTTGCGCCCGTCCTTGCGGCCGGCCATCGCCGCGTCGATGGCGCCGGACAGCGTTTCGATGCGTTGATCCATCTCGAGCGAACTGGCGACGAAATCGCCGAAATCGTTGTTCGGATTGCCGACATAAAGATGCAGCGAAATGTAATCGGCGTAGTCCTTCAGCCAATCCAGGACGGTTTTGTTCCAGCCGATCCAGTCCGAGCCCGGACGGAAATTCGACGCTCCCGCCGCGATGAGCTTGATGTCGGGATCGGTCAGGCGCATCAGCTTGGCGGCTTCGAGCGCGAACTTGCCGTAATCCTCGGCGGTGCGGTGACCCATCTGCCAGGGGCCGTCCATTTCATTGCCGAGGCCCCAATACTTCACCTTCCAGGGCTTGGCCCGGCCGTTCTTGCGGCGCAGCCGCGTGATCGTGGTGTCCTGGCCTGAGTTGACGTATTCGACCCATTGCTGGGCCATGGTCCAGGTGCCGGTGCCGAGATTGACGCAGATGTACGGTTCCGTCGTTCCCAGCTTGGCGATGTAATCCATGAACTCATGGGTGCCGAAACGATTGGTTTCGACCGTTCCCCACGCCATTTCGAGCCGGCGCGGCCGCCGATTGCGCGGTCCGATCCCGTCCATCCAGTTGTAGTTCGACGAGAAGTTGCCGCCCGGCCAGCGCAACAGGGGCACGTCCAGACCTTTTACCGCGGCCAGAACGTCCTTGCGGAATCCTTCCTTGTCCGACAAAGGCGAGCCTTCCTGGAATATCCCGCCGTCGATGCAGCGGCCCAGATGCTCGATGAAATTACCGAAGATCTTCTTGTCGATCTCGCCGCGCGTCTGCCCGGTGTTGATCTTGATGGCCGCCTGGCTGCCCGGCTCCCCCGCTCCCATGAGAAAAGGCGCCGCCGCCGAAGCCGCCAACACCGCCCTGCGCGAAATTTCCATTCTGTCCTCCCGGTATTAGCTGCCGCAGGCGAGGCTTTGCCGCCGCTGACCCGTATAGCCGAAATTAGCCCCTTATAACTCAGACATATATATGATAACAGAGATCGTGCGCCAGCGGGAGGCGACCCCGATGTTTGGTCCGTTTCAAATTATCAGTCTGTGCGCAATGCAGCAAAATAGGCGGCGGTTATTCCAATCCTGCCATTGGGCAGTCGAAACGGCTTAGACCGCCCCTTACCAGGGAGGCGAACGATGGAACAGCAACAAGGGTCTTATGTCAGCCGCAGGAGCACGCTCAAGGGGTCGCTGATGCTCGGCATCGCCGCCGCGCTTCCTTCCGCCATGGCGCAGGCGGCGCCGGCCGGAAAAATCTCCGCTACCATACTGGCCGCCAAGACCGGCGAGCCCATCACGAAATACATGTATGGCGGGTTCATCGAACACCTCGGCAATCTCATCAACTATAGTTTTTGGAGCGAGGTGCTGGACGACCGGAAATTCTATCATGCCGTGAATTCGCAGCCGCTTCCTGCTCCGCGCGGTCCCATCGGCGGAATGATGATGTCGCGCAAATGGATGCCCGTCGGTCCCGATGCTTCCGTTGCGATGGACACCGAGAATCCGTACGTCGGCGAGCAAAGTCCCGTGGTCCGGCTCTCCGGTTCGAGCCGCCGTGGAATCCAGCAGTCCGGGCTAACGCTGGTAAAGGGCAAGGCATATACCGGCCGAGTCGTCTTGGCCGCCGACCGCGGCGCAAAGATCAGCGCGACCTTGATCTGGGGAAAAGGCCCCGGCGACCGGCAAACCATCGACGTTCCCGCGCAAAAGGACTGGAGCAAGGCCGCGCTCGCCTTCACCGCCCACGCCGACACGGCGGACGGCCGCATCGAGATTGTCGGAACCGGTTCGGGATCGTTCCGGGTTGGCGCGGTTTCGCTCATGCCCGCGGACAACGTCCACGGCTTCCGGCCCGATACGGTCGCGCTGATGAAGGAGATGAATTGCGGCTTCCTTCGCCTTCCGGGCGGCAACTTTGTCTCCGGCTACGACTGGAAGAATACGATCGGCGATCCGGACAAGCGCCCCCCGGTCTTTGACTACGCCTGGAACGCCGTGCAACCCAACGATGCCGGTGTCGATGAGTTGTTGGTGATGTGCGAACTGATGGGCGTCGACCCGTATTGGTGTGTGGATACCGGCTTTGGCGAGCCGCGGTCCGGCGGGGAATTGGTGGAGTATGTCAACGGCGCCGCGACGACGCCGAAGGGCGCTTTGCGCGCGGCCAACGGACACCCTGAACCGTACCGCGTGAAATTCTGGAATATCGGCAACGAAATGTACGGCCATTGGCAGCTCGGCCATATGTCGCTGGACCAATACTGCATCAAGCACAACCTGTTTGCCAAAGCGATGCGCAAAGCCGACCCCAGCATCGTCATCATCGCGTCGGGCGCGATGCCGGACGAGATGACGGTCACCCAGGCGATGCCGGTTCCCGGCCAGGTGCAGGTGGCGTTCGGATCGGATCGGGATTGGACCGGCGGCCTTCTGAAGGACTCGTGGGGCAATTTCGAAATCCTGGCGGAGCATGCCTATCCGAGCGACGGAAAACGCTTCGATTTGGCAAAGGCGGACTATGTGCCGGTGGACGAACCGCTGGTCGAGTGGGCGCGCCGGCCTGCGAACCGGGTGCGGCTCAAGGCGGAAGCTTGGGAGGAATACAAGAAGCGCTTCCCCGCGCTCAACGACGGGAAAATCACCGTCAGTCTCGACGAGTGGGCTTACCGGTTCCCGCAGGACCTCAAGCTGGATCTCGCCATCGCCATGTTGATGAACGAGAGTTTCCGGCACACCGATTTTCTCAAGATGATCGCCTACACGATGGGAATGTCGTGGCTGGACTACAATCGCACCGACTCGGTGGTCAGCGGGTCGGGCGTGGTGTTCCAGCTCTACAACAAACATTTCGGGACCATACCCGTGGAAGTCGCCGGCAATTCGCCCGTGCCCGCGCCGCAATGGCCGGTCGGCGGCGACCAGCCTCGTGTCAACGCCGGCAGCCCGACCTATCCTCTGGATGTCTCGGCGGCCTTAACGAGCGATCGCAAGGCGCTCACCGTGGCGGTCGTCAATGCGACGGACTCGGCGCAGCAGTTGGACATCGATCTCGCGGGCTTCCGGCCCTTGGCCCAAGGGCGCATGTGGAGATTGACGGCACCAAGCCTGGATGCCGCAAACCGGGTGGGCCAGACACCGCAATTGGCGATCGCGGAAAATGCGTTCGACGCCTCCGCGAAGACCTTGTCGGTGGCTCCTTACAGCATAGAGCTCTACGAGTTTGCGGCGGGGTAGGGTATTAGCGACTTTGCCCTCAATTAGAGGTTAGGGCGGCTGCGGCCGGGGCCATTGGGAGACCAGAGGATGCGCAAGCTCTTGGCGGCTTTGATTTGCGCTGCCGTATTTCCTGCGGCAGCCAGCGCCCCCGCGATGGCGCAGTCGCCGGTGCTGATCCGGGTCGATCTGACGAGGACACTAGGCTCCTACAAACCGATCACCAGTTGGTTCGGCTATGACGAAGCCAACTACACGACCATGAAGTATGGCAGGCAGCTGCTCGCGGAACTGCATGACCTCAGCCCGGTCCCGGTTCATATCCGGGCACATCATCTGTTCACCTCCGGCAATGGCGTGCCGGAACTGAAATGGAGTTCGACAAACGTCTTCTCGCTGGATGGCCAGGGACGGCCGGTCTACGACTTCGCCATCATAGACCGGATTTTCGATGCCTATAAACGGGCTGGCGTGCGGCCGATGGTCGAGTTGGGATTCATGCCCAAGGATCTCTCCGCCAAACCAGATCCATATCAAGTGCATTTCCCCGGCGGCAACCCAACCGCCGGCGGGTCGAACGAACCGCCTAAGGATTATGTGCTGTGGGGAGAGTTGGTAAGGAAATTCACCGAACATCTCGTTCAACGCTATGGCGCGCAAGAGACCCGCACATGGTATTGGGAAGTCTGGAACGAGCCGGACATTTTCTATTGGCACGGCACGCGGCAGGACTATTTCAAGCTGTACGATTATGCCGCGGCGGGCGTACGCGCGGCTTTGCCGGGCGCGATGGTTGGGGGTCCCGCGACAACCGGACCGGGCGACAAGAACGCCGCCGCGTTCCTGGAGGAATTCCTCAAGCATTGCGCAACCGAGCGTAGCGCTGCCGACGGTAAAGCCGTGCCGTTGAGTTTCATCTCGTTCCACGCCAAGGGCCAGCCGACAATGGCGGACGGCCACGTTCGCATGGGGCTAGATAAAGAACTGACGAGTGTGGCCGAGGGCTTCCGTATCGTCAGGAGCAATCCAAAGTTCGACAAATTGCCGATCATCCTCAGCGAGGCGGATCCCGAAGGGTGTGCGGCCTGTTCGGCAAAAATGAATCCGGCAAACGCCTATCGCAACGGCCCGCTTTACGCCGCCTATACGGCGAGCGCTCTCAAAGGGTTCTTCGAATTACAGGACCGCTATAAGGTCAATCTGATTTCGATGTTGAGCTGGTCGTTCGAATTCGAAGACAGGGACTATTTCGAGGGCTTTCGCTCGCTCGCGACGAACGGCATCGACAAGCCGATCCTCAATCTCTTTCGCATGACCGGGCTGATGTCCGGCAGCCGCGTGTGGAGCAGCAGCACATCTGCCGTGCCGTTGGACGATATCGTGAAATTTGGCGTAAGACAGACGCCCGACATCGACGTTTTGGCGACGAAGGGCGATCGCCAGGCCGCGCTGTTGGTGTGGAATTACCATGATGACGATGTTCCGGCGGAGGCGAGCGATGTAAAGGTAACGATCGACGGCATGCCCGTAGGGGTTAGGCGCGTGCTGCTCAGCCATTACCGCATCGATGATCGACACAGCAACGCTTATACCGTTTGGAAAGACATGGGCTCGCCGCAGACGCCTTCCGCTGAGCAATACGCACGACTTAAGGCGTCGGACGGTTTGCAGCTTCTCGAATCGCCGCGCTGGTTGGATGTAGAGGCGGGCACGGTCACGTTGACAATGTCGCTCCCGAGGCAGGCAACGTCACTGCTGCAAATCACCTGGTGATATCCTTCGAGGCTTTCCGATGCCACCCAAGTGAAGTCTTTGAACGAACCCCTGCGCTGAGAAGCAATGTACGCCTTCTACGATGGCCGCCTTGTGGGGAGTGACCGGCCGCTCATCGTTGGGCTTCGGCCGAAGGCTCCAACGCCGCGACACAGTCGTGAAGCCGGTCGGCGATCGCCTGCGGTGGCCCGTCCACCGGCATTTGCGGCGGCCCGAACGTGATCGAGACGGGGCGAAGGCGCGGAAGCTTCCGGTTGCGCGGCATCGCCTCGAAGGCGCCCTCGATAAAGGCCGGAACGGCGGGCACGCGCGCCTCCGTCAGTAGCCGCCCGATTCCGGGCAGGAAGCGCTGGAGCCGGCCATCGGGCGAACGCCACGACTCCGGAAACCAGACAAGGCATTCGCCGCGCCGCAGCACTTCCACCGCGATGGCCAGAGTCTCGCTCGGGCGCCGCTCGTCGGCGGGGAACAGGTTGAGCGCGCGCATGAGGGGATGAAGCCAGAGCCGCCGGAACAACCGGGCGGCATCTCCGCCCCAATGAAGTTCGATGGAGCTAAGCGCTGCCGCCACCAGCATCGGATCCAGATCGCTCTCGTGATTGGGGACAATGACGAAGGGGCCCCGGACGGGCAGATGCTCGTGTCCCTCGACCCTCAGCCGGAACAGCGCCGGCATGAGAAACGCATTGAAACGGTAGAGCAGCTTCGCCACGACACGGAGCAGCGGATCGGCCGGCTTGAGCCAGTGCTGGACGACGGCCTCGTACTCTGCGCCGGCGCGCGTGGCTGGCACGTTGGCCATCTCGGCAAAATGGCGCAGAAGATCGCGGACCATAAGGCTTTCGCCGGCCAGGCTCTCGTCCAGATGCACGCCGGCATGCTGTTCGAGCATGAGAGCAAGAGCGACCCATTCCAGCGAGTCGATCCCGAGATCGAGCAGCGGGCTGGCATCGAGGCTCACCGGCTTTCCGGCATAACGGGTCTTGAGCAGGGCGAAGACGGAGCGCGCCGGTTCGCTTTCGAGCAAAGCCCTGTCCTCGGCAGAAAGATCGCCTTGGGGCTTCGACGTTCTCGCGGTCTCGGCCGCGTCGTAGATCGCCGCAAGCTTGAAGCGCTGGTACTTGCCAAGGCGGGTCTTCGGCAGCGGCTCGCGCACCAGCCGATATCCGGCAAGCCGTTCGTAGGTCGGCAGCGCGAACGCGGTTTCCGATAGTGCGACGCGGATGACCTCATCGACGCGCGGCGATCCGGATGCGCGGATCGCCTCGAGATCCGGAAGAACCAGCGCAACCAGAGAGCCGCCCCGTTCGAGGATCGCCAGCTCGCGGATAAAGGGGCTCGCTCTATAGTGCTTCTCGAGGTCCTCGGGGAGCACCTTCTTGCCGCCGCCAAGCACAATCATCTCCTTGATCCGGCCGGTGACATAGAGGTAGCCGTCCGCATCGAGATGCCCGATGTCGCCGGTGCGGAACCAGCCGTCGGGGGTGAATGCCTCGCGGTTGGCTGCGTCATTATTGCGGTAGCCGCTGAACACGGTCGGCCCGCGAAGCTGGATTTCACCTTCGCCGCCCTCGGCGCTTCCCTCGGCCGCCGCGATCCGCAGCTCTCCGGCGAAGGCTTTCCCTTCGCTTCCCAGCCGATCGCTGCCCGGCAGATTGCCGGTGAAGATCGAGGCCGTCTCGGCGAGGCCATAGCCTGTGCGCACGTCGAACCCGAGGCCGGTCAGCGGCCAGAGCACCTCGGGCTGCAGAAGGGCGCCCCCGCAGGCAAGCAGGCGAAGCCGCGGTCCCAAACGCCTGCGCACAGAAGCAAGAAGCCAGCGGCCGGCGTTCACACCGAACCGCCGCCGAAGCCAGACGCTGAGGTTCAGCAGCATGTGGAAGATCGCTGTGCCGAGACGGCCGCTTGCGGAGACCTTGGTCTCAACTCCGCTGACGAGTGCCGTGTAGAGTCGCGGCACGCCGACGATGGTCGAGACCTCCGCCAGCGATAGCGCGCGCAGAATCTGCGGCCCTCCGACTTCTTCCGGAAACACAACCACAGCGCCGCATGACAGAACGGTGAGGATGCCCACCAGGAAGGGATAGACGTGGTGCAGCGGCAGCGGCAGGAGAACGCGATCGTCCATCCCGACCAGCCGCGACGCCTTCAGCGCTTTGACATTCGCCCAGAGTTGGGAACTCGTCAGCAGGAAGGCTTTCGGCCGGCCCGTCGTGCCGGATGTGTAGACGAGCATGGCCGGCGCGTTTGCATCCACGGCAGGCAAGGGAGCGGCTCGCGTGAGGAACAAGCTCCGCCACGAGGTCGTACCCGGAACCGGTGTGTCGTCCAGGACCACGAGTTCGCATGTCGGATCGATTTCGCGCAGCGCACTGACGTGTATAGCGCTGGTGAGCACCGTGCCGCACTTGGCTTCCCCTAAAGCGATCCTCAATTCGGCTTCGGAATAGAGGTCGTCCAGCGCATGAACCAGCGCTCCGGTGCAGCCGAGCGCCAGACGCGCAACTACCCAATCGGGCCCGTTCGGCGCGATCAAGCCGACCGTCTCGCCGGGGCCGATGCCGCTCTCCCGCAAGCCCCAAGCCAGTGCGGTGACCTGGCTGGCGAGGCTCGCGCACGAGACCCTACGGACGGAGTCGCCGTCGATCGAGATCAGGCAAGGCTTCTCGCCTTGGCCGGCCAGTTCGTGGACAAGCGTTTGGATGGTCCAATCACCGCTCATAGCCATCACCGCCGTCGGCAGAGTTGCTTCATTCGCATCGGCTTTGCGTCATTCGGGAGGTTGAGGCCGGCCTTGCTGCAAGTCAAATTGGAGTCCGGATGCCCGCTGGCGCGATAGGCGCCCAGCTCACAATGACAGAGAAGCACTATTGGAGCGATTGCCACGAAGTTGATCGCTTTCACTCGCTGCCGAGTTCCCACCAGACGATAGCCGGTGCGCGCGGCAAACGCCGGCCCAACAATTTAATTCTCATTTTGAACGTTTCTCCATCGAGCATCCCACCGAAGGAATTTTCTATGAAACGAAAATCTATCCCTAACGTTCGCGAAGCAAATTGCGGTGTAAGCCCATTATTCGCAATAATAGATTATATTTCTTGGACCAATTGGCGGTCGTAACGCCAGTGTTGTGTCTAGTAAACTCGCTTAAACAGCCGCTTTTACGAATACGAACGTTCACAATACTTCAAAATAGGACGATGCGTGTCCGCCTTGTTCGTACCCGGATGAAAAAGTCACGGCTTGGGGAATTATCCTAGTACGGCGCCATGAATACGTATGCAGTCTGTTGGCATTGCGTGACAACCGATTGATGATCTTTGCGCGTAACGCAATCGAAGACGATCGATTGCAGGTCATGCGCGTCGGGGGCAGTGAGCCTGACGGCCAAAAACTTGTGCCGACGACAGAGCACAAATCGGGGAGAATCCACAAAATGCGTACATTCGATCAGACATACGTGAACCGGACCTCAAAACGCAGGTCGTTCCTATTGGGTTCGGCGGCGACGAGCCTTGCCGTCATGCTGCTCGCGCCCGCCGGCGCGGCCTTTGCGCAAGACACCGGTCAGGCCATTGAGACTGTTACGGTCACGGGATTTCGCGAAAGCATCGCAGCTTCGCTCGACCTAAAGCAGCACAGCGAAGACATCATTGAGGCGATCACCGCCGAAGACATCGGCAAACTGCCGGAAGACTTGATCGCCGACTCGCTCGCCCGTCTGCCGGGCCTTGCCTCGCAGCGCGACAACAACGGCCACTGGCAGGACATCTCGATCAACGGTCTACCGCCCTCGATGAGCGAGACGCTGTTCGACGGCCGTCCGCAAGCTTCGACCGACAACAACCGTGTCATCCAGTTCGACCAGTATCCGGCCGAAATCATGAGCCAAGTGAAGGTCTACAAGACCGGCGAAGCGTCGCTGGTGGGCGGCGCGATCGCCACGGTTGACCTCGATACCATTCGCCCGCTCGATTACGACAAGACGACCATCGTGGTCGGCGGGCAGGGCGAATACGACACGCGCGGCGCCTTGCAGCCGGGGGCGGAAGCCCTTGGGGGACGCGTCAACGTCTCCTATATCGACCAGTTTGCCGGCGACAAACTCGGCGTCATGATCGGCCTTGCCAGCATGTCGGCGCCGAACCAGATTTATGCGCAGCATCCCTACGGTTTCAACGAACCGAACGATGTGGTCACCGGTCTGCAGGATCAAGTCCGCAGCGACACGCTGATGCGCAACGCCGTGATCAGCACGTTGCAGTATAGGCCCACGAATAACTTCCAGGTCGTGGTCGACGGTTTCTATTCCTACTACAACGACAGCGCGGTCATGCGCGGCGACGAAGTTCAGACGGCCTGCTGCGGAAATGCGACGCAAGTCGGTACGACGAGCGAGGGCGTCTCGAGCTGGATCGTGCGTCCTCAGATCCTGAACTACTACTATCAAGACCGCTCGAAGCAGTATTCGCTGGGCGGCACCGCTACCTACAACGACGGTCCATGGGCCTTCAAAGCCGATTTCGGATTCTCCGAAGCCGACCGCAACAATGGCCGCATCGAGCTCTACAGTGGCTTCGGCACCAACGGGACGCAAAATACCTCATCCGTGACGTTGACGGCCGGCGCCGGCGAGGAAGGCATGATCGGCGTCTCCAACTGGTCCGAGCAATTGGTCAACAACCCGGCGATTGCGCTCGGCGAAAACCTGACGTGGGAGCAGGGATGGTGGCCGGCGTCAACTGTGGGCGGCGTGCCGACCGGATTTGCGAACGGCACGGCGACCGGCAATTTCAGTAGCTGCGGCGGAAGCTTCGGCGCCTGCTACGGTTCCGCTTATCAACAGCATGTTCTGTCCAACGACGTGATCAAGGACACTGCGTGGTCGGCCAAGCGCGATCTCGGCGGCAGCATGTTCGCCGACATCGAACTCGGCGTCAGCTATTCCCTGCGCACCAAGGACTATATCGACCACGAAGGCATTGGTGCGCTCACCAGCGAAAACATAGCGCAACCCATTCCTTCGAACTTGCTGCTCAAGCCGACGGACATGAGCGCATTCGGCTTGCCCGATACACCCAGCATTGATATCAGGAAGGCATGGGCCAGTGACTATATTTATCTCGAGCGCAACGACGAGCTTGAGGCCCATTATTGGGACGTCCGCGAAGAAGTCTTGACGCCCTATATCGAGAGCCGCATCGACACGCAGGTCGGAGGCCATCCCTTGACCGGCAATGTCGGCGTGCAGTTCGTACACTCCGATCAGACCGTCTCCGGCAACGCGCAAAGCGGCAACTGGCCGACCTACACCTTCACGCCCTTCTCGGTCGACACGCAATATTGGGACGTTCTGCCCAGCTTGAACCTGACCTGGCAGTTCAAAGACGACCAGCAGCTCCGATTGGGCGCTGGCCGTTCGATGGCCCGTCCGCGCTTCGATACGATGGGCGGCAATACCAGCGTCAATTTCAATGCCGCGGATGCCAATTCGACAAGCTTGGCAAGTTCGCCTTGGAGCGGCTCTATCGCCAACCCGTCGCTTAAGCCCTGGCGGTCAGACGACGCCGACATCACTTACGAATGGTACTTCGCGCCAGGCGAAGCCTTGTTCGTGGAAGGTTTCTATAAGAATCTGGAGACCTTCATCTACGACAAGACAACGGTCACCAATTTCCATCCCTACGCCGCGCTTGCGGGCTCGTACACGCCGACGCTGTGGGAAGGCCCGGTTACCGAATATGTGAACGGCAATGGCGGCGAGATTGAAGGCATCGTCATCGGCGGCAACTTCTTCTTGAACCATATCGCCTCTTTCCTGGACGGCTTTGGTGTCGAGGCGCAGGGAACCATGGTGTCGAGCTCGGTGGTCATCCCGGACCCGAACACCTCTCCCAGCAAGCAAATCCCGGAACTGTCGAAATTCTCGGGCAATGTCAGCTTCTATTACGAGAAGTACGGCTTCTCCTTCCGCATCAACGACCGCTATCGCAGTTCCTATGTTCAGGAAGTGCCGAACTTCGACGGTTCGTTACAGGCCATCCAAGGGGCGGCGGAGAACACCGTCGACCTGCAGGTCGGGTATGACTGGAACAGCCTGAGCTTCACCTTCGCAGCTGAGAACCTGACCGACACCCCGATGAACAGCTTCATCAATGGCAATCCGCACCAGCCGGAATACTACAAGCTGTTCGGGACGAACCTCCTGTTCGGCGTGTCGTATAAGTATTAATGAAACGGCGCGGTCTTCCTCCCCGGAAGACCGCGCCAATTCCACTCCGGCTCAAGCGGCTCGCTTTTTCCGGCGCTGCATTTAGGCGGGCGGAATCGAGCGAGGGCCGATCAGGCTCGAGGAGGGCCCAAGCAGACATGCCTGCGAGCAACCCCCTGAAATGTTCTGCCTTCTTGGCCGCCGCTGCGGCGCTGCTGTTATCCGCTCCCTCGCCAGCAGCGCCAAACAGCGACGCCCTCACGGCCTTGCGCCAGCGCCTGCCTCAAGACGAGATCGTCTATTTCCTCCTGCCCGACCGGTTCGAAAACGGCGATCGCTCTAACGATCGCGGCGGCCTGAAAGGAGACCGGCTTCACACCGGCTACGATCCGACCTCGAAGGCCTTCTACAACGGCGGCGATTTCAAGGGCGTGATGAGGCGCCTGAACTACATCCAGTCGCTCGGCGCCACGGCTGTGTGGCTTGCGCCTGTCTTCAAGAACAAGCCTGTGCAAGGCGACCCCGGCGACGAATCGGCGGGCTACCACGGCTACTGGATCACCGATTTCACGCATGTCGATCCGCATTTCGGCACCGACGCGGAATTCAAGAAGCTGGTCGACGCCATTCATGCCCGCGGCATGAAGTTCTACATGGACATCGTCGTCAACCACACAGCCGACGTCATCGAGTATCGCGAATGCCCGATCATCCAGGCATGCCCGTTCCGCAATGTGGCGAACTATCCCTACACGCGCAAAGGCGGCATCAACGGCGCGCCGATCAACGACGGGTTCCTAGGCGATTCCGTACAGACCAAGGAGAACTTCGCCAAGCTCACCGATCCGGATTACGCCTATTCGGTCTACATCCCAAAGGGCGAGGAGCACGCCAAGTCGCCCGAATGGCTCAACAATCCGATCTATTATCATAACCGCGGCAACACCACATTCGACGGCGAGAGCACCACCAAGGGCGACTTCGGCGGGCTTGACGACCTCTTCACCGAAAATCCGCGCGTCGTGGACGGCATGATCGATATCTACGGCGCCTGGATCGATAAGTACCATGTCGACGGTTTCCGCATCGACACCGCGCGCTTCGTCAATCCCGAGTTCATGGAGGCGTTCGCGCCCGCCATGTTGGCGCGCGCCAAGGCGGACGGCATTCCGAACTTCCACATTTTCGGCGAGAACATCTCAGGCGTCGTGAACGCGCAGTCACTGCAAGCACTGGAGACACGGATCAGCAAGCAGCCTTCGGTGCTCGACTTCGCATTCGCCCTCGCGGTCCGCGATGTGGTGGCGGGCAGCGCCGGCACGATCGAGCTCGCGCGGCTGTTCGAGGACGATCCGCTTTACGAACACGGCGAGGCCACGGCCCTGACGCTGCCGACCTTCATCAGCAATCACGATGTGGGACGTTTCGGCGATGTCGTGCGCAAAGCGTTTCCCGCCGCCTCGGACGACGAAGTACTGCATCGCGTGGTTCTGGCGCACGCCATGATGTTCACCCTGCGCGGCGTTCCCACCGTCTATTACGGCGACGAGCAGGGCTTCCCCGGTACCGGCGGCGATCAGGCGTCGCGCGAGGACATGTTCGCGAGCAAGGTCGCCCTCTACAATTCCGAGACCCTGATCGGCTCGAAGAGCACGACCAAGGTTGCGAACTTCGACGAGAACCACCCGATCTACCGCGCCATCGCGGAGCTGGCTCATCTGCGATCCGCGAACGCCGCCCTGCGCCGCGGCAAGCAGATCGTGCGCAACTACTCGGACCATCCGGGCCTCTTCGCGGTCTCGCGCATCGATCCGGATACGGGGCGCGAGATCCTGATCGCCTTCAACACCTCGACGAAGCCGCTCGAGGCGCAAGTGGAGGTGGATGCCCGATCGAGCCAGTTCGAGGCCTTGCACGGCGTCTGCGCGCCCACGCCGAGCGCGCCGGGAAGCTACCACGTCTCGCTCAAGCCGCTCGATTTCGTCGTCTGCGCCGAGGCCAAATGAGCAGCCTCGAAGCGTGCCTGTTCGATCTGGACGGAGTGATCGTCGACACCGCGAAATATCACTATATCGCATGGCGGGAGATCGCCAAGGAACTGGGTTTTGTTTTCACGGAAAAAGAAAATGAAAGGCTCAAGGGCGTTTCCAGAATGCGATCGCTGGAAATACTGCTCGAAGCCGGAGGAATTTCCCTCAGCGACGAATGGAAGGCGGTTTTGGCGGAAAAGAAAAATACCCGCTATTTGCATTACGTCTTGAATATGCGTCCCGACGAAATTCTGCCGGGAGCGCGGGAGTTTCTCGCCGATTGCAGGCGGTGCGGCCTGAAAATCGGTTTGGCGTCCGCGAGCAGGAATGCGACGACCATCCTGAACCATCTGAAGATGATGTCTTTGTTCGATGCGATCGTCGACGGCAATAGAACGGCGAAGACCAAGCCGGACCCGGAAGTTTTCCTGATCTGCGCCAGGGAGCTGGGCGTTCCGCCGCGGAGCTGTGTCGTCTTTGAGGATGCCGAAGCCGGAATCGATGCCGCGATGGCCGCCGGGATGTTCAGCGTCGGAATCGGCGATCCTGGCATTCTCGGAAAAGCGGACTTCGTCGCTTCGGGTTTGAAGGATCTTTCCGTGAAAACACTGATCGCGAAATTGGAGCGCCGATCCGACCGAGATGCGTCTGCTTACCCCAACATCCAACCATGATTGCCATACAATGAACAAATATCTGACTTGCAACGAGTGGTCCGTCATCGAGGAGCGGTTCGATCCCGGCAGGCAGGAGGCCTCCGAGAGCATCTTCAGTATCGGAAACGGGCATATGGGGCAGCGGGCGAATTTCGAGGAAAAATATTCCGGAAAAACTCTACAGGGCAGCTACGTGGCTGGAATCTATTACCCGGACAAGACGCGCGTCGGGTGGTGGAAAAACGGGTATCCCGAATATTTCGCAAAGGTGCTGAACTCGCCGAACTGGATCGGCATCGACGTTCAGATAAATGGAGCCCATCTTGATTTAGCCGAATGCGGCCTGGAAGGCTTCCGGCGCGTGTTAAACATGAAGGAGGGCGTGCTTTCGCGAAGCTTCGTCGCCGCGATGCCTAAGGGGGAAAAGGTGCGTGTCGAAGCACAGCGGTTTGTCAGTATGGCGAGCCCCGAAATCGGCGCCATCAAATATTCCGTTACGGCGCTGACGGACGTCAGATTAACTCTTTCTCCCTACATCGACGGCGATGTGAAGAACCAGGATTCCAACTACGACGAACAGTTTTGGAACATCTTGGAGACGCAATCCGGCAAACATGACGGGTTTCTGCTCGCACAGACCCGTAAGCTCGACTTCCGCATCGGATTTGCGATGAAGTGCCAATGCGAAAGAAACGGCAGGATAATCGCGAAGGAACCGGGCTGTGTGAAAACCCCGAAATATACGGGAAATGTGATCGAGACGGAGCTTAAGGAAGGCGAGGTGGCAACTGTCTACAAATACGTGGCGGTGGCAACCTCGTTGGATTACAAAAAAAATGAATTGAAAGCGAAGGCCTGCGAGAGAGTATCGACCGCCAGTCAAGCTGGATTCGACGCGTTGTTGGAGGCCCATAAGGCGAAATGGGCGGATATCTGGAACCACAGCGATATTGTGGTTCAGGGCGACGTCGAAGCTCAGCAGGGAATCCGATTTAACATTTTTCACTTGAACCAGACCTACACCGGTCAGGACGAACGGCTCAACGTCGGACCGAAAGGGTTCACCGGCGAGAAATACGGCGGCAGCACCTACTGGGATACGGAAGCCTTTTGCATACCGTTTTTTATATCCACGGCGCCAAGCCGGGTGACGCGGAATCTTTTGATCTACAGGTACAAACATCTTCAGAAGGCGATAGAAAATGCCGGCAAGTTGGGGTTTGCCAACGGCGCCGCGCTATATCCCATGGTGACCATGAATGGCGAGGAATGTCACAATGAATGGGAGATAACCTTCGAGGAGGTCCACCGCAACGGCGCCATCGCGTTTGCGATCTATAACTATATTCGGCATACGGAAGACGAGAAATATCTGGCGGACTATGGACTGGAAGTCTTGATCGGGGTTGCCCGCTTCTGGAGCCAACGAGTCACTTTCTCCGACGACAAGGGAAAATATGTGGTGTTGGGCGTGACCGGGCCCAACGAATACGAAAACAATGTGAACAACAACTGGTACACGAATACGATCGCTTGCTGGTGCCTGGATTATGCCAGGGATGCGCTGGTCAAGGTCGAAAACGCATGGCCCGGGCGATATGCGGAGATCGTGGAGAAAACGAATTTTGATCGCGACGTGGAAACCAGCCGTTGGGCCGACATAAGCGCCAACATGTATTTTCCCTACGATGAAAAATTGCAGATCTTCCTGCAGCAAGACGGCTACATGGACAAGGAGCAGGCGCTCGCCGCGGAGCTGGATGTCTCGCAGCGCCCGATTAACCAGCACTGGAGCTGGGATCGCATTCTGCGGTCCCCCTTCATCAAGCAAGCCGACACGCTTCAGGGGATTTACCTTTTTGAAGAAAGGTACGACACCGAGTTCATAAAGCGGCACTTCGAATTCTTTGAAGCGCGCACCGTGCATGAATCGTCCTTGTCGCCGTGCATACATTCCATCCTGGCCGCGCGTATCGGAAAGATGGACAAGGCCTACGAACTCTATCTGCGCACGTCGCGCCTCGACCTCGACGATTACAATCACGAGGTAAAAAATGGCCTTCACATCACCAGCATGGCAGGAACGTGGATGGCGATTGTCGAAGGGTTCGGTGGAAAGCGGATTCTCAACGGCAAGCTCTTTCTCAATCCGCTCATTCACGAGAACTGGCAGAAATATTCGTTTCGCATCCTTCTGAAGGATCATCCCCTGCAGGTGACTGTTACCAAGGAAAAAGTGAGCCTTTTGTATAAAGGCCGCGAATGGATAATCGTCAACGTGTATGGCGATGACAAAAAAGTGTTCCCCAACGAAACCTTAGAAATCGAGCGCGTGGCTGCTCCTCCGCCACAAGGATTTAAAAGGGGGGTACGTAATGCTGCGGTAGCTTTGCAAGCAGCTCATCCGGCAGTCCGGCGCCGGCGGTAACCAATATAGTGTCAACAGCCCGCGTATAGGGGCAGTCTGGCGTAGCAATATGACGGCGGCGGTGAAACGCATGTGTGTACCGGTCGGCACCCTGCCAATTACGGCCGCATCGTGGCATGCTAGAAGGAGAGGGAACGTGAAAGGGAAGGAGGGGGGAGTGGAAACCGAGAAGCTTCACGGGCCCGTCTCTGACAGACCCACCTCATTCGATATCGCCTTCCAAGCGGGTGTCTCGCAACCCACGGTTTCGCGCGCGCTACGTGGCGACCCGACCGTTAACGAGGAGACACGCAAGCGTATCGAGGCCATTGCACAACAGCTGGGCTACAAGGTTGACAAGAATGCGTCGAACCTTCGGCGCCAACACTCCAATACTTTAGCCTTATTGTTCTTCGAGGATCCTACGTCGGACGATTCGCTGATCAATCCTTTTTATCTGTCCATGCTCGGCTCGATCACGCGCGCCTGCGCCCGACGCGGCTATGATCTGCTCATTTCCTTCCAGCATCTCTCGGGCAATTGGCACACGGACTACGAAGATAGCAGAAAGGCGGACGGCATTATCCTGCTGGGTTACGGCGACTATCTGGCCTACCGTTCCAGGTTGGAGCAACTCGTGGAACAAGGAACCCACTTTGTTCGTTGGGGTGCGGTGCAGGAAGGTCAGCCGGGATTATCCATCGGCAGCGACAACTTCCAGGGCGGCTACGATGCCGTTCGCCACTTGATTGGCCTGGGTCGGCGCAACATCGCTTTTTTGGGTCACGCCTCTACGCACTATCCGGAGTTCTTCGAACGTTATCGCGGTTATGTCGCGGCGCTGGAGACGATTGGTGCTTCCCCGTCGGCCGCACTGCAGGTGGATGCGATCAGCACCGAGAAAGCCGGTTATGCGGCCGCTCGCGAATTGCTGGCTAGCGCGAAGGACTTCGACGCCATTCTCGCCGCCAGCGATCTGATTGCGATCGGCGCGCTGCGCGCATTGGAGGAAGAGCACATCGAAGTGCCCACGAAAGTCTCCGTTGTCGGATTTGACGACATTCCTGCCGCCAGTCTGGTCAATCCTCCGCTCACCACCGTGATGCAGGATACGCGGCTCGCGGGCGAAGCGCTCGTGGAGACGCTGCTCCGGCTCGTGCGCGGCGAGCCTGCGGAAGGCACCGTGTTGCCGGCGCAACTTGTTGTGCGCCGCTCCTGTGGTGCCGGCAAAGCGTCCTGATTCTCATTATGCCGGTTGTTGTTTTCCTTTCGGTGCGGCGCGAGGAAGCCGCAGTACCAGCAGTCCGGATAACAGGAAGCTCACCCCTCCGAGAACCAACGCATAGATCGGGGCGCCGCCAAACAGAGTCTTGAGCAGAAAGCCCAGTACGCTGGCGGCCACCAGTTGCGGGATCACGATAAAAAAATTGAAAATTCCCATGTACACCCCCATCTGTTGCGCCGGCAGGCTGTCCGACAGCAGCGCATAGGGCAGGGACAGGATCGAGGCCCAGGCGAAACCCACGCCCAACATCGACAGCAACAGCCAGTTGGGGTCTCGGATGAAAAGAAATGAAAGCAGCCCCACCCCTCCCAGCCAGACATTGATCAGGTGAGACCAGCGCATGCCGATCGCGCGCACGAACAGCGGAATGACGATCGCAGCCAGCGCGGCAAAGCCGTTATAGGCGGCAAACAGCACGCCGACCCAATTGGCGCCCTGGTTGTATGCCGCCGTACTGGGGTCGCTGGAACCGAAATAAACCTCAGTGACTGCAGAAGTCGTGTAGATCCACATCGAAAAAAGCGCCAGCCACGAGAAGAACTGCACGGGCGCCAGCCGTCGCATGGCGTCCGGCATCGCCTCGATGTCGCACATGATGGTTCCGAACGGACCTTTCGGTTTGCCGGAGCCTTGCGAAAGCAGCGCCAGTCCCCACAGGAACGAGCCTGCGCACACCAGATAAAGCTGCTGGTCGAGCTTGAACTGGTAAACCACAAAAAGACCCAACGCCCCTACGATGCCCCACAGCAAACCCTTGCCGCGATTGCGGCCGGTACCGGCCGGGATTTGAGGCAAGGGCGGAGCATCGTCCGCGAAGGCGTTAAGCTCCTCTGGCCGATATTCGTGGGTGAACAGCACCGTCCACAGCACCGCCACAAACAACACGGCGGCGCCGCAGAAAAACGCATAACGGACGGTATCGGGAACTTCTCCCGGCGCCGCGGAGACGTTGCTTACCCCGGCATGCTCGAACAGCCAGGGCAGCATGCTGGCGACCACCGCGCCCACCCCGATGAAGAAGCTTTGAACCGCGAAACCGGTTGGTCTTTGCTCTTTTGAAAGCTGATCGCCGACCAAGGCCCGGAAGGGCTGCATCGAGGTGTTGATCGAGGCATCCAGCACCCACAACAGCACGGCCGCGATCCACAAATAGGGCGACAGCGGCATGAACAGCAGCGCCGTCGCGGACAACAGCGCGCCGACCAGCAGATAGGGCCTGCGCCGTCCCATCCGCGTCCAGGTGCGATCCGACAGATAGCCCACCAGCGGCTGAACTAAGAGTCCCGTCAAAGGCGCGGCGATCCACAACGCCGGTATCTGATCCAGACTGGCGCCCAATGTCTGGAAGATGCGGCTGACATTCGCGTTCTGCAGCCCCAAGCCGAACTGCAAACCTAGAAAGCCGAAGCACATATTCCAGATGTGCCAGTAACGCAGGCGCGGTTTGACGGCCCGGTCGTTCGACGACTGCATGTTCTGTTCGCGGCCAGTACCGCTTGGCCGCGAGCGCGGCACGGCTGTGTGAGGAAGAGTATATTCCTTCCGCGCCGGGACGTGAACTCGCCCCACGCTATCGTCATTTTAGAGGCAGTATCGCTGTCCCAACAAGTGAATGCATACGTATTCGTTATGCTTTTGCCGGGCGTTGACTATATTCAACAGGCGATAACGCGCATGGCAGGTTCCATCGCACGTAAGCCAGTTTGCGGGTATTGGATTGCTTCTAGCTTTGGCTCTGGCTCGTTTTTGGCGGAGTGCTGCCTGCAGAGGGCGGAAACTAATGGTACTGAGTGTCAGATTCTCGCGTACCGTCGCGTGTGCTGCGCTGTTCGCCGTCGCGGCGGCGGCAACGTATCCGGCGGCTGCGGCCCCGCAAACCCCAACGCCCCAAATCGTGATTCTCGGCAAGGCGACCGGATTTC
>CAVPYO010000027.1:0-9335 GCA_963710025.1 uncultured Alphaproteobacteria bacterium | reverse complement strand
ACTGGCGGACAGGGCGGGATTCGAACCCGCGGAACGGCTCAGCACCGTTCACACACTTTCCAGGCGTGCGCCTTCAGCCACTCGGCCACCTGTCCGCGGCGCACGGATTTATAGCAATCGTCCTGCAAAGCAAGCCGGACGGCTCGCGAGAGCCGTCCGGCTGCCAAAAAGGCGCAGCTGCGGGCCTTATTGGTCCGTGCCGGCTTTGCCCAGGCCGAGATCGTGCTCGGCGGCCACGATCGAGATCGTGTAACCCGCGATCGTGTCGAACAGGCACATCAGCATGATGAAGAAGAAGACCGAAGTCGCGAAACCCTTGAGCGTGATGAATTCGACCAGCGAGATCACGAAGACGAGCATCGACAGGCCGTGATTGATGAGTTCCAGCGATGTCGTGTGCGTTGCCTTGATGATTTCGATGAAGAGCAGCGCCAGCGTCAGCAAAAGCAGGAAGTCGCCGAAGTTTATCTTCCACGCTTCACCGGAAAACATCGTGATGGACGTCGTGCCCACCAGCAAATCGTGAACGTCGTGATGCGCGATAACCCCGCCGCCCACGGCGAACAGGTTGTAAATGATGACCGGAATGATCAGCAACGGAAACAGACGAAGCATGGAGTTCCTCCCCAACCGATTAAAAAGCCCTAATTAACATACACCATATTTGGGCGAAACGGGGGCTTAGTTGCGGCACGCGTGTGACGGTATGGTTAAGGCAACGGGCCGGCAGATCAGGCCGCGCTGTGGCGTTCCGCGGCTTTCTCGCGGAAAATCAAGTAGAGATTGCGGGCATATACGATCAGTCCGCCGGCCTGGCCAGCGATGAAGACCGGGTCCATCCGGTAGATCGAATAAACCAGCATAATGACGCCGCCGCCGACGCTGAACCACCAGAACGCGAGTGGGATTACGCTTTTGCCGACAATTTCGCTCTTGAACCACTGCACCAGGAAGCGCGACGTGAACAGCGCCTGGCCGAGAAAGCCGACCAGAAACCAGACATAAATGGTCGTGGTGCAGCTCGTATGATTGGCGGTCAGCCACGTCAGCAAATGCGTCATCGTCACAATTCCTTCGCTTCGGCGCGGCCGCGGAAGCGGCGTTGCAGCCATCTGACGCCCAGCAGGTCGTCGATGCCGACCAGCATACGGTTGAAGTTGGTGTATTTGGAGTTTCCGTGCAGACGCGGACGGTGGTTCACGTCCACGAAGCGCACGTCATAGCCCTCGCGGATCATCAAGGTAATGAGGAAGCGGTGGATGTGATCGAAATAGGGCAGCGCCAGGAAAGCCTCGCGGCGGAGCGCTTTCAGCCCGCAGCCGGTGTCGGCGGCATCGTCCTTGAGCAGCCATTGACGGATGGAATTCGCCGCGCGCGAGGCCAGCTTGCGGCTGAGCTTGTCCTGGCGGCGCGCGCGCACGCCCGACACCATGCCGATGCGGTGCGGCGTTTCGTCCTTGCGCAGTTCCGCCAGCAGCTTCGGGATGTCGGCGGGATCGTTCTGGCCGTCGCCGTCGAGGGTGACGACGATCTCGGCGCGCGCGGCGTGGACGCCCGTCCGGATGGCGCGGCTCTGCCCGAGGTTGGCCCCGTGGCAGATCACCCGCAGCGACGCGAGTTCCGATTTGAGCGCCGCCAGCGCCTCGGCGGTGCCGTCGCTCGATCCGTCGTCGACGAAGATGATTTCCGAGTCGGGTTCGCCCGCGATCGCGGCGGCGATCTCGCGCGCCAGCGGGCCGACATTGGCGGCCTCGTCCTTTACCGGCACGACCACCGACAGCGACATCGCCATGCTGAGGTTCCGTTCGATAGCGTCGTAGACTAGAGTTGCAGCCGACCGCTTTTCCCGCCTGCGCGGGATTCTCAGGCGACCGAAAAGGGCGGGGGCCTTATACAGGTCCGCGCCGCCAAGAAACAGGCTTGTCCCGGTATGACCCATTCGCCGCCCCGCTCGCCTTGCTTTGAGACCTTCCGGCCACCGCGATACAAAAGGCATTCCAGATGAGCGAAACGGCCGAGAGCACGGCCCCGGCGGGGCGTTTGACGGGACTGCTGCATCGGCTGGCGCGCCGGCCGCGGCTGGCGCTGCTGCTGCTCTGCCTGGCGCTGTGGATGCCGGGCGTGCTCGCCCTGCCGCCGCTCGACCGCGACGAAAGCCGCTTCGCCCAGTCGTCCAAGCAGATGCTGGAGAGCGGCAACTTCATCGACATCCGCTTCGGCGCCGTGCCCCGCTACAAAAAGCCCGTCGGCATCTATTGGCTCCAAGCTGCGACGACGGAAGTGGCCGGAATGGGCGAACGCGATCGTATCTGGACCTATCGCCTGTCGTCGCTGATCGGCGCAGTGGCCGCCGTCTGGCTGGCCTTCTGGTGCGCGCGGGCTTTCGCCGGCGCTGAGGCGGCCCTTCTTGCCGCCGCGCTGCTGGGCGCGACGCTGCTGCTCGCGGCCGAAGCGACCATCGCCACGACCGACGCCGTGCTGCTGGCCTGCGTGCTGGGGGCGCAGGGGTTTCTGCTGCGCGTCTACAGGGCGGCGCGGACGGATGTCTTGGAGGGCCCCAGCCGCAAGCTTGCGCTCGCCGGCTGGGTGGCCTTCGCGGTGGGAATCCTAGTCAAAGGTCCGGTCATCGTCGGGGTGTGCGTTGCCACGGTTCTCGTTCTGTCGTTCTGGGACCGCGAATGGCGCTGGCTCGCCCGCACCAAGCCGCTCATGGGTCTGGCGCTCACGCTGGTGCTGGTGCTGCCTTGGTTCGTCGCCATCTGGCTGCAAAGCCACGGCCAGTTCTATCAACAATCGCTCGGACACGATTTTGCCGGCAAGCTTCAGGGCGGACAGGAATCGCACGGCGCGCCGCCGGGATACTTCCTGCTGCTGGCGAGCCTGACCTTCTGGCCGGCGACCTTGTTCCTGCTGCCGAGCCTTCTGTCCGCGATCCGCGATCGCGCGGAACCGGCGATGCGCTTTCTGCTGGTCTGGGCCGGAGCGTGCTGGGTGATGTTCGAGCTGGTGCCGACCAAGCTGCCGCATTACGTCCTGCCGGTTTATCCGGCGCTGGCGATGCTGGCGGCGGTCTGGGCGCTGGGCGCCAAGGAGGACAAATCGCGCTGGGGCCGCGTGCTGTTCTATGCCGCGGCGGCGCAATTCGCGCTCGGTGCGGCCATCCTTGCCGTGGCGGCAATCATTGCGCCGGAAAAGTACGGCGAGGGGACGCCATGGTGGCTGATCGCGCTCGTCTGCATCTTCGCCGGCCTGGGCCTTGGCGCATTGATCGCGTACCTGCGCCGGGCGCAACTGGCCGCCGCCGCCTGCGCTTTTGCTTCGGTGCTCGTTCTCTATCCGACGTTGACGCTCGGCGTGGCGCCGCGCCTCGACCAGCTCTGGGTCAGCCCGCGTGCGGCGGCGGCGGCAAAACAGCTTGCCAAGCCCGGCGATCCTCCTCCGGCGCTCGCCGGGTATGACGAGCCGAGCCTCGTCTTCCTGCTCGGGACGGAAACACGCCAGACCGACGGGCGAGGCGCGGCCGAGGCCGGCGCGGCGCAGGGAGGACTGGCGCTGGTTGACGACAGCGAGCAGTCCGCGTTCCTGGCGCACCTGGCCGAGCTGGAAGCCGACGCGAACCAAGTGGGCTCCGTTTCCGGATTCAACTATTCGCGGGGCCGGCGCGTCCATATCCGAATCTATCGCGTCGCGCCGGTGCGCGAAGAGATGCTGCCGCCGGCCGAGTAAGGCGGTCTCGCCCGCCGAGAGCACGAAAGCGGCCAGCGCTCACAACAATCGCGCATCGGCGTCGACGGCGCTCGCGAACAGTCATCGCCGTCCGTGGGATAATCTGCAGATGCCGCAATAGCGCACCCCACAACGCTGGCGAAAAGCTTGCCGAAGTCCGCCACAAGGCGGCCAAGCACCTGTTCTCCAAAAACATTCGTCCTATTGCCCGTGGCTACTCTTGAACCTCGGCAAACAGACGAGACGATGTCTTCAGCCGTCTTCAATGATGGGGTGTGTTCGCCCGGCGCCTCGTCTGTGACCTTCACCAACAAGACAAGTACTCGACTGCTTTCTCTTGACGAAGCTATGGAAGCAACTAAAGATCGACTCGTTCGTTGCACCCGTTGATGGGGAGTCGTTGGGGCTTTCGCGCTGGTCGCAACCTTCGGAGCGTCATGAGACGACGATGAGTCTCCAAGTATTGCGGGGGCGCGAGCTCAAGCCTCCGCTTCGGCCCGTCCGACCCAGACCGGCCTTAGCCTCCGGCATTCCGCTCCAGGAAGCGCGTAAGGTAACGAATATCGCGTCGGCTAAGGCCGCGCTTCGTTTTCCCGTAAATCCCCAAACCCGTGCTTTTTATCGCCGCTTCTTCCCGGACACCTCCACCGTGGAGTGGAACGACTGGCGCTGGCAGATGCGCACCCGCATTCGCACGCTCGACGAGCTGGCGCGGATCTTCGCGCTCTCGGCGGACGAACGGGCGGCCGTGGAGCGTCACGAAGGCGCGCTGCCGGTCGGCATCACCCCCTATTACGCCAGCCTGATGGGCCTGCACGACGCCAGCGAGCCGCTGCGCCGCACCCACATCATGACCGGCGCCGAATATGTCCGCAGCCCCGGCGAGGCCGACGATCCGCTCGGCGAGGACCATGACACCGTGGTTCCCGGGCTGGTCCACCGCTATCCCGACCGCGTGCTGTTCCTGACCACCGGGACCTGCTCGACCTATTGCCGCTATTGCACGCGGGCGCGCGTGGTGGGCAATCCGGGCGGCGAATACCAGTTCTCCGTCCGCCAGTGGGAAAAGGCGCTAGCCTATCTCGAGGTCCACACCGAGGTACGCGACGTGCTGCTGTCCGGCGGTGATCCGCTGACCATCGGCGACGACAAGCTCGACTGGCTGCTCGGCCGGCTCAGGGCGATGAAGCACATCGAGTTCCTGCGCATCGGCACGAAGATGCCGGTGGTGACGCCGCAGCGCATCACCAAGGACTTCGCCAAGATGCTCAAAAAGCATCACCCGCTGTGGATGAGCATCCATTTCACCCATCCCGTCGAGCTGACGGACGAGGTGACGGAAGCCACGGCCCGGCTGGCCGACGCGGGCGTCCCGCTGGGCTCCCAGACCGTGCTGCTCAAGGACATCAACGACAGCCCGGCCGTGATGGTTCCCCTGATGCAGGGCCTACTGAAGCGCCGGGTGAAGCCCTATTACCTCTACCAGTGCGACCCGATCCGCGGCTCGGCCCATTTCCGCGCCAGCGTCGAGCGGGGTCTGGAGATCATCGCCAGCCTGCGCGGCCACACCACGGGCTATGCCACGCCGATGTTCTGCATCGATGCGCCTGGGGGCGGGGGCAAGATCCAGCTGGCGCCCGATCCGGTGGTCGGCCGCGACGGCGACGACCTGCTGCTGCGCAACTTCGAAGGCAAGGTCTATCGCTATCCCGATCCCGGCGGCACGCTGGGGCGCGATAAGCGGCGCCTCGCGGCGGAGTAACCCCCATGCGCATCGGGGTCACCTACGACCTCCGGGCCGATTATCTCGCCATGGGCTATGGCGACGAGGAAACGGCCGAGTTCGACAGCGAGATCACCATTGCCGCCATCTGCGAGGCGCTGACCGGCTTGGGCCACGAGCCGGTGCGCATCGGGACCGTCCGCAAGTTGGTCGAGCGGCTGGCGGCGGGCGAGCGTTGGGACGCCGTGTTCAATTTCTGCGAAGGGCTGAAAGGCGTGGCGCGCGAGGCGCAGGTGCCGGCGCTGCTTGAGGCCTACGATATCCCTTATGTTTTCTCCGACCCCCTGACCCTGGCGCTGGCGCTCGACAAGTCGATGGCCAAGCGCGTGGTCCGCGATGCCGGGGTGCCGACGGCCGATTTCGCCGTCATCGAACGCATCGAGGATGCGGCCCAGGTCGCATTGGCGTATCCGCTGTTTCTCAAGCCGGTGGCTGAAGGCTCGGGCAAGGGCGTGGGCGCCCGCTCCAAAGTCGACGATGCGGCGGCGCTGCGGGCCGTCGCGGCGGACCTGCTGGTGCGCTTTAGCCAGCCGGTGCTGGTGGAGACTTTCCTGCCGGGGCGCGAGTTCACCGTGGGCATCCTCGGCACCGGCGAGGATGCCGAGGTCCTCGGCGTCAGCGAAATCGTGCCGAAGGAGAAATTCGTCGGGGCGGGCTACGGTTTCGAGAACAAGGAAACCGGCTGGGAAGACAAGGTGGAGATTCGCTCGGCGCGCGGGGCCGAGGCCAAAGCGGCGGGCGACGTGGCGCTTGGCGCCTGGCGGGCGCTGCGCTGCCGTGACGGCGGGCGCATCGACATCCGCAGCGATGCGAACGGCGCGCCGCATTTCATCGAGGTCAATCCGCTGGCCGGCCTGCGCCCCGAACATTCCGATCTCTGTCTG
Source organism: uncultured Alphaproteobacteria bacterium (assembly GCA_963710025.1). Taxonomy (GTDB): domain Bacteria; phylum Pseudomonadota; class Alphaproteobacteria; order Micropepsales; family Micropepsaceae; genus Rhizomicrobium. The sequence goes on along the minus strand of CAVPYO010000027.1, from coordinate 2,942 downwards.
ATCGCGAATGACGCGGGCCTCAGCTACCAGGAGCTGATCGGCGCGATCATGGCGGCATTCTTCAAGCGCCATCCCGAATTGGAAGCGCGCGGCCGCGCGGCGGCGTGATGAAAGTCCTCGTCCTTCATTCGGACGTGCCGCCGGATGCGCCGCCGGACGATCTGGATACGCTGATCGCCGCCGACGCCATCGCCAAAGCGCTGGCTTCGCGTGGGCATGAAGCGCCGCGCGCCGCCTTTGTCGAAGACCTGGAAAAACTCCGCGCCCTGATCGCGCGCCACGCCCCGGATGTCGTGTTCAATCTGGTGGAAGGCATCGAGGGCAAGGGCCGGCTGGCTTATATCGCGCCGCGAATGCTGGACGAGATCGGCGTGCCTCGTAGCGGGACCGGCGCCGAGGCGCTGATCGCCACCGGCGACAAGCCGCTGTCGAAACGCCTATTCCGCGAGGCGGGCATTCCGACGCCCGATTGGTCCGCGCCGCCCGGCTGGGAGGGCCTCGACGCACACGCCCGCTATATCGTCAAAGCCGCCGACGAGGACGCTTCGCTCGGCCTCGACGATGCGTCGGTCGTGGCGGGTAGCGAGGTTCGGGCGCGGGCCGAGGCCTGTGCGGCGCGCTACGGCGGCCACTGGTTCGCCGAGCGCTATGTCGACGGGCGCGAGTTCAATGTCGCCGTGCTGGAAGAGAAAGGCGGACCGCGCGTCCTGCCGATGGCGGAAATGACCTTCGAGGAATGGCCCTCCGCCCGGCCCAAGATCGTCGGCTATGTCGCCAAATGGGACGACGCCTCGTTCGAATCCACCCGCACGGTGCGCGCCTTCGGGGTGGAGCAGCGCGAGCCCGCGCTGGCGCGCGCCTTGCGCGAGCTGTCCGAGCGCGCCTGGTCGCTGTTCAAGCTTCGGGGCACGGCGCGGGTCGATTTCCGCGTCGACGAGACCGGGCAGCCGCTGGTCCTCGAGGTCAATCCCAATCCCGGCATCGCGCCCGACGCGGGCTTCGCCGCGGCGGCAGACCGCGCGGGTCTGTCCTATGCCGAACTGATCGAGAAAATTGTTCTGGCGGCGCTGCCATGAGCGTGATCGCGCTCGGCCGGGATTATCCCTCCATTTTTTCGGCCCCGGTCATCCGCGCCGCGGACAGCGACATCTTCGCCTTGCGCTATTTCACGCACTGTATGGCGTGCGGCTTCTGCGACGACCAATGCTGCAGCTACGGCGTCGACATCGACGCCGCCAACATGGAGCGGCTGCGCGGTTTGGGGCCTGCGTTCGAAGCCTTCGCGGGCTCTCCGCAAACCGAATGGTTCGCGCCGGACATCGTCGAGGATCGCGAATTTCCTTCAGGCGCGCACGGGCGCACCCGCGCGGCGGACGGCAAATGCGTCTTCGCCGGCCGCAAGGGCCGCGGCTGCAAGATCCATGCGTATTGTCTGGAGACCGGCCTCGATTACCACCTCTACAAGCCGATGGTCAGCATTCTGTTCCCGCTCACCTTCGAGCACGGCGTGCTGGTGCCGTCGCCGGAAGCGGTGGACGGCGGCCTGATCTGCTCGGGCGACGGGCCGAGCCTCTATGACGGCGTGCGCGGCGAACTCGCCCATTTCTTCGGAGAGGGCTTGGTCGCCGCGCTCGACATGCTCGGCGAACGGATCAGGTGACGCCCGCGATCTGGCGCTCGACATGCAGCCGGCGCTCGCGCCAGACGATGAGCAAGCCCGAAGCGATCACCACGCCCGCGCCCGCAAGCACCATCGTCTCGGGCATCTCGGCGAAGACGAAAACACCCAGCACCATCGCCCAGATCATGGAGACATATTCGAAGGAGGCGAGCAGCGACGGTTCGGCATAGCGGTAGCAGGTGGTGAGGAGGATCTGGCCGACGCCGCCGACCAGACCGCAGAGCACGAGCCACATCGCGCCGTTCCAGCCGAGCGCAACATGGTCGAAGATCATCACCGCGCCGCCCACGATCGCGCCCGACGCCATGAAATAGAACACGATCGCTTCGCCGCGCTCCGTGGCGCTCATCTGGCGGATCAGGATGACGACCATCGCCGAAAGCAGCGAGAACAGCAGCGCGTAACTCACGCCGCGCGAGGAATGCAGGGCCAGGATTGAACCCAGTCCGCCATGCGGTTCGATCATCATCAGAACGCCAGCAAACCCGACCGCCACAGCCGTCCAGCGGTAGCGCCCCACTCGTTCGTGCAGCAACAGCGCCGCCAGCACCACGGCGAACACCGGCTGCATGAAACTGAGAGCCGTCACCGTCGCCAGCGGCAGCAGCTTGAGGGCGGCGAAATTGCTGAACATCGCGGCCGTGCCTATCGCCGAACGTCCGACGTGATAGATGGGGCGCCGCGTGCGGATGGCGGCACGCGGCCCGACCGTGAAGCAGGTCCAGGCAAGCAGCGGAATGAGGGCGAAGAAGCTGCGGAAGAAGACTACTTCGCCCACGGGCACGGGCCCGGCGAGTTTGATCGCGGCGTACATGAGCGAGAAGGTGAGCGTTTGCGCGAGCTTCAGCACGATGCCGAGCGAGACGTTCCTCATCGGCGTATCAAAGCCAGCCTTTGCGCTTGAAACGGATGGTGGGCATGACGGCGGCGACCATAGCCTCCCGTCTTCATGGGCGCTAACGGTTTTTGCCGAGGCATTCTGTCAGGGCCCGCGCCAATGCGCGCAGCAGGTCGGGGTAAAGCGCCGGCCCGGGCTGAAGATCGGCTCCGAGCGGATCGAGCACGCCGATGCGCACGCCCGTTTCTTCGTCCAAGGTCTCGATCAGCTTGGGCGAAAACTGCGGTTCCCGGAAAATGCAGGCGACGTGTCCTTGAAGAATCGCCGCGCGCAGGTCGGCGATGCGGCGCGGCCCCACCGGACGATCCGGGGCCACCGTCACCGCTCCCGCCGCGCTCAGCCCGTAACGGCTTTCGAAACGGC
>CAVPYO010000026.1:0-23969 GCA_963710025.1 uncultured Alphaproteobacteria bacterium | reverse complement strand
GAAAGCCCTTCTTTTTGCGCCAGCCAGCGATCGAAATTCTCCTGCAGGAGCCACAGCGGCATTGCCCCGTTCTCCAGGACCACCTTATGGAACTCCTTCAGGTCGAATCTGGAGCCGAGTTCGCTTTTCGCCCGGGCCCGCAAATCCAGGATGGTTTTCATGCCGATCTTGTAGGCGCAGGCCTGTCCCGGCCACACGACGTAGCGTTCGACTTCGGCGGTCACATCGGTATTCGCCATTCCCGTCGTCGACTGCATATAGGCGATCGCCTGTTCGCGCGACCAGCGCTTGGCGTGGATTCCGGTATCAACCACCAGCCGGACAGCCCGGAACAATTCCGATTGCAGGCGCCCGAGGTCGCCATAGGGATCGTTATCGTATAGCCCCATCTCCTTCGCCAAATGCTCGGCGTAAAGGGCCCAGCCTTCGGTATATGCCGGCATGATTCCCATGCGTCGCTGCAGCGGCAGACCCTCAATCTCCATTGCCGTGGCGATCTGCATGTGATGGCCCGGGATGCCCTCGTGATAAGCCAAGGTCGGCATCGCCCACATCGGCGTTTCCGCCACGTTTCGTAAATTGGCGAAAAAGATTCCCGGCCGCGTGCCATTGAGCGACGGCCGTTCGTAATAAGCGCCGGGCGCGCCTTTTTCGGAGAACTCGGGTACGCGGCGTACCTCCAAAGCGATCTTGGGAATATGTGCAAAGTACTTCGGCAGCAGCATCCGCACGCGGCCTAGAACCTGCCCGTAACGCGTCAGCACTTGCGCGCGTCCCGCGGCGTCGTCGGGATAAAGAAAACGCGGATCCGCCATAAGCGCATCCATCCGCTCGCCGACCGTTCCATTTGTCAGCCCGATGGACTTTAGCACACCATCCATTTCCGCGGTGATCCGCGTCACTTCACTAAGTCCATAGGTGTGAATCTCGTCCGGCGTGAGGTCCGTCGAGGTGAGCGTCTTGAGCTGATCGGCGTAATAAACATCGCCACCTTTGAGCCGCCATACACCGGCGTCGTGGCCGGCGCTCGCGCGCAGACGCTGTTCTTCCGCGATCAACCGGCGATAAGCCGGATAGACCGTGTTCAGCATCGTCGCGATCGCTGTGTTGACGAGTGCGTCGCGTTCGTCCGCATCCATGCCGATGGCCGCGGTCTTCTCGGCGAGATGGGTGATCAGCGGATTCTCGCCGGGGATCGGCGCGATGAGCGCCTTCATCTCGTCGATCGAACGGTCGATGACAAAATCCGGCGCGATTACGCCGGCCTCCGCCTGGCGGGCGACGTCGGCGCGCACGGCGTCGAGCACCGTGCCGAGGGCTTTCAGCCGCTGCACATAATGGCGCGCCAGCCGCGCATTGGCGATTTGGTGCGTCGACAACAGAAAATTCGGCAGGCCCATCTGAATACCGAAGGCTTGATTGACGGGATAAAGACTGTTGTTGGCGCCAAGCCAGGGATATTTCTCATCCGCCAGATTTCGCGAATAACCCCAGCGCACGATGTCGTAGGAAAGCCGTTCCTGCGGGCTAAGGTTCTTTTTATCCCAGGCGGCGATTTCGGCATCGAACTTGCGCGTGCGCGCGAAGCGGTTTTCGCGCTCTGCCGGCGAATAGGCGTCGAGCTTGCCGCTGGTGAAATCATACCAGGCACCGTCGATGATGCCGTACTGCGTGAGCGTCTGCGGATTCTCAAGCGCCGTGAAAATCGCTTGGCGGTTCAGCAGATCGTTGAAGCGGAATGGCGTGCCCCACACGATTCGATAGACGACAAAGCTCGCACCTGCCAGAATGAGCGCAAGAATAAGCGCCACCCCTCCTAGGAACCATCGCATGACGTTTTCCCCCTCGTCCGGCCCAACATGAAAATCTAGCGGGATTGTATCACAAACGAGGCGTGAGCTTCGGGCATTAGGGGGCGGCGAAAAGAGGGAACCCGCCTCCAAAAGCAGCGGATAACTATGATTCATTGACCCAACGTAATGCGTGGACAGTGCCGGTATACCCCGGCGATACCCCGCTACATCTTGCTGACGCCGCTCAGCAAGAGAACCTTGCCCTTTCGCCACACCTTCGCGCCATCGACGGCCCCAGATGAAAGGGCCTGTACCATCGCACTCTTGTCGGCAAGCTTCACGCCGTTGATTTCCAGAAGATAATCGCCAGCCTTAAACCCGATCTGTGCGGCCAAAGAGCCGGCATCGACGCCAACGATCAAAATACCGGAAGCGACACCTGCTTTCTTCGTTTCTTCGGCATTCAGACCGCGCACCGCGATGCCAAGTTTCACCGGGGCCGCGGCGCCCGCGACAGGCGCCGCGGGTGCCACGGCAACTGGCGTCGGAAGCAGTTTATCGATTCCGACATTCGGATTGGTGAGGGCAACTTCCAGAGGGATCGTCTGTCTGCCACGGAACACCTTGAGATCGAGACGGCCCTCCGCTTTGTCGCCCAGGAAATCCGCGCCAATTTTACCTAGCCCCGACGCATCGATGACAGGCTTTCCGTTTGCCTCGAAGACGATGTCGTCATGCGCGAGTCCCGCTGCCTTTGCCGGGCTTTCGTCCACCACGTCGTCAATGAGAAGCCCCGTGCTTCCCGTCCAATTCAGCCTTGTATATTGGCTCGGAAGATCCTTGGTTTGCGAACGTATTCCGAGGGATGGATTGAACCGGCGGCCGTCGGTGAAATTCGCCGCCGCCAACGTCGCGAACGCATCGGCCAGTCGTCGTGCAATATCGATATTCGACGTACGGAACGACATGACCCCTTGTGTGCCGCCGCGGGAAAACTGGAGATCGAATCCGAATTTGAAATCCCGCTCCAGGTTCGGATAGCTCCATAGCGTAATACCTACAATTTCGCCGGGGACGAGTGTGAGGTCGGCCGGATCGTCTTTCTCCTCCTGCGTCGTCTGCATCGAGCCGCCGCTGTAAGGCGTATAGCCGCCCGGCCCGATGATACCGCCCCAGCTCGGCACCCACTGCGAATTTTCTTCCGTCGAATGGATATTGGTGTGGATATCGACATGCGCACGGGAGGCGAACACGCCCTCGGGCAATCCGCCGCGCCAATCGCTATAAGAAGCGTGAAGCGCATTGAGCGCACTGACCGCCTCGTCGGTCGAGGACATCAGGGTGGGCTGGTAATAGACCTGCTGCATGACCAGATCGCTGTCGCCAATGTCGGCGGCGGAAGAGGCCGAGTTGAAATAGAGACAGGCGGCCGCGCCCAAAACGGCTACGAGAGCCCAATGTTGCACGACGCATTTGCGCGCCAGCATGAAAAGCGCTCCCTGATTTTCAATTTTCGTTTTCGAAACATACGCGAGAAGTTTGTACAAAGTTTATCGGGACTTGTCGCCGAGCGCATATGTGACAACGTGAAACTGCCGTGCGGCACGCGCGAATAGTAATTGCAATTTCGTCTAATTCTATATTCAGAAACCTGAAGCGACTTGAGAATGAGTCCGACTGCTGCCTGCAAGCCCCGGACTGTCGCGCACCGATTCAAAGCGTGCGTCGGTATCGGGAAAATCCGTCTTGGTTAGATAGAAAACATAGCGCGCCGCTTCGTCTGTGGGATCGAGATGTGGCACGCCCAGTCCCGCTTGCCGCGTCGAGTGAAGGTTAAAGCCGGCGATGGTTCCGTCCGGCGCAATCCAGGCTTCCAACACCGGCCCAAGCCCAGACACTGCATAGGTCATCACGCCTTCATAGGTCCAAAAATTGCCCAGGCTGTAAGCGATCAGATGGCCGCGATAGAGTTCCACCGCGCGCGGCACATGCGGCCCCTGCCCGATGACGATATCGGCGCCCGCATCGATGGCGGCATGTGCGAAGCGCACGACATCGCCGCGATCCTCGCCGTCGAAGGTCTCGTCGCCTCTGAAGACGTGGACATGGTCCCAGCCTTCCGCACCGCCGTGGAAGAAAACGATCACCAGATCGTGCGTCCTCTTCCATTCACGGATGCGCTCTTGCGCCGCTGGGATATCGTTCAGATCGAGCGTGCCGTCATTTGGCGCGAATGCTGCGAAAGCTGCTTTGCGTCCATTCGAAAGCAGAAGCGTCGCGGCGCGCGCGCCGTCGCGGTCGAGCCCGCCGAAGCCGATGCCGCGCGCGCGCAATGCCGACATTGTGGAATCGCGGCCGATCTCGCCGTAATCGCCGCTGTGATTGTTGGCGAGGCTGACCGCGTCGATGCCCAGGCTGGCCAGCATGCCGGCGTAATAGGTGGGACTGCGGAAGGTAAAGCAGTTCGTACAGTTTTTCGCGGGGCCGTTCGGCCCGTCGTAAAGCGGACCTTCGAGATTGACGAAGGCAATGTCGGCGCGTTTGAAAATCGTCGCCAAATCGTTGCCGATCAAGGCGGCGACGTCCGCGCCGGGCCTGATGTCCGGGTTGAGGCCGGAATCGACGGAGCCCATCATCACGTCGCCGGCCGCGACGATGTCGACAAGGCGGGAATCGCCCGGCTTGTAGATCGAGGAAAGCCAAATCTGCGTACCCGGCGCCGGCAAGGCGAGCGCTGCGGTCGCCATCTTTCGTTGAAGTTGGATCGGCGCATTGGCCTGAGCGGCGTGGTGGTCATGTGCGGCAAGAAAAAACGCCGTGGCATAGCTACGGCGGCCGACGCGAGCACCGCCGCCGCTACGGTCATAAACCGGCCAAATAGACTTTTCGGACCCCAGCCGTATCGCCGTTCCATTGCCCCATCCCCACGGGAAGAGTGATTGTAAATGGCTAACGCGCCAAGTCGAGTGCGGCATGGTTAATACTCAGCCCGAGAAATCCTTGCGCTCGGGGATTCGGTTGAACGCCACTTTGGCGCCCATATAGGCAGGCAGCCCGGCGGGTGCCGCACCGATCGATACCGTATCCACGCCATAACGCTGGTTGAGGCGGTCGATTGCCAGCGATAGGGAAAGCCGCTCCGGCCGTTCGTCCACTTTGGGAGTCCAGCCGAACAAATCCGGCGCGATGTCGGCGACGGGGATCAGATCCAACAACGTGATGCCGACATGCTTGACAGGCAGAACTTGCCCCGGCTGGACGATGTCGTTCCATAATTGATCGAGCGCACTCAGCAAGGAAAACGTGTCGGCCGTGTGGGGAAAGCGCGCGGTGCTTTCGCGAGTGCTTTGGCCTTCCACGCGCAGCCACAGGGCCAGCTTGCCCGCCTTGTATTCGGCGCGTCGCAGCCGGCTCGACGCCCGCACCAGCAGACGGCGCGCCACGCGATAGGCGGCGGCGCGATTGCGCAAGGCCGGCCCCAGCACATGGCTGTGTCCGATCGACTGACGGTGGGTCTCAATCTCCGGCGGATCGATGCCGTGCAGCGCATACCAGAACCGCTCTCCGCCGATGGAACCCCAGATGCCTCGTGCCCGCGAAGGCGACAACGCCCACAGCGTCGCGATGTCGGGTACGCCGGCGGCATTCAGACGGCGCTCCATACTGCGGCCGATGCCCGCCAGATCGCCGAGATCCAGGCCCAGGATCGCTTCGGGAAGACAGTCCTCGCCCAATACCGTGAGGCCCGCGGGCTTCTTCATGTCGCTCGCCGTCTTGGCAAGAAGGACGCTAGGCCCCAAGCCGACGGAGGAGCGCAAACATTCGCCGACATGGTTCAGGATGTCTTGCTGCACTGCGCGGGCGAGCGCGACGGCATTCTCGGTGCGCCGCTCGGCGCCCAGAAGCTCGCAGGCCACTTCGTCGATCGATTCCACCTTGGTGACGTGCAGGTGGCGCTCGATCTCGTCGACGATGCGATGATGATATTCGACGTAGACGTCGTGCCGCGCATTGACGATTTTGAGACCTGGGCACATTCGCCGCGCTTCGTACACCGGCGTGCCGGTGCGGATGCCGAAGGCCTTGGCTTCATAGCTCGCCGCGATGGCGCAAGTGCCCTCCGAGGCGACCGGCGTGACGATGATCGGCCGCCCGCGCAGCCTGGGATTTTCCTGCTGTTCGACGCTGGCAAAATAGGCGTTCAGATCGAGAAACAACCAGCGCAGCCGGGCTGAGTCCTGCCCGCGCGCTCCCTGCGGAAACCGTCCATCCATGACAAGAACATAACAGGAACACACAGGACGAGCAACGGGCAACCGCCAACCAAAATTGCCGCATCAAATATCCGCGTAACACCTCACCTCGTTCGCCGCTCCCGGCGTCGTGACCGCGCCATAGCGCGCCGGGCCGACATTTTTGGAATAGCGGTAGAGAGCGCCTGAGCCGAACGCTGGGGCCTTGGGTTTCCAGGCCGCTTTGCGCACGGCAAGTTCGGCGTCGGAAAGTTCGACATCCATCGTGCCCTTCTCCGCGTCGATGACGATGATGTCGCCGTCCTTCAGCAAGCCGATCGGCCCGCCGTCCGCCGCTTCGGGCCCGACATGACCGACGCACAGCCCCCGCGTGCCGCCGGAGAACCGTCCATCGGTGATGAGCGCGATATTCTCCACGCCCTGCCCGTACAGCGCCGCGGTTGTGGACAGCATCTCGCGCATGCCAGGCCCGCCTTTCGGTCCTTCGTAACGGATAACCAGCACGTCGCCGTCCTTGAAGTCGCGCCGCTGCACGGCGGCGAAGCAATCCTCTTCGCAATCGAACACGCGCGCCGGCCCGCGATGCGTGAGGTGTTTGAGGCCCGCGATCTTCACCACCGCACCGTCGGGAGCAAGATTGCCACGCAATCCCACCAAGCCGCCGGAAGGCGCCAGGGCATGGACCGTATCCACCATGACCTTCTGATTGGAATTGAAGACCACGTCTTTCAGATTTTCGGCGACGGTCTTGCCGGTCACCGTCAGGCACGATCCGTCGATGTATCCGCCGTCGAGCAGCGCGCGCATCAGCATCGGCACGCCGCCCGCCTCCCACATGTCCTTGGCGACATATTTGCCGCCCGGCTTCAAGGAGGCGAGATAAGGCGTGCGTTTGAAGATCGCCGCCACGTCGAAAAGATCGAATTTGATCCCCGCCTCGTTCGCCAGCGCAGGTAGATGCAGCGTGGCGTTGGTGGAACCGCCGGTCGCCGCCACCACCGCCGCTGCGTTTTCGAAGGCGGCGCGCGTGGCGATGTCGCGCGGACGGATGCGTTTTTCGACCAGCGACATCACCGCCTGCCCGGCCTTCTGCGCAAAGTCATCGCGCGCCAGAACTTCCGCCGGCGGACCGGAGGAATAAGGCAGCGCCAAACCGATCGCCTCGGCCACGCAGGCCATGGTGTTCGCCGTGAACTGACCGCCGCAGGCGCCCGCGCCGGGACAGGCATGGCGTTCAAGCTCGTCGAGATCGCAGGCGGGAATTTTTCCCGCGGCAAACTGGCCGACGCCCTCGAAGATATCCACCACAGTAACGTCGCGGCCTTTGACGCGACCGGGCATGATCGAGCCGCCATAGAGGAACACACTCGGCACGTTGAGCCGCAGCATCGCCATCATCATGCCGGGCAGCGACTTGTCGCAGCCCGCGATGCCGACCAGCGCGTCATAGCAATGCCCGCGCATGGTGAGCTCCACGCTGTCGGCAATCACTTCGCGGCTGACCAGCGAGGATTTCATGCCCTCGTGCCCCATGGCGATGCCGTCGGTCACGCTGATGGTGCAGAATTCGCGCGGCGTGCCGCCGGATTCCTTCACGCCCTTCTTGGTCGATTGCGCCTGACGCATCAGGGCGATGTTGCAGGGTGCGGCCTCGTTCCAGCACGACGCGACGCCGACGAAGGGGCGATGAATCTCCTCCTCCGTCAGGCCCATCGCGTAATAATAGGACCGGTGCGGAGCGCGATCCGGCCCCTCGGTCACATGGCGGGAGGGAAGCTTGGATTTGTCAAAGATGGGCATGAATACAACACCTGGAAGCTGACGTGGCGGGAACCACAATGAATTGTTTTCGACTTTTTCTACCCCTACCCCCTATCCCCCTCACCCCTTTCCTGGCAAGCGATTTGACGCATCAAAATCACCAGGACAGCCTTCAGTTCGACAAGATAATTGTTTTCGATTTTTCGCGGGGGGGGCCATTTTTTATTTCTTGAATTCAAATCCCGAAAATCGCGTTCAAGTCTTTGAACCGAAATCAAGAACTCGCGACGCGGGCGTTACATGAACCTGCACCGAAGCGACATGAGCTTGCTTCAAGCCTGCTCGAACCGCGACTTTACGGGGCCGCCCTCTCCGCGCCTCCGCGCTTTGTTTTCCGAACCTCCCTCACAAACAATGCCGCAGAGATGTGGAACCCGATGCCGCCGCCTTCAAGCCGGTGCGGCGATTTGAACTGGCACTGCCGGAACCACGCCGCCCACTCATCCGGCAGCATCTTGCAGGCCAGGACAACGAAGATGTGGCTCGTTATGCGACTTACTTCGTCAGCGCCGGATAATCCGTGTAGCCCTTCGCGCCGCCGGAATAGAAGGTCTCCATATTCCAGTCGTTGAGCGGCGCATCCGCCTTGAACCGCGCCACCAGATCGGGATTGGAAATGATGAGCTTGCCGAACGCCACCGCATCCGCGACGCCATCCGCCAGCGCTTTTTCGGCCGTCTCCTTGGTGAAGCCTTCGTTGACGATATAAACGCCGCCGAACGCTTCCTTGATCCGCGGCCCGATGCTGTCGCCGCCGCGCGCCTCGCGCGCACAGATGAAGGCAATGCGCCGCTTGCCCAGTTCGCGCGCCACATAGGTGAAGGTGGCGAGCCGGTCGCTGTCGCCCATGTCGTGGCTGTCGGCGCGCGGCGCCAGATGCATGCCGACGCGATCCGTGCCCCACACATCGATCACGGCGTCGGTTGCTTCCAGCATCAGCCGCGCGCGCTTCTCGCGCGTGCCGCCATAGGCGTCGGTGCGATGATTGGTCGAATCCTGCAGGAACTGGTCGAGCAGATAGCCGTTGGCGCCGTGCAGCTGCACGCCGTCGAAGCCGGCGGCCTTGGCGTTCTGCGCGCCCTTGCGATAGGCGGCGATGACGCCGGGAATTTCGTCGGTCTCCAGCGCGCGCGGCACGGGAAACGGGCGCTTCGGGCGCAGGATGCTGACATCGCCCTTCGCGGCGATGGCGCTGGCCGAGACGGGCGGCTTGCCGTTCAGGAAACTGGGATCGGAAATGCGGCCCACATGCCAGAGCTGCATGACAATGCGGCCGCCCGCGTCATGCACGGCCTTGGTGACCGGCTTCCAGCCCTCGGTCTGTTCATCCGACCAGATACCGGGCGTAGCGGCATAGCCGACGCCCATCGGATCGACGGACGTGGCTTCCGAAATGATAAGCCCGGCGGTCGCCCGCTGGGCGTAGTACTCGGCCATCAGCGGCGTGGGCACGCGGGTCTCGGGCACGGCGCGCGAGCGCGTCAGGGGCGACATGACGATGCGATTGGGCAGGCTGAGTGCGCCCACCGCGATGGGATCGAACAGAGACGGCATGAAAGATCCTTCTGTAATAGCAACAGTTACAATACATAGGGACCGTGCCCGGACCGTGCAAGACCGCTGGATCGGTTTTGGATTGATATTTTCACGTCTTCGTCATGGCCCGGCTTTCGGCCATGACGAAATTATGAAACCGTGCTTAGAGACTGTTTGAATAATCCGCGCGAGCCGCGTTTCGTGCGAAAATCGCTCGGATGGCAGGAGAAAGCCGAAGGTCGTACCGGGGAGTACGGCCGAGGCTTTCGACGAACTAGCCGACGATTTTTGCCGAAACCCTTCGGGACGCGCCGATTTTGCCCGCCCGGTTTGTCGCCGCGCTTGCCCGATGTCCCGCATCGCGCTGCGCGCGGCTCCTGCCGGAAACGGGCAAAATCGGCAGCGTCGCGGCCGCGGGGATTGTTCAAACAGTCTCTTAGTCGTAATAGCGCCTGTGATGATAGCGGTCGTAATAATAAGCGCGGTGGCGGCTATCGTACCTTCTGTCGCCGCAATTGCGGTCGCGCGCGACGGCGTTGCCTGCCAAGCCGCCGGCCACCGCGCCGCCGATCACGCCGACGGCGCTGCCGTGGGTCAGTGCACTGCCGATCAATCCGCCGCCAACCGCGCCGACGACCGTGCCGGTGCCGTGGCTATGTCCGCTGCAATTATCGGCACTGGCCGCAACCGTCCCCGCGCTCAGCGCAAGGATGGCGGCCGCCAGGGTCAAGGAAACTCGTTTCAACATGGGACTTACTCCGTCATGATTCGCGCGGTTCGTGAGATGCATGCGCGGGGAAAAGCGCGAACCATAAAGGAAACGCGCGAACGGACGGATGGTTCCATGACACTTGGGTTATGCGCCCAGCCGTCCCATCGCTTCTTTCAACCGAGCCGCCAACGCGACCGCCTCGGCGCGCTTCTCGCGCTGTTCGGCGAGAACGTCCTCCGGCGCGCGCGAGACGAACTGCTCGTTGGCGAGCTTGGCGTCGAAGCGGGCGATTTCGTCGTGCGCCTTCTTCAGTTCTTTTTCGAGGCGCGCGCGCTCCTTGGCGAAGTCGATGACGTCACCCAAAGGCAGTGCCACGGTCGCCTCGCCGGCGACGAATTGCGCCGAACCTTGCGGGATGACATCGCCAACATCGGCCGATGAAAGCCTTGCCAGCGTGACAATTACGCCATGATGGCGTTCCAGCCGCGCGCGCGTCACCGCGTTCGCGTCCTTCAGCACCAGCGCGATCTTGGCGGACGGCGGCACGTTCATCTCGGCGCGGATCGAGCGTACGCCGGACACCAGATCGACGACCCACTGCATTTCCGTGCAGGCGTCTTCGTTCTTCGGCAATGCGGACAATTGCGGCCATGCCGCTTCGATCAGCAGCGAGGCGCGCTTCTCGCCGTGCTCCACGGTCCGCGCCCAAAGCTCTTCAGTGATGTAGGGCATGAACGGATGCAGCAGCTTGAGAATCTGGTCGCGCGTCCAGGCGGCCGTCATGCGCGCTTCGGCCTTGGCGCCTTCGTCGGTGCCGCCCAGCAGCGGCTTGATGAATTCGAGATACCAATCGCAATAAACATCCCAGACGAAATGATAGGCCGCGCCGGCCGCATCGTTGAAACGCAGCGTTTCCAAATTCGCGGTGACCGCCGCAGACACGCGCGCGGTTTCCGCCACGATCCATTTGTTGACGGTGTGCGAAACCTTTGCCGGATCGAAGCTCGCGCGGGTTTCGCAGCCGTTCATCTCGCAGAAGCGCGCGGCATTCCACAGCTTGGTCGCGAAATTGCGGTTGGTCTCGACGCGCGACGGCCCGATGCGCATGTCGCGGCCCTGCCCCGCCGCCAGCGCCAGCGTGAAACGCAGCGCGTCCGCACCATAAGCATCGATCAGTTCCAGCGGATCGACGACGTTGCCTTTGGTCTTCGACATCTTCACGCCCTTTTCGTCGAGGACGCGGGTGTGGATGAAGACGGTGCGGAACGGCACGTCGCCCATGAAATGCAGACCCATCATCATCATCCGGGCAACCCAGAAGAAGATGATGTCGAAGCCGGTGATCAGGACGTTGGTCGGATAGTAGCGCTTGACCTCCTTCGTCTCGTCCGGCCAGCCCAGCGTCGAGAACGGCCACAGCGCCGAAGAAAACCAGGTGTCGAGGACATCTGTGTCACGCCACAGTTTGATAGTCATCGAGATCCGATTTGTGATGTCTTTATAGGATTGCTGCGCTTCTTCCTCGTCACGCGCGACGCCAACGTCACACCCCAATGCGATATATGCCGCATATGCCTCGCGAGCCTGAGCCAGGACATCTGCCTCAGTCTCCGCAACGAACATTGCGCCCGTCGTAAAGGGGCCGCCCATTTGCGACGGCGCGACCGGTCCATACCATACGGGGATTTGATGCCCCCACCAGAGCTGGCGCGAGATGCACCAGGGGTGGATGTTGCGCAGCCAGTTAAAATAGACGTTCGCCCAATTCTCCGGCACGAACTTCGTGCGGCCGTCTTCCACCGCCTTGATCGCGCGCTCCGCCAGCGGGGCGACATTCAAATACCACTGCTCGGTCATGTAGGGTTCGAGTACGACCGTCTTGGTCTTCTCGTCGTGCGGTACGGCGTGGACGATGGGCTCAATCTTGTCGAGCAAGCCCAGCGCTTCGAGGTCCGCGACCACCGCCTTGCGCGCCACGAAGCGGTCGAGCCCGCGATAAGCCTCGGGCACCGTCTCGTTCAGCGTGGCGTCCTTGTTCAGGATATTGATGAGCGGCAGCCCGTGCCGCCGGCCGACCTCGAAATCGTTGAAGTCGTGGCCCGGCGTGATCTTCACCGCGCCGGTGCCCTTTTCCGGGTCGGAATATTCGTCGGCGATGATCGGGATCAGCCGGCCGGTCAGAGGCAGGCGTACCTGCGCCTTCGCCTCGACCAGCGCCTTGTAGCGCTCGTCGTCGGGGTGAACCGCCACAGCAGTGTCGCCCAGCATGGTTTCGGGCCTGGTGGTGGCGACAACGATATAGTCGCGTTGTTCGTAGTTGGCGGGCCTACCTGCTCCGTCAACGGCGGTCGGGTAAGGGAACCAGGCACCATCCGCCAGCGGATATTTGATGTGCCAGAGGTTGCCCTTCATCTCGATGTTCTCGACTTCCAGGTCGCTGACCGCCGTCTGCAGCCGCGGGTCCCAGTTCACCAGCCGCTTATCCTTGTAGATGAGGTTCTGGCGGTAAAGCTCTACGAATACTTTCAAAACCGCGCGCGACAGCCCCTCGTCCATGGTGAAGCGCTCGCGCGACCAGTCGGCCGAAGCCCCTAGCCGGCGCAATTGCTCGCCGATGGCGCCGCCGGATTCGTCCTTCCACTTCCACACCGCTTCCAGGAACTTCTCGCGGCCCATGGCGACACGGCTCTGCTGGCGCTCGGCCAGCTGGCGCTCCACCACAAGCTGAGTGGCGATGCCGGCATGGTCCATGCCGGGCTGCCACAGCACGTCCTTGCCGCGCATCCGCTCGAAGCGGGCCAGCGCGTCCTGCAGCGTGTTGTTCAGGGCATGGCCGATGTGCAGCCGTCCGGTGACGTTGGGCGGCGGGATAACGATGCAGAAGGGTTCGGCGTCCGGCCTGCGTCCGGCGCGAAACGCCCCGGATGCCAGCCATTGGGCGTAAATACGCCCTTCCACCTCTTGCGGATTGAATGTTTTGTCGAGCATGAAATGGCGAATGCCCCTTTATCCTCGGGATGACCGGGATGGGTGAACCAGCCCAGATGCCGTTCCGTCAAGGGGTCATCCGGGGCTTGGCTGCCCCGGACGTCGCCAAAGCGTCAGAGTCAGCGCTTGGTTCCCCGCGCCTTTACGACGCGGGCCACTTCGTTGCGTACCGCGCCTTCCAGGAGCGCGGGGAAGTGTTCGTCCATCCATTCGCGGATGAGCGGCTTCATGCGCTCCACAATGGCGTCGGCGTTGGTGCCAAGCCAGTTCTTGACGACCGGATCGAAGGCCTCGCGTACGGCGCGCTCGAAGACGGCTTCCACGGTACGCGCGTCGATCGGGGCCACGGGAGCGGCGGCGGCGCGCGGCGCCTCAACGGGCTCCGGTTCGATATTGGCGAAGGTGTCTTCCATGGCCTTGCGGGTCTTATCAGAGAAAATCCCATCGTGGTCGCTTAAGGGGGCTTCGTTTGTCACGGCAGGCTCCTCGATGGTTTCGAATACGACGTCGTTCTCGGGCGGAGGCAGGGGCGCCGCCGGTTCCAGCACGGGCGCCGGAGGCGGCTCGGGTGCCTCTTCATGGATTTCCTGCGTCAGTTCGAGCACGTCCGCCTCGACGGGCGCAGGGGCCGGCGCAGGGGCTTGTGCGAAAGCCGGCGTTGGCGCGGGCGCCGGTTTGGTCTCGGCGGCCGGCGCGGCTTCGGTTGAATCCTCGGAAATGATCTTGCGTATGGAGGCGAGAATCTCCTCCATCGTCGGTTCATGCTGCGGGCTCGATGACATGCGCTTGCTCCGGCCGACGTGTTTGCTGGAATTCGACCCTAAAACACTTGACCACAGAAGGCAAAGATGGAGTTAAGAAATCGAGCGATTTCTCGCCCAAATGCTTAATCGCCCAAGCCGAACCGGCGCGCGATCCGCATTGCATAGCTCTCCAAAGACGGCCTTATCCGGGGATGTCAGAAGACAAATCCAACAGTCTTACGAAATCCCACTAGCACCGGCACCGACGCGTCGAAATCCGGGCGCGAGCCGATCCGCCCGTTTTCCCGAACAAAAAGATGCGCGCGACCTTGCGCAGCTCGCTGCTGGACCATAGCGACCAGCCGTCCGCCCTCACCCAGTTGTGATAACAGCGCTTGCGGCGGTTCTTCGACCGCGCCCTCGACGACGATCACGTCATAAGGCGCCTGTGCCTTGGCCCCCTCCACGAGGGCATTTTGCACGACGGTCGTATTCTTGGCCCCCACATCCGCCAACCTGTCGCGCGCCTCGCGCGCCAGATCGTCATCCTGCTCCACGGCCACGACCTCTTTCGCCAACAGCCCCAGGACGGCCGCGGAATATCCCGTCGCACAGCCAATATCGAGCACGCGATCCGTCGGCCGCACACCGGCCAGCTCCAGGAGTTTGCCGAAGCAGCGCGGATCGAGGAGATACCGTCCCGGAGCGACTTCTATGGGCAGATCGCAATAGGCCATGTCGCGCTTGGCCGTCGGCACGAATTGTTCGCGGGCGACGGCGGCCATGGCCGACCGTATCCTGGGATCCGCCACGTCGTTGGTGCTCAATTGGCTATCGACCATATTGACGCGTTGAGTGGCGTAATCCGGCATCGTGAGTCGCTTTGTGGGGTGGCATGGGGCTTATAAGGCCGGGGCACCCTGGTGACAATTGGACGGAGGCCGCCGGCCCGCGCGGAGCCGGTTGTCGCACCGCATATCGATCTGATATAGCCGCCGATCTTGGGGCCACGTGGCGGAGTGGTGACGCAACGGTCTGCAAAACCGTGAACCCCGGTTCAATTCCGGGCGTGGCCTCCAAAATCCAAATAAATTTCTTATCTTAGGTGCGCGTTAAGGTTTTGTTAACCCTGATAGGGCATCTTCCCGTCGTCTTCCCTTGAAGACACCCCACCATTACCCAACGCCTTGGGGCCGGATTAACACCCGGCCCTCTTCTTTTGCGCTTATTAGGCTCCTTTTGCGACAAAACGTTTACGCCGCTTGCGGCCTCGCCACAGTTCGAACCGCCCGTTCCGGCGCTCTCACGCAGAAGCGGATCGTCTGCCCGCCGGAGACCGCCGTGGTCTTCCTACTTTGTCGATAAATTGGTTTCGGCAACTCATTTTGATATAGTCACGCCGCACCGGACGCGCTAGACAACGCGCCCTAAAGTTCCTCGGTAGCTCAGCGGTAGAGCAACCGGCTGTTAACCGGTTGGTCGCTGGTTCGAATCCGGCCCGGGGAGCCAATATTTTCAAAGACTTATAGAAACAATCGCCCTATAAAAACCCGGCCTAGGTACGCCATAGGTACGGAATGGAGGTGCCTTTCCGCCCACGCCGCCGCGGCGAGGCGGCCGTTCCGGGTCTGGCTGGTACATCCATGCCCCGAAGTGAAGCGCCCGCGGGCGGTCACCAGAGAAAATCGCGCGCGGCCTTCGTCCCCTTCCCCTTGCATATGTGCGGCGCAGTCCGGTGGAAATCCCGATGGCAAAATTGGCAAGCCGTCAGTGTTTGGGCTTCCCGGTTTTGGCCGCCGTTTCATTAATCACTCCCACGCTCTCACCAATGAGAAATGAAACTCGGGTAAGCATTTCCGAAACGATTTGACGCCTAAGCTCGTTTCTCGATTCCTGGACGGAATCCCACATCGGCGACGTGACGGGAATGTCCGCCACTCTACTATCGCTCTGAACAATTGCATCGAAGCGATCCCGCTCGATTATTCCAAGGGCATGCATCGGCTCGAACGCGCTTTCGGGCAACTTCTTTTCCAAGGTTGCTTGCCACACAGCGGCGCCCTGCTCGGCCGCAACTACCGCCGTCTCACAGGCCGTGATTTTTCCGCTCGCTGTCAACTCGGGCCGGGCAAGTTCAAGATTCACGCGTGCATCGAGAACGAGGTCCGAATACTTGGAATTCGTCAGGCCTTGCCCGATGGCAGAGTTCAATCTCACCAGTGACACGCGAAAATCATGAACTTCGTGCGGTGCCGATAGGCGCATAAGCATGATTGCCGTGGCCGTGAACCCAACGAGTAGAATGATCGCGACGCAGGCAACCGCGGACCAAAATTCGGCGCGTCTCATGGTCTATATCTCCCAATGCCGTAGCCGTACACCGTGAAAATCAGATATTGAGTCGCTCGATTGAGGCCAAGCATGTAGGCTCGATCCTATTTAATCCATCATTCCCAATTAGATTCC
The DNA here is from genome assembly GCA_963710025.1 of uncultured Alphaproteobacteria bacterium. GTDB lineage: Bacteria > Pseudomonadota > Alphaproteobacteria > Micropepsales > Micropepsaceae > Rhizomicrobium. The sequence continues at coordinate 7,657 of CAVPYO010000026.1, read as the reverse complement.
ATCCTCGCCTGTAAGAACAATCTTATTCTCACCGTGTTGAGCAATTACCATTTTGATCAAGTTGCCGCCTTGGCTTTCGATTGAATAGCGCCCGGGAACGCCCCATTCGACAGTCGTCCAAACATACCACGTCCCTGAAGGGATATTCTCAAATCCGAAATTGCCCTGGGCATCGCAAACAGTTTCGCGTTGATACGGTATGACTGGGCCCATTGCGGATTGAACATCACTTCTACCCGCATGAATGGCGCTGATTATCTCGACGACATAGGGCGTTGCCGGTATCAACTGCACGTGCGATCCGGCGCATGTGCGCACGTCCCCACCAACTGTTCGAAGAAATGCTTGCCCGTGAATGTTTGCGTTGCCGCCGCCACTATATGGCGCAAAGGCACTCTCCTGAAACGGGATGCTTGGGTGAAAATATGTTGGACCTGGCATTGCACAGCCGCCCAAAAAAACCAAAGCTATGATCGACATTTCAATCTTCATATGAGCCGCTCCCAATTGATCCTGTTGTTTTATAACACATTCTGTAAGCGTGCGTTCTGGGGCAAGAAGGCGTGGTGCAAGAAGCGCCAGCATTGCAAATAGCGTCGTGATGTTATGACGACAGGCTGGAATCAGCGATTCTCAGGAACCTTTTTGCCTTCAAAATGGCGCGACTTCCCAGCCCGTCTGAGGGCGTCGATTAGCAGTCTGTTATTGTCCAGGCACCTGGCCTTGTGCGGACACCGGCGGCGTGCCGACTGCGCTCGCCTGGGTGTCCTGCATGCCCACAAACACGATGGCGCCCACAATGCAGGCCGCTAGCGTCAGCCCGCCGGCCAGACCTCCCTTCACGCGACGCCCTTCAGGGGGCATCTTCCGCGCGCCGCGCGCACTCCTAGAAGGGTCGCTTAGCGGGCAAGGTGTCGCGTCCGGTATCCCCGCAATGCGCGGGGTTTCCCTTGCTCGATTGCCGTCTCATTCATCGATGCGGCAGATATTCCGGCGTACAACCACACGAGATCAATTGCCCGTGGCAATTCGGGCATTCTTCCTGGTCGCAATAGCGATGGTGAAGGCCGCCCTGAAGCAATCCGCCGGCCGGTCGAACAAGCGCTTAGCGCCCGACCGAAGGCGAAGAAGGCGAAATGAGCGCCCTGAGGCCCAGCCCCGCCGTGCGCCTTTGGAAACGTGGCGCGCGGCGATAGTACGCCGCAGGTGGATGGTTGTTTGCGATGGAAATACTCGCGGGTGTAGAGTTCCCCGGAAGGCTGGGATCAGGGGGCAACTATGAAATTTCGAGCCGTAATGGCGATTGCCGTGCTCGCCGTGGCGTTGTCCGGCTGCGCGGGCATGGATGCAGCCATGCAATACAATGATGTACAGATTCAGGAATTCCACGCGAATGGACACCCGTGGCGCATATTCGATAAACCTGCTGAGGGACGCTTGATGATTACGCCCAGCATTGGTCGTGCGGTGGGTGAGGGCTTCTTATCGGGTCTAACGTTCGGTGCTGCCGATACCGAAATTCCCAAGCCAGAATATCAAGCAGCCGTGGCTGCATGGCTTCGCCAAAAGCATCCCGGCTCATGCATCATCACGGACGGCTACAAGCTGATAAAGCCACAGTGGGAGTTCAAGTATCGCTGTCCGTAAACTGCCAGACGCGTCATCGGGGGCAAATGCCATGCGAAACACGATGAAGGTAGGCGCGCTCGCTCTGCTAGTCGGGTGCGGTTTCGTCGTCAGTGGGTGCGATGACAAGAGCAGCAATAACAAGACTGAAGAGAAGCCAACTTCGGACGACATCCTGAAAAACGAAAAGTTCCTAGCCGATAATCCAAATTACGTTCCGGCGATCCAGAAATTGATCAAGCTATCCGGCTACGAATGCCCATCTATTAGCGCGCTTTGGAACCGAGGAATATCGCCCTACGGGCTCAAATTAGAGGCTCTGTGTGGCCCCAACGATGGGAGTGGAAACTCCTATTCGAAGCTTCACTACGCCGTCTATCCAGAAAAGTTTAAGGTCAATGTGTGCGAGGAATTTAGCGCCTTCGGCCCCGATTGCTCTTAAGGTAGCTGGTTTTCCGCCCGGCTGAATGCCAGCGAATATACCTGTTCCTCTGCGCTACTTGCCCACGCCACCGGAATGGAAATGATAAGGCATGTGCGGACGCTTCACCAATCGCTACACATGGCGCGAGTTGCACGCGCTCTACATGCTTTCGCCCGGCTTTCCGCAGCCAAAATCCAATTTCCAGTCCCGCTACAACATCGCGCCGACGCAACTATCATTCGTGGTCCGCGAAACGGAAGGAAAGCGCGAGCTAATAGAGCTTCGCTGGGGCTTGCTCCCGCGTTGGGCCAAATCGCCAGCCGATAGCGCGCGAATGATAAATGCGCGGGCGGAAACTGTGGCGACGAGTCCCGCCTATCGGTCGGCGTTCAAATTGAGGCCGTGCCTGGTTGTGGCGGACGGCTTTTATGAATGGCAAAAGACCAAAGTCGGCAAGCAGCCCTACTTCATCACGACAAAGCATGGCGTACCGTTCGCGTTCGCAGGGCTTTGGGAGCCAAAGAGTATCGCTGAACAAGACACATTCACGATCCTGACGTGTCCGCCGAACGAATTGTGCGCGAAGATCCATGATCGTATGCCAGTGATCCTCGCTCCCGGCGACTGGCCCCCGTGGCTCGCTACGCCCGATGATCGAAAGGCACTCTTGCGCTCTTATCCGGCAGAACAAATGGAATTGTGGCCGGTCGCTGAGGCTGTCGGCAGCGCCAGGAACGAAGGGCCGCAACTAATCAAGCCGGTTTAGCCGTCAGTGGATTTCAGCTGGTACTGGCAGAGGCACGCCAAAACAGCACGAAACCGCAGAACGTGCGCAGATTATATTAGTTATTATTTCCTTTCGGACATTTAGGCATTTCGCGCTGCATGAAGATATGAAAGAGCGGAACCGTAAAAGCCATTGAACCATGAGCGGGGGAATAGATCATTCCCTTCTTGATTAGATTGCTTCTTGTGGGAGCAACACTGGTAACTTTCACCCCAAGCATGTCTGCAATATCCCCCGACTTGCCCTTGCCGTCGTTGAATTCAGCAAGCGCCCTCATATATCGCTTCTCAGATGGGGTGCATCGCTCGTATCGAACGCGGAAAAAACTTTGGTCGAGGGCGGCGTTTGCTTTTGGGGTCGCCGAGCGCATGTCAGAAAGTTTAATCCTGTTATTGGTCGCGATGTTCCATGCCTCATGCCCCCATTGCTGTAAAAAATAAGGGTATCGTTGCGTTATGCTGAGCGCTTCTTTTACGGCATCTAGGTCAATCTTGGCTCCCTCACCAAGCACAGGATCGATGATAGCAATGGCCGCGTCGTCACGTGATAGCGCACCGATCTTGGGATATATAAATAGTCGCTCAGAATAGGACTTAGAATTTCCCGCTAATCCGAGAATTTGTGGAAGACCTGCCCCCATGAAGATCACGGGAAGACTTTTTTGATTAATGGCGTGCATGGCCATTATCAGCGCACTGAATTCAGTTTCATCAAGATACTGAAGTTCATCGATCATAATTGTAAGCGGACGGCCGCTTGCTCTCGCGGCCTCACCAAGAACAACAATCAATTCGGGTAGGTCTGCCTCAATATCACCGCTATCGGCGGTTCCAGATTCTGGGTCTATCGAAAATTCAACGTCTTGAATTTTGACCTTTAGCGCCCCGATAAATCCCCTCAGCACGCGCAATGCGCGTCGCGCCTGTTTCTTGGCACTTTCAATAGTACTGAGCTTCAATAATGCTTGGCGTAAACTTGGCGTTAGAAGTTCGGGAAGGGGTTTGCCTTCGTGCGCCTCGATCTGAATCACTAAGTAGTTTTCATTTTCGGCAATTTCTCGTATTTTGTTAAGAAGAACGGTTTTTCCGACACCCCGAAGTCCGGTAAGAATTTGGCTTTGGGATGGTCGCTTAAGCGCAATCCTTTTTAGAGCGACAGAAGCGGCATTTATTACTTCTTCTCGTCCCGCCAATGCAGGGGGCGGCGTACCAGCACCCGGCGCAAACGGATTTCGGATTGGGTCCATAGTTCGCCCTTATAGTGAGTTTAGCCGTTTATAGCAGGAATTGGCTATAAGTCCATAAACTCCCTAAGGTTCATTGCATCGGCAGCCTTACCCGCCGTCAGTTCCCGTATCGCCAGCATGATACTGACCCAAGCGGCCATACCGGCGCCGTCTCCAGCGTATTGCATTTCCACGACCTTGCCGGCCGCGACCTCGGGAGCTTTGTCCCCATGCTGCTTTATGAGCAGGTCCGCGATGCGCCAGATGTCGATTTCTTCCATGCGACAGGTGCGACTCCATTGGAGGCATGTTTATTCCCCGTACCCGCTATGGTAAAACTTCCTAAGAGGGTACAGCCAATGAAACACGCATTGGTCGCGACACTCGCCGCGCTTGGAATGACTTTGTCCGGCTGCGCGACGATCATGGAAGGACACACCCAGGATATCAACGTCAATGTAACGCCAGATAATGCCGATTGCTTTGCCTCTAGAGGCGGCCACCCCATTGGTCAGTATAGCCCGCGCACGCACATTCTCACGGTCTCGAAAAGCCGCAATGACATGGTCGTGACGTGCAGTGCCCCTGGCTACAAGACCAAGTCAGTGACGTTTGAATCTGGGGCGAGCGCATGGGGCGTCGTCGGCGCCATGACTTTGGACCTTGGGATTATCGACTATTCCACCGGCGCACTGAATAAGTACGACGCCACAATCACTATCGTGCTCGACCGCTGAGTAAGCGCTCACGTTCTGGTGTAGGTGTCTAGAGCGATCATATGCTCGCCGGCCAATCGCGGAGGGGCACTATGGGAAACATTGTCAGGATAACAGAATACCCGGAATTGCTCTCGGTGCTCATTGCACCCGAAGCGTCGCGGCTCTCGTTCCTGTTTTCGGCGATATTGGCGCCCGACAACGAAGTGCACGCGATTTTTCCGCGCGACAAAACGGAAGCCCTGCTACGATCTATCGAAACTGCGCTCGCCAAGCCCCGCAATATCCCGGTCGGTTCTGAAACTCCGATTCTGCGGCAGCCTCGTCAGCCGGACAACGTTGATGACATCCCAATCGTCGTGCAGGTCATAACAGCGGTCAAAACGCTGACAGGCATGATCGTTGTGTTAGACCTTAGTCCTCATGATCCGCTGAGTTTTCGTGTTCCTTGGAGCTTCGCGCGAGAAATAGCTCAATTCCTGCGCGCGGTTCTAAGCTAGTCCGGCGATAGTCCCCCACAGCACCACAGACGCGAAGCCCTACGACGTTGACCAAAGCTCCGTTGAGACAGACTGCCTCAAGTGGATCGTTATCCGATTCGTGCAAGTGAATTTCCAACATCACACACCCGTCCGCGCCTCTCCACCGACCACGCGCCCCATTGGCAGAAACCGTCTGACGTCGTTGCTTGGCCCGTCATCTATCTCTCCATCATGTCATGCGTTGCAGCCGTACATCCGGGCTTGCCATGCATTGCGCATCGCGACGCAGCAAGAGGAAGCGGCGCCCCCACGAAGGAGAACGCAGAGGCGCCGCCGGACTCACCCGCCAGGCATGCAGAGTTAGCAACTCGGATCATGAGCGCGCGTCTAACGTCACAAAAGGAGACCGCGTGATGTTGCTTCCGTTGAATGGAGTGACCGCTGACGCGTAAGCAGGCATTCCATCCATGCGGAGCACCAGCCTGAAGGCCAGCTCATCCGTGAGGAATGCAACGTCGGCGGAAAGTGCGAACCGCGGCGGCGCCTGCACGATGCGATATTGCAGAAGATCGGCAAGCACGATGTCGCCAACGCTACCCATCGGCAAAGCCTGTTCGATTGCAAGCACTGGCCTTCCCTTCAGCAACGGGTAAGGATTGCCGCCACGGCCGGCTGGCATATACAGCTCCGGCTGTTGCGATTCCAATTGGTCTTCGGCGTCTTCGTTGACCAGCCACACGGCGCGCTTTCGGCTTGTTACCGGCAAGCGCTTCCACATCTTGCGGATGTTCTCAGCGACGAAAGTTCCGGCGACCTGACCCGCCTCCTTTGGAACAGTGATCGTACAAGGAGCATTTAGAATGCCCAACGGCACGCCCGTGCCAGTGCCGCTCAACACCGCTGCGTCGAGTTTGAACGCCCCTTCGCTGCGCATCGCGCGCTCGAAGTGATCGCTCAACAGATTGACGTCTTGGAATAGATCGCTTGTCGTATAGCAAAGTACGATTAGCTTCTTGGGCGAGAAGTCTAGCGTACGGAATTTCGGCGCGGAAGGCGGAATAGTGTCCGCCTCGGGAAGCCAATACCCGAGCGTCCCACCCCACCGGCTGCCATCCTGCCGCGAGGTTTCGTCAAACGCAGGCTGCTTAATCGCTGCGAACGGCCCAGCCAACTCGGTAAGGTCGCACAACGGCGCAATGGTCGCCTCCTCGTAGATGCTTCCTATCACCGGCTCAGCGTATGCCTGCGGCACGGTGAAGCCACCGGCCGCTGGATCGCCTTCACTTGCACCGGAAGGTGCGCGCGTCAGTCGATTATCGGCAACGCCATCCGCTGCCCTTTTCACGGCACAGAGGAAGTCCCCAAGGCTGCGAAAACCATCGGCCGCAACATCACGGCGTTCGTGTTGGCGGTGAATGAGTGGCGCGTTCATAGTTCAAAACCTCTCGTAAAATGGTAGATGGTCGGGCACATTGCGGCCTTCCGAGCCGCGCACAGTTGCGCGACGGCGCTGCGATCGTGGGAGCAATCCAAGTGGCGCTCGATCCAAGGCAGCGCGGCGGACGTGTCCATCCCGCGGCTGCGGGCGGTCACCAATGCCGTTGCAAGCGCGGGCACGGGAACAGCACTGATTTCGAGCAAGTCCGATTTGGTGACATCAATCCCGCCTTGCCGGTTTCTGTCTGTCGCGTACTTGAACTCAAGCGGTAGGATTGAGACTGAAAATGCGTTCAACCATCCCTCGCGATACATACGCCCGACCATGTATCCAAACGGGTAAAGGTCAGCCGGTGTGAATTGAACTGTACCCCGCAATTGGTCCGCCGCCTTCGATAGCGATGTAACGCGACCGACCGGCGGTTCGGAATCGATGTGGGCATACGGCACAATCGGGTTGCGGAGGAAATTGCCGATTTGTATTCCGTCTACGAAGAAGATGTTTCCATCCCTGCCGACGGAATTGTCGCCGAAGCTGGCGCCAACGCTTGGTGCATCATCGGTGGCGTCAGCGGCAGGCGTTACCGCAAATCGCGTGAGACGGATTATTGGATCACTCATTGAAGAGCCCCACCTTCGGCAAACCAGTGCGGAGTTCGTCTAGCTTCTGCGCAACGTCCGATTGATCGGGTGACAGGCGTAGAGCGAGAGCCGCGTCGATTGCTGCACGGATGGCCTGCATTCTGTCCTGCACGGTCACAACGCGGGCCTTGATCGCAACAATGACTTGCTTGCCGGTGTTTGGGTTACGCTGCAGCTCGGTTGTTTGTGGATTTGGTTCGCGACGGGTCTTGTCGTTTTCCGCCCACATTTCCGAAACGAACGAATCGATCAGCGGCGATGCCGATTGGAGCAGAATCGTTTCGGCTTCGTTGACTTCCCGCGTGTGTTCCACGCATG
>CAVPYO010000025.1:0-32980 GCA_963710025.1 uncultured Alphaproteobacteria bacterium | reverse complement strand
CCCGTCCGTTTTGCAACAGACCTGTTCAGCGCAGTTCCGGCCGCGAGGTAAGCAGCGTGTGCCGTCTCGTAGACCTTTTTCGCCGTGTCCACTTCGGCGCACGCGGCGTCGTATTTCGCCGGTCCTGTTTTTGCCAATTCGGCAAGGCGCGCGGCAGCCTTTTTGCGTTCGGCCACAATCCGTTGCTCTCGCTTCGCGACGAATCCGATGACTTCTGGCGACTCACGCAGAGCGTCGAGAATGGGATCGATTGCTTGCTTTTTCAGGGATAAGTTCATCGTCAGCCTCATTGGTCAACGCTGACAAGAACATGGGACGCGGGACATTCGATGCCCCACCGGATGTCCCTTCTAAAATGCGGCGTATCTGCTTTGTGGACCTTGGAACGCCACCAAGCTTGTGAATGCGCCACAACAATTCGTTTGCAGTTCCAATTGTCGCCGGTCTGGGACCGGATAGAGCCTGTTCGCGTGGCCAATTTGTTGTCGCGTAGCGCTTCACCGCTGCCGCGATTGCGCGCGCGGTAGCGCCGGGAAAGAAACGCTCGGAAAGGGTCGCAAATAGATCATTCCGCGTGGCCTGTGCGGCCAGTTTCCGCCAAGGGGTGCCAGTGCGAGGCAAACCCACGGCTACTTCAAAATTCTCGCCCTCAAGAAAACGGATTAACGCGCCAGCCATCCAGGCGCCATCGCCATCGGCAACAGAAGACCGGTTCGCGAGCGCTTCCGCGACGCGATGAATCCGGTTGACGTTGTCGAGCAATGCCACCACGTAGAATTATCCTTCGGAAGCGGCAGAGCCTTCGTCGTTCAGCGGCCTTTCACGACTATCCGGCCTCGGGGTGCCAGGTGCCGGAGGCGTGTCGTAAATCGAGCAAAAATGCCAGCGGTCACGGCAGCGGCGGCTATTTAGCCCCACTACCCGCGCGCGGAGCCTGCTTAGGTCGATGTCGGGGCGTTCCCGGCGCTCATCCGTCGCGATTTGGAAGCTCACCTCACACTTTGCAGCGGCCAATAAACGCGCTTCGGGCGGTTTGTGGATGTCGCCGGCATAATCGAAAAGTTGGTCAAGATCGTCCAGCGCAAGCACATGGTCGATAGCCGGCTTGACCACATGGTCGATCCGCTCGGGCGATTGTTGGTCGTGGATGCGAACACCACGATAAGTTTCAACTGTCAGAATTGTGTCGTCGTTCACTTCAAACCTCCATTTAAGACGCGCAACGCGAGGCGGGTCACCTTCTCGCCGTCGGTCTCATTTGGTTTTGGGGTTTCGCCTGGTGCCGTCGCTTTGCCAGCGTTCGCCAAGATGATCTTGCTAGCAGCTACCTTCCCGCCTTCGCTGGCGGCATCGAGCCTCAACAATTCATCGGCCCTGACAATTTCGCGGCCGTGCTCAAGCTCGTGCGCAAACACGGCCCGAAGTTTTTCTATCGGCAGTCCCATAACCGCCGCGATTTTCTCTGCTGGCATACCGTCGGCGACGCAGAGCGCCACTTGCCGCTTCAGCACGCGCATGCGATCCGCAGCAGACAGTTTTCCGCCCGCCGTTTTGGCCGCGACTTCAAGTTGCAATTTGTACCGGTTGGGTGATCCCCTTTTCCGGCCCGCGCCTTCGCGTTTTCCACCGCGCATTTCTAGTGTCCTTTGATTTTAATTGATTTCCCGAATCCATCAGCCGCGCGCGCGCGTTCGGGGAATGGGACATGGCACGGTCGCCGCCTTGGTACACGCTAGAAACGTAAACCCCCTACCCCATTGAACAATTTGGCAGTGGTTCGCATCAAGTTCGCTTGACGCTGCTCGCGCGGCTATCGAGTTAAACTCAGGGAATTTCAAAACTGAGCCTGGGCGGTGGGGAGCCATGCATTCAGTGTCCTTCTAGCGGTTTCGCCGCGTTAGCGGTCGGTAAGGCCACAAGCCGGTCGCGCTCAGTCATCGGCAACTTGAACTTTGCGGCCCACTGCCTGAAGCGCCGCTCTGCAGAGCGGGCGAAGCGCCATTCCGGCCGGATCAACTGACGGTCGCCACAACGGTAATACTTTTCACCAGCGGCAGAGACTTCCACGCCGTCGAAGACCAGCGGACTCGCCAGAGTGGCTTGCACCGCGCGAAGATCGCCGAGCCATTCCGCAAGAGCCTCGAACGCCCATACATCGGCCTCGGTATAGATGCCCATGCTGTTGACCGCTGCCGCCAATTCGCGCCAAGCCGTCTTGCCGGTCACGCTCATGTCGGCCGGTGGTTCAGGCACCTCCACAATCGGCAGCCGTGGCGCAAGGAGATTGTGCCGCTTACGCCTTTTAGGACGGCGCGTGGTCGCAACTAGCTTCAGCAATGGTTTGTCGTTTTCGGTCATGGTTGCCGCTCTGTCATTAGAACTGAGAAAATGTGTTATCTTCATCGTCGCTCGTTGCCTGTACCCTGGAGCGCGCAGAAGGCGTCATGCCGAATTCGACCGCATACTTGACCATGTCAGCGGCGGCACGATTTGCGATGCCAACAAGCGGGTTTTGGATCACGTTCCCGTTGCTCGTCCTGATCGTCAGTCCTGCGGTCGAGGGATTGGCTTTTGCCATTTCCCGAATCGCCCGGCGGGCTTCGACCCATTGACCAAACGCTTGGCAGTAGGCGGCCAGCGCCGCGCGGTCCACGCCAGTCAATAGCCCTATGCGGTGCAGCTCGACGGCAACGCGGTTCCATTCGTCCCTCGCGTCATCGCTCAACTCTGCCGGCGCGGTAGGGAGCGTGCGCAGCGGCTTGGCCTCGCGTCGATTGAGCGGGCGCTTTCCGCCGTTGCCGCTAACAATCTTCAGAAGCGTTGGTTTTGGCCTTGGGCCTCGTATCATCGCTGCGTTTCCTTCATTTTGACCCCCGCCTCGAAACTCGCGACCGCGAAAGATTCACCATGGGCACGGTAAGGGCCTCTCGAACACGGAGATTTAAACCGGCATAGGGGGCGGGGCATGGCAGTTCGTCTAGTCATCACGGAGCCACCAAGGCCGGCATTCGTTCGACTGTTGCCCGTTATCGCGAGTAGAGGACAACACCGCGCCAATCTTCGTGACGTTCGCTGGGTGTTTGCGTCTCATACCCCTTCGATATCCCTTCGGTACTTGTCCGATATGGTTGTTTCGTATCGGTGGTGATCTACGTTCCTGCATCTTCTTCATTCCTAAGCCCGCTTCTCCCCTCTCACGCTCTCCCCTCTCGGTTTCGGTTTGGTCTAGTTTTGTCTTAGGTCTTGTTTAGTCTAGTCTAGTAGTTCGATACCCATTCGATACCCGTTCGATACCGCCTGCCCGCTTCAGTAATTTCATCCTCGTGCCGAGCGAGCGGCGACGGTTTCGAGTAAGGCAGCACTGACGCCGCCGGACGCATGAGCGGCGCCGCTTCCTAGTACGGGTTGTGTAATGCCGCGCCGCGCTTGAAACGTTGCCCAAGCGCCCGCTAATCCGTCCTGTGCGATCTTCTTTAGGACGGGCGACTTGATACCGTTGATGACGCGTTTGGTGCCCGTAAGGTGGTTCGTGTTCATGGGGCAGTTGTCATTGAACCACCCGTTAATGAGCACTTCGCTGGTCGCCGGGTCGGTGGTAATTAAGTCGGTGGTTTCTAGCGCTTTCAGGGTCTCGCGGTACTTGCCGACCTCCCACCCGCCCAAATCTACGCATGCGTAGCCGTCCGGAAGCGTGAAGCATCCGGCGCTGTTCTGGTGCGGACAAGTGATGAGGTAGAGATACAAATAGCGGTCATCTTGCGGGTGGGACAGGAAACTTCCCGCCAGCCATATCGCTGGAGAAACCTTGTTAAAATCACGCATCGTCGCCATCCCTGATATTGGCAGCGTAGAGCAGCGCGCGCGCCGCAGCAGACTGCGTGTTGAACTTTCCGATCCGCCGCCCGCTCGCAGCGATGGCATCGCAGCCGTCGCGCCGCACGACAATGAAGCCGATCAAAACGCCGTCTTGCGTAATGGCGATCCCGTCTTGCGCGGATGCCGCGTCAGGCGTATTTTCTGAATTGCCCGCGCCTGCCAGCCGAGCAGTTTCAGAGTCGCCCAGGCCCATGCCGTGGGCGGCTCTTTCGTTTCTGTGATTGTGCATGGCGCATCACGCCGCCGTGCGCTGGTCACGTTCCGCAACGCGCTTTTCTATTGCCGCCGCCAGTTCCGATTGCCGCCAGCGCGCGACATTGGGTGCAACCTTGATGGCCGGCGGATAGATACCGGCCTTAATTCCGCGATAGAACGTAGCTGTATTGATTGGGCGCGATCCGCCGATGAAGCGACAAGCGGCGTCACAGTCGATTAGGTCGGAAGTATCCATTTGCATCTCCGCGCAGCGGGCATTGCTGCGAAACACTGCGCGGTATTTGTCGCCTGTGCGGCACCGCCGTAAATATAATTTGATGGGGCGCAAAGGCGATGAGTGATTATAAAACTATGGCTTACTTGTTTTCTGCCCCTTCCGCGCCAACATGATGGCCTGAGTTAAGGCGCCGTCTGAGTGGATTCGCCGCCCTGCCAATTCGCAGGCCTTCCTAATGAAGGCCTTTGCTCGGGACGTATAGACGCCCCGCCCGCCCGCCGCCACGAAAAGGCTATGGATGGCAAGCAAGAAACCGGGCAAATTCGGATCGCCATTCCCGTGGTCGTCTTCTGGCAGCGTCATATTGGCGGCTTCTGCCGCCTGCTTAAGGTCGAGTAATTGGCGCTCTACCTGCTTAAGCATTTCATCGCTCCAATAGATTTTGTTTATGAAGGCCGCTGCCTTTTGAATCTCGCGCAGTGCAGGTCGATTTTCGGGGGGGGATGCGCGGCGAAGTGTGCTCAATACCGAACGTGCAGCATCGAAAGCGCTAATCGCTTGAGCAAGAAGCGGGCGAATCTTGCTCGGTCTAATTGCCGCTGCTTCAATTGCTGAATATTCACGATAGCGGTTTACATTTTCCTGGAATGTGATCCGGTGCTTGGCTGACAACGTTACACCGCCAATGGTCTGCAATTTGGCCCATTGATCCTCGCTAATTTTGATTTCATCACACCACGCAGGCTGCAGCAGTTTCTTGGTCATTTCGAATCTCCCCCAGTCCGCCGCATCGGCGTAACCGATGCCGAGCCTCCCGCCACGATGCCGGATAGCCTTTCCGCCCACGCATCAAGCGCCGCACGCTTTTCTTTCGCGTAATCGTATTGGGAATAGACGGCGAGTGTGACACCGGCCCGCGTCACGCTGCGATGGTTGATGACATGCCCGAGCACGATGGGCGCGACCCCAAGCCCTGCCATCTGCGAGACTGCCGTGCGCCGCAAATCGTGGGCAGTCCAGTGGTCTATGCCAAAGCGCCCGAGCGGGTGTTTCTCATCCTTTGCATGTGCGCGTGCGATGGTATGCGCCACCGCGATCCCCGGTAGCCGCCCCTCACCATCTGAGTTGGGGAAAATGAATTTTGCGCCGTCACCGGCATCGGCCATTGCTTCCTTGATGGTCGCTATTGCTGCATCAGATAGCGGAACTTTGTGCTCATGGCCGTTTTTCGACCGCTCGCTAGGAATCGTCCAAATGCCCGTCTTTAGGTCCAATTCCTGCGGCGCCATGCCTGACACTTCGCCCACGCGTTGCGCCGTCAGAAGGCAAAGCCTGATAATCCGCTGACAAGCCTTCGAACGCGGCAAGGCGACGCCTAGCCCGTTCCACAGCACCCGAATTTCATCGTCCGATAGCTCGCGTTCCCTAGGCGCGCCGTGCGCGGGCTTTGGCATTCCTTGAATTGGGTTTGCATCAAGATAGCCCTTGCTAACGCCCCAGCGCACCGCGGCCCGCACATCTTCGAAGGTCCGCGCTGCTTCGACCGGACTGCCCCGCCTTACAATCGGATCAACTACGCGGTTGATGTCTCGCCTGTGAATATCCGCGACCTTCACGTTGCCGATTAGTGGCATCACGTTCCTTACGAAACGGCGCCGAATCTCGGCTATGCTGCGTCTGCCCCTGCGGCCCAATTCGTCCAGATAGGCGTCCACAAGGCCCTTGATGGTCATGGCGCCATCGGCAGCGTCCCGCAGCACGTCGCGCGGATCGCGCGGGGGTGTCTCGTTGAGGTATCCATGAGCCTCAAGTGCCCGCCCGCGGGCGTCGCCTAGACCGATGGCGGGATATGCTCCGAAGGTAAGGCGGGCGCGGTTGCCGTCCTTGGGGCTCGTAAAATGAAAGGTCCACACCTTGCGGCCAGTAGATGACACCCGGAGCGCCAACCCGCGGGTCTTGGGTGCATCGTCAAAATAGTCGGCCTGGGTAGCCCCCTCGCTATTGACGGTCGCCACAAAGCGATCAGTGAGCCTTACTTTCATGTCGGGCCTCGCACCTAAAGCCGGAATGTACCTAAGACCGCTTGGCCGCCCGGCATAACCGGTTGCCCTTTGGCCGTACCTACTAGGTACGTCTGCACGCGCTTAGGTGCAATGGCCTGCCATGTAGTGCAATGGGAAGCGCGGCATTATTCGGCCTTATCAACGACTTGGCCCTTGCGGCAAATTGCAGCGGGTTGCAACGGATTGCATTTGAATTCTCTGTTAACCGGTTGGTCGCTGGTTCGAATCCGGCCCGGGGAGCCAAATACTTTCAAATGATTAAGTGAATTTTCTCGCCCCACATTCTTCTCCAGAAATCACCTGGGGCAGCAATCGACAAATCTCGCTGCCGCAGATGGCTGGTGTCCTGCCAGCGAAGTTTTGAGGCTATCGATCGCGGCGCATGCTGTCCTCGCACGCTCTTCGAGCCATTGATCGATCTCGGATTCAACCCATGCGACCCCGCCAGCCGAAGTGAGGGCGTTGAGGAACTCGTAATATCCTTGAGCGCCGCCTCACAACCGAAGTAGGTGGCTGGACCGACCCCATCGGGGTCGGTCCAGAGCATGACGTGCGCCCAAGCCGCGTTACAAATGCGGCCGGGGCTTGGAATATTTGTTGGGCGCACCGGGCGTAGGAACGTCGCTGGTGACCTGCACCCCGCTGGCATGTGCCCGGGTCAACGCCTTGGTGAACGTGATGCCGGTACCTGAGACCTGTGCCCCGGCCGCATGCGCAAATTTAAGCGGCGTGGTAACGGCAATTCCGATGCCGCTTCTGCCGAAGACGATGGAAGCGACAACCGCCGTCTCATAGTTCGCGCCGTCGTCAATGGTGATGGCCTGGCCGGCGCTGAAGATCAGCGGGTTGGCAAGGAGGATAACGGTCGCGCCTGCGTCGTTGGCGGCACGCACAGTGGTGACGCCTGCCGTGCCGACATTCGCGATCATGGCGGTCTCATAGTTCGCACCCGGATCGATCATCACCGTCTGGCCGGCGCTGAAGTCATCCACGCTGAAGACTTTGATCACCTTCGCACCGACTTTCGAACCTACCAGCAGGATGGTGGCTGACGGGGTCATAACATCGGTGCAGTTGCTGTCGGTGTCACGCCCGTCCGGGAAACGCCCCGCGCTGCTGTTGGTTATAATACTGCTCACGGGCGGAAATCTGATGGGAGCGCCGGGCGTCACCACGAAACAGCCGCGCTTGTCCAGCCCGGAGATCGCCTGATAGCCCTCATAGAGCCACGGATCGACGAGGTTGCCGTTATTAGCGAAATTACCGTAGTTGAGGCTATCGACGACCCGGCCGGTGGCGTCGCGCAGCACCATGCTGCCGGCATTCACGGACAAGGCTGGCCCCCCGAACCATTGATTAGGTACATGCGCTCCCTGGTAGCCCGCGCTTCCGACCGCCGCGTCGCGCACCGGTGCATCTACGGCGTGTTGTTTGGTCAAAGGCTTGTCGAGCGTAATGCCGGTGCCGAGCGCTTGGACCGGCTCGTTGCTCGAATGGGCAAAGCTTGTTGCCGGGGTGAAGCTGATCCCGGTGCCGCGGACGCTAAACGGCATGTTGGCGGCGTGGTTGAACTTCAGCGGGGCGGTAAGCTCAAGGCCTGTGCCCAATTCCACCACGTCCTCATAGGCAATATGAGCACCGGCTAGTGCCGGCGCAAACGCCAAGGTCGCCATCGGGCCATCGAACCCGACGGCGGTGATGGTCACCGTCTGCCTGTTCGCAGGCGTGCCGATAACGAGTTTGGCACCCACCGTGAATTCGATCTTTTCTCTCTCGGGATAGCCGCGCATGCCACGGACTTTGATAGCCGTCGCCCCGGCGCTCGCATCGTCAATGAGGACTGTACGTTTTGCGGCCGTGCCGACATTTCCGACGGTCACGGTTTCGATGCCATGCCCGACGCTGTCGATATCGAGGCGGATTTTGTCGCCGGCCGAAATATTCTCAACGGCTGCCGTTTGGATATTGATTGCACCGGCAGGGGCATCCGCCTCCAGATAGGCTTGTGTGCCTGGCTTGCCGACCTCGGTTACCGTCGCCACCTCGTACTTCTCAATATCGCGGCCGACGACTGGATATGTAGCGCCGTAGCCGAGAGCGATCTTCTCACCGGCCTTGAAGCCCGCAACATCCGTAACCGGCACGTTGGTCGAACCTGCCGGAATCGTAATCACCGGGCCTTCCGGCAGCGGTTGCCACAGAGTGGTGGCACTCGCCGCCACCGTGCCGATGCCGGCGATTTTACGTGTTTCCGCCTGCGTGCCCGTACCGATGACGATCGTATCGCCCGCCTTCATGCCGTCTATGTTACGGACGTGAATGACGGAATCTTCCGTGCGCGCGGGTATCGCCAATCCGGAGTTGGACAACCCCAGCAGATAGAAGCCGCGCGGCGCCAGTTTGGTGCCGGCCGGAAGGAGCACGGACGAGAAAACGGCCTGCTGGTTTGCGTGCTCGGTAAGCGTCCAGCCGGACAGGTCTACCGCCTTGGTGCCGACATTGTAGAGCTCGATGAAAGAATTGGTGGTGTTGGCGGAACCGTCGCTGACGCGGAACTCATTTATCTTGACCGGGCTGACGTTGCGCACCTTTTCCACAGCCGTCGCCGATTGCTTGCGACCGTTTACCGTCCACGCGGCTTTGCCGATAAGATCGCCATTGAAAGCAGCTGCGCCCGATGTGATCTGGAAGGTCGCGCTCACGCTTCTATCCGCCGCCAGCGGGCCGGCGAACGTCTTGGGCGCCTTTTTGGCGCCTAGAGCGACGACTCTCCATCCCTTGGGCAGCGACAGGTTCAAGGTGACGCCCGCCACAGGCACCCCCGTGGTGTTGGTGAAGGTGATTGTGGTTTTACGCGAAGACCGCGGCGAGAAGGTTTGCAGTCCCGGCGGCGTTGTCACGGCCGAAGCCGGCGCCACCGTCAGCATCGGCACGTCATATTTCGCTGCCACGATATTGGCCTGGACGGCCTGATCGGTCGCATCCGACGGGAAGGTGCCGGCGGCGGTCATGGCGCCTTCGTAGAACGTACCCTGCGAGCCATTGCTGTTGTCGCCGCCATTGCCCAGTAGGATCGCACCTTGCTTGCGCATCGGATCGTAAGTGGCGTCGATGCGCGGTCCGTCGAACATCACCGACAGGGCGCCTTTCTGGGCGTCGCCGCCCATCGAGGTCCAGTGATGCGGGTTGCCCTTGGCCATCGCGGTTACAAAACGCCAATCGATGTTCGGCAGCTTCGCGCAGAGTTTGGATCCATCAGGGTTGACGCAGCCGACCAGGTTGTTTTCCTGATCGGTCATGGTCCAAGGACCGGGAGGATTGCCGTGATACCAAGCCGAGGCATTGCCGTAATAGGTCGTCTCCATGGTACCGTTACCGTCGTCGAGGCTGTCGGTCTCGGCATTACCGTAATCGAAGCAGCAGCCGTTATTATAGTGGCGGCCGTTGATGACCCAGTATTGCCCCTCGGCTTGGTCGTCGACGGCGGTGCCCTTGGTGTCGTTCCGGCGCAGGCCCATGCCCGGCGCGATGAAGATGCCATAGACCTTGTGGCCCATGATCGTGATCGGCGCCATGTCGGCGATCGGCAGGTTGTCGAATCCGCCCATGGCCGGGCCGCTGAAGCCGCCGCGGGGCGGCTGGGTGAGGTCGTTATGCTTGCCGGACTGGTCGTACAGGATGGTAATCCAGCAATAGGTATGGGCGCAGAACGCGTCTTGCGCGGCCGCATCGGCGTATCCGCCCGCATCCGGGACCGGCGACGCGACGGGCTGGACCACGCTGATGTCCAGGGTCTTGCCGTCCGACTGGCGTAGGATCTGGTAGAGCGGACCGTTGTAGGAAGCGTACAGCGCACGCGTGGTGCTGTGGGCGGCCACGCAAGGCGCGCCTGCGGCAGCGTAGATATCGCACGGACCTTGCGGTCTCGGTGGAGGAACATTGGCACCCGCCGCTGCAGGAGCGGCTATTGTTATCGATGCGCCGGTCAGTGTGAGCGCCAGTGCGAGCATCCGCACAAAATTGATTCTCGTTTTCATGTTTATCCTTCCTGCCCTGTCCGGCTTATTCCGGCGTCCTCTATTGCTTCCAACGCGGCCCGAAAGCTTCGGGTATTTGTCTGAGTTATACGCACCGTACACTTACGCTCACTACTTTACGATTCACAAGTCAGCGATTTTTTGTCGCTCGCTGCGACTTTGGAAGCTGCTGGCTGGCCCCTCGCAGCCCGACGGTTGGCAACACAGCGGCACAGATAGTCTCCGCTTCTGTTTTTTGTTGATCTTGCCGCCACAGGCCACCCACACCTGCCTGTTAGCCTCCAAAAGCTATTCCTCGGTCGTGCAGAAGTTGACGGCGGCCAATAGCGCCAGGGCTGCCGCCCTAAGAGGGTTTGCCACTTCGCCCGAAATACCTTTAGGATCAATAAGTGCCGTTAGGCCGGTGCGCCAGCGTAAGTTGTTGAAATTGCTTGCCTCTGGCAGTTCTGCCCGGGGAGCCATCTAGCTTTCGTTGGCGAGCGAAGCGAGCTTAGGCTGATATCCCCTACTTGATCGGGAGAACCGCCTTTTAATCGGCCTTCCGTACCGGCAGGCGCTTCAATCCATCTTCGATCATGAGCTGCAGCTTGGCGCCCGGATGCGTGGCCGCCAGTTCGGCTTTCACGGCCGCCATGCGCGGTGTGTCAAAAGTGGCCGCGAATCGTTGCGGCGCAGTGATCGCGAAGGCGATCGCAAAGGCAAAAACGGCGCGCAATAAGGTGCCCATGGCCCGATCCGAGACAAAACCGCGATTTCGCCTTGCCCCAAGCAAGTTCCGGGCAAGTCGGCCGGCGGAAACTTGAAGGCTTCCAACGGGGCCAGTAGGTTGAGTGCAACGCCGGACCGCATCGCCATGGACATTAAACAGGACGCCATCGCCGCTATCGGCAATACGCCGCTGATCCGTCTGAGAAGCGCCTCGGAAGAGACCGGCTGCGAAATCCTGGGCAAGGCCGAATTCATGAACCCCGGCCAGTCGGTCAAGGACCGCGCCGCGCTTTTCATCGTCAAGGACGCCATCGCGCGCGGACGGCTGCGGCCGGGCGGCGTGATCGTAGAAGGGACCGCCGGCAACACCGGCATCGGCCTCGCCGTCGTCGGCAACGCGATGGGTTTCCGCACCGTGATCGTCATTCCCGAGACCCAGAGCGTGGAGAAGAAAGATGCGCTGCGCCTGCTCGGCGCCCAATTGATCGAGGTGCCGGCGGTCCCCTATCGGGACGCGAACAATTACGTGAAGATTTCCGGCCGCCTCAGCGAGCAGATCGCGCAAAGCGAAGCAGCGGGCGCGGTTTGGGCCAATCAGTTCGACAATGTCGCAAACCGCCAAGCGCATGTGGAAGGCACCGGGCCGGAGATCTGGAAGCAAACCGGCGGCCGCATCGACGGGTTCGTTTGTTCGGTCGGCACCGGCGGCACGCTCGCCGGAACGGCGATGGCGCTGAAGGAGCGCCGTTCTTCCATCCGCATCGCCGCCGCCGATCCTTTGGGCGCCGCGATTTATTCCTGGATCAAAACCGGCGAACTGAAGGCGCATGGCGCTTCCATCACCGAAGGCATCGGGCAGAACCGCGTCACCGCCAACCTCAAAGACGCGCCCATCGACGACGCTTACGAGATTGCGGACGAGGAAATGCTGCCGATCGTCTTCGATCTTCTGGAACATGAAGGCCTGTGCATGGGCGGCTCGACGGGAATCAACGTCGCCGGCGCCATCCGCATGGCGAAAGAGATGGGGCCAGGGCACACCATCGTCACCATCCTGGCCGATTACGGCACGCGCTATCAGAGCAAAATGTTCAATCCGGAATTCCTGAAATCCAAAAACCTGCCGGCACCGCACTGGCTTGCCGAGAAGCGGCCGCCGATCACCGCGCCGTTCGAGAAATGAATATGCCTGCTTCCCTCGTCTCCACCGAATGGCTCGCCGAGCGGCTGAACGGGCCGGACATCTGCATCGCAGACGCCTCGTGGTATCTGCCGCAAGCCGGCCGCGGCGCGAAAGCGGAGTACGCGTCCGCGCATATTTCGGGCGCGGTGTTCTTCGACATCGACGATCTCTCGGACGAAACCAATCCCTCGCCTCACATGCTGGCGCCGGCGGCGAAATTCGCCGAGCGGATGACAAGGCTGGGCTTGGGCAGCGACAACCGGATCGTGGTCTATGACGGCGTCGGCCTCTATTCGAGTCCGCGCGCCTGGTGGATGTTGCGCGCGATGGGACATCGCAACGTCTTCGTGCTCGACGGCGGACTGCCGAAATGGCGCCGCGAGGGACGCCCGGTGGAGAGTGTTCCCGCGCAGCCGCGTCCGCGCGATTTTACGGCGCATCCGGACCGCGCCATCCTTCGCGACCTTTCGCAGATGTTGGAGAATGTGAGGACCCGTGCGGAGCAGGTCGTGGATGCGCGCGGGGCGGCGCGCTTCACGGCTGCGGAGCCGGAGCCGCGGGCCGGAGTGCGCGGCGGGCACATGCCCGCAAGCACGAACATTCCCTACACCCAGTTCACCAACGCCGACGGAACCTTGAAGTCCTCAGAGGCCTTGCGCGCGCTGTTCGCCGAAAAGCGCGTCGATTTGTCCGCCCCAGTGGTGACGAGTTGCGGTTCCGGCGTGACGGCCGCTCTTGCCATGCTGGCGCTCCAGGAAGCGGGCGCAAAGCATGTCGCTCTCTATGACGGGTCCTGGGCCGAGTGGGGGGCGCATGCCGATGCGCCGGTGGAAACGGGATGAAGGCGATGTCTGGTTACGGTAGAACGGGAAACATCCCCATGACGGTGACGTTCCTGGAGATGCGCGCCAAACCTCGCGCCGTGCCGCCCTCGCACCCCGTAGGCAAGGTGGCGCTGCTCAAGGCGGAGAACCCGCCCATCCATTTTTACCGCTATCTCTACGACACGATCGGCAGGGATTATTATTGGGTCGACCGCTTCAAAATGGACGACGCAAGCTTGGCGGCGATCATCCACGACCCGAAGGTGGAGCTTTATGTTCTCTATGCGAGCGGCTGCCCGGCGGGCATGGCGGAGCTCGATTTTCGCGACGCCCACACCGGCCTGATCGCCTATTTCGGATTGATGCCGGAATTTATCGGCAAACGACTCGGATATTTCTTCCTCTATCACACCGTCGCGAACGCCTGGGTGAAACCGATCTCGGTGCTTCTGGTCAACACCTGCACGCTGGACCATCCCCGCGCCCTGCCCCTCTACCAGCGCATGGGCTTCAAGCCCTATTCCCGCGAGGAGCGAAGCGTCGAGTTGCCTTAGCCCGGCTTTCCGAGCAACACTCGCGCCCGGGAAACAAGACGGGGAGCCAGGCATGGCGGCGGGAACAGCGGGCGGTACGGTCAAAGAACGAACCTTATTCGGCCACCCGATCGGGCTGAGCTACCTCTTCACCACCGAAATGTGGGAGCGCTTTTCCTATTACGGGATGCGCGCGATCCTTGTCTACACGCTGGTCAACTACCTCCTCCTACACCCCACCGCCGACAGCATCATCGGCTATCACGCGCTGAAGCATGTTCTTGAGTTCGTTTACAACGGCGGTTTGCCGCTAGCGCCTCAACCGCTGTCTTCCGACATCTACGGTACCTACACATCGTTCGTCTATTTGACACCGATCATCGGCGGGTTCATCGCCGACCGCTGGCTGGGCCAGCGCAACAGCGTCGTCATTGGTGCGATCATCATGGCCGCCGGTGAATTCACGCTCATGGTGCCGCAGCTCTTTTTCCTCGGCCTGTTGCTGCTGATCATCGGTAATGGGTTTTTCAAGCCGAACATCTCCACCCAGGTCGGCAACCTCTACAAACCGGGCGATCACCGCATCGACAGCGCCTTTTCGATCTTCTATGTCGGCATCAATCTCGGCGCCTTCTTCTCGCCGCTGGTCTGCGGCACGCTGGGCGAAGCGTACGGCTATCACTGGGGGTACTTCGCTGCCGGCGCGGGAATGGTGATCGGGCTGATCTCCTATCTGTTCGCGCTGCGTACCCTGCCGCAGGACCGCGCCGCGCGCATCAAGGCTCACACGGACGAAAAGAAACCGCTGACCGCCGAAGACTGGAAAGCTACCGTCGCCTTGTTCCTTTTGTTCATCCCTGGAAGCTTGTTCTGGGCGGCATACGAGCAGCAGGGCAACACCATCGCTCTCTTTGCGCAGGACCTCACCGACCGCCGCCTCATTCCCGGCATCATCGATTGGCAGATTCCGTACACTTGGTTCCAGGCCTTCAATCCCGGCTTCATCATGCTTTTCACGCCGCTGGTCATCGGTATCTGGACTTGGCAGGCAAAGCGAAACAAGGAACCCAGCGTCCTCACCAAGATGGCGCTGGGCAACATCATGATGGGCCTGTCCTATGTCGTCCTGATCGCCGCAGTGCATTTCTCCGGCCCTCACGGACAGGTGAGTTGGCTGTGGCTCCTTGCTTTCTTTGCCGTGATCACGATGGGGGAGCTTTATTTTTCGCCGATCGGATTGGCGCTGACGGCGCGCGTCGCCCCACCGCAAATCCTATCGATGATGATGGGGGTGTGGCTGATGACGAGCTTCACCGGCAACCTCATGCAAGGTTATATCGGCAGCTATTTCAGCCGGATGTCGAACGAACATTTCTTCCTGTTGTGTGCCTCCATTGGCGTCTTCGCAGGGGTCGTGTTCTGGCTGTGCAACTACCCGCTCAAATCAATTCTGGAATCGAGGACCAAGAGGCACGATCCCGTCGCAGAATAGCTGCCCTGCATCGGCGACCCTTGTCAATTCCCGCCGCGCACCCGATAAGGCGGCGGTAAACGACTTGCAGGTGACGCCGTGACGGACGAACGCGACAAACCCGAGACCATCGCCGTTTCCGCCGGGCGGATGAGCGAGGAGCATTTCGGCACGGTCAACACGCCGGTCTATCGCACGTCGACGATCCTTCACCGCAACTTGGCGTCTTTGAAGGCCGAAAAAAAGGCGCGCTATACCTATGGCCGGCGCGGCACGCCGACGACGCGCAGCTTCGAGGAAGCGGTCAGCGCGCTCGAAGGCGCCGCGCGCACCGTCAGCCTGCCCTCCGGACTGAACGCCATCGTCACGGCGATCTTGGCGGTCTGCCGCGCCGGCGATCATCTGCTGATGGTCGACAGCTGCTACGGGCCGACGCGCAATTTCTGCAACACGGTGCTGAAGCGCTACGGCATCGAGACCAGCTATTACGATCCGCTGATCGGCGAAGGCATCGCCGCGCTGTTCCGGCCCAACACCAGGGCGGTGTATTGCGAAAGCCCCGGTTCGCTCACCTTCGAGGTGCAGGACATTCCGGCGATCGCGGCCGTGGCGCACGCCCGCAACGCCTCGGTGCTGATGGACAACACCTGGGGCACGCCTATTTTCTTTCCGGCGCTGAAGCGCGGCGTCGACCTGTCGATCCATGCGGCGACGAAATATATCGGCGGCCATTCCGACGTGATGATGGGCACGGTCAGCGCCAATGAAAGCCACGCCACGCGGCTCTCCAATTTCGTCGGCGATTTTGGGCTTTATGCCAGCGGCGACGACTGCTTCCTGGCGCTTCGCGGATTGCGCACGCTGCCCGTGCGGCTGAAGCGCCATCAAGAGACCGCGCTGACGCTGGCGCACTGGCTGCTCGGCCGGCCCGAGGTTTCGCGCGTGCTCTATCCGGCGTTGGAAAGCGATCCCGGCCATGCGCTGTGGAAACGGGATTTCCTCGGCGCCTGCGGCTTGTTCGGCGTCGTGTTGAAACCCGTCGGCGAAAAATCCGTCACCGCTCTGATCGACGGCATGAGGCATTTCGGCATCGGCTATTCCTGGGGCGGCTACGAGAGCCTGATCATCCTCGCCGAATTCGAACGCACGGCGCGCAAATTCGAGGCCGAAGGGCCGGTGATCCGCATTCATGCCGGTCTCGAGGACGCGGGCGATCTCCTCGCCGATCTCGAAGCCGGCTTTGCCAGGATGAGCGCATCATGACCGACCCGATCTCGCGCGATGCTTTTCTCGGCGCCGTGAAATTCAACGAGGCCGGGCTTGTGCCCGTCATCGCCCAAAGCCACGCCACCGGCGCGGTGCTGATGCTCGCCTGGATGAACCGCCATACGCTGGAGGAAACGCTCTCCACCGGCCACGTCACCTATTGGTCGCGGTCGCGCGCCAAGGTCTGGCGCAAGGGCGAGACATCGGGCAACACCCAGCGTCTAGTGGAAGCCTGGATCGATTGCGACGGAGACACGCTGCTTCTCAAGGTTGATCAACTCGGCCCTGCCTGCCACACCGGCGCGCCTTCCTGTTTCTTCAGGAAGCTTACGGGTTGATCAGGCTCTAAGAGACTGTTTGAATAATCCCCGCGGCCGCGACGCTGCCGATTTTGCTCCGACCCGGCAGGTGGAGCTGGCGACAGCCAGCGACGGCGCGCGGCGCGATGCGGGACATCGGGCAAGCGCGGCGATAAACCGGGCGGGCAAAATCGGCGCGTCCCGAAGGGTTTCGGCAAAAATCGCCGGCTAGTTCGTCGAAAGCCTCGGCCGTACTCCCCGGTACGACCTTCGGCTTTCTCCTGCTATCCGACCGATTTTCGCTCGAAACGCGGCTCACGCGGATTATTCAAACAGTCTCTACCGGTCTCTGTTGAACGGAGACCCGATTTTCTGCTCCGCATAACCGACATGCGGATAAATGTGGCAGAAGAACACGACCAGCATTCCTACGCCCGCGCCGATGATGACGCCGAGCAATGGTTCGGTTTGTGCGATCAATCCGCCCAACGACCCGCCGACGAACGCCGCCAAGGTGTATTGCAACGGTCTGCGCATGATGAGCACTCCCAAGGACGCTCTCAATCGAATATAGCACGCAAATAATTGTTTAGAAACTTGCCGCCGGGATCCAGTTTCGAACGCAGCGCGCGGAACGCCTCGAATTGCGGATAGAGATTTGCGAACTCCGACGCAGTACAGGTGTGTCGTTTGCCCCAATGCGGCCGACCGCCGTGGCGATGGAAAATCTCCTCGCAGGCCTCGAACAATTCCGTCGTATCGACCCGGCGATATTGTTGCACGGAAATCGTGGCGCTTTCGCGGCGATAGAACGGGCTGAGCCAGACGTCGTCCGCGGCAACCGTGCGATATTCTATCGGAAACCCGGTGTTTATCTTCCGTTTGCGAATCGTTTCCACGATTTCGCGCAGCGTTTCAGGACCTTGCTCGTAAGGAACCGCATATTCCATCTCGTTGAAGCGCACAGCGCGCGGGCTGGGGAAAATCTCATGGCTCCAGCGCACATGCTCGCGTCCCGGCATCAACTGGGAAAACAGCCGATGGGCCGGCTTCAGCAGAAAGGGCGCGCGAGGCAGCAGTTCGTTGATGGCGGCGAAGGCGTAATCGTCGATGCTCGTACGGTCGCCGCGCGCGTGCAGATTCTCCGCACTGCGCGGCGCGCGCGCGTTCGCCTCGGTTTCATTGAGCGATTTGCAGACCGCGATGTTGGAATAGGGAAACCAGAAGAACTCGAAATGACGGTTCGCGGCGACCAGCCCGTCGAGCTGGTCGAAAAGCTCGTCGATGGAATGCGTGAACTCCTTTCCCACCAGCTTATAGGCGGGACGGACGTTCATCGCGACCTCGGTCATGACGCCGAACATGCCCATCGCGGTGCGGCCGGCGGCGAAAATCTCGGCATTCTCGGCCGCAGAACAATCGATCACCTCCCCGCTTGCCAGCACCAGGCGGAAGCCGGCAACATCGGCAGAGAGGCTGCCGAACGTGATCCCCGTTCCGTGCGTGCCCGTTCCCACGGCGCCGGCAAGAGTCTGGCGGTCGATATCGGCCATATTCTTGAGGCCGGAGCCGGCCTGATACAGCATGGGGCCGATTTCCCACAAAGGCGTCGCCGCGGCGATGGTCGCTATCTGGCGCTCCGGATCGAAGCCTAGCAGGCCGGTGAAGGCCTTCAGGTCGATCAACGTTCCGGCGGTCGCATTGAGCGGCGTGAAGGAATGGCCGGTGCCAGGAACCCGTACGCTGCCCTCGGCCTTGCGCACGGCCGCGGCGAGTTCAACCTCGTCCCTCGGCGCTACGACCGCGTTCGGTCTGCACGACACGGCTCCCGACCAGTTCGACCATCTGCCCCCGACGATCTTCATCTACAGCGCCTCAATTCAGCGATTGGGGTTTTGAGCCGCACCGGCGGTCCGCGTCAATCTTGCAATCGTGACGCATTTAGGTCAGCCCGCTTCGGCGGGCACAGGCTGGCGACCCCGGCGTGACTCGAACACGCAACCCCTTGCTTAGAAGGCAAGTGCTCTATCCGGTTGAGCTACGGGGTCGGTCAATGCGACCAGGGAATCTTCCTATCGTATCTGAAATTGTCGGCATAGGCCTTTGGCTTGGGCGTCGGTCTGTGCGCCTCGAACAGATCGAAGGCGATACCGTGCTTCTCGGCGTAGGCGATGGCCTCTTGCTGGCTGTCGAACTCGAGCTGCACCTGCGAAAGCATATCGGCGGAACTCGTCCAACCCATCAAGGGATCGATCCCGCGCGGGCTGGCGGGCTCGTATTCCAACACCCAGGCCTTGGTGCGGCCCTTGCCCGATTGCATGGCGTTCTTGGCCGGCTGGTAGATACGCGCGCGCAACTGTCTCTCCTTCAACCTGGAACAAATTGGTCGGGGCGGCGTGATTCGAACACGCGACCCTCTGCTCCCAAAGCAGATGCGCTACCAGGCTGCGCCACGCCCCGCGAGAGCCGTTCCACCGCTCCCAGGACTAGGCCGTACACGAAAGCAAGGCGTGTCTTCAACCCGTCCCGGCGAAACACTCACGGACCGTTGCCGAAAATCGTCGCACGGACCTTATCTCCAGGCTGGATGCCCAGCGCCATGGCCCGCCCGCCATTGATCTCCAGAACGGCGCGCACCGGCTCGCTGGAAGGGACCCTGTCCTCGGAATAGGGAACCGTGTCGGAGGCAATCGTGGAAACGGTTCCGTCCGCCTTGATGAACAGCATATCGAGGGAAAGCGGCGTATTTTTCATCCAGAAGACGACGGGAGCGGGCTGATGGAAGTCGAACAGCATGCCGGCGTCGGCCGCCAGCGTCGTGCGGAACATCAGCCCCTTTTCCTGCGAGGCGCCGTCGGAGGCGACCTCCACAGTGAACGCCACCGGGCCATGTTGGGTATCGATCACCAGTTTCGAGGTCGGCAGACCGGTCTGCGGCTCGCTGCGCGTACAGGCAACAAGCAACAGACAGGCGGCAAGGACGGCGAGAAGCGAACGCATGGCCCTATTCTATCGCCGGCTTCGCGCGTGGCAATGCGGCGCTTGATTGAACAACCGCGCCTTCAAGCGTCGAGCACCGTGATTTCCGCAGCCAATTCGCCCTTCGGTCCATCGCCCGCGCGCACGCGCACCCGCTGGCCCTGCCGCAGTTCGCGAATGCCGCTGCGCCGTAGCGTCTCCATATGGACGAAAACATCCGGCGTATCCGGCCCGCGCGAAACAAAGCCGTAACCCTTGCCGCGGTTGAACCATTTGACGGTCGCATCGAAGGCGGGACCGCGCGGCTCGGCGGTATAGCGCGCCGTGCGCTGCGGAACCGCCTCACTCAGCTGGGCCGTAGAATTGTCGAGCGAAATCAGCCTGCGGGCTTGCAGGCCTTTCGGCCCCTGGACCGCTTCGCAGACGACGCGCGCGCCTTCATAGGCAGCTTTGAAGCCGGACTGGCGAACGCAGGTCTGGTGCAGGAGAATATCTCCCTGCACGCCGCTCGTTGGCTTGATGAACCCGTATCCTTTGGCGAGGTCGAACCACTTGATTTGGCCGATGACCTCTAGTGCGGCATCCCCTGGCGGAGAAGCCAAGACGCTTGTATCCATCCCCGTCCCCGAACTCATGATGGTAAAAATAAGGTTAACACAGTTGAGTCCCAAGGTGAAGTCAAAGTGTCGCAACCCTGTCGCAATTATTCAAACTCTGGTTGCGGACCAATTTTCCCTACTTTCTTAGGGGTTTTCATGGACTTGACAGGCAGATATGCGGCGCCCGCCCTGCCAAGTATCGTCAGGGAAGCGCTCGACGACCTCGAAATTCTGACGGCCGGCCCCCTCAGCCGCAAGGTTGCTCTCATGTCGGTCATGGCGAAGCGTGCGATGGAGGCTGTGGCGTGAACGCGGACGACTTCGACGTTTTGCAAACCGCCGCGCGCTGGATCGGCGAAAGGCGCAAGGTGGCGCTCGCCACGGTCGTGAAGACCTGGGGATCGGCGCCGCGCCAGCCCGGCAGCCAGATTGCCGTGCGCGATGACGCCGCTTTTGTCGGTTCCGTCTCCGGTGGCTGCGTCGAAGGCGCGGTGATCGAAGCAGCACAAGCCGCGATGAATGACGGCAAGGTCCGTCTGCTCGAATTCGGCGTTGCCGACGAGAATGCCTGGTCCGTCGGATTGGCCTGCGGCGGGCGCATCGAAATCTTTGTCGAACCGCTTGGCGGCGACGCGGCAACGGCCCTCGCCGTTCTCAATGAGGCGCGGCGCGAAGGCAGCGCCATCGTGCGCGCCGTCGATCTTATCAGCGGCGAGGAGCGGCTTATCGATCCTCGGACCGAGGTTTCCGCATGGGGCCGCGCCGTGGCCGAGGCCGTGCAGGCCGACCAAAGCACGCGCGTCGAAATCGAAGGCCGGCCGTGGTTCCTCGGCGTCTTCAATCCGCCGCTCGATCTGGCGATCGTCGGCGCGGTCCACATCGCTCAGCCTTTGGCGAAAATGGCGGCGATCACCGGTTACAACGTCCGCGTGATCGATCCGCGCAAATCCTTCGCCACGGCGGAACGCTTTCCCGGCATCGCGCTTTGGCACGAATGGCCCGACGAAGCGCTGGCGCGCACGCCGCTCGGCCGGCGAAGCGCATTGATCGTGCTGGCGCACGATCCCAAGCTCGACGATCCGGCGCTGGCGGCGGCGCTCGCCTCGCCCGCCTTCTACATCGGCGCCCTGGGCTCGAAGAGAACCCATGCCGCCCGGCTCGCGCGCCTCAAGGCCCACGGCTTTTCCGACGAAGCGCTTGCGCGCATCCAAGGCCCCGCGGGCCTTGCGATCGGCGCCAAAAGCCCGGCGGAGATCGCCGTCTCTATCCTCGCCCAGATGACGGAGCGGCTGAGGTCCTAATAATCATCAGGCTTCGACTTGGCGCTGGCGCTGCGTTCTTCGTTGTCCCGGAAATGCGGCCTCATTTCGTCCGCCGTAATCACACCGTCCTTGTTCTTGTCCAAGCGTGCGAACAGCTTCAATTCGCCCGCGGCGAACTCCGCCAGCGTGAGCTTGCCGTCGCCGTCCTTGTCCAGACGTTTGAACGTCCTGGCGTTGCTGTCGCGAAAGCGCCGTTCGAGATCGGCGGCGAACTGCTCCGCATTCATGGTCGCCGCGCCGTTGGTCGCGAGCGCGAAACGCTTGCCCACGGCAATGTCGAACTCCGCGCGCGTGACCTTGCCGTCTTTGTTCAGATCGTTGTCGAAGCAGAATCCGGCCAGCCCGAAATTGCCCCGCGAATCGGATTCCTCCCGCGGCCGCCGGGTGTCGCCCTTGTCCTGCGGCGGTTTGCGGGCGGTGCGATAATCCGTCTGCGAGGCGGCCGCGCATGACACGGTCCCCGTGCCGTCCATGTCCAGCATCATAAAGCGCGCGCGCTGCGGGGCGGCATATTCGTCCAGCGAAAGTCTGCCGTCGCCCTTCCAATCGAGGCGCCGGAACATTTCGCCGGAATGCTGGCGGAACTCGGCACTGTGCAAAGCAATAAACTGGTCCAGCGTCATGGTGGGCGCATGATGGGTGGCCGCCGCGAAGCGCGCCCCGATGGTCCTGTTCATTTCGTCGTGGTCGATCTTGCCGTCGTGATTGAGGTCGAATTCGCGCAGGAGCCGGTCGGCCAGGCGGTCGTGGCTGCGCACAAGCCCCTGCATCGGTCCGTCCGGCGGCAGCGGACCCTCCATCTGCGCAATGGCAAGACCCGAGCCTGCGACGATGGTTACTGCCCCAAAAAGCAAGGCGATCTTCAGTCTCGTTTTCATGTAAAGAATCTCCATTAAATCGATGACCGCGAGTTAAACTTCCGGTTGTGTCAGAACATTACCAGAACGACAATTAGTTTTCGCAAAGTTTCAACGGGGTATTCTATTCGACAAACTTTGCGGCAATTGGGGGTTTGCGACGCAGAAACGGACGCTGCACAGTGGGCCATGGTAGAGTTCCCCACGATGACTAAGGACGAATCGAAGCCGCATATCCTTGTGGTCGAAGATGCGCGCGACATCCGCGAGCCGCTCGCCAGATATCTGCGCGAGCACGATTATCGCGCGACCACGGCGCCGGACGCGGCCGGCGCGCGCAAAGTCTTGAAAGCCTCGGCCATCGATCTGGTCGTGCTCGACATCATGATGCCGGGCGAAGACGGGCTCAGCCTTTGCCGCTCGATCCGCGAGACGTCGCAGACGCCCGTGATCCTGCTCACCGCGCGCAATGAGGAAGTCGACCGCATCATCGGCCTGGAAATGGGGGCCGACGACTACATTCCAAAGCCCTTCAGTCCGCGCGAATTGATTGCGCGCATTGCCGCCGTCCTGCGCCGCACGCAGGCGCTGCCGCCGCGACAGAAACCGCCGACCTCCGCGCGCATCCGCTTCGGCGATTGGACGCTGGACACCGGGCAACGCGAGTTGATCGGGCTGGACGGCGTGGCGATGCCGCTGTCGAGCGGCGAGTTCCGGCTTCTGACCGCGCTGCTCGAACGGCCCAAGATCGCCTTGACGCGCAATCAGCTGCTCGACCTCACCAAGGGGCGCGATGCCGATCTTTTCGACCGCTCGATCGACAATCACGTCAGCCGTTTGCGCAAGAAGATCGAACCGGACCCCAAGAACCCGCGCTATATAAAAACCGTCTGGGGCGGAGGCTATATCTTCGCCATGGAGCCGGTGACGGAATGAGGGCGTGGCCGCGTACGCTGGGTATGCAACTCGTCATCGTCACGTCCGTGGCGGTGATCCTTTCCAACCTCGCGATCTCAGTATGGTTCGAACTGGGCAACGAGCGGACCAACGAAACCGCGCTCACCGAACGCGTTCTCGACCGTGCGGCGTCCATTGCCACGCTGATGAGTTCCATTCCTCCGAAAGCGCGCGAGACCGCGGCGCGCGCCCTTGCCAGTAAATCGTGGCATTTCGAGATCCACACCGGCAAGAACGTCGCCCTGCCGATGTCCGCCGACGAAGCGAAACTAGCCGCAAAGTTGAAAACGATGCTTCCGCCCAAATCGGCGGATCAGCCCGTGACGGTGCGCTTTCGCGAGGAACCCTTGATGGAGGATATGGACCACGATCATCCTCCTCCCCGGATGGGAGAAAACCGCCCTCCTCCGCCGAAAGTACAGGCGATCGAGTTGACGATGCCGGTGGTGCGCAATACGCAGCTGGTGGCGACCTTTTTCCGGCCGCCGATGCCGCCGTGGCCGCTTGAGATCGTACTGGCCGCCTTTGTCGCCATTGTCGTCGCCTCGGCCGCTGCCGCTTATATCGCGCGGCGGGTGGCGCGGCCTTTGTCCGAGCTTGCCGATGCGGCGTCCGTCGTCGCACGGGGCGGAGCGGCGCCGCGGGTGCGGGAGTTCGGGCCGGACGACGTGCGCAATGCCGCCATCGCCTTCAACGCCATGACGGACCAGGTGACGCGCACGCTCGAAAGCCAGCGCCAGCTTCTATCCGCCGTGGGGCACGATCTGCGCACGCCGATCACAGCGATGCGGATCAACATCGAATTCGTCGAAGATCCGGAGTTGCGCGACCGCCTGCAGAAGAATCTCGACGAATTGCAGGACCTGACCGAAGCGGTTCTGTCCGCAGCGCGCGGCGCGGGAGGCGAATCGCGCCGTCAAGTCGATCTGGCGGCCTTGGTGGAAAGCGTATGCGCCGATCTCGACGATCTGGGCGAACCGGTGAGCTGGGCGGGTCACGATGCGGCGCCATTGTGCTGCCGCGCGAACGAAATCCGCCGCGCCGTCCGCAATCTGATCGAGAACGCGGTGGCCTATGGCAAGAAGGCCGACGTGGCGATCGAGGAAACCCCCGACGCCTACGAGGTCGTCGTCGACGACGAAGGTCCCGGCATTCCCGAAGCGGACCACAATCGCGTGTTCGAGGCCTTCGTCCGGCTCGAAAGCTCGCGCAACGAGGAGACCGGCGGCTCGGGCCTCGGACTTACGCTGGTCAAAGCCATCGCCGAAGGTCATGGCGGTTCGGTCACTCTGGAAAACCGCCCCCAAGGCGGCCTGCGTGTGCGCTTGCATTTGCCGCGCGATGTAAAACGCGCCTAAAAAACCGGGATGACCGCAAAGCCGTCTCGCGTGCCCAGGATCGGCGCCGTCGTTTTGGCGGCCGGCCTGTCGTCGCGGATGGGCGCCAACAAGCTGACAATGCCTTTACGGGGCAAGCCGCTGATCCGCCATGCCGTCGAGGCCGCTGTAGCCAGCCGTGCCTCGGCCGTTGTGGTTGTCACCGGAAACAAGGCCAAAGGTGTGGAAGCCGCGTTGGCGGGCCTGCCGGTTAGTTTCGTAGAAAACAAAGAGTATACAAGGGGTTTGAGTACGTCTTTGAAGTATGGCCTGAGGGCGTTGCCCGACGATTGCGACGGCGCCGCGATTCTGCTTGGCGATATGCCGCTGGTTACGCCGCAGCTGATCGACGGCCTGATCGCCGCCTTCGACCCTGAGCGCGGGCGAGCGATCGTCGTCCCCGTCCGCCATGGCCGCAGCGGCAATCCCGTACTCTGGGCTAGGCGCTTCTTCCCCGAAATGCTCGCGCTCGAAGGCGATACGGGGGCAAAGCTTCTGTTGGCGGCGCATCTCGACCTGATCTACGAAATGGAAGCCGACGACGACGGCCCCCTAATTGACATCGACACGTCCGAGGCGCTGGCGGCATACAAGCAACCATGAGCGATCCGCTTTACGGCAAGGACGTTTTGCGGCTGGCCGCGGAGGCAAGAGGCGCCGGCCGATTGCCCGAGCCGCACGGCACATATAGCGAAGTCAACCCCGTCTGCGGCGACCGTTCGACCGTCGATCTGAGTGTTGAGAGCGGCCGCATCACGGCCATGGCCCACGACACCAGAGCCTGTGTGCTGGCGCAGGCCTCCGCCTCGATCCTGGGAGCCGCCCTGCCTGGTCGTACCTATGACGATCTTGTGAAGCTCAAGGCAGAGGTCGGGGAGATGTTCGAGAGCAACAGACTTCCAGCCGAACCTTTCGCGGCTTATGCCGCTTTGAGCGACGTTGCTGCATATCCGAACCGGCATAAATGCGTGCTGCTGCCGATCGAGGCCGCGCTCAAAGCCTTCGAGGCTTCACAGACGCCCAAACCAGGCGGATAGCGGCGCAAGGGTCAGTATCTCGTCCCTCGCTGCCGCCTCGCCGCATCCGAGCGGCATGGCCACAGCACCCGAAAGCAGACCGTCGCGAAATTCGGCTTTCTCGCGGCTCATATTGAAGACGCACAGCACGCGCGCGCCTTCATGTGCCCGCACGAAGGCCAGAACGGGCGCGGGCACATCCACGAATTCCATTTCACCTTGCCGCAGCGCCGCGCTCTCTTTGCGCGCCGACAAGAACCGCCTCGCATGGTTGAGAACCGACGCCGGATCGCTTTTCTGTTCCGACACCGCCAGGGCGCGATGCGTATTTCCGAGCGGAAGCCAAGGCGTGCCTGACGTGAAGCCCAGATTCGGCGCGTCTGCTTCCCAAGGCATCGGCGTGCGGCAACCGTCGCGCCCCTTGAACAACGGATAATAAAGATCGCCGACCGGATCCTTGAGCTGGTCGCGGCGTAGATCCACTTCCGGCAGACCAAGCTCCTCGCCCTGGTACATCAGCACCGTGCCTTTGATCGACAGTAACAGCGTCAGCATCAACTTGGCCAAGGCGGGATCGCCGTCCGGGCCGCCCCCGAAGCGCGTCACCGTGCGGACGATGTCGTGGTTGCTGAGCGAAACGCAGGGCCAATGGCGCGGATGGCGCGTCAGCAGCGCGTAATTGGCCTTGACGAAATCCGGAGAAAGCTTGTTCGCCATCAGCATGAAGAACGTATAGGCGGCGTGCAGCCCCTCGTCCGGCGCGGCATAGGCGCCCGACCGCTCGAAACCTTCGGAGAATTCGCCGAACACGAAGCGCTCGGCGTGGCGCTCCACCGTGCGGCGGATTTCGGCGAGACATGCGATGTTTTCCGGCAGGTTGGCGTCGTGAAAATGCTGCTGCAGGTTCGCCGCGTCCGCCCAGATCGCCGGCGCGCGTTCGGCAAGCGGAACAGGCTCGTTATCGGCAAGGGTTTCGTCGTGAAGATAGGCGTTGGCGACGTCCAGGCGAAAGCCGTCCGCTCCGCGCGCCAGCCAGAAATCCAGCACCGCGAGCGCGGCCTTCTTCGCTTCGGGATTGTGCCAGTTCAGTTTGGGCTGCTGGCGCAGGAATTTGTGGTGATAATGCTGGCGCCGCGCGGGCTGATAGGACCAAGCCGGTCCGCCGAACGCCGACAGCCAATTGTTCGGCGCGGTGCCGTCCGCTTTCGGATCGGCCCAGACGTACCAGTCGGATTTCGCGCTCTTGCTCAAACTGTCGGCAAACCACGGGTGTTCGTCCGAGGTGTGGCACAGCACTTCGTCGAGGATGATCTTCAAGCCCCGCGCATGGGCCGCCGCGAGTAGCGCATCGAAATTGGCCAGCGTGCCGTAATCGGGATGGACGTTTTCGTAATCGCAGACGTCGTAGCCCCAATCGCGGTTGGGCGAAGGATGGATCGGCGACAGCCAGATCGCATCGACGCCCAGCCCGGCGATGTAATCGAGCTTGGAGATCAGGCCGGTGAAATCACCCTGCCCGTCGCCGTCCCCGTCGCAGAAGCTGCGAATATAAACCTGATAGACGACCGCCCCGCGCCACCAAGGCGTGGCAGTGCTCACACCTCGCTCGCCCTCGCCACGATCCTGGAGACCAGCCCGTAAGCTTTCGCTTCTTCGGCGCCCATCCAGAAATTGCGCTCGGTATCGGCGACGACCTTTTCAAAGGTCTGGCCGGTTTCACGGGCAATGATGCGGTTCAGCCGCTCGCGCATTTTGATGATCTCTTCTGCCTCGATGGAAATGTCGGAGGCCTGGCCATGCACGCCGCCCAAGGGCTGGTGCAGCAGGAAGCGCGTATTGGGCAGGCAGAAGCGGTTTTCCTTGAGCGCGCCAAGATAGATGTGCGCGCCTGCGCTTGCCACCCATCCCGTCCCGATCATCTTCACCCGCGGGCCGACGAAGCGGATCATGTCGTGGATCGTGTCGCCGGCTTCGACATGGCCGCCCGGCGAATTGATGATGACGCGGATGTCGCCGTCGCCCTCGGACGCGTGAGCCAGGAGTTGGGCGCTGACCCGCTCGGCCAGCTTCATGTCGACGTCGCCGAAGATCAGCACGGTACGCGATTTGAACAGCGCGTTCTGTACCGGCGATGGCTGCGGCTCGGGCAGATCGATCTGCTTCTTGTCGTCGTCGTCTTCTTCGTCGAGGCGGTACATGGGTGCTCCTGTCGAAATGGGAGAATCTGGCGGCATACTAGCCAAACCGAGCTTGGCGTCCATGTGCTTAAA
Organism: uncultured Alphaproteobacteria bacterium; assembly: GCA_963710025.1. GTDB lineage: Bacteria > Pseudomonadota > Alphaproteobacteria > Micropepsales > Micropepsaceae > Rhizomicrobium. The sequence goes on along the minus strand of CAVPYO010000025.1, from coordinate 4,911 downwards.
GCGCGTTAACGGGCCGCCGGCTTCGGCGGCGGCAAGCCCAAAATAGGCCGGTATTCGCCTTAGAGACTGTTTGAATAATCCCCGCGGCCGCGACGCTGCCGATTTTGCTCCGATCCGGCAGGTGGAGCTGGCGACAGCCAGCGACGGCGCGCGGCGCGATGCGGGACATCGGGCAAGCGCGGCGACAAACCGGGCGGGCAAAATCGGCGCGTCCCGAAGGGTTTCGGCAAAAATCGCCGGCTAGTTCGTCGAAAGCCTCGGCCGTACTCCCCGGTACGACCTTCGGCTTTCTCCTGCTATCCGGCCGATTTTCGCTCGAAACGCGGCTCACGCGGATTATTCAAACAGTCTCTTAGTGCACGCTGCCGCAGCCGGCCGAAATCCAGTGCGCGTCGATTTTCGTGACGTTGCTTACAGGATGGCGTCGATCGTTCCGTTCCGGGAAAGTAGCGGACCGGCGCACCATCACAAAAAACGGCCGGCGGACGCGAATCCGCCAGCCGACCACATGATCCAGAAACGCCAATCAAACAGCCTTCAGATTGGCCGCCTTCGAGCCGCGCGCGTCGGGCTGGATGTCGAACGACACTTTCTGGCCTTCCGCCAGACTGCGCATTCCAGCCGCTTCGACAGCGGAGGCATGAACGTACACGTCCTTGCCGCCGTCTTCCGGCGTGATGAATCCAAAACCCTTGGTGGTATTGAAAAATTTCACTGTTCCGATGGTCATCGATTGGTCCTTCGTCATCGGGTTCCGAGTGGGCAACAATACCCAACGGACGCGAAAAGGCGCTGATATCAGGAGGAAGTCCGACTGTTCGTCCGGGCGCGCAGGTTTGCGGGCGGGGATTCAAACAACAGGTGCGCTCATCTGACGGGACGCCGCCGCGTGCCTCTGTATAGGCGACTGCTCGCCAAAGCACAATGATCGCCGGCGCCGGTCAGGCGGATGGCGATTGTTTCTTGCGGGGCGCACGTTTGCGTTCGGCTTTTGCGCTGTTTTCCAGTTCCTTTTCCGCCGCGAGTTTGTCCGCCGCCGCACCGTCGACAGCTTCCTTGGCAAGGCGCAACGCCTTTAGCTTCGCGATTTTGGCGTTGCTGGCCGCGCGTTCCTTTTCAATCTCGCGATGCACCAGTGTGTCGCGCTGTTCGGACGCGGTAAAATAGTTCTGCGCCTTGCGGCGGGCGGAATTGGATTTGTCGGTGGAATTGGACATAAACCTCTTTCATTAATTGGCTAGGCGCCGGAACGCTTATCGCGGACCGGAAGCAATTCATCTGCACGAACGAGAGACGCGCCGCAGCGCGCTTGGGGAGTGATAGCACCCAATGCAGCCAAATGAAATTCTTCCATTTGAAGGCCCTGCGATCCTGGCCCGCCTGCCGGCGGCAAGACTCTCGGCGCTGCCGCTGGCGTCTCAAACATAATGAAGCGAATACAAAGGCTTGGCTATCGACGTCGGGCGATTTATTGCTGGTGCGCCCTAGGAGAGTCGAACTCCTCTTGCAAGATTGAAAATCTTGAGTCCTAACCGATAGACGAAGGGCGCACGGGCCCGCGCGGCGCCTCGGCGTCGCCCGGGAGGACGCGGCTATAAGGCCCAAAAACGGCCTTGGCAAGCGCCGTTAAACGCCCGCCGGCGCGGCATCTTCGAGGTGGAGCTGGACCCGCACGCGCCCATTCCATTCGTCGGCGCGCAGCCGCCCGGCGGCGTGGATTCGCTGGCCGCGGGCACCCAACAGGGCGCGCCCCAAATCCGTGTCGGCGGTTCTAAAGGCGATGGCATCGAGCCGCGCGTCGTCGCTGCCGGCCAGCCTGAGCCGCACATGGTCCTTGCCCACGACATCGGCGAACACAATTTGCACGTCCGGCACCCCAAGGACGGGTTCCGCATTGCCCGCGCCGAACGGACCGGCGCGGCCGATGTCCCCTACCAGCGCAGGCGTCGCGCCGGCCGGCGAAACGACGGCGTCCAACGTCAGGGTTGCCGCCAAGGCTGAAACATCGGCGTGCTTGGCGAATTCCGCCGTCAGGAAAGCACGGAACGGATCGGTCTGTTCGGGGCGCAGCGAGAAGCCCGCGGCCATCGCGTGCCCGCCGCCGGCATCCAGAGCGCCCGCTTCGCGCGCCGCGCGAACGATGGCGCCGATGTCCACGCCCACAACCGAACGCGCCGAACCGCGTCCTAGTCCGCCCTCGAACCCCGCGACGAAGGCCGGTTTGGCGAAGCGCTCCTTGAGCCTGCCCGCCACGATCCCGACGACGCCCGGGTGCCAGCCCTCGCCCGCCAAGAACAGGAATGGCTGATCGTTCTGTGTCGCCGCCTGCGCCATCGCCTCGTACATGATGAGCTTCTCGATGGCCTGCCGCTCGCGATTATGGCTGTTTAGCGCCGCGGCGAACTCTTCAGCCTCGGGCCCCGTTGCCGTCAGCAGATCGACGCCGAGCCCGCAGCGCCCTATGCGCCCGCCCGCGTTGATCCGCGGCCCAAAGACAAAGCCCAGGTGATACGGCGTGAAAGGCGGAGCGACGCCCGCCACCGTCGCTAGGGCGGCCATGCCCGGCCGCTCCAGTTTCGCGAGCTTGGCCAATCCCATCTGTACGAACGCGCGATTGACTCCGATAAGCGGCACGACATCGCAAACCGTTGCCAGGCCGACCAGATCGAGCGCGGCGCGCAGGTCCGGCTCGGTCTTGCCCGCATACCTTCCAGCGTCCCGCAGCGCGCGGTTCAGCGCGACCAGGAACAGAAACACGATCCCCGCGGCGCACACATGCCCGAGTCCGGACGTGTCGCCGGGCCGGTTGGGATTGACGTGCGCGGTAGCCGGAGGTTCGCCTTCGACGGCGTGATGGTCCAGCACGATCACGTCGAGGCTCGCCTCGCGCGCCGCCGTCAGCGCCTCCATGGCGCCCGCCCCGCAATCCACGGTGACGACAAGGCCCGCCCCTTCTTCCTTAAGCCGCAGCAGGGCGGCCGCGTTGGGCCCGTAGCCTTCGGTCATACGGTCGGGGATGTAGACGCGCGGCGTCGCGCCTACCGAGATCAAAAAATCATGCAGCAGCGCTGCCGAACAAGAGCCGTCCACGTCGTAATCGCCGAAGACGGCGATGCGTTCGCCGCTCTCAATGGCCGCCATCACACGGGCGACGGCCTTGTCCATATCCTTGAGCGTCAAGGGTTCGGGGAGCAGCCGTTTCAGAGTCGGGCCCAGGAAATCCGCCGCGGCGTCCGCCGAAACGCCGCGCACCGCAAGCACACGTGCCAGCACAATGGGAATGACTTGCTCCGCCGCCAGAGCGCGGACCGCATCCTCGTCGCTTTCCGCGAGTACCCAACGCCGGCCCGAAAAGGACAGTGAAACCCCAAATATGCAGTCTCCTGAACCCATCGCAGGAAAGCTATCTCGCTTCCATGGGTATCATGCAGGGAGGCGAAATGATTTTGTCGGACTCAGCGATAGTCTTCAATGCATTTTCGATCGCCGCATGTGTCGTTTCATGCGTGATCATCACAATCGATACGGCCTCTCCGGGGGCGCGTCCGCGTTGGATCATGCTTTCAATCGAAACGCGCCACTTGGCCAGATGACCCGCAATCTCCGCCAATACTCCCGGAACATCCAGCACCTGGAAGCGTAGATAAAATGCGGACGATGCGCTGCCACTCGGAGCCGGCGACAGCGGCACCAGCGATCGCTCCGGAATTCCGAACGCCGGTCCGATGTTGCCGCGCGCGATATCGACGATATCGGCGATGACAGCGTTGGCGGTAGGCGCTTCGCCGGCTCCGCGTCCTTCGAAAAAGAATGACCCAGCCGCGCCGGTGTCGGCCGACACCGCGTTGAAGACGCCGTCCACGTCGCCGAGCGGCGTACCGGCGCGCACCATCGCCGGCTGCACACGTTGATCGATGCCCTGCGGCGTTTTTTTCGCGATGCCAAGGAGCTTGATGCGAAAACCGAACTCGCGCGCAAACGCGATGTCGTCCGGCATGATGTGGGTGATGCCTTGCACGGGCATGGTGTCGAGATCGGGCGCCACGCCGAATGCCAGCCCCGCCAAGAGTGCGAGCTTATGGGCGGTGTCGCCGCCGCCGACGTCCAAGGTGGGATCGGCTTCGGCATAGCCGAGCTTCTGCGCGTCCTTGAGAACGTCGCCGAAGGGCCGCCCCGTGGTTTCCATCTGCGTCAGGATATAATTGCAGGTGCCGTTGAGAATGCCGCGCACTGCGACCACGCCGTAGACGATCAGGCTCTCGCGCAGCGCCTTGACGATGGGGATGCCCCCGGCGACCGCCGCTTCGAACTTGAGCGCGAGGTTTTTCTCTTCCGCCAGCGCGGCGAGCCGGGCGCCGTGACGGGCCATCATCGCCTTGTTGGCGGTCACGACATGCTTGCCCGCTTTGAGAGCCGCTTCGACCAGCTCCAGCGCCGGGCCGTCCTCGCCGCCAATCAGCTCGACCACGACGTCGGCGTCGGTTTTCGCGACGGCGTGAATATCGCTCACCCAGTTCTCGACGGCGAAGCCGGACTTCTTGGTTTCGTCGCGCTCACACACAAAGGCGATCTCGATCCGGCGACCCGCGCGATCGTTCAGCGCCTTGCCGTGCGCCTGCAACGCCTTGACCACGCCGCCCCCGACCGTGCCCAACCCTGCAATTGCGACTTTGAGAGGAGTGCTCATTTTGCGGGTTCCAGCGTAGCCGGTTCGTTGATCCGCAGCGACAGGAACTTCTTCACGTTGCGCGCGGCCTGGCGGATGCGATGCTCGTTTTCCACCAGTGCGATGCGCACATATCCTTCGCCGTATTCGCCGAAGCCGACGACAAGACGGAACCTGAAACTGAAAGGCACACACAAAAAAAAAAAAAAAAAAAAAAAAAAAAAAAAAAAAAAAAAAAAAAAAAA
>CAVPYO010000024.1:0-68700 GCA_963710025.1 uncultured Alphaproteobacteria bacterium | reverse complement strand
CCAAGTACACCCGCACGAGTAATCTTGGGTCCGCCGGCAGCGCCAATGCCGCGACGACCGTGGCAACGCCCGCGATGACCATCAACCAGCCGCCGATCCGATTGAGGCGATGGTGGCGCGCCGGACCGACCTCGATCCATTGCCTCGTCTGTTGGTAAGAAAGCTTCGGCACGATGTTGCCGAAAAAAATAAAGATGAGCCCGGACGAAACGAACACCAATCGAACATAGGCAATGATCGAAATTGGCGGCGCTCCCTTCCACATTGTGGTGAGCCAAAAGATATTACCGGCAAATACCAAGACGGTGACGGCAACGAGAATGCGGCCGACAAACCGCCGCATCGTGTCTTCCAATTTCTCCGGTTTGCCGACGCTAAGCCTGAGCCAAAGCCAGATGAAAGCCCAGCACAGGAGTGCGCCCATCCCGGCCGTCAAAGTTCTGAGTTGGGCCACGAAGCCATGCACGGGTCCCCACACCACTGTTGCAACCGATGCGGCCAGCATGACAAAGACGAGCGCGAGGACGATGCGCGAATATTTTTTATCGATCATGGATTTTCTCCGGAGGACAAGGGAGCGACGGCGAGGTCGATGCCGAAAGTCTGCGCGAAAGACAGCAGCGCATCCTCAAGCACGGAGAGCTTCAGCCGGTAGGTGATGTTCTTGCCGTGCTTCTCGGGCTCGATCAGGTCGGCTTCGCGCAATATGGCGAAATGAGCCGAGAGCGTCGGCTTGGCGAGGGGAAAATTCTCGGCGATCTCGCCGGCCGTCATGGGCCGCTCCCGCAGCAATTGCAGGACGCGGCGGCGGGTCGGATCGGACAGGGCTTTGAAGACCAGGTTCATAGTTAGATATATAGCGAATTACCGAACTGTTCGCAAGGTGCCGTGTTACCCAATTGATATGTTTCAATATTCCGTCGAGCAGATCGACCTGAGGAGCATTCTTGGTGGGCCAATCATGTGATGATTGGTCGGGCCAGCTACTTCGCCACCATGCCCATCAGCGCCAGGGCATTGCCGTCGGGATCGAAGAACTCGCGCAGCTTGAGTTCGTGCGTCTCGGTGCGCTGAACCGTCGTGGCGGGACCGACGAATTTCACGCCCTTCGCTTCCAACGCGGCGCCTAGTGTGTCGATGTCCGGCGCGTCGAAATAAAGCAGCGATCCGCCGATGGGCTGTCCCGGCGTGTGTTCCTTGCCCACCATCAGGCGCAGGCCCTCAAGTTGAAAGAACAGCATGCCGCCGACTTCGAACAGCAGCAGCAAGCCGAGCGTGTCGCGATAGAAGGTCTTGGCGCATTCCAGGTCGCGGCAGGTGAGGCCGACTTGGACTAGGCCGCGTCCGGCCAAGCTTGCGGTCGTCATGACAATCTCCCGAATTCCCGCCCGTTGGCCGGGCTCTCCACGGCAATATACAAAGTTTTTCGTATTTGTCGTAAATATTTGTTCTTGATTTGTTCAAAATATTGAGTAGGGTTTTGCTCCAATTCTCGGGAGGAGTTTCATGATCGGTTACGTCACCATCGGCGCGCTCGATACAGAGGCGTCGGGCAAGTTCTACGATGCGGTTCTGGGGGCGCTGGGCGACGAGCGTAAATTCGCCGACGGCGGCTGGATCGGCTATGGCCCGAAGGGCGAAGACAGCCATTACGCCTATGTCTGCCCGCCATTCGACGGCAAACAAGCGACGGGCGGCAATGGCAGCATGCTGGCGTTCAAAGGCCATTCCAAGGCCGAGATCGATGCGGCGCATGCGGCGGGGCTTGCCAATGGCGGCAGCGACGAGGGTAAGCCCGGCCCGCGCCCGGCGGATTCGACCAGCTTCTACGGCGCCTATCTGCGCGATCCCACCGGCAACAAGATCTGCGTGTATTTCAAGGCGTGATTTTCCTCCCCCGTTTACGAGGAGGGTGCTGAGCGAGCACTTGCGAGCAAAGCGGAGGGGCACGCGTGGTGTTTGCCCCCTCGCCGCCAAGTGGCGGCACTCCCCCCGTAAACGGGGGAGAAAAAAGTGCGTTCGCCGCATCAATCGTCTTCGCGGAACCAGTCGTGGACCTTGTCGGCCGACGCCATCTCGGACTGCGTGAAATCGCCTTCGTCGCCGCCGGAGTCTTTGATGCGCTCGCGGGCGGCCTCTTCGATGCGCGTTTTGAGCGCCGGATGCTTGCGGATCAGCGTGGCGAAATTCTCCGCCGACAAGGCGAGCAGGCGGCAATGCGAGAGCGCCACGATGGTCGCGCGGCGGTGCGTTTCGTGCAGCAGCGCCAGTTCGCCGAAGAAATCGCCCGGCCCGAAGCGCAGCTTGCGGTGCGGGACATCGACCTCCACTTCGCCCGAGACGATGAAATACATCGCCCGCGCCGGCGCGCCCTTGACCGCGATGATGCCGCCGCGCGCCACCGACTGCGAGCGCAGCAGGTTCAGCATTTCGCTCAGGATCCGCGCGTCGAAATCCCTGAACAGCGGCACCCGCGCCAGCATGCCGAAGGTGATCACGAAATCGCGGCGGTGAATCGTCTCGATGAACCCGGTCGCGATGATGCCGACGGGCAAGGCCAACAGGCCAAGGCCGGCGACCATGGTGAAGCCGGCGACCATACGGCCCAAACCTGTCACCGGCACGACGTCGCCGTAACCCACTGTGGTCAAAGTGGTGATGGCCCACCACATGGAATCGGGAATGGTGCCGAAAGCCTCCGGCTGCACCGCGCCTTCCACGGCGTGCATGGAGGCGGCCGCGAACACGGTGGCGCACAACATCAGCAGCAGCGTGCCGAACAGCGCGCGCCGTTCGTTGGCGATGACCTGGGCCAGGGTGGACAGCGCCGGCGAATAGCGCGCGATCTTGAGCAGCCGCAGAAGCCGCACCAGCCGCAGGAAACGCAGATCGAGGAACGGGAAGAACATGACGAAATAGACGGGAGCGACCGCCAGAAAATCGATCAGCATCTGCGGTTTTGCGGCCGCGCGCAGCCGTCCGCGCCACGGCCCCAGCTCGGCCATGATCGGATCTTCCACCGACACCCACAGGCGCAAGGCATATTCCACGCTGAAAATCGCCACCGAGACGATCTCGAGCGCCGTCAGATCGAACCAATACAAATGCCTGATCTCGGGCACGCTCTGCAGCGTGAAGCCGATCACATTGAGTAGAATGAGGACGATCAGGAACGCCTCGACGATGCCGCCGACCAAACCGCCGGCGCGTCCGCCTTCGAGCACGAGATAAGCGCGGCGGCGAAGCGTTTCGTGGTAATTCTCGTTCATCGTCCTTTCGTCACGTTGCGCCGAGACGGCGCTCGATGGCCGCCAGCGCTTCGACGGCGCGCGTGCCGTCCGGGCCGCCCGCCTGCGCCATGTCGGGGCGTCCGCCGCCGCCCTTGCCGCCCAGCGCTTCGGCGCCCAGCCGCACCAGATCGACGGCGCTGAAGCGGCCCGTCAGATCTTCGGTGACGCCAACCACCAGCGACGCCTTGCCGTCTGCCACGGCCACGAACGCCACCACGCCGGAGCCAAGCTTGGCTTTCGCATCGTCGGCGAGACTTTTCAAATCCTTGGCACCGACGCCTTCCACCACGCGCAGCACGGTGGCGATGCCCGCAATCGTCTTGGCGTCTTCGCTTGTTCCGCCGCTTGAGGGGCCGGCAAGCGCAAGCGCCTTCTTCGCGTCGCTCAGTTCGCGTTCCAGGCGGCGGCGGTCGTCGGCGAGCTGCGCCACCCGCGCGGGCAGTTCCGTCGTGCCGGTCTTGAGCGCGCCCGCCGCCTCGCGGGCCAGTTCGCCGAGATGGGTGAGGTATTGCCGCGCCCCTTCGCTGGTCAGCGCCTCGATGCGCCGCACGCCCGACGCCACCGCACTTTCGGACAGGATGGTGAAGAGGCCGATGTCGCCCAGCCGGCGCACATGCGTGCCGCCGCACAGTTCGACGGAATAGGGCTTGTCGGCATCCTCGCCCATAGTGAGCACGCGCACTTCCTCGCCGTACTTCTCGCCGAACAAGGCTTCCGCACCGGCCTCGATCGCCTTATCGGTTGGCATCAGCCGCGTGGCGACGTCGGAATTCTGCCGCACCACGGAATTGACCAGCGCTTCGACGCGTTCGAGTTCGTCTTGCGTCATCGGCTTGGGATGGCTGAAATCGAAGCGCAGCCGGTCGGGTGCCACCAGCGAGCCCTTTTGCGAGACGTGCGGTCCCAGCACGCGCTTGAGCGCGGCGTGCAACAGATGGGTTGCCGAATGGTTGGCGCGCGTGGCGCGGCGCCGTTCGCCGTCGACCTTGAGATCGATCGAGTCGCCAAGCATCAGTTCGCCCTTGGTCAATTCGACGACATGGACGTATAGCACGCCGAGCTTTTTCTCGGTGTCGGTCACCGTGCCTTCGGCGCGGGGGGATTTCAGCGTGCCGATGTCGCCGACTTGGCCGCCGGATTCGGCGTAGAACGGCGTCTGATTGGTCAGCACACGAACGGTCTCGCCGGCCTTGGCCTTGGCCGCGCGTTCGCCGTCCTTTACCAGCGCCACGATCGTGCCCTCGGCTTCTTCGGTGTCGTAGCCCAGGAACTCCGTCTTGCCGACCTCATCGAGAATGGCGAACCATTGCGCATCGGTGGCCGCCTCGCCCGATCCGGCCCAGGCCTTGCGCGCATCGGCGCGCTGCTTGGCCATCGCGGCATTGAAGCCGTCCGTATCGACCGCGATACCGCGCGGCTTCAAAGCGTCCTGCGTCAGATCGAGCGGAAAGCCGAAGGTGTCGTAGAGCTTGAAGGCGACGTCGCCGGCCAGGCTGTCGCCCGCTTTCATGTTGCCCGTCGCTTCGTCTAGCAGCTTGATCCCCCGCGCCAGGGTTTCGCGGAAGCGGGTCTCTTCCAGCTTCAGGGTTTCGGCGATCAGCGCTTCGGCGCGCTTCAGTTCCGGATAAGCGGTGCCCATCTCGGCGACCAGCGCCGGCACCAGGCGGTACATCAGCGGGTCCTTCGATCCGATCAGATGGGCATGGCGCATGCCGCGGCGCATGATGCGGCGAAGCACATAGCCGCGCCCGTCATTGGAGGGCAGCACGCCGTCGGCGATCAGGAACGAGGTCGAACGCAGATGGTCGGCGATGACGCGATGGCTGAACTTTGCTTCGCCTTCGCTCTTGGCGCCGGAAAATTCCACCGAGGCCGCGATCAGGTGGCGGAACAGATCGGTGTCGTAATTGTTCTGCACGCCCTGCAGGATGGCGGTGAGCCGCTCCAGCCCCAGGCCGGTGTCGATGGAAGGTTTGGGCAGATCGATGCGGGTGTCCGCGTCCACCTGCTCGAACTGCATGAAGACGAGGTTCCAGAATTCCAAGTATCGGTCGCCGTCTTCGTCGGCCGAGCCGGGCGGCCCGCCGGCCACCGCGTCGCCCTGGTCGTAGAAAATTTCCGAGCAGAAGCCGCACGGCCCCACCGGTCCCATCGCCCACAGATTGCTCTCGTGGCCGATGATGCGCGCGTCGGAAATGCCGGCGATCTTCCTCCACAGCGCGCGGGCCTGTTCGTCGCTGGGATAGACCGTCACCAACAGCTTGTCCTTGGGCAACGCCGCCGTCTTGGTGGCGAAATCCCAGGCGAATAGGATCGCTTCTTCCTTGAAGTAATCGCCGAAGGAGAAATTCCCCAGCATCTCGAAGAAGGTGTGGTGGCGCGCAGTGTAGCCGACATTGTCGAGATCGTTGTGCTTGCCCCCGGCGCGCACGCATTTCTGCACGCTGGTAGCGCGGCTGTAGGGCCGCTTCTCGGCGCCGGTGAAGACGTTCTTGAACTGCACCATGCCGGCGTTGGTAAACAGCAGCGTGGGATCGTTGCGCGGCACCAGCGGCGAGGAGGGCACGATGGCGTGGCCGCGTTCGCGGAAGAATTCCAGGAAGCCGGCGCGGATATCGGAGAGACTCTTCATGGAGACGTTGTAGCGGCGGTTAAAAAGCTTGTCATCTGGAGGAGGACGGTTTGGCGCGGGCCATGACATCGGTTTTTTGAGCGTTCTTTCGATGCCAACCCCTCCAAAACGAAGGGGCGCGCCGGTCTCCCGACACGCCCCTTCTGGAGTCGCTCCCTCATGCCAACAAGGGAACGGACAGGGTCAGTCCGCGGCGGCCTCCGTCGCCTCGTCGCTGCCCAGCGCGAGGCTTTGGCCGATCAGACCGGCATTCTGGCGGATCGCGGCCTCGATCTTGGCCGCCACGTCCTTGTTGGCGTCGAAGTACGCCTTGGCCTGCTCACGGCCCTGGCCGATTCGCGTGCCGTCATAGGAGAACCAGGAGCCGGATTTCTCCACGATCCCGGCCTTGACGCCCAGATCCAGAAGCTCGCCGACCTTGGAAATGCCCTGGCCGTACATGATGTCGAACTCGACCTGCTTGAAGGGCGGGGCGACCTTGTTCTTGACCACTTTCACGCGGGTCTGGTTGCCCACCACTTCGTCGTGGTCCTTGATGGCGCCGATGCGGCGGATGTCCAGGCGCACCGAGGAATAGAATTTCAGCGCATTGCCGCCGGTGGTGGTTTCGGGATTGCCGAACATGATGCCGATCTTCATGCGGATCTGATTGATGAAAATGACGATCGTGTTCGACTTCGAGATCGATCCGGTGAGCTTGCGCAGCGCCTGGCTCATCAGGCGGGCCTGCAGGCCGGGCAATTGATCGCCCATCTCGCCTTCGAGTTCGGCCTTGGGGGTGAGGGCCGCCACCGAGTCGATGACGACGACATCCACGCCGCCGGAACGCACCAGCGTATCGGTGATTTCCAGCGCCTGCTCGCCGGTGTCTGGCTGGGAGATCAGCAGCTCGTCGATATCGACGCCCAGCTTCTTGGCATAGCCCGGATCGAGCGCATGCTCGGCGTCCACGTAAGCGGCGATGCCGCCTTTCTTCTGGACTTCGGCGACGGCGTGCAGCGCCAGAGTCGTTTTGCCGGAGGATTCGGGGCCGTAGATTTCGATCACCCGGCCGCGCGGCAGCCCGCCGATGCCCAGCGCGATGTCCAGCCCCAGCGATCCGGTGGAAACCGTGTCGGCCTCCGTCACGGGATCGCGCTGGCCGAGCTTCATCACCGAACCCTTGCCGAAGGCCCGGTCGATCTGGGAAAGCGCGGCTTCCAGCGCGCGCTTTTTGTCGTTTCCGTCTTCCTTGCCCACGACGCGCAAAGCCGCCTGACTCATGGTCTCCGCCTCCTTATTCCACGGCGCGCGCCGCATTCCCAATGAATTCAGCGCCGCAGGGACGGGGAACTAAGTACACGGTTTGTTCTGTTTGGCAAGATGGCGGTTAATAGATTGAAATATATACGTTATTCGTGGAATGGTTCCGTTATCGTTCACATAGCCTGGAATCGGGCGATGAGGGCGATTTCGGTGCGGATCGTGTCGTCGATCTCCAATGCCGCGCGGTTTGAATAGCGGGAATCAAATTCAGCCATGTAACGCGTCAAATGCGCTTCGCTGACATGCCGGACCTTCGGCCCTTGCCTATCTCGGCTTTGCCATCCGCACTTTGACGACCGGCGCGGGAGGCGGCTCTTTCGCCCTCTCCGCTTGCATGGTCTTGGTAATGATTTTCCGCTTCAGAATGGCGGCAGGCGACATACTCGGAAGTTTGGGCATAAACGGGCGCTCTGGATGTTTCGCTATGTTCATAAGCCCCGATTGTGCCCAGACAAAGGCCCGCGGATTTCAAACCGGGACAATACAATTAGGAGGCGAGCGATTATCCCCTTGAGTCTTGCGAATTGAGGCCGCTTGCGACTTATTCCCCCATCCCAGCGCGCTTGGACGCCCCTTCACCTTAACGGCCGATCGCGCGGTGCGGACTGGCGCTACGCCCGCCACAGAACAGGCGTAGCGCCGGTCGCGCCCGAGGAACGCAAAAAAGGATTTAGGCGACCGTAATCGTAGGATCCCAGTAGAGATATCCCAGAACCTTCACGTTGCTGCCGCTGACTTGCTGGGCGATGTAGAACCAAACCTGGTAGCCTTCCGTGCCGCTATCGGTCACGTCGCACCCCAGATAATAGTTGGCCAGTTGCTGCGCCGTATAGTGCAGCGGGTCGACGGTCTTATCCGGGGCCTGGTTCGGGATGGGGACCCAGGGGTGGGCTTCGCTCGGAACCGGAATGGTGGTGACCTGCGTTCCGGAGAATTTCTGGATCTTGTAGGGAATGACGCTCTGGCTGATGTTGTCGGACAGCGACAGACCGCGCCAACGAATGACGTCGTCGACTTCCGCGTTGATGTTCAGATCCGCCGTCGCCTGTGTTTTCGGGTCGGCGACATATTTGGCTTCCGTGACCATATAGACATCGGTGTGATTAATCCCGGTGGGAGCCGCAGAGTTTTGGCTCAGACTTGGATATTTATTCAGGATGGTCTGCGTATCGAAGACCATTTCGATATTGATAATATTGCTCATTACGTCTTCTCCGTTTGCCTTGGGTGCAAAGTTCGCCGCGTCAAGCAGTTGCGAATCGCCCGTTCCTCATCGCGGCGGGCGCAAAGATATGAGTGCAAAAGTTAAAAAACAACTCCAAGTTGCATTAGTTTACTATCACAACCAAACTGAATGCCTACGGCGACAAACGGGACATAGGGCAGGGGATGGTTCATGCGCGCGCGAAGTATTCCAGGGATGGAAATACTCCAGCGACACAATTCCAAATGAAGACTCTTATCCCGCTCGCTTCACGGGCGGCGCTCCGGAAAGAACCTCTTTCACCTTCGCGGCCAATTGCTTCAGCCCGAAGGGCTTGGGCAGGAAGTGCAGGTCCTCGGCCTTCTCGTCGTTGCGCCGGAAGGCCTCCTCGGCATAGCCCGACATGAAGATCACGGGCATCTCGGGGCGGATTCGGCGCACCGCGCGCACCAAGGTCGGGCCGTCCATGCTGGGCATCACCACGTCGGTAATGAGAAGGTGGATGGGGGCGGCGGCCTTGCGCACGATCTCAAGCGCTTCCTCGCCGCCCGAGGCCTCAAGCACATTGTAGCCGCGCATGCGCAGCGCCCTTGCGGCGAAGCTGCGCACCGCCTCTTCGTCTTCGACCAGCAGGATGGTGTCCTGGCCGGTGACGTCGCGCGGCTGGGCGCGTTCGGGTTCCTGCGGAACCGCGCTCTGGTCGGCGTGGAAGCGCGGCAGGAAGATGCGGAACACCGTACCCTTGCCGACTTCGGAGTCCACGGTGATGAAGCCGCCGGTCTGCTTGACGATGCCGTAGACCGTGGCGAGTCCGAGTCCGGTTCCCTGGCCCACCGGCTTGGTGGTGAAGAAGGGATCGAAGATCTTGCCCAGATGCTCCTTGGCGATGCCGATGCCGGTGTCGGCGACTTCGATGCGCACATAATCGCCGGCAGGCATGATCGCGGTGCCCAGCGCCACCGGCGTCGTCGCGGTTTCGTTGGCGGTGCGGATGGTGACGGTGCCGCCCTTGGGCATGGCGTCGCGCGCATTGACGACCAGATTGATGATGGCGTTGGAGAGCTGCGCCTCGTCGGCATGCACCGGCCAAAGCTCTGCGCCGTGCTCGAGCTCCAGGCTCACGTTTTCGCGCAGCAGGTGGCGCAGCATCAGCGCCAGTTCGCCCACCACGTCGCGCACCGCCAGCACGCGCGGCTGCAACGTCTGCTTGCGCGAGAAGGCGAGAAGCTGGCCCACCAGCGTCGCGGCGCGCAGCGCAGTCTGGTGGATCTCGTTGATCTCCTTGAACGACGGATCGCCCGCCTGGTGGCGCATCAGGAGAAATTCGGAATTGCCGATGATGACGGTGAGCAGATTGTTGAAATCGTGCGCCACGCCGCCGGCCAATTGCCCCACCGCCTGCATCTTCTGCGACTGGGCGAATTTGATCTCCAGCTCCTTCTGCTCGGAAACGTCGAGCAGATAGAGAATCACGCGCCCGTCGTTCATCGATCGGGCGAACAGCTCCGCCATGCGCTCGTCTTGGCCCGCCGCGCGCAATTCCGCCGAACCGACGCCGGCGCTTCCTTCCGCCGCCTTGGCGATCAGGGCGCCGACGCGCTCGCGGTCCGCCGCTTCGACCAGATCGGTCAGCGCGTGCCCCGACAACGCGCCGGGAGAACCGAAGAACGCCTTGAAGGCCGCATTGGCGTCGACCAGCCGTCCGTTCGCGTCGGCGAAGGCCACGCCCATCGGGGCATCGCGGAAGAGATCGCTGATACCGAGATTCAGCGGCACCGGAGCGGACTTTGCAGGCGCGCGAACGCCGGGCGAAAGGCGCGGCGTGAACCACCAGGTCGTCTGCCCGCCGGCCAAAGGCCGCACCGCCCCCACGATCTCCAGTCCCGGCGCCACGGTGAAGGATTCCTCGCGCGCAACGCCGTCCGCGGCGCAGCGCGTCAGCCGATACAGCACGGACGCCGAAGGCTCTCCCGCCAACGCCAGTTCGGGCGGGGGGGCGGCTTCGCCCTCGGCGGCGCCCGCCATGCGTCGATAGACTTCGTTGCAGTCGAGCACCGCGCCGTCGGCTCCGGTGATCGCCCAGGCGACGTTGGCGCGCGCGGCGGCTTCGGCGATGCGGCGGGCCTCGGCGGCGCTCATCGATTCGCGCGGCCACACGGCATAGAGAAACAGACTGCCGACCGCCCCGATGCCGGCAAGCAGCGCCACACCGGCCCAGCGTGCTACGTCGGGCGTCGCCACCGCCAGCACCGCAGCGCCCAGCGCCAACAAAACAAAACCGAGCGCCGCCCAGCGCCAGCCCCCGGCCGGAACGCCGAGATTGCCCCCGATGATGCTGCGAGTCGTCATCATCGGGAGACATTACCCGTCATTGTCACCCCCGGCGAGAGCCGCGAGCTGCGGCGCGGCGCCGGGTGGGACGGCTCAATTCGGCTTGAGCTTTCCGGTAAGCCGCATGACGTAGCCGATAACTTGCGCCACCGCCTTGTAATGCTCGGGCGGGATCGCCTCGTCGATGTCGACGGCGGCGTGCAGGGCGCGCGCCAAAGGCGGATTTTCGACGACGGGCACGTCATGCTCTTTCGCCACCTCGCGGATGCGCAAGGCCAGGGCGTCCACACCCTTGGCCACGCAGATCGGAGCCGCCATCTTGCCTGATTCGTACTTGAGCGCGACGGCGAAGTGCGTCGGATTGGTGATGACGACGGTGGCCTGGGGCACGGCCGCGATCATGCGCCGCTTGGCCCGCTCCAGGCGAATCTGACGGATCTTGCCCTTGACCAGGGGATCGCCCTCGGTCTGGCGGAATTCCTCTTTGATTTCATGCTTGGACATGCGGTTGCGCTTCATGAACTGGAAGCGCTGCAACAGGTAGTCCGCTCCCGCGATGACCGCCATCGCCGACAACGCCGCGATCAGCACCTTGAACAGCAGATGGGTCATGTCGCCGGCGACCCCGGCTGCGGATTGGTCCAGCACCGCTTCGAGGGCGCCGCGCTCCGGCCACAGCTGGGTCCAAACCGCCGCCCCGACGATGACCATCTTGAGCATGCCCTTGAACAGATTGGCGAAGCCTTCGAGCCCGAACAGCCGCTTGAAGCCCGACGCCGGCGAGAGCTTGGACAGGTCCGGCTTGATCCGCTCGAAGGTGAAGACCGGGCGATGCTGGATAAGGCTGCCGGCCACGCCGGCGACCATCATGACCGCGAAGAACGGTCCCAGGATCAGCGCCAGCTGCCCCAGCAAGGCGCGCATCATGCCCATCAACTCAGCCGGTCCGATGCCGATCTGCTCCGGCTCGGCCAGGAACATGTTGAAGGTGCGGGCCAGTCCCAGCGCGGCGGATCGTCCGAACACGGCGATGGCAAGCGTGCCGCCGAGCAGCAGGATCAGCGTCTGCACCTCGGGACTTTTGACGACGTCGCCGTGTTCGAGCGCTTCGTCGAGCCGTTTTTGTGTTGGCTCTTCGGTTTGTTGGGCTTCGTCGCGATCATCGGCCATCTAGAGAAATGTCCCCATCTGGCTGGTGTAGAAGTCCAGGAACAACGTCATCATCGAGCCGAGCAAAAGGGCGAGCAGCAGGAATCCCACCAGGATGTTGACCGGCATGGCGAAGAAAAAGACCTGGAGCTGCGGCATCATGCGCGACAGCAAGCCGAACGCGGCGTTCACCGCGAATCCGAACACCAGGAACGGCGCGGCGAGCTGAAAGCCCAGCGCGAAGGAGCCGCTCACCAGTCTGATCGTCAGTTGGGCCATGTCGCCGGTGGGCAGGCTCGTTCCCGGCGGGATCAAATGATAGGAGCCGGCGATCGCTCCGATCGCCATGTGATGCAGGTTGGTGGCGAAGATCAGCACCACGCCGAGCAGCGAAAAGAAATTGCCGACGACGGCGCCCTGCTGGCCGTTGGAGGTCGGATCGAGGGTCTCCGCATAAGAAAGCCCCGTCTGACTGGCGATCAGGAACCCGGTGATGGAAAGCGCGCTCATGATGATGCGCGCCATGGTGCCGATCAGGATTCCGGCGGTGATTTCCTGGAAAATCAGGATTCCCAGGCCCAAACTCGAGGCGGGCGCCTGCTGGGGATAGGAACCGGCCACCACGGGAGCGAGCGCGAACGAGATCGCCAGCGCCAGAATCAGGCGCACGCGGGGCGGCACGCTGGCGTCGCCGATAGCGGGCAGCAGCATGACCATCGCGCCGGTCCGCGCGAAAACCAGAAGATAGACGAGGACCGCGCCGGAAAGACCAGGAAGGGTGATCGTCATCGTAAGTCTAATACGCGGCGATGCGCTGCGCGATGTCGGTCATCAGTCCGCCCATCGCCTCGCCCGCGAAGGGCAGCGCGATCAACAACACGACGAAGATCGCGATGATCTTCGGCACGAAAACGAGCGTCATTTCCTGGATTTGGGTCAGCGCCTGCAACAGGCCGATCACCAGACCGACCACCAGCGCGGTCACCATCGCCGGGGTGATGACTTCCAGGAGCACGTAGATCGAGGAGCGGGCGAAATCGATGGCGTCGGCTGGGCTCATGGGTCGTTCCGGGTTCCGCTCTCATGCTTCGACAAGCTCAGCATGAGGGCTGCTGCTGTTCCCTCGCCCTGAGCTTGTCGAAGGGCGAGGGTATGTTTCTCAAATCGGCATGTTCATGATGGACTGATAGGCGGCGACGACCTTGTCGCGCACCGCGACCACCGTATCGAGAGTGAGTTCGGCGGCATTCACGGAATTGACCACGTCGACGATGTTGGCTTGGCCGGCGGCCTGCTTAGTCGCCATCGTCTCGCCTTGCTTGATCGTATCGATGCTGCCCTTCACCGCGTCGGTGAGGAAATTGGAGAAGCTTCCCGTTCCCGACACGTCGGCGGAAACGACGCTCGGCATGGACGTCGCGCCGGCGCCCATTTGGGAGATCGCCTGGTAGGCTGCTGCTGCGGCGGCGGGCAAGACGGCCATCGTATGTTCCTCTTACTGGATCCCCGCCTTCGCGGGGATGACGCTTCGCGTCATTTATTGAGCAGGTCCACCGTGTGCGCCAGCATCGTCTTGGTGGAGTCCATCACGGTGAGGTTGGCTTCGTAGGATTGCTGCGCCTCTTGCATGTCCATGATTTCGACGAGGCTGTTGACGTTGGGCAGCTTGACGTAGCCCTGCTTGTCGGCTTGCGGGTTGCCCGGATCGTATTGCATGCGGAACGGACTCATGTCCTGGTTGGGTTTCCCAGCCGTGACGACGGTCGCGTTCAGCGTGCGGTCGAATTCGCTCTTCACCGTCGCAACTTGGCGCCGGTAAGGATCGCCGCCGACATTGGGCGACGTCGAATTGGCGTTGGCGATGTTCTCGGCGATGATCTTCATACGTTCGGACTGCGCGCGCATTCCCGACGCGGCGACCGTCATCGATGTCGAAAAGTCCATGCTTCACTCCTTCTACGAACCCGTATGGCCGATGGCGGTTTTCATCATGGTGATCGCCTTGGCGTAAAGGTTCGTCGCGGCCTGGAATTGCGCCTGGGTATCGGCCACCTTGATCATCTCCTGCTCCACGGAAACCGTGTTTCCCGACGGAGTGGATTCGACGTCGGGCGTATCGACGCCGGTGAAGCCACCCGCGCTCTGCGGCGTGATCGCGATGTGATGCGGATCGTCGGTCGCCAGCGCTCCCGGAGTCGCGCTCATCGAGGCCGCGTTCCTGAGCGCCTGCTCGAAGTCGACGGGTTTGAGATCGCGCGCCGTATAGCCGGGCGTGTCGGCATTGGCGACGTTCTGCGAAAGGACGTCCTGGCGCTGGCTGAGCCAGGCCATGCGGTCCTTCAACATCGAAAGCAGCGGAATGTTCGATACTTCCATCGCTCTCAGCTCCGTATACGAAAAATTAGCGTTAAGACGGCCCATGTTGTGCGCCAACGATTAAGCCGCGCTTAACGCAAACGGAAAAACCTGCCGGGCAAATTCTTCCCGTGCTTAACCCGCGGTTAAGCTTGACGGCATTTGATGCGCGTCATGTCCTCATGCTTCGACAGGCTCGGCATGAGGGGTCGGGGAAATTCCTTCACCCTGAGCTTGTCGAAGGGTGAGCTTGTCGAAGGGTGAGGCCACAAAACAAACATGGACCTTCTCGACATCGCACGTTATCTGGGCGCGCTGCTCTTGGTTCTGGGGCTGATTGGCTTCGCCGGATTGGCCGCACGCCGCTTCGGTTTGCCGGGGCTCGCCAAACCGGCGTCTACGCGGCGGCTCAAAATCGTCGAAACCCTGATGATTTCGCCGCGTCAGCGCTTGGTTCTGCTGCGCCGCGACGACGTCGAGCATCTGGTGATGATCTGTCCCGACGGCGCTTCGCTGATCGAGGCGTCCATTGCCGCGCCGCCGCCCGCGCCGGAGAGCCCGCTATGATGCGGCGCTTTCTGGTTGTCCTCGCGATAGCATCGCTGCTGATCGTTCCGGGCGTGGCCCACGCCGCGACGCCGGCGAGCGCCGCGGCCGCGGGCGGATTGTCGATCGATTTCTCCGGCGGCGGGCTGTTCACCGACCGCATGATGCAGATCATCGCGCTGATCACCATCCTCAGCGTGGCGCCGTCGATTCTGATCATGATGACGAGCTTCGTGCGCATCGTGGTCGTCCTGTCGCTGCTGCGCACCGCGCTCGGTTTGCAGCAAAGTCCGCCCAACAGCGTGATGGTGAGCTTGGCGCTGTTCCTCACCCTGTTCGTGATGACGCCGACGCTGAAGGACGCTTACGCGCAGGGCATCGAGCCGCTGGTGAACAATCAGATCACCACCGAACAGGCGTTCGACCGGGCCGCGGTGCCGATGAAGAAGTTCATGCTCGGCCATGTGCGCGAATCCGATTTGAAGCTGTTCATGGACATGTCCGGCACGAAGACGCCGCCGACGCCCGAGGCGGTCCCCATCACCACCATTGCGCCCGCCTTCATGCTCTCGGAACTGAAGCGCGCCTTCGAGATCGGTTTCCTGATTTTCGTGCCGTTCCTCATCATCGACATGGCGGTGGCGTCGATCCTAATGAGCATGGGCATGATGATGCTGCCGCCGGTGATCATCTCGCTGCCGTTCAAGCTCATCTTCTTCGTGCTGGTGGACGGCTGGCGGCTGATCTCGGGCTCGCTGGTCGAAAGCTACATGCACGGCCCGCCGCCGAGTTGAATTTATCCGACGAGAATCTCCGTCCGAAAAGCCTCAACAGGGCTTGACCTTGTCAATGATTTCATTATTCTGGAAACATGAAATCATCTGAAGCCCTAACGGTCCTGGCCGCGCTGGCCCAGGACACCCGCCTGGCGATCTTTCGCCGGCTGGTGCGCGCCGGACCGGCCGGCGAGACGGCGGGCGCCATCGCGGAGGCGCTCGACACGCCGGCCCCGACCTTGTCGTTCCACCTGAAGGAACTGGAGCGCGCCGGACTCATCGTCCAGCGCCGCGAAAGCCGCAACCTTATCTACGCCATACGCGTCGAATGCATGCGCGAACTGCTCTCCTTTCTGATGAAGGATTGCTGCGGCGGCCGTCCCGAAATTTGCAACGTCGCGATAAAGGATTGCTGCGATGCCGGCTGAGCGCTCTTACAACATACTGTTCCTCTGCACCGGCAATTCGGCGCGCTCGATTTTGGCGGAATCCTTCTTGAACGCCGAAGGCCGGGGCCGCTTTCGCGCTTTCTCGGCGGGAAGTTTTCCCAAAGGCGCGATCAATCCTCTCTCCCTGGCGCTGCTCCGGCAAATCGGCTTGTCCACCGACGGGTTGCGTTCCAAAAGCTGGGACGAATTCGCTGTCCCCGGCGCGCCGCAGATGGATTTCGTCTTCACCGTTTGCGACCAGGCGGCGGGCGAAGTGTGCCCCGTCTGGCCCGGACAGCCGGTGAGCGCGCATTGGGGCATTCCGGACCCTGCCGCCGTGGAAGGGACCGAGGCCGAAAAGATGCAGGCGTTCCGTGAGGCGCTGCGGATGCTGGGCAACCGCATCCGTATCTTTACCGAACTGCCGTTCGACAAACTCGACCGGATCAGGTTGAAAGCCCGCCTTGACGACATCGGCCGCACGGCCGACTGACGGAGCCCCCATGTCCCTTTTCGAACGCACTCTGACGGTTTGGGTATTTCTCTGCATCGTTGTCGGAATCGCACTCGGGCATTTCTTTGCTGCCGTATTCCACCTCATCGGTGCGGCCGAGATCGCCAAGGTCAATCTGCCGGTAGCGGCGCTGATTTGGCTGATGATCATTCCCATGCTGGTGAAGATCGACTTTAAGGCCTTGTCGCGGGTCAAGGAACATTGGCGCGGCATCGGGGTAACGCTGTTCGTCAATTGGGCGATTAAGCCGTTCTCGATGGCGTTCCTCGGCTGGCTTTTTATCGGCTGGCTGTTCAAGCCATACCTTCCGGCCGGGCAGATCGACAGCTATATCGCCGGCCTCATTCTGCTCGCCGCGGCGCCCTGCACGGCGATGGTGTTCGTGTGGAGCAATCTTTCCGGCGGCGAACCGCATTTCACCTTGAGTCAGGTGGCGCTCAACGACCTCATCATGGTGTTCGCTTTTGCGCCGATCGTGGGACTTCTGCTCGGCCTGTCGGCGATCACCGTGCCGTGGGAGACGCTGCTGCTGTCGGTCGTGCTCTACATCGTCGTGCCGGTGATCGTTGCGCAGATCGTGCGGCGCGGCGTGTTGGCGAACGGCGGAAGCGAGGCGCTGGCGCATCTGTTGTCCGCGCTCCAGCCGGTTTCGCTGATCGCGCTGCTGGCGACGCTGGTGCTTCTGTTCGGCTTCCAGGGCGAGCAGATTCTGGCGCAGCCTTTGATCATCGCCATGCTGGCCGTGCCGATTCTGATCCAGGTTTATTTCAACGCGGGGTTTGCCTACGTGCTGAACCGCGCGGTGGGCGAGGCGCATTGCGTGGCCGCGCCGTCCGCTCTCATCGGCGCCAGCAATTTCTTCGAATTGGCGGTCGCCGCCGCCATCAGCCTGTTCGGCTTCAACTCGGGCGCCGCGCTGGCCACCGTCGTCGGGGTGCTGATCGAGGTTCCCGTGATGCTCTCGGTCGTCAAGATCGTGAATGCAAGCCGCGGCTGGTACGAGGCGGGAGCGCGCATCTCCATTCCGAACAAACGAGATTTCCCGGCATAGGGCTGCTTTCCGACGCAGCGCCAATATGCCTCCTTTTCAAATCCGTACGACGTGCGTAAAATCCTGAACAATGAATTCTGACTGGACGGTTTAGGCGAACGCGATCCGCGCTCTTCTCTTCGCGTCCAAGGCAGACGTGTCCGGAGAAACGGTCGGCGTTTTTCGTCCAGACGGCGAGCCGGCAGGCGTTTCTCGGACGGACGTATATTTGGACTGAGCCGTTGAACTCCCCATCGTTTTAACGGCTGAGCAGGGCCGCGAGATTCCCAGATCCCGCGGCCCGTTTTCTTTTGCGCGCTGCGCGCATCATCCATAATCTGCCGGGCATGACGAACAAGATGCACGATCACAGGGATTGGACGCATGGCCACATGTTCCTGGGCCATGGCCATGCGCGGGCGGAATCGCGCGCCAGGCTGGTGACGATTCTGACGGCCTTGTTCATGGTCTTCGAGATCGTGGCGGGCCTTGCGTTCGGCTCCATGGCGCTGTTGGCCGACGGCGTGCACATGGCCACCCATGTCGGGGCTCTGGGCCTGGCGGCGGCGGCCTATTGGCTGGCGCGCCGGCATGTTGCCGATGCGCGCTTTTCCTTCGGCTCGGGCAAGTTCGGCGATCTTGCCGCCTTCGCCAGCGCCATCGTCCTGGGTCTGCTCTCTCTCGGCGTGGCGATCGAATCCGTGCGCCGGTTCATCGAGCCTGCCCGAGTGCATTACGCCGAGGCGCTGTTCGTCGCCGTCATCGGTTTGGCCGTGAATGTCGCCAGCGCCGTTCTGTTGCGCGATCCGCACGGGCATGACGGGCACGACCATCATCACGACCACAATCTGCGCGCCGCCTATATGCATGTGCTGGCCGACGCGGCGACCAGCGTGCTGGCGATCCTGGCGCTGGCGTCGGGCCTCGCCTTCGGTATCGGCTGGGCCGACCCGCTGGTGGGCGTCGTCGGCGCGCTGGTGATCGCTTCCTGGGCATACGGGCTGGTGCGCGACAGCGCCCTGGTGCTGCTCGATGCCGAGGACGATCCCGCTCTGGCGCGCGACATCAAGGCGTTGGTGGAACGCGAGGCGCAGGCGCGGGTGTCGGACTTGCACTTGTGGCGGCTGGGGCCGGGCCATCGCGGCTTGATCGTTTCTCTGATCGGCGGCGGCGCGGCGGACAACGAGCGGATCAAGCGGATTTTGGTCGAGCGCTATCCCAGCCTCAGCCACGTCACTGTGGAAGTCTCCGTCTGCGACGATTGTACCCGGCACGCCTGAAGGACGGCTTGACGAAGCCCGCCCGCGCGCCTCTTCTAGCTGAAATTGTTCGAGGAGTTGGGGGACATGCCGCAGCCGGTCGTCGAGCTGAAAGGCGTGACGAAACGCTTTGGCGCTCTCAAGGCCGTCGACAATTTGGACTTGGCGCTGCCGGGCGGCGGGATTTTGGGTTTTCTGGGCCCTAACGGAGCCGGCAAGACCACCACCCTTCGCATCCTGCTGGGCCTATACGCGCCCGATGCCGGCGAGGTCCGCGTGCTGGGGCGGCGTGTCGGCGAAGCGCGGTCGCGCATCGGTTACTTGCCCGAAGAGCGCGGCCTCTACAAACGCATGCGCACCGACGACGCGATCGCCTATGTCGCAACCTTGAAAGGCATAAGCCGGAGCGCGGCGCTGAAACGCGCGCGCGAGCTGCTCGCCCAATTCGGCCTGGGCGCGTTCGCACGGGTGCGCATCGAAGGCCTGTCGAAGGGCATGGCTCAAAAGGCGCAGCTTCTGGCCGCAGTGGCGCACGATCCGGACTTCGTCATTCTCGACGAACCCTTTGTCGGCCTCGACCCGGTCAATCAAGGCGAGCTTGAGGATTTCATCCGCGCGCTGGCGCACGCCGGCAAGACGATCCTGTTCTCCACCCATACGATGGAACATGCCGAGCGGCTCTGCGACCGCTTGGTGATCCTGGTGCGCGGGCGCAAGCGCTTCGACGGCACGTTGAACGATGCACAAAGCCAATTGCCGCGCCGCGCCCGCATCGGCGCCGAGGGAGATCTGAGCTTCCTGTCTTCCGTGGAAGGCGTAGCTCGCGTCCTGCCTCCGGACGAGGGTCGCCAATACTGGGAAATCGATCTCAAGGAAGGCGCCGACGGGCGGGAACTGCTCGGGGCTTGTTTCGCGCGCGGCGTCGCGCCGTTCCATTTCGATCTGGCCCCGCCCAGCCTGCATGACGTCTTCATGGCTCTTGTCGAAAAGGCGAATGCGTCATGATCCGCCGCATTTTTCTCATCGCCCGCCAGGAATTCCTGAAATACGTGACGCGACGCGGTTTTCTCATCAGCACGTTGATGGTTCCCCTCGTCATCTTCATTGCCGCGGTTGTTCCTCCCCTCGTGGCCTCGCAGACTCAGACGCGCGTTATCACGGTCGTCGATCGCGCCGGCGGCTACCAACAGGCGATCGCGGCGGCGGCTCAGCGCGACCAGGCGCATGCAACGCTTGATGCTCTTGCCGATTACGCCGGGAGCCATGCGGACATGGCGAAGCTCAGCCGCACCGACCCGGCCCTTGCCGCCATGCTGAAATCGCCGGACCGCGTGGCCGAGATCAGGGCCTTCCAGGCGCGGGGCGGTTTGCCTAAGGCCCTTGCGGCGCTTTCCGCCGCTTTGCGGGTCGGCGCTCCCGGTTTCAAGCCGCCCGATCCGCATTTCGTGCTGGCGCCGACGCCCGGCGACCTTGCCGCGGCGAACGGCAGCGACATCGGCAGGCTTGCGCGCGCTTATTTCACGGGCGGACGCGAGGCCGTCGCGGCGGGCAAGCCGACGAAGCTATCGGCCATCGTCGTGATCCCCAGTGGCTTCGGTCCCGGCGCGCCGGTCGCCGCGCAGTTCTGGACGACCAATACGACCGATCAGCAAACGGTCAACTTCGTACGCTGGTCGTTGACCGACGCGTTTCGCGTCCGCGTTCTGCAGCAGCTTGTGCCGCCGTCGCGCCGGTCGGACGTCAATCTCGATGTCGATGCCGATATCCAAACGTTCGATCCGACGAAAGCGGCGGGCCAAATCGGCTTTGCCGAGCGTTTGGCGCCGCTCGTGCCGATGGGGCTGGCGTTTCTTCTCTTCATCGTGGCCTTCTCCAATGCCGCGTTGCTGCTGCAAAGCGTCATCGAGGAAAAGTCCACGCGCATGATCGAGGTGCTGCTGTCCTGCGCTTCGCCGCAGGAGATCATGACAGGCAAACTCATGGGGGTCGTCGTTGTGGCGCTGGTGACGCTCGTCTTATGGGGCGCGGGTCTCTTCGCAGTCGCCTCGTTCTTTTCCCATGAAACGATTGCCGTCGTGAAAATGGGTTTGGCTGCCATCGCAACCGTGAATTTACTGCCCTTGATCCTGCTGTATTTTTTCTGCGGCCTTCTGATCTACAGCGCGGTCTTCCTGGCCATTGGCGCGATGACAAACTCGCTTCCCGACGCGCAAGCGCTGATGACCCCCGCGATGCTGATCATCATCCTGCCGAACATGCTGCTCGGCGTGGTGATCCAGGATCCCAACGGCCTGTTCGCCACCGTTATTTCCTGGATCCCGATCTACACGCCGTTCTTCATGCTAGTCCGGCTGCCCTTCCATCCTCCCGCCATCGAGCTTTGGCTGACGGCGGCCTTGGTTGTCTTGACGACGATCTTCCTGGTGTACCGGACGGGGCGAATATTCGCCAATCACGTGCTCACCACCGAGCGTCCGCCGGCGTTCCGTGCGTTGCTCAGGCAGCTTGTGGGCCGCAAACCCGCCTGACAGCAAAAGGCCGCCCCAACGGACGGCCTTTGCAAACTCGCCTAAAAGTTGGGCGCGCCTATTTCGGCAGCAGGCCTTCGCGCTGCATGCGCTTGCGCTGGAGCTTGCGGTAGCGGCGGATTGCCTCGGCGCGTTCGCGCGCGCGCTTCTCGCTCGGCTTCTCGTAATGGCCCCTCAGTTTCATCTCGCGGAAGATGCCTTCGCGTTGCATCTTCTTTTTCAGCGCTTTCAGCGCCTGGTCGATATTGTTGTCGCGAACGATGATCTGCAAAGGCAAGCTCCCACGCGGTTTCCAGAGGGGCGGCTAGATAACAGAAGGGTTAGGTGATGTCCACCGCACCCCTTCAAATCCTCCAATGACTTCTTATCTTTAGTGACAGCCTGTGGCGCGCGCTCCTCGGAAGGATAAAGGGGGTCCCCCTGGGGGTACTCCTCTCAATTTTGAAGGTTCAATTGGGCAGCCCGGCATTTGACCGCTAACCCTCTGAATTCCATAGTCCTGCCATGTCCATACTGAAAATCGCTCGCATGGGGCACCCGGTTCTGGCGCGCCGCGCCGACCCGGTCCCGGACCCCACCGCTCCCGCCATCCGTCGTCTGGTGGCGGACATGGTGGAGACCATGATCGACGCCAACGGCGCAGGCCTGGCCGCGCCCCAGGTCCATGTTCCGCTCAGGGTGATGGTGTTCCAGGCGCCCGGCGAGCGGGCGGACGAGGGGCTGTCTGAGGCCGAACGCTTCGACCATACCGCGCCCTTGACCGTGCTTATCAACCCCGAGATCGAGGTTCTCGCCCCGGAGGTCGAAGGCGGTTGGGAGGGCTGTCTTTCCGTCCCCGGTCTGCGCGGGTTCGTCGAGCGGCCGGCCCATATCCGCTATCGCGGTTTCGATCATGAAGGAAATCCGATCGAACGCACCGCCAGAGGGTTCCACGCCCGCGTCGTGCAGCACGAATACGATCACCTGGACGGCATCCTGTACCCTCAGCGCATGAGCGATCTGAAGCAACTGATCTTCGAAAGCGAAGCGGGTCATTGGACGACAGACGACAGTGCTAAATAAAATTGTCGCTACGTAATGAAATATCCGTGAAATAAATACATGCGTTCTACTTGCATACTCTTGTGACTGCTCCGGTCAAAGGGCAATGTTATGCTCGCATTCCACCTGGGGAGGATATTCATGAGTACGCTCAAGAATGTACTGGGTTGCGTTGCGTCTGGGTTGTTTCTGATGTCGCTTTCGGCGCAAGCCGCGCCGCTGACGATCGTCAATGTAAATGCACCCGCCATCAACTGCGTCTTCAATCCGTCCTGCAAAGTCGTCGTCAACGATTCCGTCGGCACGTTCCTTCCGCCTGGCGACAGCGGAACGGCGCGGCTGCAGTCGCGCACCTATCCCGGCGTGCCGGGCGCTCCGGCGGCAGGCTTGACGGCTTATGTCTACCGCGTGGATTTGACGTCGGCGACGGCGTTCAAGGCCGGCAACTGCGTCACCAAGTTGCTGCTGAACATCGGACCGATCGCCTCGCTTCCCTACAGTCCGACCGGCGCGCCCGGCCAGGTGTTTGTGGTCACGTCGGGCGGGCTCGGGACGATCGGCCTGTCTTCGGCGGTGCAGATCGGCAATGACGTCACGTTTACCTTCAGCAAACCGGTATGTCCGGGCGGCGCGGCCGCTGTCGCGGTCATCCCGGGCCAGACCAGCTTCTTCTTCGGGCTGGCGGCGAAAACACTACCGATGCCGTCGACGGCGCATCTCGCTTTCAGCCTCGGCGGCGTTGGGGCCACGGCGGCTCGCGTGCCGACGCACTGAACAATCCATACTGACATTTGACTCATGGGCGCCGATAATATCGGCGCCCGTTTTTTTGGTGACGGCAGATGGCGGACCGCAAAGCGAAAATGGCCAAAGACGACGCTGTTCTAAAGATTGCCGTGGTCGAGGCGGCGCTGCCTCACATCGCCTTCGACGGTTTCACCGACAAGCTGATGGACCGCGCGGCGAAGGCGGCGGGGGCGGACAAGCAAGACGTGCTGCGTCTTTTCCCCAATGGGGCGCTCAGCCTTCTGGAGGCTTATTCCGACAGCGTCGATGCGGAAATGGAAAAGCGCCTAGAGAAGCTAAAGCTTGCTTCCCTGCCGATGCGGGGGCGTATCGCCACGGCCGTGAAGGCGCGCCTAGCAATCCTGAAGCCGCACAAGGAAGCGGCGCGGCGCGCGGTGGCGCATTTGACGCTGCCGCCGAATGTGGCGCTCGGGGCCAAGCTCGTCTACCGCACCGTCGATGCGATGTGGCGGGCGGCCGGCGACGTCTCCACCGATTTCAATTTCTACACCAAGCGCGCCATCTTGGCGGGCGTCTATTCGGCGACGCTGATGCGCTGGTTCACCGACGACAGCGAGAACGAAAGCGCCACCGAAGCCTTTCTCGCCGCGCGCATCGAAAACGTCATGCAGTTCGAGAAGCTCAAAGCGCAGGTGAGGGAACAGGCGAAGAAGCTTCCCTCGCTGAGCGACGTTCTCACGGGCTTCGCCGCGCGGCGGTCCTAAACTATTTGTCGGACGGGGTTTCGGCCACGGCGTCGGTCTGTTGCTTGCGCCAGGCGGCAAGCCGTGCCGCCAGCACCTCATCCGAGAGCGCCAAGATGGCTACGGCATGCAGCGCCGCATTCTTGGCGCCCGCCGTGCCGACGGCGAATGTCGCGACCGGAACGCCGCCGGGCATCTGGACGATAGAGAGCAGGCTATCGAGGCCATTCAGCAGCTTGGACTCCATGGGCACGCCGAGCACCGGCAGCGTCGTCATTGCCGCCGTCACTCCCGCCAGATGCGCCGCGCCTCCGGCCGCCGCGATGATCACCTTCAGGCCGCGCTCCGCCGCCGTCTTGGCATAGGCGATCGCGCGATCGGGCGTGCGGTGTGCCGAGACGATCTTGCTTTCATACGCGACGCCGAGCGTCTCTAGGATGTCCGTGGCGGCGCGCAGACATGGCCAATCCGATTGGCTTCCCATGATGAGGCCGACAAGTGGGGCGGTCATGCTTCCTTATCCTGATTTTGGGCCGCGAATCGGCCGTGAAGGAAGCGATGCATTATAAAGGCGAAAAAGACCAAGGAAAGCGCGCATTTGGGAACCGTTAACCATTTGTTCGTCTTCATAAACGAGTTATTAACGAGCCGCCATTAAGCTATTTCAACAGGCCAGAAGGCCAAGGGGCGCGAGGCGCATGAAAGTCGACAGAACGGGCTCCGTCCGTGGAGCGCGTGCGGTGGGAACTGCTGCTTATGCACGGCAGACCGAGGCCGTCGCCGCCGCCGAAGGTCCCGCCGCCGTCAGCGCTACGGCAAGCGTCTTCGGCATCCCGGAAGGCGAATTCACGCCGCGTGTGCGCGACGCCATCATGACGCTGATGGGCGAAGTCGACAATCTGCGCCGCGAGTTGCAGCGGACGCGCGAACGCCTCGAAGAAGTGGAAAAGACGGCCGATCAGGATCAACTTTTGCCGCTTCTCAACCGGCGCGCCTTCGTGCGCGAGTTGATGCGCTACATCGCCTTTACCGACCGCTACGGCACGCCGACAACGCTCATCTATTTCGATCTCGACGGATTCAAAACGGTGAACGACACCTATGGCCATGCCGGCGGCGACGCGGTTCTCAACCACTTCGCCGAGACGCTGCTCGGCCATGTGCGCGACAGCGACGTAGTCGGACGGCTGGGCGGCGACGAATTCGGCGTACTTCTGTCTCATGCCAACCAGGAACAGGGAGCGAAGAAAGCGGATCAGCTCGCCGACAAACTGCGCGCCTCGCCGACCATATGGAACGCCAAATCCATCCCGACGAGTTTTTCCTACGGCGCTTTCGAACTCAAACCGGGCGACACGGCCGATCTCGCGATGGCCAGGGCCGACGAAGCGATGTACGCGCACAAACGTCGATAATTAGGCAATGATATCCGGCAAAAGCTGATTGTTGATTTTGGCGATCTGATCCTTGAGCTGAAGCTTGCGCTTCTTCAGCCGGTTCAATTGCAGCATGTCGTGCGACCCGATCAGCGCCTGGATCGCCGCGTCGAGGTCGCGATGTTCCTGCGTCAGCTCGGCGAGCTTGGCGCGTAACGCTACTTCGTCCGGAGCGGTGACTTCGCCGGTCATTTCACGCCTTCTTGGAGCGGGCACCCCTTGCGGGGCCTTCGCCCCAACGCTTGGCCTTGGGCCAATCATAGCCGAAAGAATCGAGAACGCGTGCAACTGTGTGATCGACTAGGTCTTCCAGGCTTTTGGGCGCCGCGTAGTAGGCGGGGACAGGGGGCAGGATGACGGCCCCCATCTCGGCCAGAGCCGCCATGGTCCTGAGGTGACCAAGATGCAGCGGCGTCTCGCGCACCACGAGCACGAGGGTGCGGCGTTCTTTCAGAACCACGTCCGCGGCACGGGTCAGCAGCGTCGTTGTGACGCCGGTGGCGATCTCGCTCATGGTGCGCACCGAGCAGGGCGCCACGATCATGCCCCTGGTCCGAAAGCTGCCCGAGGCGATGGGAGCCGCGACATCGCCGACGGCATAGGAATAGTCCGCCTTGGCTGCGACGGCTTTGGGCTCGAGGTTCGTCTCGCACCCGATGGTCAACTGGCCGGCCTTGCTGATCACCAGGTGGGATTCCACCCCCAGTTCGCTCAGCGCCTCCAGCAGGCGGATACCGTAAACCACCCCTGAAGCGCCGGAAATCCCGACGATTAGGCGGTCCTTGGGGCTCGTGCCGGCCGTATTTTTTCCCATGACTTAACCCTTTACAGACCTTAAGCCATCGGCGGAAGAGGGCCGTGACAGAACCGTGACTTGGTGCTCTAATTGTCGCCGCCTAAAACAAAGAGGTGCATGCATGGCACTGCAAGGGCATATCCAGGAGTTGTCCGAAAAGCATAGGAAACTGGAAGAACTTATCGAAGACGAGATGGCGCACCCCGATTGGAGCCAAGAGCGGGTAGCAGCCCTCAAAAAACAAAAACTCCAAATAAAGGACGAACTGGAACGGCTGCGAAGCAGCGTCCACTGATCAAATCCCGTACCCCTTGACGCGACGCCCGAAAGGCGGCGAAGGGGTGCTTTATTCCGCGGCATGAGACGATTTTGCGCCCACGGCGGTCGCTTCCGGCTTGACCAAAGCGAAGGCGAGCGCCGCCGCGGCGAGGCATAGGCTTGCCGCGAGGAAGGCCGCGCCGGGAAAATAAAACGGCGCTGCGCGGCCGGTAAAAAAGGAAAAAAGATAGGCCATCGCCAGCGGCGCGCCCACCGAGGTGAGGCTGCCCACGCTGGCGATCGCGCCTTGCAGTTCGCCCTGCTCGGTGGGGCCGACTTCTTTCGACATGATCGCGGTCAATGCCGGCGTCGTCAGCCCGACTAGCGATCCCAAGAACATCCAGAGGTACATCTGCCAACCTGCGGTGGCAAAGGCGTAGCCGGCAAAGGCGACAACGCCGCAGGCCAGCCCGACATAAACCGCGCATACTTCGCCGATGCGCGGAATGACAACCCGCGTCAGCCCGCCATAGACCAGCGTCGTGATGGCGCCGACCGCCATCAGCGAATAGCCGACGTCCTGCGTCGTCCAGTGGAATTTCAGCATCGTGTAGAAAGTCCAGGTCGCCGGATTGGAATCGTGGGCGGTGCGCATGAGGATGATCACGCCGCAAAGACCGAGCACATAAGGAAAGCGGCGCAGCGCCATCAGCGCGCCCAGCGGATTGGCGCGCCAGATCTCGAACTTGCGGCGGCGCTCCTTGGGCAGCGACTCACCCAGAACGAATGCGCCGTAGGCCGCGTTGGCGAAGCCCAGCGCCGCCGCGACGAAGAATGGCAGACGCACGCTGTAACCCCCGAGGATTCCGCCGATCGCCGGCCCGATGATGAAGCCGAGCCCGAAGGCCGCCCCGACAAGGCCGAAATTGGCCGCACGTTTTTCCGGCGGCGATACGTCGGCGATATAGGCGCTCGCGGTGGTGTAACTCGCTCCCGCCATGCCGGAAAGGATGCGGCCGAGGAACAGCCAGCCGATGGTCGGCGCCCATCCCATGATGGCATAGTCGACGCCGATGGCGAGAAGCGAGGCGATCAGCACCGGACGGCGGCCGAAGCGGTCGCTCAGATTCCCGATCGCCGGCGCGAAGAGGAACTGCATGGCGGCATAGACGAAAAACAGCCAGCCGCCATAGCGCGCGGCTTCGCTCAATCCGACATGGGCCAGTTGCGAGAACAGCTTGGGCGCGACCGGGATGATGATGCCGAGGCCGGTGACGTCTATGAAGATGGTGATGAAAATGAAGACGAGCGCGTGCTTGCCTGCGTTGCCGTTGCTCATCCGTCTTCTTTCATTCCAGCCCTAACGCCTGACGGGCCTCTGCCGCGATGACGTCCCAGCTGCGCCCGCCGGTGAAGCGGCCCGCCGCCAGGATAAAACTCGCAGAGCCGTCGTCCGCAATCAACGGGGCGGCGAAATACTCGCCGGTCAAGAAAGGCATTCTGTCGGCGCGATTTAGAAAGCGCAGCGGCGCGCCGTGCCCCAGCGCCGCGTCGAGCGCCCCATGCCAGCGCGGCAAGAGCTCGGCCGGAACTGCTTCGTCGAGGAATTTTCCGGTCATGTCGCCCATGATTTGGGCAAAGGAGGTACCCATCTGAACCACGCGCCAGCGCCGTGCGCCATCCTCCCCCGCGCCGCGTTCATAAAGCACGATGTCCTTGAGGAAGGATTTGAGCCGGTGCTGTGTCATCTCGCGGCGCAGAGGAACGCCGCCCTCCTGCGCCCGTTCGCGCCACACCCCCAACAGGCGGCGCAGATCGGGATGGCTGAACGTGGCGGAGGCGTCGCAGAGCGCCGTCCAGTTGTTTCTTTTGGCGTTCATATTGTATTCGGCGGCGCCGGCACACATCGCGGATATTTCCCATCATGTTGAACGGCTCGAACGCTCGTGGATAAATCATATTTATCGCCGACGCGAAACAGCCCAAGCAAAGCAAAGCGGGCTGGCGCCTAAGAACGCGGCTCATTCATGCGCCGTCGCTGCGAACTTGCGAGCCGCGACAATCGAGTTGAATGCGCGAGCTTACACAATCCCCGCTGGTTCGAGGCCCAGGCGCCGGCGTGCTTCGGTGGCTACTTCGGCCCAGGTGCGCGTGCCGTCGTAACAGCTGGCGGTGAGAACAAGTTTCGCCTCGCCGTCGTCGGCGCGCAGCGGGACGCAGAGATATTCGCCAACGATATGGCTTTTGTTGAACGTATCTTGACGAATCAGCAGGCGCATGGGCGCCCCGGCGGCGAGCGGCACGTCGATCATGGGGCACCAGCGCGGCAGAAATTCTTCCGGCACGACTTCGTCCAGGAAATGGCCGGTCAATTCTCCGAGGACCTGGACAACCGCGCTTCCCATCAGACGCACGCGATGGCGCCGCGCGCCGTCGTCCGCCAACACGCGTTCGTACAGCGAGAGCATCCGCATGTAAGGCCGCAACAATCGCGCCGTCATATCCCGACGCCGGGGAATACCGCCACGCCCCGTCATACTGCGCCACAACGACAGTAATTTGCTCAGTTCGGCGTGGCCGAATTGGCATGAGGCATCATACAAAATCGGCCAGTCGTTCCGGCTGGCCATTTCGTTGAAAGCGTCTGCACTCGTGACCTCGGGCAGACTAATTCTCTGATGCATGCCCATCCCTCTGCTTTAGCAGAGGAAAGTCAATCAGCCGTTAACACTTGGACGTCCCGGCGGCGCGATTGGCCGCCCATTATTACGGCGAGATACATGGACGCACGCCTGCCCCGTTGCTAGGAAAGCTTCCCGAAGGATGGAGCGGATGTCCGACAAAGCGACCACGGGGCGGCGAGGCGGCCCCTTGCGCAGGCTTTACGCCTGGATGATGAAGAACGCGCAGGGCAAACATGCCTGGTGGGCGTTGGCCGGGTTCGCCTTTGCCGAAGCCTCGTTTTTCCCCATTCCGCCCGACGTGATGCTGCTGCCCATGATGCTGGCGGACCGCAAGCGCGCCTTTCGACTCGCGGCCTGGTGCACATTGTGGTCGGTGATCGGCGGCATGCTCGGCTATGCGATCGGCGCGCTGTTCTGGGATACCGCGGGGCTGTGGATCATCCATATGCTCCACGTTCCGCTCGCACAGGTGGAAGCGCTGCGCCTGAAATATACCGAGCACGCCTATCTGATCGTCGTCCAGGGCCTGACTCCCATCCCCTACAAGCTGGTGACCATCTCGGCCGGTCTGGCCAACGTGCCATTCGCCGTCTTCATGCTGTACTCGGCAATCACGCGCACCCTGCGTTTCGTCGTCCTCGAAGGGCTTCTCGTTCATTGGTTCGGCGAGCAGGCGCGCGTCATGCTCGAGAAATATCTGGAAGCGGCGCTGATCGGATTCCTGGTCCTGGTGGTGCTGGGGTTCGTGCTGCTGAACTACATCCTCAAATAGCCCCGCTTCGTGCGAAATTGCCTTCCGGCATGCGTCGCGCCCGTCTCTTTGATATGTTTGCTGACAGTGACAGTGTAGGCGCCGAGACCACGCGCTCACTCCACACCTAACGTGTTTGCCAGCCGCATGAAGTCGCAACTTTCCTCGATCGCCGCGATCCTCTTATCGACGCTGATTTTCCTCGTCGGCAACGGGCTGTTGGGCACGCTCATTCCGGTGCGCGCGCATCTGGACGGATTTTCCACCCTCGCCATCGGCGTCATCGGTTCGGCCTATTTCGCGGGATTCGTGGCGGGCTGCTTTACGGGTCCGCGCTGGCTGGCGCGCGTCGGCCACATCCGCACCTTCGCGGTGTGCGCCGGCATCGCCGCGGCCGCGACGCTGCTGCAATCCATGCTGGTCAGCGTTTCCGCCTGGATCGCGATGCGCGCGTTGTTCGGCTTCGCCGCCGCGAACATGTACATGGTGCTGGAGAGCTGGCTCAACGACCGCGCCGGAAACGATTCGCGCGGCCGCGTCTTCGCCGCCTATCTGAGCGTGAATTTCGGCGGCTTGCTGATCGGCCAATTGCTGTTCGCAACCTCGCGGCCGCAGAGCTTCATGCTGTTCAGCCTGGCGACGATTTTTTATGCGCTGTGCCTGATCCCGGTCGGGTTGACGCAATCGCCGCAGCCGGCACGCATGCCAATACCCGTTTTGCGGCCGCTTCGTTTGTTTCGCATTTCGCCGGTTGGCGTCGCCGGCTGCATCGCCGTGGGACTCGCCAACAACGCGATATGGACTTTGGCGCCGGTCTACGCCCAGAGCCGCGGACTCTCCAACGGCTGGATCGCGCTGTTCATGTGCGCTTTCACGATCGGCGGCACGTTGGTGCAGGTGCCGGTGGGCCGACTCTCCGATCGCATGGACCGGCGCTATGTCATCGCCGCGAGCTGCGCCTTGGCCGCCGCCGCCGGCATAGCCATCGCGCTGTTCATGGCGAGCGCGCGGGGCATGATGCTGCTGTCGATCTTCGGGTTCGGCGTTCTGATGCTGCCGCTTTACGGCCTGTCGGTGGCCCATGCCAACGACCGCATCCCGCGCGAAAATTTCGTGGAGGCCTCGGCCACGCTGCTGCTGATCAACTCGTTGGCCTCGGTGCTCGGGCCGACATTCGCGGCCGGCGTGATGGATGCGTTCGGCACGCAAGCCCTGTTCTTCTTCACCGCGGCGGTCCATCTGGCGATGATGGGGTTCACTCTCGTGCGCCTGCGCCAGAAAGGGTCGCCGATTGTCGGACATCGCGAGAAATTCGAACCTCTGCCGCACCAGGCTTCGCCCACCTCCCTGGAACTCGATCCGCGCGGGCCGGAGGAAGAAAAAGCGGCCTGATAACTCTTACGGAAAGCTGCCGCGGGTTCGCACCGGTACAAGACGCGCCCGCACTTAAATGGGCCAAGCGCTGAATCGGTATGCAAATACAGCACCATACGGGGCTGCGCTGTTAACTTTACAGGCAATGGGGCAAGCTTTTAATTTAGAATTCTTCAAAGTCTAAATTCATCACGGCTAATACGGAGGGAACATCATGAAGTCTTTTGCAGTTCTGGGCGCGTGCGCGCTTCTGCTCGCCGGCGCGGGTGCGGCATCCGCCGAACAATGGGTAGATTACGCGCCGCAGAAGGGCGTGTGGGCTGTCACAACCGTCAAGGTCGATCCCAACAAGGTTGACGACTACCTGGTCGGGCTGAAGGCCAACTGGGTTCCGGGTGAAGAAATCGCCAAGAAACACGGCGTGATCGACGATTACTTCGTCATGATCAAGGTGAATGCGGCGGACGGCCAAGGCAATGTGCTGCTCGGCGAGCATTACACCAGCTTCGCCCAGTTCGATCCCGACAAGAAACGCGACCAGGCGATGGAAAAGGAAGGCGAAGCGGCGGTCAGCAAGGACAAGTCCGAGGCGGCCGTGGCCGGCTTCGACAAATATCGCAGCTTCGTGGGCGACGACCTCTGGGTGCCGGTGGATTTCACGAAGTAATTGAAACTCAACCGTCGTAAGGGCGGGAAAGTTATTTCGGGGAGGGGGTTACCTCTCCCCGAACCTTTTTGACGCACGCACGCCGCACGGCATTTATTCGACCGATTCCAGTGTTTTGTTCCACCCGGAAGCGACGCAACGCCGCTTCTAGTAACCCGCCGGTAAGGCTATTCTCTCCAAACCGAGGGCGAATAGGCCGTCCGTC
This sequence comes from uncultured Alphaproteobacteria bacterium, assembly GCA_963710025.1. GTDB lineage: Bacteria > Pseudomonadota > Alphaproteobacteria > Micropepsales > Micropepsaceae > Rhizomicrobium. Next base: position 36,651 of record CAVPYO010000024.1, on the reverse strand, counting down.
CGGAAAATATCGGTCACGAGGGGGCCAACGCTACTATCAATAAAATCGGGATTGCCGGGAGGTGTGTCATGCGGTCTGCACTATCGCGTTTTTTCGTCGTTACTCTGTTTTCGGCCGGCGCCTTTTGTCTGTTCATGTCTTATCCCGCACCGGTGGCGCGAGCGGACGACAAAGCCACGACATTGGAACTGGATGGGCTCGATCTTTATCAGCACGGCGACGTAAACGGCGCCATTGAAAAATTTCGCCAAGCGCTGGCGCTCAAGCCCAACGACAAAGGGATCCACAGCAACCTTGCCGAATTTCTGAACAACGCGGGAGTCACGCTGTACGAAAACAAGGATTACGCCGGCGCAATAGCCAAATTTCAGGAAGCGGTCTCGCTGGCGCCGTCTTTCAAGAAAGCACGCGAGAATCTCGGAATGGCGCAGGCCGCGCAGCTGAATGCCGACGGCAACGCCTTGTACAAGATCGGGAACTTTGAAGGCGCGGCGGACAAGTTCCACCAAGCGCTTGTCGCCGACCCGACCAACGCAAGCGCGCGCGTGAACCTCGATCTTGCGCAGACCGAGATCTTGTCGAAGAGCGGAGACTTTGCGGGCGCCGTCGCGAAGCTTCAGGACGCTTTGTCCGTCACGCCGTCCAGCCAAATGATCCAAAACAGACTTGCCGTGGCACAAGCCGCCCTGCTCGATGCCCAGCAGAAAGCCGCAGCAGAGGCGGCGAAGGAAAAGGATACGAAGCCGTCGCCTTGAACGGCCTGAACGGCCAGAAAGCCGACTCTACGGTTCGCTGGTTTCGTCTTCCGGCTTGTCGGACGAATCCTCGATGATCGTCGGGGCTTCGTCATGCACGTCGGGCTGAGGGCCGGTGCCCAGCGCGCCTTCCTCCGGTTGCCGGGGTTCACCGCCCGGCACGTCTTCCACCGGCTTCAAAGTCTCGCCCCGCTTGGCGGCGCGCTTGAGCGCACGTTCGCGTTTCACCGAGGCGCGGCTGACCGCGAGGTCCAGCTCCAATTGCGAACACAGCCCCAGCGTCACCGGATCGACCGCCTTGATGTTGGTGGCGTTCCAATGCGAGCGCTCGCGGATCTTCTGGATCGTCGCCTTGGTGGTGCCCACCAGCTTGATGATGTCGGCGTCGGTCATTTCGGGATGGTTGCGCAGGATCCAATAGACCGCATCGGGCTTGTCCTGGCGCTTGGAGACCGGCGTATAGCGCGGCGCCTTCTTCTGCTTGACCACCGGCATTTTGTGCTTGGGCGGCGCCATCTTGAGGCGGAGCTTGTGGTTCTTCTCTGCCTCTTCGATCGCCTCGCGGGTAAGTTGACCCGAGGTCACCGGGTCCTGGCCCTTGATGCCCTTGGCAACGTCCTCGTCGGCGATGCCCTTCACTTCGAGCGGATGCAGGCCGCAGAAATCGGCGATCTGCTCGAAGGTGAGCGAGGTGTTGTCCACCAGCCAGACGGCGGTGGCCTTGGGCATCAGCGGTTTGCTTTCGACAACCATGTAAGTCTTCTCCCATGCCGGGGGATCGTTCACCGACCCACCCGACCTCTCAAGGCTGACCCTTTCGAGGAATGGAGAGGGTTTTAGCGGGGAAGGGGACGGAAGGGAAGGGTTTTGGGCCGCTCAAACCCCTTTTTACCCGCCACGGCGATAAACACACTGGTAAAGTGGCGTGTCGGGAGGCTGGCCTGGGTGCTGGATGCATGACGACAGCAGGAATATTGCGTCCCGTCGCCCTGGCTTGCGACGAAGAACACGCGACGCCGGCCATCGGACATTTGTCCGACGAGGCGTTGATGCAGCGTTATCAAACGGGCGATAACAGGGCCTTCGAAATTCTCTACCAGCGCTATCGCGGGCGGCTGCATCGCTTCGTGCGACGGGTGACCGGCGCATCCGTAGAAGCGGATGAAATCTTCCAGGATGTTTGGTTAGCCGTCATCAAAGGCAAGAGCCGCTATGCGCCCACCGCGCGATTTGTGACCTATCTCTTCACGATCGCCCACAACCGTGCCGCGGAGAAGCTGCGCAGGCGCGGGCGCTCCACGATCGTGGAGTTGCTGGAAGACGACGGCAGCGTTGCCGACGGCGAGCCGGACCCTTTGAACGTTGCGCTCAACGCTGAACTGGGCAAAGCGCTGGCTGACGCCATCGCTCTGTTGCCCGTCGAACAACGCGAAGCATTCTTGATGCAGGCGGAGGGCGGTCTCAGCCTCGACGAAATCGCCGATGCATGCGGCGCACCGCGTGAAACCGTGAAGAGCCGTCTGCGCTATGCGAGCCGTCGGCTGCGCCGGACGCTGGAGAGTTGGAAATGAGCGACGAATTGTCCGCGCAATTACTTGCGCTCTACCGCAACACGGCGCGGGAGGTTCCCGACGAGAAACTGGATCGCGCGATACTCGGCAATGCACACGCCGTGGCTTGGCGCCGGCGCAACCGCGCGCCTTTGCTCACCGCCGCCTCTTGCACATCCCTGGCGATTGCGATCGCTCTGTGGTCCGCCGCCGCGACAACGAAGCCACACCCCGCTCTCGATACCGCAGAATTTGGAATGAACGACGGCCGCGCCCCGTCTTACGCCATGAACGCCAATGCGAGCGTCAACCGAGAGCCCGGCATGGACGCGAATCCGGGGCTCACGGCCGGCATGTGGACGAAACCGGACGTCGATTAGGGAGAAGCATCATGACATCGAAGCGGATATTTATTGCGATGACTGCCTTTGCGGCATCGGCGCTGGCTTTCGTTCCCGCCCATGCGGCGGGACAGATCAAGGGTTGGTGGACCAACCAGACGCAGGACTACGATTTCGGCGTCGAACATGTGGACGGCGCCCTGAGCGAGAAGAGCGCCTTTATCAAGAACACCGCGTCTGCGCCCAACGGCTACGGAACCCTGTCGCAGGGTATCTCGGCGGAGCAATATCGCGGCAAGCATGTGCGGCTTTCGGCCATGCTGAAATCCAAGGATGCCGACGGAGTGCAACTTTTTCTGCGCATGGACGGGCCTGAGGAGAAAGTGCTTGAGTTCCGCAACATGGGCGACACGCCGGTGAAAGGCACGACTGACTGGAAGCGCTACGACATCGTCCTGGACGTGCCGCAGCAGGCGCAGGCGATCTCCTATGGCTATTACCTGCTCGGGAAGGGCGAGGCTTGGGCCGATAGCTTCAAGATCGAGGTGGTGGGAAACGACGTTCCGGTTTCGGCCCCCGAATCCGATCTTCCCGACAAACCCGTGAATGGCGATTTCGAGCAGTGATCCTGCTCGTCCCACGGATGAAAGCGGACGTTTAATCTGGAGAAGCACGATGACATCAAAGCGGAATCTACTGGCGATGGCCTTCCTTGCGGCAGCGGCGCTTGCTTTTGCGCCCGCCCAGGCGGGCAATCCCATCAAGGGCTGGTGGACACAGGACGGCACGGCGAAGGACTACGATTTCGGCACCGAACACGTCGATGGCGGTCAGGGCCAGAAGAGCGCCTATATCAAGTGCATCGTGTCCGATCCCAAGAATTATGGGGGCATGTCGCAGGGCATTTCCGCGTCGAAGTATGTCGGCAAGCGCGTACGTCTTTCGGCCATGATGAAAACCAAAAATGCTGGCAGCGCACAGCTTTGGCTGCGCATGGACGCGCCGAACCAGTCTAATACCAATGGTGGGCCGAGCCGGAAGGTGTTGAATTTCAACAACATGAACGACAGGCCGGTGCAAGGCACGACCGACTGGAAGCGCTACGACATCGTGCTCGACGTGCCTCCGGAAACGCAGATGATCGCCTTCGGTTATTTCTTGGTCGGAAAGGGCGAGGCTTGGGCCGATAGTTTCAAGCTCGAAACGGTCAGCAAGGATGTCCCTGTTTCATCGAACTACCCCGACCAACCGGTGAATACCGATTTCGAGCAATAGGCTCAGAGCGCGAGCAGAATCTTCCCGATATGTTCGGATTTGGCCATCCGCGCATGCGCCGCCTGGGCCTCGGCGAGCGGGAAGATGTGGTCGATCACCGGCTTGATCTTGCCCACCTCGATCAGTGGCCAGACTTCCCGCAAAAGCGCATCGCGGATCGCGCCTTTCTCCTGATTGGTGCGCGGGCGCAACGTGGTCGCCGCCATGGTCAGCCGCTTGGTCAGCATCGGGGCGAAGTTCACCGTCGCGTTCGTACCAGACAGGAAGGCAATGTTGACGATGCGGCCCCACAGGGCGGCGGCGTGGAAATTCCGCTCGATGTAATCGCCGCCGACCATGTCGAGGATGACGTCCACGCCCTTGCCGCCGGTCGCCGCTTTGACCGCCTCGACGAAATCTTCTCTGCGGTAATTGATCGCGTGTGCCCCCAGCGCCACGCAAGCGGCACATTTCTCAACGCTGCCCGCCGTGGCGAACACTGTATGGCCGCGTGCGGCGCACAATTGGATGGCCGCCGTGCCGATCCCGCTGGAGCCGCCATGGATCAGCACGCTTTCGCCCGGCTTGAGGCGCGCCGTGTCGATCAGGTTGGTCCAGACGGTGAAATGCGCTTCGGGCAAAGCGGCGCCTTCGGTCAAGCTGACACCCTTGGGCGCCGGTAGCACGCATTCCTGTGCCGCCGCGGCGTATTCGGCATAGCCGCCGCCCGTCAGCAGGGCGCAAACCTTATCGCCACACTTGTGATTAACAGCGCCGGCGCCAAGTTCGGCGACCTCGCCGGACACTTCCAGCCCCAGTGTTAACGGCGCACCGGGTGGGGGCGGATATAGCCCCGCCGCCTGCAAAAGGTCGGCACGGTTAACACCGGCAGCGGCCACCTTGATCAGGATTTCGCCCGCGCCCGGCCGCGGTTTTTCGATTTTCCGCAACGTCAGCGCGGCGGCGGGGCCGGGGTTTTCAACCGCGATGGCGTTCATGTTTGGCATTTTTTCGTCCTTGCGCGGCGGCGTGCCGCGGACGGAAACTATCATCGCGTTGCCAGGACCGAAACGATGGCCATCGATCCCGAAGAACTGCTGCCCCGCAAGAAGTCTGCCGGAATCACGCTCGGCGAAGACCTTTCCTTGCTGTCGGAATTCGAATTGTCCGCACGTATCCTGGCGCTGGAAGAAGAAATCGCGCGCTGCCGCCACGCCATCGGCGTGCGTCAGGCGACGAAGTCCGCCGCCGACTCGTTTTTCAAACGCTGAACTTCGCAGTCGCAGCACGTCAATGATTAATATGAACAGCGTGAACGTGACCCGTTCGCAACCATCGCTTTGGTTTATTCGATGCGAAGGTGCTGTTGCACCTTGCGCAACGCGAACGAGTTGATAGCTTGAGCGCGATTTATTGATCGGGCTGGGGGATTTTGTATGGCGTACTCAGAACGCGACGACGACAATCTGCACGAGCTCACGCTTCAATCATTCACCGGATCGGCGCTTTTCCAACGCACCTTCGACGAGGGCATGTCGCTGGTGGAGGAAACCGCGCGCTATCTCGACGGACCGGGCCGCGAGGAACAGCGCATTCTGCCGCGCAAAGCCGCCATGCTCTATGCCGGCGAAAGCATGCGCGTCACGACGCGCCTGATGCAGGCGGCAAGCTGGCTGCTCGTCCAGCGCGCCGTGCACGACGGCGACATGGACGTCGCGGACGCGTCGAGCGACCGCTATCGCCTGGGTTCGAAGGAAATCTGCTTCGGCGGCAGCGCGGAAGGCGTGGAGCTTCTGCCCTCAACGCTGCAGAATCTGCTTTCGCGCAGCGAGAATCTCTATCGCCGAATCGCGCGGCTGGACGAAGTGCTGTTCGACAATTCGTCGCTACCGCCAGGCGCGCGCGGAAACATGGCGCTGCTGGAACAGGCGTTCGGCGGGAAATGAAAAAAGCGAGGGGCGAATAACGCGTAGCGAATAGTTTCTATTCGCTAGCCGTCGTCACTTCACGAAATCCTTGAACTTCTTGTTGAAGCGCGTCAGGCGGCCGCCGCGGTCGAGCAATTGATGCTGGCCGCCGGTCCAGGCCGGATGGGTGGTGGGGTCGATATCCAGCGTCAGCTTCTGGTCCGGCTGGCCCCAGGTCGTGCGCGTGCGATAGCTCGTGCCGTCGTTCAATTGAACGTTCACGAAGTGATAGGCGGGGTGAATGCCCTTTTTCATGGCGGCAGGCCCTTTTTCAGCAAGGGGCGGCTTATAGGGGATCGGCCTAAAAGGTTCAAGCGCGCCCTTCGCTCGACGCCCGTACCTCCTATATAGAGGGGGTCTTTCTCGCTAAGGCAGGCAAAACATGGCGCAATCGGGCGCGGAATACGCCGAACAACTGCAATATGTCGCCGCCGGACGGGCCAAATCCCGCTCTCTGGCCCCCTTGCGCGGGCTGTTGCCGTTCCTCAGGCCCTATCGCTGGACGATCCTGGGCGCCGTCGTGGCAATGGTCGTGGCCGCCACGGCGACCCTGGTCCTGCCGCTGGCCGGGCGCGGCCTGCTCGATCACGGCTTCAGTGCAGCGAAAGCCGCCCACATCTCGCAATATTTCCTGGCCTTCCTGGCCGTCGCGGGGATCATGGGTATGTCCTCGGCGGTGCGTTATTATTTCGTGACCTGGACCGGCGAGCGCGCCATCGCCGATCTGCGCAAGGCCGTGTTCGACAACGTCATCGCGCTTTCTCCTTCCTTCTTCGAAGTGACGCGCACGGGCGAGGTTCTCTCGCGGCTGACCGCCGACACCACCCTGATCCAGACCGTGATCGGTTCCTCCGCCTCGGTCGCCGCGCGCAACGCCGTGACTTTGATCGGCGGCCTGACCATGATGTTCGTCACCAGCTTCAAGCTTTCGGCGCTGGTGCTGGGCGCGGTGTCCCTGGTGATGATCCCGCTGATTCTGTTCGGGCGCTGGGTGAGAAGCCTCAGCCGCAAGAGCCAGGACAAAATCGCGGACACCAGCGCGCATGCCAGCGAAACCATCAATGCGGTGCAGACCGTCCAAGCCTTCACGCATGAGAAGCAGGAACGCAAGACCTTCGGCGCGGCCGTCGAGAGTTCCTTCGTCATAGCGATTTTGCGCACACGGGCGCGCGCGGCGATGACGGGCGTGGTGATCTTCGCCGTCTTCGCGGCCATCGTCTGCGTCGGCTGGGTCGGCGCGCAGGACATGATCGCGCACCGTTTGACCGGCGGACTCCTGCTGCAGTTCATCCTCTATGCCATTCTTGTGGCGGGCGGCGTGGGCGCCCTTAGCGAAACCTGGGGCGACATGCAGCGCGCCGCCGGCGCCTCCGAGCGTCTGATGGAATTGTTGCACGCCAAGCCCGATATCGCCGCGCCCGCCCATGCCAAACTCTTGCCCAGCCCAACGCGCGGCGCGGTCTCGTTCCAATCCGTGACGCTGCGCTATCCCTCGCGGCCCGACGCCGCCGCGCTGCACGATTTCTCGCTCGACGTGACGCCGGGCGAGGCGGTGGCTCTGGTGGGTCCGTCGGGCGCCGGCAAGTCCAGCGTGTTTCAGACACTGCTGCGTTTCTATCCGATCCAGGAAGGGCGGATATTCTTCGACGGCGTCGATATCGCAGATCTCGACCCCGCCGAGTTGCGCCGCCACATCGCCATCGTGGCGCAAGATTCGGTGATCTTTTCCGGCACGATCGCCGACAACATCCGCTACGGCCGTCCGGAGGCGAACGACGACGAGGTGCGACGCGCGGCGGAAGCTGCCGCCGCCAGCGAATTCATCGCACGCCTGCCGGAAGGGATCGACACGCGCGTCGGCGAGCGCGGCGTCACGCTGTCGGGCGGCCAGCGCCAGCGCATCGCCATCGCGCGCGCCAACCTGCGCGACGCACCGCTGCTGCTGCTCGACGAAGCCACCAGCGCGCTCGATGCTGAGAACGAGAGGCTTGTGCAGCAAGGGTTCGCCAATCTTATGGCCGGCCGCACCACCATCGTGATCGCGCACAGACTGGCGACGATCCAGCGCCTGAAGCGTATTGTGGTGATGGATCAAGGCCGCGTCGTGGGCGAAGGCAGTCATGCCGAATTGATCGCGCGCGGCGGGCTTTATGCGCGGCTGGCGAATCTGCAATTTTCCTCTGCGGCCGCGCTGGCGAGATAGGAAATGGCGATGAGGATCATCCCTTGGCAACGTATCGCGGCGACGGCGGGCGGCGTTTTGATTGTGGCAGTTCTGGCGGGCGCCTACCGTATGGCCGAATCCCACGGCGTCTTCATCACGGTGAAGCCGGGCTTCGCGGGAAGCTGCCGCGCGGTCCCCAGCGCACCCGGTCCCGAAGACATCGCGATCGACAGCAAGGACAAGATCGCCTTCATCTCGGCCACCGACCGACCGGCGCGCAGCAAGGGCAAGCCTTCGCCGCGTGACGGACTTTATTCATACGTCTACACCCAGCTGGGCGCGGGACTGGTCAAGCTTTCCGGCACACCGCGGGATTTCCATCCGCACGGCATCAGCCTTTATCGCGGGCCGGACGGCAGCTTGACCTTGATGGCCGTCAACCGCCGCATGGACAAGACCAACACCGTCGACATCTTCTCGGTGGCGTTCGAGAATGGCGCGGTCGAACTGACGGAAGTCGGCAGCATCGGCGGCCAAATCCTGGTCAGCCCGAACGATATCGCGGCGGTCGACGAAGATCGCTTCTATGTCGTCAACGACCATCTCAGCAAAACCGATCTCGGCCGCTGGCTCGACGACACTCTGGTGCTGCCGCGCGCCAACATCCTTTATTTCGACGGCGTGAAGTTCAACGACGTGGCCGAAGGGCTGAATGACCCAAGCGGCACGGCGCTTTCCGCCGGCGGGCGTTATCTCTATGTGACTGAGGCCTATCCGCGCACGCTTCTGACCCTCGAACGCAATCCGTTTACCGGCCAGCTCACGCAGGCGAACGCGCTGTTCATTCCCTCCAACCTCGACAAAGCCGACGTCGCCGCCGACGGCAGCGTCTGGGTGGGAAGCCATCCCAAGGCCTTCGCCATGGCCAAATTCCGCGAGGATCCGAGCAAGCCCGCGCCGTCGGAGATTTTCCGGGTTTCGGTGCAGGACGGAATTCCGCAGGGGGCAAACCTTATTTATGCGAACATGGGCGATGAGATCGGCGCTTCCAGCGTAGGCGCGACCGCCGACGGCCACCTGCTGATCGGCTCGTCGCTCGACGACAAGATTCTCGATTGCAAATTGCCGTAGAAGACGAAAAGGGCGCCGTAGCGACGGCGCCCTTGTTCACTGCCCCCTGGAAAACCGTTACGCGGCGACCTCTTCCGCCGGATCGCGCAGCACATAGCCGCGTCCCCAGACGGTTTCGATATAATTGTCGCCGTTGGTGGCGGCGGCGAGCTTTTTGCGCAGCTTGCAGATGAAGACGTCGATGATCTTCAGCTCGGGCTCGTCCATGCCGCCATAGAGATGATTGAGGAACATTTCTTTCGTGAGCGTGGTGCCCTTCCTGAGCGAAAGCAGTTCCAGCATCTGATATTCCTTGCCGGTCAGATGCACGCGCGAACCGTCGACTTCCACCGTCTTGGCGTCGAGATTGACGGTCAGCTTGCCGGTGGTGATGACCGACTGCGAATGGCCCTTGGAGCGGCGCACGACCGCCTGAATGCGCGCGACCAGCTCGTCCTTGTGGAACGGCTTGGTCATATAGTCGTCGGCGCCGAAGCCCAGCGCCTTGACTTTCGCCTCGACGATGGCGTTGCCCGAGAGAATGAGCACCGGCGTCTGCACCTTGGCGACGCGCAGGCTCTTTAAGACCTCGAAGCCGCTCATGTCCGGAAGCTGCAGGTCGAGTACGATGATGTCGTAATCGTACAGCTTGCCGAGATCGATCCCCTCCTCGCCCAGATCCGTCGTGTAGACGTTGAAGCCCTCCGACCGCAGCATCAATTCGATGCTCCGCGCCATCGCGCTGTCGTCTTCGATCAAGAGCACGCGCATATCAGACCCCTTCTGGTCGAGTAGCCGGCAGGATACCTGCCGGTCTTGGTTAACCGCTGAACAGACGGTAAGCGGAAATGGTTAACATCCACTTTCACTCATCGGAAAGATTTCATGGGATGCGAAGGTGCCTTAACGAGGCAGCACGAATCCGAACCTATGATACATCCCATTGATTCGATTTGTTAAGTTTACTGCCACTTAAATTGTTTCCTGCAAGATGTCTTTTCTAGGACCCCCGGAAGGGCCGGCCGGAAGGACGCGGAATGCACGCATTGCAGAAGGAAATCGAAGCGGTTCCGGCCCTGCGCCGGTTCGGCCGCGTGGCCCGGATCGAAGGGCTCCTGGTCGAGGTCACGGGCGCCGCCGGGGCCATCAGCCTGGGCGGGCAGGTGCGCCTAACCCCGCATTCCGGCAAGCAAATTCCCTGCGAAGTGGTCGGCTTCCGCGAAGGCCGCGCGCTGGCGATGCCGCTCGGCGTGCTCGACGGCATGACGCTCGGCGCCCGCGCCGATTTCGAAGGCCACGCCGCGTCGATTTTTCCCTGCCAAGCTTGGCTCGGACGCGTGCTCGACGCTTTCGGCGAGCCCGTCGACGGCAAAGGGCCGCTGCCGCAAGGGCCGGTCGCTTATCCGCTCAAGGCGCAGCCTCCGCCGCCCCAGGCCCGTGGCCGGATCGGCGGCAAGCTCGATCTGGGCGTGCGTGCGCTCAATGCGTTCGTCACCTGCTGCAAAGGCCAGCGCATGGGCATTTTCTCGGGCTCGGGCGTCGGCAAATCGACCGTGCTGGCCATGCTGGCGCGCAACACCGATGCGGATGCGATCGTCATCGGCCTGGTCGGCGAACGCGGCCGCGAGGTGAAGGAATTCGTCGAAGACGATCTGGGCGAAGAAGGCTTGAAGCGTTCCGTCATCGTGGAGGCCACCTCCGACGAGCCGCCTCTGGTCCGCCGTCAAGCGGCCTACACGGCGATGACCATCGCGGAACAACTGCGGGACCAAGGCTTGCATGTGCTGTTGCTTATGGACAGCGTGACTCGTTTCGCAATGGCACAACGCGAAGTCGGCCTCTCCGCCGGCGAGCCGCCGGCGTCGAAGGGCTACACGCCTACCGTGTTCGCGGAATTGCCGAGATTACTGGAGCGCGCCGGGCCGGCGGCGGAAGGCTGCAGCGGTTCGATCACCGGATTGTTTACGGTTCTGGTCGAAGGCGACGATCACAACGAGCCGATTGCCGATGCGGTGCGCGGCATTCTGGACGGCCATATCGTGCTAGACCGTGCCATTGCGGAACGCGGAAGGTTTCCGGCCGTCAATATTCTTAAGTCTGTGAGCCGCGCCATGCCGGCCTGCAACGCGCCGGCGGAGCAGGACATTGTGGCGCACGCGCGTAAGCATATCTCCGTGTATGACGATATGGCGGATTTAATCAGGCTTGGCGCCTACAAAATGGGAACCAACGCCGAAGTCGACATTGCGATCGGCATGCATCCTCAATTCGAAAAATTTCTGACACAAAAGAAGGATGAACGCGCGACGTTAACCGAAGTGTATGGAACATTGGGCAAAATAATCAACGGTGGTGTGGGGAAAGGTAAGGCGTCATGAAACGACATGACACGTTGATCCGGTTACGCAGATTCCGCGTCGACGATCTCAAGCGGCGCATGGCGACGCTCGACGGCATGAAAGCCGACGTTGAAAAAAAGCTCGCCGATTTGGAGGAGAGCGTGGCGCGCGAGCGCCAGCGCGCGGGCGATACCGACATCGGCCGGCTGGCGTTTCCATCGTTTCTGCGTTCCATCGAAGAGCGCCGCGAAAACCTGCGCAACACGCTCAAGGATATCGAGCGCGAACGCGTCCAGTGCCAAGCCGATCTCGCCCAAGCCTTTCAGGATCTGAAGAGCCTGGAATTCGCCAACGAGCAGCAGGAAAAGCGCCTGGCGGAAATCGAAGCCCGCAGAGCCCAGTCGCGCCTCGACGAAATGGCGCTGGTGCGTCATCTGCGCAAGCATGCGTTTCGCGGAGCCTGACGGCAAGGATCCGGTATCGGGAATCAGAAGGCGCGAATCAGGCTATTCTGAAGCCTGATCTCTGGCTTCCGCGCGGAGTACAACATGTCCATTTCCGAGTATCTCTCGCCGCTGGTCGGGCGGCTGGTATTGGTCTGGTTCTTTTTTTCCCAGGTGCTGCAATACGGCGGCGACTGGAACGCGACGATCTCGCTGATGAGGTTTGCGGGCATTCCCGCCGCGGCCTTGCTGCTGTTGGTGGCGCTGATGCTCATCGTCCTGGGTAGCCTGTCGCTGCTGCTGGGATTAAGCGCCCGCCACGGCGCCATGCTGCTGTTCGCGGTGACGATCATCGCCACCGTGTTGATGCACGCTTTCTGGCAGATCAACGACAATCCCTCGGCCCGTCAGGCGGATTTCGAGCTGTTCTCGCGCAATGTCGCCATCGCGGGCGGACTGTTGCTGCTGGCGGGGATGGGGCCGGGGCCGTTCGCGCTCGACAATCGTCTGGGCGGGAAGAAGAAAAGGTGACAAACCCTCGCCCCGGCGGAAAGCAAGCTTTCCGCCGGGCCAAACAGGTCTACCGCTGCAACAAGGACTTAGCGGAAAACTGCGGAGTGGATGAGATTCACGACCGCTATCAGCACCGCGAAGATCACGGCGTAGGCGATCAGCGAAATCATCGGCAGGGCGAGGACATCATGCCAGCCCGTGTGCGCATAAGCCACGAAGTCCTGCTTGCCCAAGGTCACGGCGCGCAGGAAAACCAACACTACGAAGCCGATGAGCGCCAAAACCGTCGCCGATAGAATCGAGTTGAAGCTCTGAATGGCGAAGCCTCCCGCGATCGCTATCACAGCGATAATGACGAGCGTGATCCAATCGGCATGAGTGATGATGGCCTGAATCGTGTGCCAGATATCGAGTAACGAAGACATAGTACCCCCTTGAACGCGTATTCTTTTCCCACGGCAAACGCGTCTCGACGCGATCGGAACGCGCAGCCCTCCAACAATGCTTATTAACACATCATACACCAATTCCGCTTTGCTGCGAGTTCGAGCAAAGTGGACGGCGTTCCAAGGATTTTATAGTTAACGAAGCGACGGCGCGATTTGCGGACTGCCTGTTTGTCCGCCAAGAGCGCCCGCCAACGCTGCAATTGCCGCTACGGCAGGGCTCTGTGGATAAAGCGCGCAAAGCATGGTTTGACGGCGGACGGCTTCGACCACACGCACGTCGCTGGGCACGAAACCCAGATAGGCCGGTACGATCTTCAGGAATGTTTGCGCCGAACGAATAAGCGCGTCGGCGGTGCGTTTGGCTTCGCCGGCTCCAGCCGCCATGTTGACGACGATCGCAGGCGCCCGCCCGCCGGTGCGCTTCAACATCAACTTGGCGAAGGCATACGCGTCGGTCAGCGAGGCGGGATCGGGCGTCGCCAGCACCAGCGTGTCGTCGGCATAAGCGGCGAGCGTCATGGCGGCGGCGCCGACGCCGGCGCCGAGATCGATCAGTACACGGTCATAGCCGCTCGCGCGTTTGAGCAGCGACGCCAGATGTTCGGCCGTCTCGGCATCGGCATCGGCCAGCGCGCCGGTGCCGGCGGGCGCCGACAAAAGATCGAAAGACGCATGCGAATTTATCCCGATATGCGCGACGGCGTCGGCCAATGCGATGTTTCCCGCCAGAAGCCCCGGCAGATCGCCGCCGCTCGCCAGTCCAAGCTGCACCGCCGTGTTGGCGAGACCCAGATCGGCATCGCAGAGCAACACCCGTTCGCCCATATCCGCGAAGGCCTGCGCCAGCGCCACGGTGACGAAGGTCTTGCCGGTTCCCCCCTTGCCGGAGCCGATGGCGGTCAGACGCGGGCCTAAGGTTTTGAGCGTCATTGCGCGCTTTCCTGTTCGCTATCGGCGAGAAGGCGCGATAGCGCCAACGGCGTAAGCGTCTCCAGCCCGCCGGCCACGAAGGGCGAACGGGTGACATAGGCAAGACCGATGCTCGGCGTCATGGCGGCAGCGGCGAGTGCGCCCGCGCGCCGGGCCAAATCGGCGGCGGTGACGATCAGGCGGCTCACGCCGATGCGGGTCAGCGCGGACGCCATCTCGGCGGCTTCCTCCGCGTCGGTCAACGCCGACAGCACTCCGACGGTGTCCACCGACTCGATTTTGGCCAATGCCGCATACACCGCCGCGATTCTCGGCTGGCGCGGATCGAACCCGGCGGTGTCGATGATGGCGAGCGCGCCTTGCGCGACGGCGTCGCCGGTCAAGGTTGCCAACTCGAAAGCAGAATCGGCGGTTGCGATGGTGGCGTCGAGATGCTCGGCGAAGGCGTTCAACCGCGCCACCGCACCCGCGCCCGCCACATCGCCGGCGATCAGGGTCACGTTACGGCCGGCAAGCTTGGCGTGGGCCGCGAGTTTGGCGGCGACCGCAGTTTTTCCGACGCCGTTGGGACCCACGAGCAAAAACGCCTTGGCATTTGCGAAATCGATGGGCGCGGGCGTCATTCGCGCGTCGATGGCGGCGGCCAACGCCAGGGTCATGTCGCTGAGATTGGTCTTGGCGCTGGCTTCGGCAAGCGCATGTCCCAGCGCGTCTGGCAGGCGGTGGCGCGCGAACGAGGCCAGAAGCTCGCTGCGATCGAAACGCCGCCGGCCGGCCGCCGGCTTCTCGCGCAGGCGGCGGATCAGCGTATTGTGATAATCGGCGTCGAAATCGTTGACGGGCTCGCCGATTTCCTCCGCGAGCGACGGCGCTTCGGGTTCCTCGAGCGCCGCGCGAACCATGACGCCGCCGCCCTTCGTGCGTTCGCTGCCGACGATGACCGCATCGGGTCCCATCTCGGCGCGCACGCTGGTCAGCGCCGTTTTCATGTCCTTGGCGAGGAAGGTGCGAAGCTGCATGACGCGTTACACCTGCCCCAGCGTGCGCAAACGGATCGAAGCGTGGATTTCGTTCTGCGACATGACCACGGTCTGGGAGCGGAAACGCTCGACGATCGAGCGCACGAAAGGCCTGATCTGCGGACTGGTCAGCAGCACGGGCACCTCGTTTTTCTGGCTGGAATCCTCGAAGCGATCGCGTACGCTGGTGATGAACTGCTGAAGCTGCGAAGGCGCCATGGCGAGCTGGCGATCCTCGCCCTGGCCGATGATCGATTCCGCGAACGCCTGTTCCCAGGCCGGCGACATCGCCAGGATCGGCAGATAGCCGCCGGGCGAAAGATTGGCGTGGCAAAGCTGGCGGGCAAGACGCGCGCGCACATGCTCCGTAATATAGAGTGCGTTCTTGGTGTGGCCGACGGCTTCGGCGATGCCTTCCAGGATCGCGGACAAGTCGCGGATGGAAACGCGCTCGGCCAGCAGCGTCTGCAGCACGCGCTGCACGCCGGTGACCGAGATTTGCGACGGGATGAGTTCTTCGACCAGTTTCTTGTGCTCGGCGGGCAGATCGTCGAGCAGCTTCTTGGTTTCGGCATAGGAGAGCAGCTCGGACATATGCGACTTCAACACCTCGGTCAGATGTGTGGTCAGCACCGTGCCGGGTTCGACCACCGTATAGCCTCGGAAGCTGGCTTCCTCGCGCAACGAAACGGCGATCCAGGTGGCGGGAAGGCCGAATGCGGGTTCCGTCGTGTGGGTGCCGGGAAGATCGATCGGCAGGCCCTTGGGATCCATGACCAGAAGGTTGCCCGGAAACAGCTCGCCCTTGCCGGATTCCACTTCCTTGACGCTGATGCGGTACTCGTTGGCGCCGAGCTGCATATTGTCGAGGATGCGCACCGCCGGCATGACGAAGCCCATCTCCTGGGCCAGTTGGCGGCGCAGCGCCTTGATCTGGTCGGTGATGCGGTGACCTTGCACGTCGTTGATGAGCGGCAACAGGCCGTAGCCCAGTTCGACGCGCAGCAGATCGAGCGCCAGCGCCGTCGCGATGGGTTCTTCCTTCGGCGCGGCGTCGGCCTTGGCTTTTTCTTCTTCGACGCGGGTTTTGGTTTCCTCGGTCGATTTGCGCTTGTAAGCGCCCCAGGCAAGTGCGCCGACGCCGGCGGAAAGCCCGGCGAACGCGAAGGTCGGCATGCCCGGCAGGACGGCGACAATGCCCATCACCGCCGACGCCATACCGAGCGCCTGGGGATAGAAGGACAATTGGCGCATCAAGGCGCGGTCGGTGGAACCTTCGACGCCCGCCTTGGAAACCATCAGGCCCGCCGCCGTGGAAACGATCAAGGCCGGCATCTGGCTGACCAGCCCGTCGCCGACGGAGAGCAGCGTGAAGGTGTGGCTGGCGTCGGCGAAGCTCATGCCATGCTGCGCCACGCCGATGATGATTCCGCCTATGACGTTGATACCGACGATCAACAGGCCGGCGATGGCGTCGCCGCGCACGAATTTGCTGGCGCCGTCCATGGCGCCGAAGAAGTTCGATTCCGACTCCAGATCCTTGCGGCGCCTGCGGGCTTCTTTTTCCTCGATCAGTCCGGCCGACAAATCGGCGTCGATCGCCATCTGCTTGCCGGGCATGGCATCTAAGGTGAAGCGCGCCGCGACTTCGGCGATGCGCCCGGAACCCTTGGTGATGACCACGAAATTCACCACCACCAGGATCGCGAAGACGATCAGCCCGATGACGAAGTTGCCCTGCATCACCAGCTTGCCGAAGGCCTGAATCACATAGCCTGCCGCCGCGGTGCCGGTGGTGCCTTGGGACAGGATCAGGCGCGTGGAGGCAAGATTGAGCGCCAGGCGCATCATCGTGGTGATCAACAGGATCGCCGGAAACGAGCTGAACTCCAGCGGTTTGCGGACGAACACCGCCGTCATCAGGATCAGAATGGAAAAGGACAAGGAAAAGGCGAGACTGATATCGAGCAGCCACGTCGGCAGCGGCAGGATCAGCACCACCAGGATCGCCATGATGCCGATCGCCAGCCCGAGATCGCTGCGCTTGACGTAATCGGCAATGCCCCCAAACGACAGGCTGAAGCCCGGCGCCGGCGCGGTCGTGGTCGTGCTGACTTCGGCCATTTATTTTGTTACCCCGCCATCCTTTGTTCGCCCGGCAGGGGAACGGCAAGGCCGGCCTGGGTGTATTCGCGCAGCTTGTTGCGCAGCGTGCGGATCGAGATGCCGAGAATGTTCGCCGCGTGGGTGCGGTTGCCGAGGCAATGATCGAGCGTGTCGAGGATCAGATCGCGCTCCACGTCCGCGACGGTGCGTCCGACCAAGCCGCGGGTGACGGCGGCCGCCAACTCCACGGCCGAGCGTACGGTCGCTGGCAGGTCGGCCTGGCCGGCGCCCAGCGCGCTGCCGCCGACCTGGGTGCCGTCGGGCAAACGGATGGCTTCCGGTCCGATCTCGGTGCCGTTGGCCAGCAGGACCGCGCGATGGATGGTGTTCTCCAGCTCGCGCACGTTGCCGCGCCAGGGATGGGACGCGAGCAGGCGTTCCGTCGTCGGCGCGATCGCGCGATACGGCACGCCATTGGCGTCGGCGTATTTGCGCGCGAAGTACCGCGCCAACGCCTGGATATCCTTGGGCCGTTCGCGCAACGCCGGCAGGCGCAGGTTCACGACGTTCAAACGATAGAGCAGGTCTTCGCGGAAGGTGCCGCGCTTGGCCGCATCGGTGAGATCGCGGTTCGACGTCGCGATGATCCGGATATCCACCTTCACGGGCTTCATACCGCCGACGCGGTCGATCTCGCGCTCCTGGATGGCGCGCAGAAGCTTCGCCTGCAGGCGCGCGTCCATCTCGCTGATTTCGTCGAGCAGCAGCGTCCCGCCGTTGGCTTCCTCGAACTTGCCGATCCGCCGCGCGATGGCGCCGGTAAACGCGCCCTTCTCGTGGCCGAACAATTCGGATTCCAAGAGGTTCTCCGGGATCGCCGCGCAATTGACCGAAATGAACGGCTTGTCGGTGCGCGCCGATTTGCGGTGAACATAGCGCGCCAGCACTTCCTTGCCCGAACCGCTTTCGCCGGTGATCAGGATGGAGGCCTCGCTCGACGCCACCTGATCGGCGAGCGAGATGACGGCCGCCATCGCCTCGTCCTCGTAGATCATCTGGTGGGATTCGTCGGCGACGGCGGCCAGCACCGCGGCGATCAATTCCGGATCGGGCGGCAGCGGCAGATATTCCTTGGCGCCGGCGCGGATGGCGTCCACCGCCTTGCGCGCGTCGGTTCCCACGCCGCAGGCCACCACCGGCGTGCAAATGCGTTCGGCCGCGAGCGCGCGCACCAGGGCGCCGATGTCGCAACAGACGTCGCAGAGGACGAGGTCCGCGCCCTGGCCGCCGCGCAGGCTGGCGAGGCCCTGTTCGATATCGTTCGCGTGGGTGACCTTGGCGCCGCGATCCATCGCGATCTTGGTCGCCGCTCCGATCTGGCCTTGCAGTCCGCCGACGATGAGTAGACGCATGTTTTTATTCCTTGGCTAACCGGTCAGCTCTGACCGGCCTTGATGATTTCCGTCATGGTGACGCCCAGACGGTCCTCCACGAGAACGACTTCGCCGCGCGCGACCAGGCGGTCGTTGACATAGATGTCGATGGCTTCGCCGACCTTGCGGTCGAGCTCGACGATGGTGCCCTTGCCGAGCTTCAGAAGCTGGCTGACCTCCATCGCGGATTTGCCCAGCACGGCCGAGACCGTGACCGGCACGTCGAACACCGCTTCCAGATCCTGGGCGGAGCGCTTGACGTCCACGTCGGCGGCGGCTTCGCCGGTCAACAAGGCGGGCGCGCTCTCGTCCTTGGCATCGTGCGAGAGATCGGGCAGATCGACGTCGTCGTTTCCCGCCATTGTCTATCCTTTCGTGATCGTGGTCTTGGTGGATTGCGCAAAGCGCCGCGCGATCAGCTCGTCGATCGCCTCTTCGAGCGCGGCGAGGGTCCGCTCGGCGCCGCCGCCGCGCCATTCGATACGGCAATCGGCGCCGACGATGCCCGGATCGACGGAGGTGACGATGCGCCCGTCGAAGCCTTCGTCATGGGCGATTTCGGCTAGCTTTTCTTGAAGCGCGTCGAGCACGCCCTGCGAGGCGCGCAGCACGATGCGCGGTTCGCCGATGGCCTGGTGCATCGCCTCCCTGAGCGCCGCTTCGACGTCGCCGGTAGGGCAAGCGGCGATCGCGACGGGAGCAAGCTTGCGCGCGGCGGTAACCGCAACCCGCGCCGCCTCCTCGCGCAGGGTTTCGATTTCGTCGCGCGAACCGGCAAGCGCCGCGCGCACCGCTTCGGCCATGTCGCCGACGGCGGCGGCAAGCGCTTCGGCGGCGCGCACCTGGCCCGCCTTGAGGCCTTCGTGTCGAGCCTTGGCGAACATATGGTCGATTTCTTCCTGGGTGAAGACCTTGCGCTGGCGCGCGCGCGCCGCGTTCGAGACCAGATCGCCTTCGGAACGGAATTCCGTATCGAAGGTGAACTTGCTGACCGATTGCGGGCTCTTACTCATCAGTACACCAGCTCATCTTCGCCCTGCTTGTTGGCGATCATGATTTCGCCCTTGTTGGCCAGATCCTTTGCGACATTGACCATGCGCATCTGCGCTTCGTCGACATCCTTCAGGCGCACGGGACCCATGGCCTCCATGTCCTCGCGCAGGATTTTCCCGGCGCGTTCGCTCATGTTGGAGAAGAAGACGTCGCGCAGGGAATCGGTGGCTCCCTTGAGCGCCAGCGCCAGCTTGTCCTTTTCGACGTGGCGTAGCAGCGTCTGGATGGAGCCCGGATCGAGTTTGCCCAAATCCTCGAAGGTGAACATCAGGGCCTTGATGCGTTCTGCCGAGTTGCGGTTGCGTTCTTCCAGCGCCGTGACGAAGCGGCTCTCGGTCTGGCGGTCGAAATTGTTGAAGATTTCCGCCATGTGCTCGTGGGCGTCGCGTTTGGCGGTGCGCGCCAGATTGGACATGAACTCGATGCGCAAAGTGCGCTCGACCTTATCGAGGATGTCCTTCTGAACGCTTTCCATCCGCAGCATGCGCTGCACGACTTCGAGCGCGAATTCTTCGGGCAGTGCCGCCAGCACGCGTGCGGCGTGTTCGGGCTTGATCTTGGAAAGCACCACGGAGACCGTCTGCGGATATTCGTTCTTGAGGTAGTTCGCCAGCACCGTCTCGTTCACGTTGGCGAGCTTGTCCCACATGGTGCGCCCGGCCGGTCCGCGGATTTCCTCCATGATCTGGGAGACTTTTTCCTGCGGCATGATGCGGGTAAGCATGCGCTCGGTGGATTCGTAGGAGCCCATCAGCGAGCCGGTGCCCGACATCTGCGAGACGAAATCGACCAGCAACTTCTCCACCAAGCTCGAACTCACCGTGCCCAGATTGGACATGATCTGCGAGATTTCCTTGATCTCGTCTTCGTCGAGCATCGACCAGATCTTGGCCGAATGTTCCTCGCCCAAGGACAACATAAGGATGGCGGTGCGCTCCGCGCCGGACAACGAGCGGATGTCTTCTTTGACAGAGGCTTTAAGGGCGCGCGACATCGTTCGTTACACCGGTTGATGGAGCCAGGTACGCAGGATCGCCAGGGCTTCCTCGGGATGTGCCTGCACGACTTCGCCGACTTTCTTGACCGAGGATTCGCGCACCTGTCCTTCGATGCGGCTGATGTCGATCATGCTTTCGCGCGGCGGCGGGATCTGCGCCGGCGCCTGTCCCTGTCCCGGCAGCACGGCCGCTTCGGCGCCGCGGGCGGAGGGCGCCGGCAACTGACCCGCTGCGGGCGTACCGGAGGCGATCTGGCCTTGCATCGCCGCCAGAGAGAAGGGCGCGAACATCCGCGCAATCAAAGGGCGCATGACAAACAGCCCGATCAGCAAGGCGGTGAGCGAGAGGATGGCCGCCTCGATGATCTTGAACCAATCCGCGCCGTCGAGCCCGAGAAGCGGCGTGGGAGCCGGCGTGCCGACGTCGGTGTCGATGCGGGCGAACGGCATGTTGACGACCTGCACTTGGTCGCCGCGCGTGGCGTCGTAGCCGATGGCGGATTTCACCAGGGTTTCGATTTTTTTCATGTCCTGCGCGCTGCGCGGCTTGTAGTCGCCGCCGGTGCCGGGGATACCGTCGACCGCGACGGCAACCGACAGCTTCTTCACGGTGCCCGCATCGACGGTGCTGGTCTTTACCGTCTTGGAGATTTCGTAGTTGGTGATTTCTTGAGTGCTGCCGGTGCTCGATTTGGTGTTGTCGCCGGAGGCGCTCTGCTGGCCGGGCAGCGCACTGGCCACGGAAACGGCGCCGGACCCCGAAGGATTGGTGTCGCTGGAGTTCTGTTCGACGGTCTGGGTGGAGCGCACGACCTTGCTGTCGGGATCGAAGGTCTCGCTGGTCTCGCTCACATGATTGTAGTCCATGTCGGCGGCGACCTGCACCCTGACATGGCCTTGGCCGACGATACTCGCGACGATCGACTCGATGCGCTGGCGTATGCGGTCTTCGAAATCCGTGGTGTTCTGTTCTTCGCTGTCGGCGGTGGCGTCGTCGCCGGTTTTTTCCTGGCCCCCGGCCAGCAGGTTGCCGCGGTCGTCGACGATGGCGACGCGGTCTGGAGAAAGCGAAGCCACGGCGGCAGCGACGAGGTGCTGAATCGCCTGCACTTGGCCGCGGGCCATGACGCTGCGCGTCTTGAGCACGACAGAGGCGCTGGGCGACTGTGAATCGCGCGAGAAGATCTGGCGTTCGGGAATGACCAGATGCACGCGCGCGCTCTCGATACCGTCGATGGTCTGGATAGAGCGCGCCAGTTCGCCTTCCAGCGCGCGCAGCTGGTTGATGTTCTGCACGAAAGCGGTGGTACCGAAGGCATCGGATTTGTCGAAGATTTCGTAACCGACGCCGGCCGCAGGCAGATTATCCTGCGCCAATTCCATGCGCAGCTTCGTCACTTGATCGGCGGGAACCATGATCGTGCCGCCGTCGCCCTTGGCGTCGTAGGGCACGTTTAGCGTATCGAGTTTGGCGGTGACCGCAGCGGCGTCGCGCGGCGCCAGTCCGGAGAACAGAATGCTCTTGGGCGGTTCCGAGATCACACCCGCGACGTAGAGAAAAAAGGCCGTAAGCGCGGCGGCGACACCCGCCATTACGCCAAACCGCGCGGCACCGATGGCTTTGATGAAATCGGGCAATGCCTGCTCCCTCGCGAAATGGCGGGAAGCGGGAGGATATCCCGACATTCCGCCGTGCTAGGCAAACATTGCCGTGTGTTAGGTAAAGTTCGCCTTAATGGGGCGAGCTTTTCGGAATTGGAAATAGAATATCACAATCCGGAACGCGGAAATCGGAATTAACAAGTTCTTTCCGATTCCCGATTTCCGGTTCTCAGTTCCTATATTGCTGGACGCGCGTCGCACGCAGGCCCGGCAGGCCGAAGCGGTCGATAGCGCGCTGCCAGGCGAGGAATTCCTCGACCGTCAGCGTGTAGCGGCGGCACGCTTCGTCTAGGCTGAGAAGCCCGCCGCGCACCGCGGCGACGACTTCGGCCTTGCGGCGTATCACCCAGCGCTTGGTGTTTGGAGGCGGCAGATCGGCCATCGTCAGCGGGCTTCCATCCGGCCCGATGACGTAGCTCACGCGACCTCTACGGTCTTCGCCCATGTTCATCGTACTCCTGACTCCACTACCCGTGGGCAAGATAACCGCGACGCCTTAAAAAAATGGTCTATGTGCAAGGTAAACGACATCGTAAAACGACCTGTAGATTTGCGCCTATTCTTGGACCTCCGACGCCATTACTGGATAAAGGCGCCGGAAACCTTCGTTAATGGGACATCTGCAACAACTTATCGAACACCTCCGACCCCGGGGTCACGCTGCGCGCCGCCGGTTTCGCGCGGCGGCGCGTTCTCATCAGGTCGCCGGGATTTGATCGAGCTGCTGCAGCATCTGGTCCACCGTGGTCACGATGCGCGAAGCCGCCGAGTAGGCGCGCTGTGTCGTGATCAGATTGGTGAACTCGGTGGCCAGATCGACGGTCGAGCCTTCGAGTTCCTTCGAGTTGACGGTGCCCGAGCCGCCGGTGCTCGCGACGTTGACGACGGGTGTGCCGGAGTCCGGCGTCGTGGTGTAGGCGTTGCCGGAGACTTCCGCCAATCCGTCCGGATTGGCGAAGGTGGCCAGCGGGATTTTGAAAACGGCCTGGGTCAGTCCGTTGGAGAAATTGGCCGAGACGGTGCCGTCGGTCGCGATCGAAATTCCGCTGACGCTGCCATACACCGCGCCGTCCACGGTCGCGCTGGTCAGAGTCGAGGCGGTGTCGTATTGCGTGACGCCGTCGGTGGTGCCCACCGTGCCCATATTCACCGACAAGACCTGCCCACTCGTCGAAGAAAGACCCGAAGCCGCCGACCACGGGACGCTGATCGAGATCGTTCCCGTGGCAGGCGTGCCCGACCCGCCGGTCGGCACCACGTTGGCCAGCGAGCCGTCGGCGTTGAAAGTCATCGTGCCGCTGGCGATCGGATTGCTGCCGGTGATGTTGGAGCTATCGCCGCTATAGGAAACTTCGTATGCCCAAGTGTTCGCGGCCGTTTTGACGAAGGAGAATTCCAGAGGTTGCGTGCCGCCCTGGCTGTCGTCGACGTTGATCGTGCGCTGAAAATCGGGCGTAACGTACCCTGACGCGGTGGTGGCCAACGACATATCGCCGGTCGCGTAGCCTGAAGCCGTCGTGGCGCTGGCCTGCAGATTGGCCTGCAACGCGATCTTGGTGGAAGCGACCGCCTTACCCGCTAGGTCGCTGACGTTGATCAACGACAGATCGCTGGGATTGGTCGGCGGGTTGCCGCTGGTGTCGAGTTTCCACCCCAGCAGATAAAGCCCGCTCGAATTCACGAGATTGCCGTTGGCGTCGGTGGTGAAGCTGCCTGCGCGCGTATATTCATTGGTTCCCGTGCTCGACGGGGTTTGGCTGACGATGAAGAAACCGTTGCCGGAGATCGCCAGATCGGTGTCCGAAGAGGTGGATGTCAGCAGGCCTTGCTGGGTGACGTTCTGGCCCGACGTGGCGACCACCCCCGCCGCGGACGGATCACTGGTGCCGGCCGCCGCGGCAAGCAGCGTCGAGAAATCGGCGGTGGCGGTCTTGTACCCGACCGTGTTGACATTCGCGATGTTCGATGAAGCAACGCTGAGCGCGTCGCTGTTCGCGGTCAAAGCCGCGATGCCGGTCATCATGGCGCCATAGAGACTCATTTGCTTTCCTTTTCGGCGTCCTGGGCTTCGTCCGATTGCCGTCCTTCAGAGCGTGCAGCCGGTTCTCGGCCGCGGTTGATTTTCAATCCGTAACGAGTTCCGCATTCGCGATCGGCACTTCCATCGATCCGATCACGAGTTGCGGGGTGGTGCCCGACAGGTCGACCCCGGTAACCGTGCCCTTGCTGGCGACGGAAGTCGTCACCGTCGAGCCGTCCTGGGCCGTGGCGGCGACGGTGAGCGTGTAGGTGCCGTCGGAGAGCTGGTTGCCGTTGTTATCCGTGCCGTCCCAAGTGAAATCGTGCGTGCCCGCCGTGGTGTCGCCGGACGCCGAGTAGACAACGGTGCCGCTCGAATTGGTCACCGTGAGGGTGGTCGTGCTGGCGGCGCTATTGAGACCGTAGGTCCAGTCGGCGGCGCCGTCCGAAAGCGGCGCCTCGCCATTGGTGAGCACGACGTTCTTGCCGAGGTAGCTCATAGCGTAGCTGTTTGTCTGGGTCGTGCCGAGCGAGATAAGGGAATCGAGCTTGGTATTGGTGTCGATCTGCTGTTCGACCTGGCTGTACTCCACCAATTGCTGGGTGAATTCGTTGGAATCCATCGGCGACATCGGGTCCTGGTTTTGCAGCTGCGTCGTCAGCAATGTCAGGAAGGTTTGGAAATTGCCGGAAAGCTCCTGCTGGGCGCTCGACGTCGTGCTGGTCGTGGTCGTGGAGGTGGTCGGGGTGACGGTGGTCATGGCAGTGCTTCCTTTCGCGCGCTACACGCGGATGTCGAGCCGCACGCTGTCCGGCGCGAGGCTATAGATGGAACTTGAAGTCGAGATCGCGTCCGTACCCATGACGGCCTTCACGGACAGTGCGCGGCTGCGCCCCTTGACCACGCTGCCGCCGTCATTCTGCCGGTCCTGTCCTCTTAGCGAGAAATTGAGGCCATTGTTCGACAGGCTGACGCCTGCGTCGTTGAGCGAGCGGGTCAGGTTGGACGCATCGCGCTGCAGCAATTCGAGGGTCTGCGGCTTGTCGACCACAAGGCTCGCCTGAGCCTTGCCGGAATCGTCGACCGAGAGATGAACGTCGACGCGACCGAGTTCGGGTGGATCCATGCGAATATCGAAATGCTTGACGCCGTTGGAGAAATTCGCGGCGATGGTCGTGCCGAGCGAGTCCAATGTGGACGTCGATGCCGCATCCGTATGCCGCGGCGCAACTTGGAGATTGGCGCCAACGGAAGCGGCGTTCGCCGTGTTGATCGGCGCCTGGACTGCTGTTGCCGTAACGGAAGGTGCGACTTGGGACGATTGTCCCGATACGGACGATTGTGGCGTTTGCGCGGCGGATTGGTCCGCGTTGTGTGGACTGGTCTGGCTCGGCGTCGGCGCGGCGTTCGCGTTGGTCTTGGCCCCATCGGTCTTCGACGCGTCGGGCAGCGGCGCATCGGCTTTGGCCGTGTCGGCCTTGGATGCCGCGCGGTTGTCGACGCCGGCGGCAATGTGCTTGGCATCGCCGCTCGTGCCGGAATTCGCGTCGGCCGTCGGCAGATCTGCGATTCGTGCCGCAGTCGGCTTACCGCCTGAAGCCGAGGGCACCGGCGGCGTGTCCGCCGCTACGGCGGCAGACGCCGCCTTGCCGACAGAAGATTGCGGTGTGGGCGTGGCGGCCTGCATCTGCTGGGCGAGAGCGACGACAACACCGGCGTCCGGCGCAGCCTTCGGGTCGCTTTTCGCGGTCGAGTCGGCGTTCGTTGCTTTCTTCTGATCGTTTTTCGCTGCCGGCTTGGCATCCTTCTCCGGACCAGTCTGTGCCGTCGATTGCGCATCCGCAGCGATCGATGTCGCTGCGTCTGTCGCGGCGGCGTCTGTCACAGCGGCATCTGTCGCAGCGGCGTCGCCGGCTTGCGGCTGGGACGAGGCGGTCTGGTTTTTCTGCGTCGTCAACGAAAGAGCGGCTGCGGCGTTAGCAGTCTCATTCGACGCCGCCGGGGCGCCGGACTCGCCGGTTGTAGCCGACTGTGTCGCAGCATTTTCGTCCGTCTGAACCGGCTGCTGCGGCGCGGCGCTCTGCAACAGCGCGATCAAACTCGAGAGATCTTGCGGCGTCTGCGGGATTGCCTGCGGCGTAGTTTGGGAGGCGGAATCGGTTTGCGTATCGGTGTCGGCATTGTCGTTCAGCGCGGTCGGCTGGCCGGCATCATTGGCCGGCGCCGCGGACAGTGTCATGAGCTGAAGCAACACGTCGAACGGCGCGTCGGCTCCGCCCTGCGCCTTCGCGCCGGCCGCTGCGGTGGTCTGAGCGTTCAATGCCGTTGCCTTGGTCATAGCCGTGACTGTCGCGATGTCCGCCACAATGCCTATCCGTCGTTCTTCTGCCGTTAGCCAAAGCAAGGCCCGGACCAGCGCCGCAAAGCGCGCAAAACGCTTTACGTATATGGAAGTGCGGACGGCGACAGGGCGCATCCCGGCACGGCATGATCTGCCGCGTGCGGCAAACTCTGCCGCGTCGTATGGCGTTTTCGGCCGCTTTTCCGCGCCCGCCGCGCCCTTGCGTCATGGCATGAGGCTTGCGATCCCGCTCAGCGGAGACAAAGCATTTTCGGGACGCACGCCTTGAGTCTCAACGGGATCATGTCGAGCGCATTGTCGGCGCTGCAGACCAATACGGCGGCGTTGCGCGTCGTCTCGAACAACGTCGCCAACGTCAATACGACGGGCTATGCGCGCCGCGTGGTCAATCTGGAAGCGCTCTCGGCGGGCGGCCAGCTCGCCGGCGTGGACATTTCCGATATCCAACGCGTCGTCGACCAGTATCTCAACCAGGAAAGTCTTTCCGCCAGCGCGTCTTCCGCGAACTACGACACGCAGAGTTCCGTCTTCGACCAGATCAACGCGCTGCTGGGTTCGCCAGGCGACGGCACGGCGCTGACCTCGCAGTTGAGCGACGTGTTCTCGGCGCTGGGCCAAGCGGCATTGTCGCCGACCTCGGCGTCGAGCCAGACCAGCGTGCTGGGTTCGCTTCAGGATCTGGCGAGTTCGATCTCGTCTTTGTCGAGTTCACTGTCCAGCCTGCAACAGCAGACCGACAGTCAGGTGGCGACGGATGCCAGTTCGGCCAATACGATCCTCAAGCAGATTTCCGATCTCAACGCGCAGATCAAGACGGAGACCGCCGCGGGCGACACTGACTCGGCGCTTGAGGATCAGCGCGACACGGCGCTGCAGAATCTTTCGCAATTGATGGACGTGCGCACCGTCCAGCAATCGGACGGAACCATGTCCGTGATGACGCAAGACGGCGTCAGCCTGGTCGACAGCAACACCTATGCGCAGCTCTCTTATACGGCGGGCGGTTCGGACGGCGTCTATCAGCCGATTACGATCCAGAACGTCAATGCGCAGAACGGCCAGACGGTCGGAACGGCTCAGGCTCTCGACCCGCACCTGTCGGGCGGCAAGATCGAAGGCCTCATCACCATGCGCGACAGCACGCTGGGCGATCTGCAGAACGAGCTCGGTTCGTTTGCTCAGGGTGTGGCGAATTCCTTCAACGCCCTGCATAACGCCAACAGCGCCTATCCGCCGCCGACCACGCTCAGCGGGCGCGATACCGGACTGCTGTCGACCGATTCGCTCAACTTCACCGGCAAGACCAATATCGCAGTGACGGATTCGAGCGGCAATCTGGTTTCCAAGATCGCGGTCGATTTCGACGCCGGCACGCTGTCCGTCGACGGCGGCGCGGCGACCAGCTTTTCGGATACGATCGGCGATTTCGCGACCGCGCTGAACAGCGCGCTTGGCGCGAACGGCACGGCGAGCTTTTCCGACGGCCAGTTGACGATTTCGGCGACGGGAACAAACGGCATCGTCGTGCAAGACGACGCCACCACGCCGTCCTCGCGCGGCGGCACCGGCTTCTCGCAGTTCTTCGGCTTGAACGATCTTTTCCAGTCTTCGGTGCCTTCGATCCTGTCGACCGGCCTGTCGGCGAGCGACTCGAGCGGGCTGGCCGCCGGCGGAGAGATCGATCTTTCGCTGAAAGGCCCCAACGGCGATATCGCCAAGACTGGGAGCGTGACGATCAGCGCGGGCATGAGTGTCGGCGACGTGGTGGACGCGCTCAACACGGCGATGGGCGGGGCGGAGACCTTCACGCTGAACAGCGACGGTTCGATCACGACAACGCCGTCTTCCGGCTATTCGGGCTACCAGCTCCAGGTGAGCAGCGACACGACGCAGCGCGGGTCCACCGGCTTGAGCTTTACCGAGTTGTTCGGCATCGGCTCCAACCAGATGGCCCTGCAAGCCTCAAACTTCTCGGTCACGTCGGCGATTTCCAACGACTCGAGCAGACTCGCTTTCGCCCAAGCGGATTTTTCCTCGAGCGGCGCCATTGTCGGCAGCTCCGATTCCAGCGGTCTGTTGGCCCTGCAGAATCTCGAAACCGCATCGCAGACATTTGCCAAGGCCGGCGCTTTGAGCCAGCAGGCGACCACGCTCGGCAACTACGTCGCGGGCTTTTATCAGGATGCTGCAACGCGCAGCACGAGCGTCACCACGAATCAGACGACGCAGGACGACCGCCTCACCGAGGCGCAGTCGCGCCAGGCGTCGACCTCCGGCGTCAGTCTGGACGAAGAATTGTCCAACATGGTGATCTATCAGCAGGCGTACAGCGCGGGCGCGCGCATGTTAAACGTCGTGGACCAGCTCTACACAACGCTGCTGCAGATACAGTAGGGAGTATGTCATGACCGTCGAACGCGTCGCCACCAATTCCCAGGCCCAATATTTGCTCTCGCAGATCACCAAGGCAAATGCCGCGCTCGACGTCACACAGGCTCAGGTGGCCAGCGGCATGGTCTCGACCGATTATGCCGGCATCGGCGACAAAACGGCTTCTCTCGAGGCCGCGCGCTCCGCGGCCGCCCGCGCCGACGCTTACTCCACCAACACGCAGCTCGCGGTTACCCAAACCGATCTACAGGATACCCAGCTCACCACTTTGTCGAGCCTCGCCGAGCAGCTGAAGGAGGCGATCAGCACCGCCGCCGGCAACGGCGACGGCACCGGCCTGATGACCACGGCGCAGGACATCTTCCAACAGGCGTCGTCGATCCTCAATTCGACGGATTCCAACGGCAACTACATCTACGCGGGCGAGCAGGGCAACACCAAGCCGTTCACGGCGACGTCTCTGTCCGATCTCACAACCGGCACTGTGTCGAGCTTCTTCCAGAACGGCACGCAGAAGGCATCGGTGCTGGTGGGCGACGGCCAGAGCGTGCAGATCGGCGTGCTCGCGTCCGACGTCGGAACGCAACTGATGACGGCGCTGCAGAATCTGCAGAACGCCGACAGTCCGTCCGGCAGTCTTGACGCCTCGTTGACCAGCACCCAGATCAGCGATCTCACCGACAACGTCCTGCCTTCGGCGGCGACGGCGTATACCGATCTCAACACCGCAACCGCGGCGAACGGCGAAACCTATACGCGCCTTCAGGACGACGTCACCACCCAACAGTCGATGTCCACGCTCTACAAGGGCTTCGTCTCCGATATCGAAGACGTGGACATGACCACGGCGGCGACCAATCTCAGCCAGAACCAGGTTGCGCTGCAGGCCGCTCTGGAAGTGACCGCCAAGCTGGGCCAGCTTTCCTTGCTTAATTATCTGCCCACCACCACCAGCACCGGCTAGCCGGGCTTGCGAGCCTGCCGGGCAGCGGATAAGACCGCGGCCATGAGTGCTCATTCCCCGCGAACGCGCGTCGTCGTGGCCATGTCGGGCGGCGTCGATTCCTCCGTGACCGCCGCGCTGCTCGCGCGCGAGGGCTTTGAGGTGATCGGCGTGACGCTGCAGCTTTACGACGCGGGCGCGGCGCGGCGCAAAGGCGCGTGCTGCGCGGGGCAGGACATCTACGATGCCAAGCGCGTCGCCGAGAAGCTCGGCATCGCCCATTACGTGCTCGATTACGAACGGCGCTTCCGCGAGCGCGTGATCGCCGATTTCGTCGAGACCTACGCCAACGGCCAGACGCCCATTCCCTGCGTGCGCTGCAACGAGCGGGTGAAGTTCGCCGACTTGCTGGAGAGCGCGCGGTCGCTGGGCGCCGAGGCGCTGGCGACCGGCCACTATGTGCGCCGCATCGACGGGCCGAACGGCCCGGAGCTGCACCGCGCCGCAGATGAGTGCCGCGATCAGAGTTATTTCCTGTTCGCCACCACGCGCGAGCAGCTTTCCTTTTTGCGTTTTCCGCTGGGCGGCATGGAAAAGCCGGCGGTGCGCGCCATCGCCGCCGAGCTTGGCCTGGTCAATGCCGATAAGCCCGACAGCCAGGACATCTGTTTCGTGCAGGATGGGCGCTACGCGGCCCTGGTCGAAAAGCTGAAGCCGGAAGCGGCGCGGTCGGGCGAGATCGTCGACGAAGCGGGCCGTGTGCTCGGTCGCCACGACGGCGTCATCCATTTCACGGTCGGACAGCGCAAGGGGCTGGGGCTTTCCGGGGGCGGCGAGCCGCTGTTCGTGCTCGCGCTGGATGCCGAAGGCGGCCGGGTAATCGTCGGGCCGCGCTCATCGCTCCGTACAAAGAATATCGTGCTGCGCGAAGTCAACTGGCTGTCCGATCCCGCCGAGGCCGCCGATTGCGCGGTCAAGGTCCGTTCCATGCGCGCGCCGGTGCCGGCACGGGTCGCTCCCGGCGAGGGAGGCACGGCGACGGTCGAACTCGCCGAGGCGGAAGAGGCGATCGCGCCGGGCCAGGCCTGCGTTTTCTACAAGGGATCGCGCGTTCTAGGCGGGGGCTGGATCGCGCCGGCTGAGGCCGCCCGAGCGGCGGCGGAGTAACGCGCCCCGCTCTTCTGCACGCTTCTTGACAGGGCCGTGCCCGCGCTCCTACATCCCCCGCCTCGGCAGCGTAGCTCAGTGGTAGAGCAGGGGAATCATAATCCCTTGGTCGGGGGTTCAAATCCCTCCGCTGCTACCAGCCCCCGCAAAGGAAGTTCCCGTGTCCGCTCCGGCGTTTGCGATCATCATCGACGACGTGCGCGCCGCAGCCAGCGCCATCGAAGGCGCCGTCGAGCGCACGCCCACCCGGCATTCGCGCACCTTGTCCGAGATCGCCGGCTGCGAGATCTGGCTCAAATTCGAGAACCTGCAGTTCACCGCCTCGTTCAAGGACCGCGGCGCGCTGAACAAGCTCTTGTCGCTGAGCGCGCAGGAACGGGGGCGCGGCGTCATCGCCGTGTCGGCGGGCAATCATGCCCAGGGCGTGGCCTATCACGCGGGCCGGCTCGGTATTCCCGCCACGATCGTGATGCCGCTGGGAACGCCGTTCAACAAGGTCAAGCACACCAAGGGTTTCGGCGCGCGAGTGGTTTTGGACGGAACGACACTAACGGAATCCTTCGCGCGCGCGCAAAAAATCGCGGCGGAAGAAAATCTGGTTTTCGTGCATCCCTACGACGATCCCAAGGTGATGGCCGGCCAGGGCACGGTGGCGCTGGAAATGCTGGCCGATGCGCCCGCGCTCGATGCGCTGGTGGTGCCCATCGGTGGCGGCGGATTGATCTCGGGCATCGCGGTGACGGCCAAGGCGCTCAAACCCGCCATCGACGTCTACGGCGTACAGACGCGCGCCTATCCCTCGATGTACGACGCGGTGAAGGGCGAAGACCTTCCCTGCTCGGGCCAGACCATGGCCGAAGGCATCGCGGTCAAGCAGCCCGGCGCGCTCACCACGCCGATCATCCGCGCGCTGGTGAAGGACATATTGCTGGTCGGCGAAAGCGACATCGAGCATGCCATCGCTTCGCTGCTGGAAATTGAGAAAACGGTGGTGGAGGGCGCGGCCGCCGCCGCCTATGCCGCCATCGTCGCCAACCCCGAGCTTTTCGCGGGCCGCAAGGTGGGAGTTGTTCTTTCCGGCGGCAATGTCGACATGCGGCTGTTGTCGAACGTGATCCTGCGCGAACTGTCGCGCGAAGGGCGTATTCTTTCTCTCGTCATCGAGATCGTGGACCGGCCGGGCGTGCTGGCGCAGGTCGCCACGCTGGTGGGCGAAGCGGGAGGCAATATTCTCGAGGTCCTGCACAACCGCATGGCCACCGACACCTCAGCCAAGCTCGCTCATCTCGGCATGACGGTGGAGGCGCGCGACGCCGACCACGCGTCGGAAATCCGCAAGACGCTGAAAAAAGCGGGATTCAAGTTGAAGGGGTAGCGGCGGCGCTACCTCGAAAACTTTTCCGACAGCACGATGGAGGAAACCGTCCGCGCCACGCCGTGGATCTTGCCGATGCGGTCGAGCGCCGCGTCGAGCCGTGCCGGGCTTTCGCCCTCCACCGTCGCGATCAGGTCGGAGGCGCCCGACACCGCCGCCAGCGTGCGCACGTCCGTCATCTTCTTCAGTTCGGCGCCGACGCGCTCGGCCTGTTTGGGATCGGTGGAGATCATCACCACGGCCTTGAGATGGCCGATGGCGTCTTCGGACAGCTTCACCGTATAGCTCTTGATCGTGCCTTCGCGCTCCAGCCGCGCGATGCGTTCCTGCACGGTGGAGCGCGCCAGCCCCAGCTTGCGCGCCAACGAGGCGGTCGGCTCGCGCGCATTGGCGCGCAGCAAGGCGATCAGTTTGGCGTCGGTCGGGCGCATTTATTGACTCCTCACCCTGAGCTTGTCGAAGGGCGTCGTTCTGCCGGAGAAACCGGCGACTCGCCGGATCATACAGCAAGTTCCGGCGCTTCGCCGCCTGCTTTCCGGCGCGTTTTGGCCCCACATTTCGCGGGCTATGCAAAGGGAGTGCGTCCCATGAAGAACGTGATGCTCGTCGGCGGCGGCAAAATCGGCGTCGCCATCGCCCAATTTCTGTCGGAGACAGGCGATTACCGGCTGACGGTCGTCGACCGCGACGCGGCCTCGCTTTCGCGCATGCCCAAGACGAATGTCGAGCTGCGCAAGGTGGCCATCGACAATCCGCGCGCTTTTGCCGCCGAGATCGAGGGCAACGACATCGTCCTCTCGGCCACGCCCTATCATCTGACGGCGACCATCGCCGAAGCCGCCAAGCGCACGGGCGCCCATTATCTCGACCTCACAGAGGACGTGGAATCCACCCGCACCATCAAGAAGCTGGCCGAGGGCGCCTCCACCGCCTTTATTCCGCAATGCGGACTGGCGCCGGGCTTCATTTCCATCGCCGCCTACGATCTGGCCAAGAAATTCGACAAGCTGCGCGATGTTCAGATGCGCGTCGGCGCGCTGCCGGTATTTCCCACCAATGCGCTGAAATACAATCTCACCTGGTCGACCGACGGGCTGATCAACGAGTATTGCAACCCGTGCGAATCCATCCGCGACGGCGTACGCGGCGAAGTGCCGGCGTTGGAGGAGACTGAGCTTTTCTCGCTCGACGGCACGGAATACGAAGCGTTCAACACGTCCGGCGGGCTGGGCACGCTATGCGACACGCTGGAAGGCAACGTAGAGAACCTCAACTACAAGACCGTGCGCTATCCGGGCCATCGCGACATCATCAAGATGCTGGTGCGCGATCTGCGTTTGGGCGTGCGCCGCGAAATCCTCAAGGACGTGATGGAAACCGCGATCCCCATCACCTATCAGGACGTGGTGCTGATCTTCGTCACGGTCTCGGGCTGGCAGGGCGGCTTGCTGACCCAGGAAAGCTACGCCAAGAAAATCTATGCGCAGAACGTCGGCGGCAGGCTGATGAGCGCCATCCAGGTGACGACGGCTGCGGGCATCTGCGCCATGTGCGATCTGTTGGCCGACGGAAAGTTGCCGCAAAAGGGCTTCGTGCGACAGGAAGAAACCCGCCTTGCGAATTTCCTGTCCAATCGTTTCGGGAAGTATTACGCGTAAGCAGCCGAGACAAGGAGCGATCCATGCACGACCATCTTCTCGCCGAATTCGGCATCACGCCGTTCGGCCCCAACGTCGTGCGTTCGCCCATCGACGGGTCCGAGATCGGCCGCGTCGCCTATGACGATGCGCCGACCATCGCGGCGAAGATCGAAGCCAGCGTCGAAGCGTTCCGCCAATGGCGCGACGTGCCGGCGCCCAAGCGCGGCGAGCTGGTGCGCCTGTTCGGCGAGGAACTGCGCGCCAACAAGGAGGCGCTGGGCCGCCTAGTCACCATCGAGAATGGAAAAATCCTGCAGGAAGGGCTGGGCGAAGTGCAGGAGATGATCGACATCTGCGATTTCGCGGTCGGCCTGTCGCGCCAGCTCTACGGGCTTACCATCGCTTCCGAACGTCCGGGCCATCGCATGATGGAGACTTGGCACCCGGCGGGGCCGGTGGCCGTGATCTCGGCTTTCAATTTTCCGGTGGCGGTGTGGGCATGGAACGCCGCGCTCGCCTTCGTCTGCGGCGACAGCGTGCTATGGAAGCCCAGCAAGAAGACGCCGCTCACGGCGCTCGCCACCCAAGCCCTGTTCGCGCGCGCGGTTCGCAAATTCGGCGAAGCGCCGGCGGCGCTGTCGCAAATCGTGCTGGCGACGCGCGCGGCGGGCGACATGTTGACGAAGGATTCGCGCATTCCCGTGGTCAGCGCCACGGGATCGACCGCGATGGGGCGCGTGCTCGGGCCGGCGGTGGCGGAGCGTTTCGGGCGAAGCATCCTGGAGCTGGGCGGCAACAACGCGATGATCGTCTGCCCGTCGGCGAAGCTGGAACTGGCCGAGCGCGCCATCGTGTTCGCCGCGGTCGGCACGGCCGGCCAGCGCTGCACCTCGCTGCGCCGCCTGTTCGTACACGACAGCATCTACGACAAACTTGTGGGCGCGCTGAAGTCCCACTACGCGAAGCTTTCCGTCGGCGATCCGCTGGCGAAAACGACGTTGGTCGGGCCATTGATCGACCGCGCCGCCTTCGAGGCGATGGAACAGGCGCTCGCGGCCGCGCGCGCCGAGGGCGGCAAGGTCACCGGCGGCGGGCGCGTGCTGGCGGCGGAATATCCCAATGCTACTTACGCGCGTCCCGCGATCGCACAGATGCCCAAACAAACGCAGATCGTCATGCAGGAAACCTTCGCGCCGATCCTTTACGTCATGCGCTATCGCGACTTCGGCGAGGTTCTTGCTGAGCACAATGCCGTGCCGCAAGGCCTTTCGTCGTGCATCTTCACGCGCGATATGCAGGAGGCCGAGAGATTCCTTGCCGCTTCGGGCTCCGATTGCGGCATCGCCAACGTGAATATCGGGCCATCGGGGGCGGAGATCGGCGGCGCTTTCGGCGGCGAGAAGGAAACCGGCGGCGGGCGCGAGTCGGGTTCCGATTCCTGGAAGGCCTACATGCGCCGCCAGACCGCGACCGTCAATTATTCAGACGCGCTGCCGCTAGCACAGGGAATCGAATTCGGCACGGATTGAGCCGTCATCCTCTATTCGCTGCGCGGTAGACATGTCGTGCGCGTAATCGCATTATCGTGCCGGCAAATGAAGAGCGGAGCCGACCATGATGGAAGAGCCTATCCGGGAAGGGTTCGATGTTTTCGTCCATGACGGCGACAAGGCCTTCGGCGCCGTGCGCCAAGTCTTGCCCGGCCAGCTCGTGATCTATGTCGAGAATGCGGGCGACTTCGTCGTGCCGCTTTCCGCGGTCGTGGAAGTCCAGGCGGAAAAAGTGGTCCTCAATTGCGCTCGGCTGGAGCACCGGCTGCGCCGCGCCATCGGCCATGCGCATGAAGGCGAAGATACGAATTTGCCCTGACCTGTCGTTAACGCTTTTTTAAGCATTTTCTTCATCTTCGCACGGACCCGCCTTAGGCTGCTCCCATAATAGGGGAGCTTCGAGGCATGCCGAAAATGGCGCAGCTGACGGGCATGATCGTGACGGCAATCGTTGTCTTCGGCACGGATGTGGATGTTTTTACCTCCGTGCCGCTGGGCATCCTTGCGGGCGCGCTGGCGACCTTCTTCATGGCGCTGGCGGAGAAACGCCAAACTGCGAAGGTCGGTAAATAGCCGGCAACGAGCGGGATTTTCCGTTCGCCTATGCGTGGGGCTCCGGCGGGATGTTGTCCAGCGCTTGTTCCAGTTGCTGGAAGGTCGGCTGGGCTTCCGAGGGAACGCTGCCGCGCCCGATCTCGACGGAAATCTGCGCCGCGTTGCCGTGCAGATGCGCCACCAGGACATCGCGGATGACGTGATAGAACAAGGCTTCCTCGTCGATGATCGCTTTCAGCCGCACGCTGATCGGTCCGACGATGCCATAGGCCAGGAACACGCCCATGAAGGTGCCGACCAGTGCCGAGCCGATCATGCGGCCGAGCACTTCCGGCGGCTCCGAGATCGCGCCCATGGTCTTGATCACGCCGAGCACGGCGGCGACGATGCCGAGCGCGGGCAGCCCGTCGGCCATCGTCTGCAGCGCATTGGCGGTGTCCAGCGCTTCGTGGTGATGCTTGTCGAGCTGCTTCTCCATCGCCGTTTCGACCTGATGGGGATCTTCTAAACTCATGGTCATCATGCGCAGCGTGTCGCAAATGAAAGAGAGCGCGAAGTGGTCC
>CAVPYO010000023.1:0-71795 GCA_963710025.1 uncultured Alphaproteobacteria bacterium | reverse complement strand
TTGCGCTGCTACTATGGATGCGGCTTGCAAGATAATTGGTGTCCTTAGAATTTCGTATTTCTTCGATTTCATACGAGGGAATAGGTCACCTACTAAAGATGAAGTTGCTGAGAACTTTACCGGCCCTAATTCCCGAGAGCTCAACAAATCTGTAGGACAATTCGGCCGCCCCCAATGTCGCGAAGACAGTTCCTGCTATTAGAAGCAAGGCCATATAATTTGTGTTGGTCTTAAAGGTTAAACTCATGAACGTTGCCGCCGTGCACATGATCGGAAAATGCAAAATATAGATGCTGTAGGAAATGTCGCCCAGGCGTGCAAGGAGCCGTCCGTCCAAGAATCTCCAATCCGGGTTACTCAGTATGGAGCAAATGATCGCTGCTGCAGCCAAGGCCAGCGTAATTTGAGTTAACGGCTGCTCGGTCCGCACGAACAGGGTGTAGCTAAGGGCCAGCACAATGACGGTAAGGCCCCGCCATTTCCGAAGGAGGGGAGCAAAGAGCGGCGATATTCCAATAAGCGCAGCGCCGATTACGAAATCGACTAAGTACATTCCGGCGTAATAGCCCTTTGTAGGGAAAGTGAAGCTCAGAACAAGAAACACCAAAAAAAGTCCTATCATGCGAGCCTTTTGTCGAGACGCGTAAGCGATTAGAGGCAAGAACGTCGATCCAGCAAGCTCGACAAATATCGACCATGCCGGCGGTACGAGGTAGGGAATCAGGCCAGCAAAGCTCATGGCGATGTAATAGCCGGTGAACTTGTCCGGTGCGAACCGGTTGACGAACCAATCGGAGAATTCGATGCCCGTCGCATGCGGACGCAAAAAGAAAATAAAACAGAGCGCGGCGCAGCAGGCGAGACTGAGGGCGGGGTAAATTCGCCAAGCACGCCGGAAATAGAACTTTAGAACCACTAGGGTTGTCATGGCCTTATCGTGAAGCGACAGCGTTAGTACAAAGCCGCTTAGGACAAAGAAAAAGGGGCTGACGTAGATAAGGGATTTATCTACGGTGGCTGAATGTCGATTAAACGTTGCAAATTGGGCAAAAAACAGCAGCTGCGGCTGCTGGAATGCTTCGTGTTGGAAGTGACGGCGCGATCGGCGGCGGACGTGCTGGAAATGCAGGCCAACACGACGATGCTGTTCTATCGCAAGGTGAGGCACCTGATCGCCGGGAAGCTGGCCGAAGCGTTCCCCGAGCATGGTGAGTTCGAGGTGGACGAGAGCTACTTCGGCGGGGTGCGCAAGGGTAAGCGCGGGCGAGGAGCGGCAGGTAAGGTTCCGGTGTTTGGCATCCTCAAGCGCGGCGGCAAGGTTTACACCAAGATGATCGCCGACGCCTCGTCCAAGACCTTGCTCAAGGCGCTGAAAAGCAAGGTTTTACCGGACTCCATCGTCTATACCGACAGCTTCCGCAGCTACGACGTCCTGGACGTCTCGGAGTTCAAGCACCGGCGCGTGAACCACTCCAAGACCTTCGTCAGCCCCAAGGGCCATCATATCAACGGCATCGAGAATTTCTGGAACCAGGCCAAGCGCGTGCTTCGAAAATACAACGGCATTCCGCGCAAAAACTTCTACCTCTTCCTCAAGGAATGCGAGTTCCGCTTCAACTACGGTTCGCCGAAACAGCAGTTCGTACAGCTCAGAAAATGGGCTAACCTCTAGCCCTTATCTACGTCAGCCCCAAGAAAAATATAACCGCTTCGGTTGCGGCGCTCTGTGAAAGCAATGCGATTTGCTTAAGAGTGCCTGTCGTGTTGAATGTGAAAAGGCAATGGTGAACGACAACGATCGTCGCCGCAATCCCGCGAGCGGACTGCAGCGCTGTTATATGTCGATGACGATCCTGCATGCCCCCGGGCCCTTGTTCGCAATTGACAGATCTAATTAATCTCCAATAACCCTCTGCCGTCTAGACACGAGTAGCAAATACTCTCCATTTAGGTGGGATGGTTCCATTTGAAGCTCCAATGGGGCATCCCAAAGAAATATGTATCAGAAACCCTCATGATGGCGACGTACGCGCACTCGCTCAACTCGAGTAGTTGTCGCGGGCAATTTCGTGGGTGTCAAATATTATTTGCGCGAATTATGACTTTTGAGTTTGTAATTGAGTCCGGGCATTTGGTGCGGCTATGCTTAGGAAGTATCTACCAACAATTCGGGTTTGACGCGAAGGCCTTCCTTTTTTGACTGATGAGAATGTTCGGGGTGTTGGCATTGCGGCAAGTCCGCGATATAAGCAAGCCATTGCGGGAACTACTTTTGGACCGACGGTCATCTCCATAGTTTGCGTTAACTCGCCGTGATCCGAGGTCTGGGCGGATCGGTAGGCGGTACAAATAATGTTGGGAATTGCTGTGTCGAATAGTGCTCCGCAAAAATCTCTTAAGCATCGCACAATGCTTGGGGTACGTTTCACTGTTCTTACGACAATTGCTGGGATGCTGTTGCAGACTGGAATTCTTGTCGTGCTTGCCCGTTTACTGAAACCAAGCGACTACGGAGCCCTGGCGGCAGCGATGATTTTCACGACACCGCTGCAGACCACATTGCTGTCCGCCACCGAACGAGCGATCGTCCTGCAAGGCGACATGAGCAATAGAGCGCTATCCTCAGCCCTGTTTGCGCTACTTATCGCCACTGCAGGCCTTGCCGCGATCATTGCCGTAACGGGCCTTTCGATTTGGTACAGCGGCGGCGGTCAATTTGGTCTGGTACTTGCGCTATTGTCACCGACTATGATGTTGACCGGCGCTGGCATGCCGGCGCGCGCGCATTTGCGCTATCAAATGGGTTTTGGAAAGATCGGCCTATGCGACCTTTCCGCCCAACTCATTGGGACTGGTGGCGTTGGAATTTTCTGTGCACTTCACGGGTTTGGTCCATTCAGTCTCGTGTTTGCGGCTCTTACACTGCAAGTGATTCAGATAATTCTATATTGGACGTTCTCCCGCACCCGAATTGCGCTTCGATTGGACTTCGCTTACGTCCGCAAGTTGGCGGTTCTGTCATTCCAGGTCGTGCGAATATCGCTTCTCGACACTATTCAAAGTCAATTGCTCTTCGTCTTTACCTGGTTTTACTCCGGCAATATCGCGTTGGGCATCCTGAATCGGGCCTATTATGTCATCCAGCTTCCGACACAGTTGCTCGTAAATGCGCTAACGAATGTCCTGTTTGTCGGCTTTAACCTCGTAAAAAATGAGCGTGAGAAGTTGATTTCAGCGATGCGCTCTCTCGTGGAGATATCGAGCGTCGTCACGTTTCCTCTCACAGCCGGAATGGCAGCTTCGGCGCCGGAGCTAGTTCGCGTCGTATTGGGGCCGAATTGGGCTGGCGCTGCGCCGCTCATACAGTGGTTGGCTATTGGTACGGCGTGCGTGATGACGGGACATCTGTTCGCAGTGATGGCCGAAGCAGTTGGTCGATTGCGCGAGAAGTATCTGGTTCAAGTTTTCGCCACGGTGGTTGCACTTTTGGTGTACTTTTGGTTGGCAAGGTTTGGCCTGTGGGGCTCCGGCCGTGCCTTTGCTTTTTCATGGTTGGTATATCTCGTCGGTCAGCTCGCGTTAGGCGCATACATTCTGAAGGTGCGCTTTACACAATTCGCACTTTGGCTTCTTCCCGGGGCGGCGAGTTCGCTAGCAATCGTCATCTGTGTAATCGGGTTGCGCGCAGGAGTTGGTACATCTCGACCCATTATTCTCCTGGCGCTTGAAGTGTTTGGATGTGCTGCGACGCTGATGGTCGTCCTAAGGGCGGGATTTCCAGCCTTGCTGTCAGACCTTATTCGTTTCACAGGACTTGGCCTTATTGGTAGATTATTGTTGCTCACTACACCTTCCGGTCGAACCAGGGTATAAAGCAGAAGCGCTGAGCTCAAATTCGGATTGCTGGGAATCTCAATGTCAAAACTCCGCGGCTTGCAGCGACGTGTGTCGACAATTTTGTCAGCGGCGATGCTGCGCAGGAAAGGCGTAGAGATCGGTGGCGGAGTTCAATTCGACGGGTTTCCAATTGTGTCAGGCACGGAGTTAGGGAAATTAATGATCGGCGATCGTTGCTCCCTGGTTAGCCGTTCCTCGGGAACTGCGCTTGGGGTTCGATCTACAGTCATTCTAAGGCTGTTAAGTGGTGGAGCGAGGATTCAGATCGGCGAAGACTGCGGATTGAGTGGAACTGTCATTTGTTCGGCGCTTAAGGTGTCGATTGGGAATCGCTGCTTGATAGGGGCGGATGTAATGATATTCGACACAGATTTTCACAATCCGGAGCCCGAAGGGCGCCGTTACGCAAGAGTTGACTGGAATAGGATCAGTG
Source organism: uncultured Alphaproteobacteria bacterium (assembly GCA_963710025.1). GTDB lineage: Bacteria > Pseudomonadota > Alphaproteobacteria > Micropepsales > Micropepsaceae > Rhizomicrobium. Next base: position 67,465 of record CAVPYO010000023.1, on the reverse strand, counting down.
CGCCAATCATCGTGGAAGACGATGTTTTCATCGGGGCCCGGTCGATCATCACGAAGGGTGTAACGATCGGTTCCGGCTCAATTGTCGGTGCTGGTAGTGTGGTCACGAATGACATTCCGCCCAACACAATCGCCGCCGGTGTGCCAGCGAAGAGTATCCGCGGGTTATTGCTCGACAATCGGTCGTGATGAATGTGAGGTTGGCACGGGAAGTCGTTTCCGAATCCCACTAGCGCTCGGGTAACTTGAATGTCTAGGGGTGGGCGCATGAGCGTGTGCTAGAATGGTCTCCGATAACTACAATTTGCCATCCGGCGAGTATGCGATCTCGGGGCTTCCTTTTCAGGGGTAAGCATACTAGAGAAATCAACATCAGTGGGTTAATCGGCCTGTTTGCTGACCGCATTCGCAATTGATTTGGGCAAAATACGAGTTGTCATGGGCAAAGCAGGTGTAACATCATCGAGCGAGGCCACGCTGGCCGAGCAACGACCGCCGGCGTCGCGTTCGCGTGAGCGGTATTTGCGACTCTTGCCCCTAGCCTGCGCAGCGGCTCTGTTCACGGATTTTCTCTACGAAGTACGTGGCTGGGATGAACTCGGCATAATCGGATCTTATCATCTGCACGGCGTGGATATCGCTGTCGCAATTGGCTTAATAGCACTGATTGCAGCTAAGCCGGGATTTGGCCGCCCCAATCTGATGAAGTTTCTGGTATTTGTAATTGGCGGAGTGATCGGATTTACGCTTCTCCGTGGCATGCTCGTGAACCCATTTCTGGCGTTCTATTCATTTAGAGTGCGCGCTGTTCCTCTACTTTTTCTGTTCTATGTCACCTTCAGTCGCACGAGGCTGGAACCGGTTTCCAGTTCTCAGCCGTGGTTGGTGCTGTGGATAGGCATAGCGCTCGTCGTCTTCTGCTCGCGATCAGTAATGGGGCCAACGTTGTTCATGGCGCATGACAGCCCAAGCTATCTATTCCCGTTCATAAGCGGCGAACTTCGAGTGGTAAATAACGAGACCATTCTTGTTTTTGGTCTTGTTCTGACCATGTTCTTGGATAATTGTCTTTCTACTACCAACTTCGAAACGCGACGGTTCTATCTTTTCTTCTTGGTCGCCTTGTTCGTCGTCATAGTCCTTTCAAGACAACGCACAGCTACAGCGGCTAGCTTGGCGGGCTTGGCGACGCTCTTTCTTGCGAATTACAAATTCTTGCGGCGGAACAAGGTTGTTTTGATAATCCTTGCTTGCCTGGCGTTTATTGCAGTTGTCATTTTATCCACCGGACTGTTGCCAGTCTTACTTCTAATGCTGCCTGAGCAGTTTCAGAGATCAATTGAGAAGTTTGCAACCTTGAATGCGCGGGAGAATGTTTGGAACGTTGCAATTGGCTGGAGATTTGTAAACTGGGATATTGTGCGGCAACTTTTTGGCCCACCTGCCGGAGAGCCTCTCGATCTGGTGACATCGAACGGGAGCCTGTGGGGACATTCGTTGCATAGTCAGTATATCGCGACAATTATGAATTATGGACTTGTCGGTGCGATTGCTTGGGCTGCGCTGGTGATACATGGAATTGTTCAAGCTTTCCGCGCGCTACACAGCGGAACACCAAACCGCGTAGGACTATCTCCCCGAGTTGTCCTGTCTTGGTTTGCCATACTCCTTGTATTCGGCATCGGTTACGAATGGCACGACGGGGCTGGTTTTTTTATGGCGATGGCTTTGGCAGGATGGCCTTCCGATAAACGGAGACACAAAAAGAGGGCGCCTTCGTCTCGCGACAAGCCGTTTCCGAACACACAAGCAATTGCCGTACGCACAAGTTGAAGCCGAGTCACAGTATCGCAGACAGATGTACCGATAAGAATTTCCAAGTTGCATAGAGAGCGGGTTCAGGAATGTCGCGAAATCGACTGAAGTCGGTAGGGCGGGCACCTCGCGTCCTGATCGTGCAGACCTACGTGCCGCAGTACAGGATCGCTTTTTTTAATGGCCTGAGGGCGCGTCTCGCAGATCAAGGTGTTCACCTCGATCTCATTTACAGCGACCCGCCAGCCGATGCCGCAATAAAGCGGGATGCGGTCAAGTTGGAGTGGGCGATCTATTTGCCCAATCGAAATGTAGGCATCGGGGACCATAGACTGACCTATCAACCCGTTGCTGGAATCGCCCGTGCCTATGATCTAGTCATCGTCGAACAGGCTAACAAGTTGCTCGTCAACCCGATCCTCATGGTCCTGAGTGCCGTCGGCATGACGCGTCTCGCTTATTGGGGGCATGGCAGAGATTTCCAGGGACGTGAGAGCTTTTGGGCGCGCGCCATAAAGCGGGCTTGCACACCGCATGTCCATTGGTGGTTTGCCTACAACGAATTGAGCGCCGCAGTGGTTCGGGGGACTGGCTTTTCCGACGCTCGGATCACGCGCGTCATGAATACGATCGACAATGACGAATTGGAAAAAATGCTGGTGCAAATCACGCCGGAGGAAATCGAGCAACAAAGACAGAAACTGGGGCTGCGCGGAAAAAATGTCTGCATCTATATCGGAGGAATGTACGACAAGAAGAGGCTTTCCTTCCTGCTGTCAGCATGCGAACGCGTGCGACTGGCGATACCGGATTTTGAAATTATCTTCCTCGGCAGCGGCGTCGATAAGCCTCTGGTCGAAAGTTTCGCCGCGCAACACGAATGGGCGATTGTCTGTGGTCCAACGTTCGGGCGCGAGAAAGTCGTCAATTTGAAGCTCGCCAAGCTGCTCCTGATGCCCGGGTTGGTTGGCTTGGCGATCATCGATGCCTTTACGGCGCAAGTCCCTATTGTGACGACAAATGTGCCATACCATAGTCCCGAAATCGATTATCTTATCGACGGCGTGAACGGCGAAATGACTGCAGACAACAACGAAGATTACGCCGCTCGGATCGTTTTGCTACTCAGGGACGAAAATCGACTGTCGGATCTACGAAGAGGCTGTCGCGAAGCTGCTAGAAAATACACGATGGATGCGATGGTAAACAACTTTGCGGCGGGAATTATCGGAGCGGTAAACTCCTAGCCGGATCACACGCAGGATCTTCGACCGCGCACATATACAAATGCTGATGACTGAAAATGAATTCCCGACGTATAATATCGAGCATAGTCGGCTGATTTTGGTCGGCGCCGGGAGCTTTATCGCGCGCCATGTTTGCGCCGTCGCCCTGGCAAAGAAGGTAAATGTAGTCAGTCTCCCGCACGATGCGGATTTGGCGCGAGTCATTCATGCCAACGATACCGTGATCAATTTCGGCTTGACGCCGGAATACAAGACGTCTGCTTATTTGGAAAAGTACGATTTCGACCTGAGGATTGCTCGTATCGCAAATGCCTCTGGCGCGCGTGTGATTATGCTCAGTACACGCAAAGTATATTCCACCGCCAATAAATGGGGTTCCAAAGAGGCAGAAGCCGCGGAAGGAGACGGATGTTTCTATGGCTGCAACAAGGCCAGGAGCGAGGCATTAATTCACGATCTCATGGGCCAGTCTCTGACGATTTTGAGGTGTTCCAATGTATTCGGCTATGAATATGTTGCGGGGCAGTTGCGTCGTACTTTTTTTGGGCAAATGTTGGCCGAACTTCGAGAGATGGGCACGATCACTTTTGATATGTCCCCCAATACGCGGCGCGATTTTCTTCCCGTAGAACAGTGTGCCGGCGCCATTATTGCGGTAATCATGGCTGGGGCATCGGGAGTATACAATGTCGGCTGCGGTTTTCCGATATTTTGCGGAGATGTTGCTAACTGGATCATGGCTGGCTATGGGGAGGGGACGCTTGTTATATCGCGAGATGAAATTCGCGACGAGTTCTTCCTTGACATGACCAAGTGGCAAGCTAGCAACTTTCCGGTCTTGGTTACTCAAGATACGCTTCGTTCGTACTGTGTCGATTTAGGTCGGAGGCTAAGAAGTGCGTAAAATACTACTTACGGGGGGCGCCGGGTTTATTGGATCTCATATAGCAGAGCATCTATGCCTGGCATTTGCGGGCTGCGAGATTGTCGTACTGGATAAGATGACCTATGCGGCTGATTTTCTCTATATTGTCGACTTGGTGGCAGAGGGACGAGTGAAATTAGTTGTGGGGGATGTGTGCGATTACGATTTGTGCCTCCGCTTGATGCAAGGCTGTGATGTTGTCATTCATGCGGCCGCCGAAAGTCATGTCGACCGCTCTTTTGGCAGCTCAATCCTCTTTACACAGACTAATACGCTCGGAACACACACAATTCTGGAGGCGTGCCGGATCGCTAAAGTGCCCCGCATTATTCATGTTAGTACCGATGAGGTGTATGGAGAAGTTCTCACCGGTGAATGCGATGAACTACAGACGCTAAACCCGACAAATCCGTACTCGGCATCAAAGGCTGCCGCTGAGATGGTGGTCAATGGTTATCGGCATTCTTTCAAGCTTCCGGTCATTACAGTCCGGGCGAACAATATTTTCGGCATTCGACAATATCCGGAAAAACTGATTCCGCGTGCGATAATGTCATTGATTGGCGGAAGGAAGATTCCATTGCATGGCAGTGGAACGAATGTCCGCCATTATCTTTCCGCGCACGACTTCGCGGAAGCGCTTGTGCTGCTTATTCGTAATGGCAGGGAACTCGAAACTTACAACATCGGATCACCGGACGAGTACACCAACCGTTACGTCGTCGAAATGATATGCCGCGAATTTGGTGCCGACTTCGAGTTTAGCGTGATCATGGTGGACGACCGCCCATTTAATGATCGTCGCTATTCAATTTCCTGGAAGAAGATGTCGGCACTTGGTTGGGGGCCGCGCAAACATCTGTTAGAAGAACTCCCCACCATCGTCGCGTGGTACCGTGAGAATGCAAACCACATATTGAGCCAGAAGGACATCGACTGAAGGTTCAGGTATCCGGTCATTTTGAAAGAATCCTGGCAGGTTAGTAGTACGCACTATGCGGTGTATTATTTGACTTTTAGGATGTTTAACTTCTATTTGAATTATCGGTGCCAAGCCTATGATATTCTTGCTCACAGAAAATAGCTCATACCGATGGACAAAATTGTGGCACGTCTAATCGTCATTTGCCATATGCCTCCCCCCGTCCACGGGGCGTCAATTGTCGGTGGGATCGTCGCCCATTCCGAATTGCTGCGCGCGCGGTTCGACTGCACGATCATTCCGATCCAGATGAACAACGGCCTCGATAGTGTGCGTCTATTTTCTTTTTCGAAGGTTACTGCCAGCCTTCGTCTTTATGGTCGATTGATCGGGGCGCTTCTTACTAAGCGCCCAGATGCAGTCTATATCACAGTTGCACTCAACGGGTTCGCTGCTATTCGTGATGCAGGCATTGTCCTGTTGTGTCGTATGTCAGGCGTGCAGCGCATTTTGCACGTTCATATGAGGGGCTTGCGGCCACGTTACGAAAGTTCGGCAAGGTATCGTCTGCTTTATCGTCTGATATTTGGAGGCGCGCAGGTGATCCATTCGTCGCAGCGCTTATATGCAGACGTTGCGCCAGTTGTCCCCCCCGAAAAATTCCATGTCCTCGCTTATGGCGCACCAGATCCCTCGCGACTTTCTAGCGCAACGGCAAAGATTGCGTCAGAGGCTCCGGAAGCCACCGCATTCGTGCCTGACATTCTGTTCATGTCGAACCTGTACATCGACAAGGGCCCGCTCGATTTGCTGGAAGTCAGTCGGCGCTTGCATACGCAAGGCATCGCACATCGCGTGATCTTCGTGGGAGGAAAGGCCGACGCTGCTGTGGACGAGGCGCTTGCGCGCGCGATAGCCGAGGATGGTAGCGGCAGGATTGATCTGCGCGGTGCAATCTATGGCGCACAGAAGGATGCCTTGCTTCACTCGGTCCAGATTTTTGCTTTTCCATCTTATTATCATTTTGAATGTCAGCCCCTTTCCGTCATCGAGGCGATGAGCCACGGTCTTGCGATCGTGGCGTCGGACATTGCCGGCATACCGGACTTGATTCGCGACGGCGAAGACGGGTTTCTCATACCAGCGCGAGACCCAGATGCATTGGTGTCCGGGCTGCGCAAACTTCTTTTGGATCGGGGGCTGCGCGAACGGCTCGGCCGGTCCGCACGCGAGCGCTATGAGACGCTGTTCACATTGCAAGCCTTCGAGCAACGATTGGTCGAGACAATCGAGAAGATCGTTCTCTAGGAATGCCGTAATGCGCAGTAGGCGACCCACCAGCGGCGTGTCCTCGCAAAACACGGCGGCCTAAACCCATCGATATATCATCGACCTGCCACGCACCCGGCGCAAATCGCATTCGCCACCAGACGTTCGACATTTCGACAGGCAACTGACCTTCGGTTGCCGCCAAGGCAAAACTGCCGCCGGGGGTGGAGTTTCCAGGCGGGTATGCTAGCGTTTGAAACGAACGCGGAGCAGGCAATGCAAGTTCTCGGCAAGGTATGGCGCAAGGCAAGTGCTCGAATACGCAAAGCGTTCTTATCGCCCAAGCGTTGGCTGTCACGAAGAGTGCGGACCATCGACTCGAGAATAATACGGCTCGGCACAAGCTATGGCGGCTGGCACATTGCGGACAATGGGAGGCTCGAAGGAGCGGTTGCCATATTGGCTGGCGCAGGAGAGGATATTTCCTTCGATCTGGCTCTTCAGAAGCGATTTAAATGCCAGGTTATAATTGTCGACCCGACGCCGCGAGCGATTGCCCACGTTCAAGCGGTCATGGACTCCATCCGATCCGGAACGCCGATGGCGATAAACGCGGCGTCCGAGACATATGATTTTGACGGGGTCGATGCGTCGAGCATTCGTTTTCTGCCGGTAGCTCTGTGGGATGCAAAAACAACACTGAAATTCTGGGTTCCCATGAATTCGGAACACGTTTCGCACTCCGTCACGAATATCCAGGGAACGAACAGCTTTATCGAGGTTCCTGCCGTTGGTCTCCAGGATGTATTGAGCGAGTGCGCCTTAGAACCGGATCGCCTGGAATTGATCAAGCTCGATATCGAAGGCGCCGAAACCCACGTTCTGTCGGCGATGTTGCAAGGCCGTCTTCGGCCTTCGCAGGTGCTGGTCGAATACGACGAAATACACTTTCCGACTCGCGCGTCTGTCGCCCGCGTCAAGGAAAGCGTCTCGGCGTTGGAAGCGAACGGCTATATTCTTGCTCATTACGACGGCAATGCGAATTGTCTGTTCGTAAAAGTTTAGCTGCCGCAATGCACTACTTGACGGTCGATCCAGACTTTTGGTCGAGACCGGGCTAATGGCTCGTAAACGATCCGCGTCAAAGTATACGTTCCCGCATTTTTAGGCGGCGTTCGCAAATGTCATTTCCGAAATCATCGTTTGATTGCGATACTACAAACTTGCTTGAATTGACGCGTCTTGGCGCGCTTTTGCGACCAGAGACGCGATTTCGCCAGTGGCGATTCGGGCACCGTAGCGCTCTGCGATAATGCGCCAGTTGCGCTCGGCCTGAACCGGGATTCTTTCGGCATTAAAAAGGCGCATTCCCCCCATCCCAACGTCGTGAACGAACGGTGCGTGGTAGAGGCCGACCTGGAAACCGCCGAGCCACGCCTTGAGGCAAAGGTCCACGTCGTCGCATTGAAAAGGCGCAAAGACCTGATCGATTCCGCCCAAGACGCTCAGGGCCGAGCGGCGTACGAACATCGGTGCGCGATTGATGACTTCGATAAAATCGAAGGTCTGATGGCTCTTTTTGTCGGGGCCCAGCGAACGTAAAGTGTATGCTATTTTGGCGGACGGCGCGGGTTGTCTCGCCATAAGGCGATCATGCGGCTCCTGAGGAGGGCCGAAAGAGAGTTCCAAGCCCAAAAACCCCCCAAGTACGGCGAGCTTGGGATATTTTCCAAAAAGCGCGATGGCCTCTTCCATCCATGAACCGCTTTCCGGGGGGAGGTCGTCGTCCTGGAGAAGTGCGACAATCTCGCCGCGCGAAAAATCGATCGCGCGGGAATAGGTGCGCACTTCGAACAGGTCGTTGCACCGCACGACAAACTCGTTCTTCCCAGTCAAGAGCCCGGGCAATATCTCGATCGCGCCGTCGCGCGATCCGTCGTCGATGACGATGATTTCGTCGGCGTTGCCGTGCTTCAGCGCGGCGATGATGGATGCGATGTTCTGTTTCTTGTTGAACAACTGGATAATGACCGAAAGCCGGGGAGCGACGTTGTAAGGCCGGATGTCGCGCGCCTGATTGGGCATGCTTAGCTTGAGTTTGCGCAAGTTGTTCCAGCGCCGCAGCCGTTGCAGAATCTTCCAGATGATTTTCGTCACAGACACAATCTCCCGCCGCTGAATGCACGTCTGTTGCATCCGATTCTGTAAAGTAAGGAATATCGAGGACAGTTCGTTCTCCGTCCAGGTTGTCGACGTCGCGTCATTGCGGCATCGCCGCGCTATAATAGGGAATGGCGCGCAGGGCGGCGCGGCGGTCGGCCAGAACGAAGCCGAATTTGGCGGCGGCCGTCGCCACATAGTCGGATTGCTGGGCTTCGCGCACGTCGCACGACAAGTCGGGGATATGCCGTGGAGGATCGAACGGCTCTGTGACTGGTCCCCAGTTTTCGAAATCGGCGTTTCCCGCAACGACATTCCCTGTCGTTCTATCGTTCTTCGCTATGTAACCCTCCGGGGACAAGCCGCGGTCCATATCCGGGTAGCGGCTAAGGTAAAGCGGCAAACTGCCGGCGGGTATGCCCGCCCGCCTTGCCGCATCCACCAACGGCAGGCTTAATCCCCCATTTTTCCAAGCTGCCTCGGATTCATTGTGCTTGAAAATCGCATCCGGCGTGACGCAAGCAAAGAAATTATGCGTGATCGCATTGTCGCTGCCGCCATGTATGTAAACGGGATTGCCGACTTTGTAGAAGACATTGTCCTTCACACTGTTGCCGCTCAAATAATCGTCCAGGTACACGCCGCGCGGTGTCTTTCCGGGACCGATATCCGGCATGATGTCGTGGAAATAGTTCCCTTGTATGATGTTTCCGCGCCAAGAAAGATTGCGGCCCGAATAGACGGCGCCCGCGTCACCCGCTTCACGTACGACATGAGCGATTTCATTATTCCGTATGATATTGTCGTTTCCGGCGATAATGACGGCGCCAAAGGGGCCGTCCTCAAGCAAGGAGCCTTCCACTCTCAAGCCGACGCCGTTTATCGACACGGCCGGTCGGTATGTCCTTGTCAACACTCCGTAGCGCGTGACGACACTGTCCGTCAGGGCATGCCCACCCGGTTTCAGAGTAGCGCGATCGCCGCCCTTCAGCACGACACCTGTTTCGCCGATGTCGGAAATCACGGTGCGTTCGATGGCATCGTTCTGTCCGCCATTGATTCCAATGCCGATCTTTCCGGCAATTGCCACCCAGCTGTTCGTTATGACGATGCGGTCGGAATTTTCCACGAGGATGGCAGTGTCGAGCGCGCCGCGGAAGGCAAGATGATCGATGCGGACGTCGTGCGCGCCACGAACCTCCAGCAGAGTCGACGTTTCGACGGATTCCGTCGCTGTGCCGGGATAAGGCCAAACGGTAGCCTCGCCGGAGTCCGTATTGATGACGTACTCACCGGGTTGATCCAGTTCCGACGCGTCATTGAGGACGGCGTAATAGAGCGTTGGATTTTCGGGGTAGGTTGTAGTCAGCGGCGCAGCCGCTTTCATGATGTCGCCCGAAGGCACGACCGCACCTCTTAGCGTCTCATAGGCCCAGTCATACGTCCAATAGCCGGCGAGTCGGAGAGCCGTTTCCTGCGCCCAGAGCGCGGCTTTTTTGTGAGGGACACGAAAGGCCGGCGTGACGACAGGCCCTTTCTGGATGGGGTCCGCGGACGCATGCGCATAGCCTTTATTTGGCCAATGCGCCAACTGCAGCCATTGATCGCCTTGGACCAACATAATGGCGGCGACGCGATCGGGATAAAACCCGCCGCGCGGCGGCTCCGCAGCGAAGTCTCGCGCCGCTCTGTCCGACAATTTGTATTCCACTGCCGCTTGTTTTGCTTGGTCAGGCAATAGTTCGAACATGGTTGCGCCCGTTGACTGCTGCAATGGAAACGCTCCGGTGATGACAGCGCCGTGCGTTCCTTCAAAGACTGATGGGTGTGTCGGCGTCCCAGAATCGGTTTGTGTCAGAAGAATCGGATGATCGAGCCGGCATATCCCCCCCAGGAGCCGGACCACGATTGTTTCGGCGCTGTTTGTCGGGCGCAATGCTCTAGCCTGCGCGAGCGCATCGTTAATCTTCGCATTGTCCGACCCAGACGTCCCGCACTGTACATCGACATAAGCAACGTTCTTCGCTGTGCCTGCGGATGCAATGGTCGCAATCGGTAGCAGCATAAGAACAACGAAGCGTATTAATTTTTGCATGATTAGATTCCGTACTCTCGTTGCGTCGATCTTGGAATATGGGGTCACGTTGGCGCGAAATATGTTAGCAATTCCAGGGGCGATGGCGAACTCAAATGCACGCGAGGCATGCGGCCTACTCCAAATACGACCTGAATTGAGAAATCCCTCCATTGAAATAACGTATGGCGTCTCTGGAGAGCACGGTTGGCCAAGCTTAACTCGCTCAAGGAGCAAGGGTGTGAAATTGCTCCAGGGGCAGTACTCGCTCCGTTCACGGACCGTCTGGACTCCATTGTCCGTGTACACAAATTGGCGCCGTCCGGCCTTGCGGTTGCGAGGCAGGCTCGGGAGCGACAATCCGCTGTCCAAACCCGCCCTAAGCGGTTGACACGTTAATTCTTTTTACTTTTCTCCGACCTGCGGATCATGCTAAATACAACCTCACCAGTGGGAAAATTGGCTGTCAGGGGATCATGCGGGAAATCAAATTTGGGGAGCTGAAGCGCCCTATATCGCCGTCGGTGCGAACTCTGTCGTCGCTGGCTGCGGCCTTTTTCTTGGCTGCGCCATTTTTCCAGGATTCGGCGGATGCGCAGAACGTATCTTCCGGTCAAATCCAGCAGATAATGCAGAATTTGTCTCCAGCGCAGCAGCAGAAGGCACAGATGCTGTTGAATGGCCAATTGCCGAATAACCAATCTCCGAATGGTCAAACGACGAACGGCCAGATACTCCAAGGCCAGCCGATGATCCTGACGCCGCCGCCGCAGAACACTAATGCGCCGTTGCCGGCATCTCGGCTCGAACAGATCATGTCTAGCCGCACGGGGTACAAGCTGAAGCAATTCGGCTATGATCAGATTGACTCGGGCGCCAGCGTGTCGGTTTCCCAAACTGGCGCCGTGCAGGACAGTTATGTTCTGGGCGTCGGAGATGAAGTCGATGTCACCTTGCGCGGCCAGGAGAACAGCGAATTTTCTGTGATCGTCGACCGTAACGGCCAGGCAGTCCTGCCCAAGATCAACCCGATCCCCGCCGCAGGGCGGACGCTGGGCGACTTCCGACGCGATGTTTTGGCGGCGGTTCACCGCGCCTATGTCTCGACAGAGGCTGCCGTTGCCGTTGGTCAATTGCGCCAGGTCGGAGTGATCGTTACGGGCGAAGTGGTCAATCCCGGCACGCGGGTGCTAACCGCTTCCAATACACCGCTCGACGCGATCCTGTTGTCGGGCGGCATCAAGAAGTCCGGTAGCCTGCGGAGCATTCGCATCCTGCGCGGCGATCGGGAAATCACGGTCGATCTTTACGGCGTGCTGACTGGGCACGGTCGCGCCAACGAGGTTCTGCTGGCCGACGGCGACCGGATCGTGGTGCCGCCGCTGGGAGCGACGGTCGCCGTGGCCGGTTGGGTCCGCCGGCCGGCGATCTACGAAATGGCGCCGGGGGAGGGGACCATCAGCGTGTCGAACCTGCTGTCGCTCGCGGGCGGCTTGGAAGTGCGTGGCAAGTATCGGCTTGCGATCCTGCACATCCTTCCCGACGGTCGCAGCGAGATGACGGCGGTCGGGGGCCAATCCGGCGTCCTCCATGACAGCGAAGCCCTGTTCGCGCAGCCCGCGGCGGACCAGACGATTAGCCAGGCGACTTTGTCGGGCGGAATGACGCTGGCTGGGCCGTATTCGTTGAAGAACACCAAGCTGTCCGAAGTATTGAAGGCGCCAGGAGCTCTGGGCGACAATCCTTACACGTTGTTCGGCATCATTTCGCGCAAGGATCCAGCCACGCGCCTGCGCAGCCTCATCGCGTTCACGCCGGTTGCCGTGCTCAACGGAAGGGACGACATGGCCCTGCAGAGCGACGACATCATCCGTATCGTCTCGACGGACGAGGCGCAGGTGCTATTCGCCAGTTTGGACCAGTACAATAGCGATCAACGCCAGTCGGACGAGGCGCTTCGCAATCCCTTTGCCGCAGGCGCGCAAAATGCTGGCGCAACAACGCAAAATGGCCTGGGTACGCAAAACGGCCAAAGCATGCAAAACGGCCAAAGCATGCAAAACGGCCAAAGCATGCAAAACGGTCAAAGCATGCAAAATGGTCTAGGCATACAAAACGGCCAAGGCATGCAAAACGGCCAAGACATGCAAAACGGCCAAGGCATGCAAAACGGCCAAGGCATGCAAAATGGACAGAGTATCGGTGGAACGGCGTCCGCGGGTGCCGCAGCAGCTTTGAACGCGGCACAATCGCCGGACAACGGCATGCAAGGTACACTGCAAGCACTTACCGGAGCTAACACGGCGGGCCAGCAAGTGTTGACGCAAGGGGGCGGAGCACCGCTGCCCTCGCAGCCCCCGCAGAACCTTCAGCAGGAGCAAACGGCGCCGGGCTCGGTCGGCACGAACCTGCAAATCACGACCCTTGGGCAACTTGCCAGTCAGCTCTCCGTCGGTCAGCTTGTCCTGATCAACTTCCTGGGTGACCATACCGTCAATCTGGATGGTGCGGTGCGCGGCCCCGGAACGTATCTCGTCGGTCCGGATGCGGACTTGCAATCTCTGCTCGCGGCGGCCGGCGGCCCGTCGCGCTGGGCGGACAAAAGTTCGGTCGAGGTAATCAGCACGGTAGTCGATGCCGACAATGGCGCCGCAAATACTCAACGCCAAACGGTGGCGCTGGTTGGCAACGCGGCGCAGAATTTCATCATCAACACGCACGATGAGATACGCCTGCATCAGGTATTCACCGACGTGAATGTCGGATCGGTCACGGTTCAGGGACAAATACGCAACGTAGGTTCCTATCAAATCATCCGCGGCGAGCATCTATCCGATCTACTACAACGGGCGGGGGGGCTCACGGATCAGGCTTATCCGTATGGAACGGTGTTCCTTCGTCATTCCGCTGCGCTTCTCGAACAGGATGCGTTCCGCCGCGAAGCAGGAGAAATCCGAGACGCGGTTCTGATCGCGATGGCGCGGCGCAGCAACGGTGCGTCGTCGGGCAGCTCGACCAGTTCAGATATGTTCGTTGCCCTCCAATCCTATATGAACGAACTCAAAAGTCAGGCAGCGCTCGGACGGATCACCATTGCAGCGGATCCAGCGGTGCTTGCCGCCAACCCGCAGCTGGATCCTCTGCTCGAACCCGGCGACGTCATCTATGTCCCGCAGCGGCCGACGTCAGTTTCCGTGCTGGGCCAGGTGCTGCAACCCGGGAGCGTCCCGTTCCGTTCGAACATGAGCGCATCGGACTATATCGCGCTTGCCGGTGGTTACGGGCAGTTTGCCGACGAATCGGACACCTTCATCGTTTATCCCGACGGCTCGGCGCGGCAGATGGAGACCTCCTGGCTTGATTTCGGCGGTGACGATATCCCGCCGGGCAGCACGATCTTCATTCCGCGCGACCTGACCGGTCTGGATATGCATCAGTATATCGTAGACGTCACTCAGATCTTCTCGCAGCTAGCCACTTCTGCTGCCGCTCTGGCGGTGTTGTCCAAGCAGTAGGCGAGAAGAAGAGCAGCAACAGGCTGCTTCGGATTTGTTCGGGGCAGCGCGCGCCTGTTTTTTTGTCGCGAGTCAGGTGACTCGATTGTGTTTCCAAAGCGGACTGTCACCATAACGGTGCTTGGCAAGGTCATGCAGCCAGAAAACTCTTGGCTTAGAGCATTGGCGGCAGCGAGATATCCCGCGGGTGAGAACGATTTTTGTTGCTCGCGACATCTCTGGTATCGATCTACACCATATCATGATCGATACGACCCCAATCTTCAGCCAGCTTGCGGTCAGCGCGGCATCTCTCGCGGTCCTGTCCAACTAGGTCAATAGATGGGATGCCCACATCGCTGTGTGTTGTAAGGTGAGAATCTGTTTGAAACCCTTCAATCGTGTCTTGTCCCGCGCTCCGAGACCAACGATTTGTTGCGCCAGAGCAACAGTCTGGAGGCTAAAAAGGTTGACCCCTGCGGAATCCTTATGCTAATGATTCACCAGATTTATGAGTTGCCAGGAGGGAATAAATGTTGAAAAAATTAGGAGCATTGGCGCTGGCGGGGTCGATGTTTGCTTCGAGTTCGGCGCTTGCTGCAACGACAGCCAATCAGGGCGCGCTCTCTCCGGGTAAACCAGCCGCCGTGAAACAGGCTCAAGCGTTCGAAGGCCATACGGCTCTTCTGTGGATTTTGGGTGCTGGCGTCGTGATAGGTGGTATCGTGCTGGTAAGCTCCGGCAACAGCCACGGCACGACCAGCACGACGACAACTGGCACGCCGGGAAGTTAACACGGCGTCGTAGCGAATTCACGCGAGGTTGTTTCGCGTCCGAGGACCGCGCACGTTTGTGCGCGGTCCTTGTCGTTTTCAACGACTCGTCGGTCTTAAAGCGGCGGCCGGAGGATTTCCGTTTCGATCGCCTCGATCTGTGGGTGGACGTGCTGGAGTGAACGCCAGACCAGACCGCTCTCCGGGTCCACCCAATACGTGTTCTCGAAAGACCAGGAGAGTTGGTCACTTTCGCTGCTGCAGGACTCGTCGATCCGTCGTGTGTGGATGTCTTTTCCGAGGATGACGATGGTTTCGTCTCCGGCCTGCTTGTCGCGACACAGAATCGGTATGGAATATAATTTCAGGTCCGGGAAATCGCCTTGCCAACGCACGGTCGGCACGCCGTTCTCTTCGGCGCTGTTTCCCGGCACGTAGCCGCCCAGATCGTGGGGAAACCCTGCCGTACGCACGATTCGGCCGTCCTTGGTCGTGATCGCGATCTTGGCCGCCGAAGTCCACAAACGCTGTCCGTTCGCATCGCCTGCCAGAATGATCATAACCTCGGGGCCATCGCCTAGGCGCACGCCCATCGAAGCGTAAGGCACAGAAGCTGCCTCTTCGAGCGTCACGCTCGGTGCGGAGCCGCTCCACGCATTCTTCGCAATTTCGTAGATGCCCATCCAATCGCCGCTGCCTTCCGAACTGCAGGCACTGAGCAGAAATACGGCCGCCAGCACCGGCACCGCCCCGCAGCGTCTAAGGCTCGACGATGTCGTCAAGATGTTGCGTAAGGTCGTCATAGCTTGTCCCACGTGTCTCCTCGTAGAGGGAATCGTCGTCGTATAGCCTTTGTCCGCCGTCGCGCGTCAGCGCGTGCAGGATGAGGTCGTAGGAAGACTGGCTGTAGATCGGCAAGGACCATTCGAAGGGGATATGGATGATGATGCCCTTGTCGAAGCTGCCTTCGCCGAATTTGCTGAACGGAACATTGGTGAAGGTCGCAAAGGCGCCGATCTCGACACCGGTCGAGAATCGTCTTGTCACTTCGAAAGTGGCGCCGTAATCGCCGGCCAGGTAGCGCCCGGCATGCAGGTTGAAATTCAGGCCGTACCAGGGCGAACGATAATAGATCGAGGCGTGGCCGGTGAAGACGTGATAGCCCTGCAAGCCGAACAGACGGTCGAAATCGCGTTTCCATACGTCGTAGAAATCCACACCGATGGCAATGCGGGAGTCCTCGGGACGCCACAAGACTTGAGCTCCTCCGCCCGTGTACATATCTTCGAGATAACCCGCCTTGACCTCGGCGAACACGTCGCGCGCCAAGCGCGTTCGATAAACGCCGTCCAGATCGAAAATTCCGTACTCTCCCTTTTGGACATACAGCATGGCGTCGCTGCGCACATGCGGTAACACACTGTTGGAAGTCCGCGCGAAACTATAGTTGTTGTAGATGTTACCGGTCAGCGTGGCTTCGAGCGCCCAGCCGCGCGCGACTTCCACTTCGGCGTTCGCAATCGCCAGCAATTGAACCTGCAATGGCCTGTCCGGGTCGAAGAAATTCTCGCGCAGCGACGGGCCGATAGACCATTTGAAGCGCGGATAAAGGTTCGCCTGCTCCAGCGCCGGATTGTCGAGCGGCGGCGCGTCGAGCGCGATCGCTTTGCCCAGTTCCGAAGCCGTGCCGTGTGCTAGGGTGGCGCGCTCGACCGCGCTGCGGGAGACGGTGATTTCCTGCATCGGGACACCGTGCAGAACCGGTGTAAGATGGAAAAACTCCACCGACGGCGGAGCCGCCGCCATCAGTAGTCGAACGATGCGCCCGGCAGCCTCGCTTTCCTGCTGGTAACGCGCGTTCTCGTAATAGAGCCACAATTCGCTGGTGCCGAGCGACAGCGCATCCAGGGTCAAAGACTGTTCGGCAAACCCGGCGCGCAGTGTGCGCTCAAGATTTGCTTCAGTGTCGGCCGCCTTGTCGGCATCTGGTCCGCTTGGCGCCCGATCGGCCGCGTAGTTCGCGCGAACGGCGACAGGACAGAAGATTACCGTCCCGTTGGAGTTTTGCAGATCGGCCATGGCGATAGTGGTGGCAGCCGTCCCTGCGGCGGAGGCGATTTGCGCGTATCTGGCGCATTGCGCCTGGCTGTTATCGCGGGCTTGCGCATCGACCACCAAAGTCTTGCCCTGAAGTTCGATATCGCGCACGCCGCGGCTTTCGCTCAACAATGCCTGCATCAGATCCTGTTTGGTCCGCTCGGCCTCGGTCGGCACATGCACCCAGGGTCCGCCAGCCTTTTCGGCGGCAAGGCGCCCGTTGCGGTCGTACATCAGTCTCAGCGAGCGCTGTTGTTGAGCGTCGTCGCGAACGGTCGGTGGGGGAATCTGAGGTCCGATCCGCGTCGGCGACCCCGGCGTTGTGGGATCGCCGCTAAGACTGATCGTGAAGCCGTAGGTCGTTCCGTAGAACCAGCCGGCCGAAGCCGACACGGTGTCTGCAAGTTTATAGGACAGCCCGACGTTAACGGGCGAACGCACCTTAAAGCGAGGGCCAACGCTAAATGATTTTTCATACGTATAGTGGTCGCTGCTATATTCGGCCAGGAAATCGAGACCGTCCAAGGGGGTATGCCATACGACGCCGCCGAACACGCCTACCTTGGGACCGTGAAAGAACTGGCCGTAGTTCACGACGCCCGTGAACCCGACTGTGGGGAGCGGTGGTGCACGAGTTTTGAAAGAAGAAAAAACAAGCCCGAAGGGATTGGGGAGAACGTTATTGTCGGCTAGCCGTCCCCAGCCTAGTCCCGATGTGAAATCGAAACTGCCGATCCGTTTGCTGGCCGCGAGATATTCGCAGGAGTAAATGCCCGTTCCGAGCAGATTGCAAAGACCGAGGGATACGTCAGGTAGATAGACGCTTTCTTGAAGTAGTCGCATTTTGATCGCGAGGCTTCGGTCGTAATAACCTTTGACGACAAAGCTATAGCGAAATGCCGTTTCGAGCCAAGGCAGTGCCTGAAAGGATAAGGTGTAGCGTTGCGTCCCGCCAATGTTTCCTACTGTGAAGGCAAGCTGGCCGTCCGGGGCCATGTGGGCGCTGGGCATGTCGAGAATGCCAACTTGCCCGTAGGTGTTGCGAACGGTGTCCGGCTGTTCCTGGGCGTTGGCCGATAGAATTGTGCTCAGCCCGCCAATGATCGATGCGACGCCATAAAGGGCAATGACGTGCACTCGCCGCCACGGACGCATATGCCTCTTACGGCCAGCAGCACGCTGCCTCGGCATGGTCCAGCAACTGGAAATCGCGCCCTCCCGGCCAAGTCGCCGTTTGCTCCCGAGCAGAAGCACAATTATCCAGGTTTTTGAAGCAAACTCAATGCGATATGAATGACGACGGCGAGCAATCAGACGCCCAGGTCCTTCAGGACAGCCCGCAAAGCCGGTGCGATGTCGGGCCGTTGCAGTCCGACCGCGATATTGGCCTGCAGGAACCCCACCTTATCGCCGCAGTCGTAGCGCGCGCAGCTCGTCTGCACGGCGTGGAACGGCATACGCCCGATTAGGCGCGCCAGGGCATCGGTCAGCTGGACTTCGCCTCCGGCGCCGCGCTCCTGCTTGTCGAGTTCCGTGAAGACTTCCGGCTGCAGAATATAGCGTCCGATGATGCACAGCGTCGACGGCGCGTTGGCGGGACTGGGCTTTTCGACCAAGGCTTTCACTTCCGTGGCGTTGCCGTTTTTTTTGCCCGGATCGATGACGCCGTAGCGCTTGGTCTCCTCGCGGGGACGTTCCTCCGCGGCGACGATGCAGCCGCCGCCGACGCGCTGATAGGCTTCCACCATCTGCGCCAGCCCGCTGGGCTTTCCAACCAGCAGATCGTCGGGCAAAAGAACCGCGAACGGCTCGTCGCCGATGAAGTGGCGCGCGCACCACACCGCGTGCCCCAAGCCGAGCGGCTGCTGTTGCCGAACGAACCCGACCGAGCCCGTCGGCGGCAGCATCTCCAGCAGGCCTTTCAGTTCGGCCGTCTTGTCGCGCGCGCGCAGTTGGGCTTCCAATTCATAGGCGTGGTCGAAATGGTCCGAGATAATGTGTTTGCCGCGACCCGTAACGAACACGAATTGCTCGATCCCGGCTTCTCGGGCTTCTTCGACGGCATACTGGACGACAGGCTTGTCGACGACCGGAAGCATCTCCTTCGGCACGGCTTTGGTGGCCGGCAGGAAGCGCGTGCCGAGGCCGGCGACGGGTAGGACGGCTTTACGGACGGGACGGAAATTTGGCATAGGAACCTGTGCGTAAGTTGTGCTCACGGGGTCCCTTTCATCGCATATCGGTGCAGTTTTCGTCTACTCGCCTTGAGGTCGCTATCGTGTCGCTGTTCGGCCCAGGGCAAGAGAGGCGTTGCATGCTTGTGAGCCGCATTGCCACCCTGGCGCTCTTGATCGGAGCCGCCGCCCTGGTCGGCGCCCGCGGCGAGCCCGGCGCTGCGACGGCGGCCAAGGCGCGCCTGCTGATGAATTCGGGCATCGCCCACGAACGGCTCGGTCAGCCCGCCGACGCGCTCGCCGATTTCACACAAGCGCTGGCGTCGAAAGCGCTGTCACCTCCCGATCGTGTGCGCGCGATCTTCGACCGCGGCGTGGCGCTGGACGCGCTCGGGCGGACAAAGAACGCCATTCGCGACTATTCCGACGCTATTCGCCTCGACCCCCGCTTTGCGCCCGCGCTCAGCAACCGCGCCAACGCCTATCGCAGGCTCGGCCGGCTGGCCGAGGCCAAACGCGACTATCTGGCGGCGCTGGCCGCCGGCAATACCGCGCGCGAATATCCCTATTACGGTCTGGGCCAGATCGCCGAAAAGCTAGGGGACATCGATACGGCGCGCGATTATTACAGCAAAGCCCTTGTCGCCAATCCCGCCTATGCCCTTGCGGCCCAAAGCCTGACGGCGCTGAACCAATCGCAGCGCGCGGCACTCGCCCTGCGCCCGCCTCCCGCCAAACCGGTGGCGGTCGCTAAACCGGTTGCCGCCAAACCGGCGCCCACGAGCCATGTAGCGGCGCGGGCGACATCCGTGGAGCCGGCGTCCTTCGTGCACCTCCCATCGCAGAAGCAGCCTCCGCCGCCCGTACCCAGGCTTCAGCCGGAGCGAGTCGCGGCGCGAGATATCGCCGCGCCGCCGCTGCGGCAGACCATTCTCGAAGGGGGGGCGAAGCCACCCCCTGGCCCGCCTGTGGCCCAGGTTCAGCTCGGCGCGTTCCGCGACCAAGCCATGGCCGCGCAGAGTTGGGATAAGATCGCCGCCGCGTCGGATGGGGCGCTACAGGGCAAGTCGCCGGTCATTGTACCTGTCGATCTGCCGGGCAAGGGGCGACTATGGCGGCTACGAGCTGCCGTAGGGGACAAGCCGGGCGCACGTAAGCTTTGCGCCGCGTTGCTCGCCAAGGGCTTGGCCTGCATTGTGGTCAGGGATTGACGGCGGACGAAACCCGAATTCTCGTCAGCGACAAGGTCCGCATGCTTTTCTGCATTGGGGACATAGATGCGAAACGCGGATTCAATGTACCCTCTAGAAAGCCGCACCAAAAATAATGGGCGGCCACAAAAAAAGAGTCGTAGGCGCCTACTACTCTGCGTAGAGTTTACATGTTGAGCGTCGGGGCGAGTTGTGGCCAAGCGTTTGAAAGTAAGAATTATTCAGACTCTGTTGGGTTGCCTTGCGGCCTTGTGGCTTGCTTTGGGTGCCGCTGCGGCCGGGCCCTGGGCCGAGGTGGGCGATGCCGGACTGCGCTCCGACATCGAAGTACTGTCCGCTGCGGGCGTTATCGACAATATCACCACGCAATGGCCGCTTCCCTGGGGTGGCATTCTGTATCGACTTGATCAGCCCGGAGCGCTCGACGGCCAGCCGAATTATGTCCGCGATGCCGCCATGCGCGTGCACGCACGTGGCATGGCCGAGACCGAGACGCACGAATTACATGCCTCGGTGACGGTGGATGCCGGCAACGGTCCGTCCGTCGTGCGCGGCTTCGATGCGATGGCACGACAGGACGTTCAGGGCCAAGCGACCCTTGAATATCTATGGGATTCGACGGTGGTGCATCTGGCCATCGGCGCCCAAACGACGAGCCAAAACTATCTATGGAATTCGGCAGTCGTAAATGCGGTCCCAGGCAGCCAAATGACAGGCCACAAGGACAAGCAGATCATGCTGCTCGACGGCAGCTACATTGCCCAACGCATCGGCAATGTGGCTGTTTATGCTGGCGCTATGACCCACTGGTGGGGACCCGGATGGATTTCAGCCTTGTCGCTGTCGAACAATGCAAGACCGTTTCCGCAAGTAGGCATCACACGGATCGATACAACGCCATTCAGTTCGCCGGTACTCAGTTGGCTTGGACCATGGCAGTTTGAATTCCTCGTTGGTTGGCTGAACGGTCCCCGCGTCGCGAAAAACACGCTGTGGGATGGCCTTCGCTTCAGTATTAATCCGTTACCGGGTCTTGAGATCGCTGTGGCCCGTATTGAAGAACTTTGCGGAACGGGACATCCCTGCAAGCCCCTTGCGGAATGGGCGAACATCTCTAACACGCCCCAGAACCCTGGCCGAGACAACGGCCAAGGTAATATCGATGTCAAATACTCGGGAATCTTGGCCAATCACCCGTTCGAGATTTACATGCAGCTTATGAACGAGGATTCCAACCCCATCGTTTATTCCGGCACCAGCCATCTCTTTGGCGCCAGCGTGTGGATTCCTGTACGTAGGGCGAATGTGCGGCTGACGGCTGAATACACCAGCAGTATCGCCACGAAGAATATCTTCAGTTTTGGAGAGTACCGCTACGGTTATGCGTACGACGATAGCAAATATATCGACGGCATGCGCTATCGCGATCGCACACTCGGCTTCAGCCTGGACGACGACTCACGGCTGGCGTCGCTGCAGGCAAGTTGGATCGCGCCGAACGCCTGGACCTACACGTTCAGCTATCACCATGTCTGGATCGGTTCGCCAAACAGTCTTGGGGCGAACGTCGTGTCGACGGCCCCGGTGGCGGTAAATATCGGCGAGGCACGCATACGCATGCCGTTGTCTTGGGGGGCGCTCGATATCGACGCTCGCCTGCAGGACGATCAGCCGCGTCCGGATAAGGGCTTTGCGGCTTCAATCGAGGCTGCCCTCACGGTAAATCTCTGACGGCAATTCCAATCCGGTCGCCGACAACATAGTCTCCGGGTGGGATTTCTCACGAGAGAGACGCGGCTCATGAGCAACGAACATCATCTGTACCCGGTCATTCTTTCCGGCGGTTCGGGTACGCGGCTATGGCCGTTGTCGCGCTCGGCGCTGCCTAAGCAACTGCTGGCGCTCTGCGGCCCGCGCACGATGATCCAGGACACGGCGCTTCGGGCAGGCCTGCCGGGCGCGGCGCCGCCGATTGTGCTCTGCAATGACGACCACCGCTTCCTGGTCGCCGAACAGATGCAGCAGATCGGCGTCAAGCCGGGGGCCATCGTGCTCGAACCCCAAGGGCGCAACACCGCGCCGGCGGCGGCCGTCGCGGCGCTGATCGTGGCCGAGACCGACCCCAAGGGTATCGTCGTGCTGCTGCCCTCGGATCATGTGGTGACCAAGCAGGCGACCTTCCGCGACGCTCTGGCGGTGGCCGTGCGCGCGGCCGAGGCCGGCAACATCGTCACCTTCGGCATGACCCCCAGCAAGCCCGAGACCGGCTACGGCTATATCCAGCGCGGCGCGGCGCTGGCCGGCCTCGACGGCGCCTTCAAGGTGCAGTGCTTCGTCGAAAAGCCCGATGCCGAAACGGCCAAGCGTTATCTCGCCGACGGCGGCTATTTCTGGAACGGCGGCATGTTCGTCTTCCGCGCCGACGTGCTGCTGGAAGAAACCGCCCGTCTTGCGCCGGATGTGATGCCGGCGGTGCGCGAGGCGGTGGCGAAGGCCAAGCGCGACCTCGATTTCATCCGCCTCGACGGCGAAAGTTTCGCGCGGGCGCCGAATATCTCCATCGATTATGCCGTCATGGAGCACACCGGCCGCGCCGCTCTGGTGCCTTGCGCCATCGGCTGGAGCGACGTCGGCTCGTGGTCGTCCTTGTGGGAAATCCAGCAGCAGGACGAGCAGGGCAACGTCCTGCAAGGCGACGTGATCGCGTACGATGCGCGCGATTCCTTCGTGCGGAGTGAAGAGAGACTGGTGGCGCTGGTCGGCGTGCGCAATCTTGCGGTCGTGGTCACCAAGGACGCCGTCCTGGTGGCGGACAAGGCCCGGGCGCAAGACGTCAAGATTATCGTGGACCGCCTCAAGGCGGCCAAGCGGAGCGAGTTCAAGGAGCACGCCACCGTTTTCCGCCCTTGGGGCAGCTACGAGACCATCGCTCTTGGCGACCGCTTCCAGGCCAAGCGCATCATCGTCAAGCCGGGTGGCCGGCTGTCGCTGCAGATGCACCATCACCGCGCCGAGCATTGGGTCGTGGTGCAGGGAACCGCGCTGGTGACTGTCGGCGAGAAGACCTTCAAGCTGAAGGAAAACGAGTCGACCTTCATCCCGCTGGGCGAAAAGCACCGCCTCGAGAATCGCGACAAGGTTCCGCTTTGCCTGATCGAGGTCCAATCCGGCTCTTATCTCGGCGAGGACGACATCGTGCGCTTCGAGGACGTTTACGGGCGCGTGCCGGACAAAGCCTGAGGTTAATGCAGGTGTGGATTGAGGCCGGGCAGGATGCTCTTGCATCCTCGGGGCGGGACGCTTATTTCACAGCTATTCTCCGGGGGAAGTGAGATTGTCCGTCAATATGCCTGTAGTATCTCATCTGCACCGGCTGGAGGCCGAGAGCATCCACATCATGCGCGAGGTGGCGGCTGAGTTCGCCAACCCGGTGATGCTCTATTCCATCGGCAAGGATTCGTCGGTGATGCTGCACCTGGCGATGAAGGCCTTTTATCCCTCCAAGCCGCCGTTTCCGCTGATGCATGTCGACACGACGTGGAAGTTCCACGAGATGATCGCCTTCCGCGACGCCACGGCCAAGCGCCTCGGCCTCAAGCTTCTGGTGCATGTCAACGAAGACGGCCTCGCGCGCGGCATCAATCCGTTCGATTCCGGTTCGGCGCTTCACACCCAGGTGATGAAGACCGAAGCGCTGAAGCAGGCGCTCGACAAATACGGCTTCGATGCGGCCTTCGGCGGCGCGCGGCGCGACGAGGAAAAATCCCGCGCCAAGGAACGCATCTTTTCTTTCCGCACGGCGACACATGGCTGGGACCCCAAGAACCAGCGCCCCGAGCTTTGGCGCGTCTACAACACCCGCGTCAACAAGGGTGAATCCATCCGCGTTTTTCCGCTGTCGAACTGGACCGAGCTGGACGTGTGGCAGTACATCCTGGCCGAGAACATCCCCATCGTGCCGCTCTATTTCGCCAAGAAGCGGCCGGTCGTGGAGCGCGACGGCATACTGATCATGGTCGACGACGAGCGGATGAAACTACAGAGCGGCGAAAGGATCGAAGAACGGCTGGTGCGCTTCCGCACCCTGGGCTGCTACCCGCTGACGGGCGCCATCGAATCCTCCGCCGCGACGCTTGAAGCCATCGTCACCGAGATGTTCACGGCGACGACGTCCGAACGCCAGGGCCGCCTGATCGACAGCGACGAGAAGGCTTCGATGGAGAAGAAGAAGAAGGAGGGGTATTTCTGATGACCGCCTCCCTCAAATCCTTCCTCGCGGCGCAGGAGAAGAAGTCGCTGCTGCGCTTCCTCACCTGCGGCAGCGTCGATGACGGCAAGTCCACACTGATCGGGCGGCTGCTTTACGATTCCAAGCTGCTGTTCGAGGATCATCTGGCGGCGCTGGAGCGGGACTCCAAACAGCACGGCACCACAGGCGACGACATCGATTTCGCACTGCTGGTCGACGGGTTGGAGGCCGAGCGCGAGCAGGGCATCACCATCGACGTCGCCTATCGTTTTTTCGCCACCGACAAGCGCAAATTCATCGTCGCCGATACACCCGGTCACGAGCAGTACACCCGCAACATGGCGACCGGCGCCTCGAATTCCGAACTGGCCATCCTGCTGGCCGATGCGCGCAAGGGCGTGCTGACCCAGACCCGCCGCCACGCTTATATCGCCTCGCTGCTCGGCATCCGCCATGTCGTACTGGCGGTGAACAAGATCGATCTGGTCGGCTATTCGCAGGAGGTATTCGACCGTATCGCGGCGGAGTTCTCCGAATTCGCCGCGCATCTGGGCTTTCTCAGCCGCGTCGCGATCCCGATGTCGGCGCGCTTCGGCGACAACGTGATTGCGAAAAGCCCGAGGACGCCCTGGTACGGCGGACCGCCGCTGCTGGCATTCCTCGAAACGGTGGATGTGGAGTCCGCGCTCGCCGACAAGCCGTTCCGCCTGCCGGTGCAGTGGGTGAACCGCCCCAATCTGGATTTCCGCGGCTTTTCGGGCACGATCGTCGGCGGGCGCATCAAGCCGGGCGATAAGATCGTGGTGGCGAAGTCCGGGCGCACCTCGACCGTCAAGCGCATCGTCACGGCGGACGGCGATCTTCGTGAGGCATCGGCCGGCGAGGCGGTGACGCTTACCCTTGCCGACGAGATCGATATCTCGCGCGGCGACGTGCTGTGCGCAGTCAATGCGCGGGCGGAGGTCTCCGACCAGCTTGCGGCGCATCTCTTATGGATGGCCGAAGAGGAATTGCTCCCGGGGCGGCAATATCTTCTGAAGTTGGCGACCGCCGCGGTGCCGGCCCAGGTTACCGCGCTGCGGTATAAGATCGACGTGAATACGCTCGACAAACTGGCGGCCAAGACCTTGCGCTTAAACGAGATCGGCTACGCCAATTTCTCGCTCGCCCAGCCGCTCGCCTTCGATTCTTATGCCGACAATCGCGACATGGGCGGTTTCATCCTGATCGACCGCTTCAGCAACGCCACGGTCGGCGCCGGCATAATCGACTTCGGGCTGAGGCGCGCCACCAATGTGCATTGGCAGGCTCTCGACGTCGACAAGAACGCGCGCGCCGGTCTCAAGCACCAGAAACCTGCCGTCTTATGGTTCACCGGCTTGTCGGGATCGGGCAAATCGACCATCGCCAATCTGGTGGAGGGCGCGCTGCTGGCGCAAGGCCGCCACACTTATCTGCTAGACGGCGACAATGTGCGCCACGGCCTCAACCGCGACCTCGGCTTCACCGACGCCGACCGCGTGGAGAACATCCGCCGCGTCGCCGAGGCCGCCAAGCTGTTCGTCGATGCGGGGCTGATCGTGCTGGTGTCGTTCATTTCACCCTTCCGTTCGGAACGGCGCATGGCGCGCGAACTGGTGGGCGAGAGCGAGTTTGTGGAAGTCTTCGTCGATACGCCGATCGAGGTTTGCATGGCGCGCGACCCCAAGGGCCTCTACGAGAAGGCCAAGGCCGGCGAGATCAAGAACTTCACCGGCATCGACAGTCCCTACGAGCCTCCCGAACGGGCCGAACTCGTGGTACATACGGTCGATCCGGACCCGTCGGTGCAAGCCGCGAAAATCCTCACCTATCTCAAGGAGCGGGGCTACATTGCCTGAACCGAACAAAGCCGACCGCTTCATCCTCACTTTGTCCTGCCGGGACCGGATCGGCATCGTCGCGGACGTCTCGCGGTTCCTGTTCGAACATCGCTGCAACATCGTGGACAGCGCCCAGTTTGGCGATCCGGACAACGGCCTATTCTTCATGCGCACCAGTTTCCAGGCGCAAGCGGCGCTGACGCCGGCCGAACTCGACAAGGATTTTTTGCCGGTGCGCGAGAAATTCGGCATGAATTCCGCGTTTCACGTCCAGGGCGCGAAACTGCCGGCTTTGGTGCTGGTCTCCAAGTTCGGCCATTGCCTGAACGATTTGTTGTATCGCCATCGGATCGGCGCGCTGCCGGCGGACATCCGCGCCATCGTTTCCAACCATCGCGATTTCGCCGACGTGGCCGCGGCGGCGAAGATTCCGTTCCATCACCTGCCGGTCACGGCGGCCACCAAGGCAGATCAGGAAACGGCGCTGCTAGGCATCGCGCGGGACCGCAATGTCGAGCTGATCGTACTGGCGCGCTACATGCAGGTGTTGTCGCCGGAATTCTGCGGGCAGTATGCGGGCAAGATCGTCAACATCCATCATTCCTTCCTGCCCAGCTTCAAGGGCGCCAGGCCCTACCAGCAGGCGCACGAGCGCGGCGTCAAGCTGATCGGCGCCACGGCGCATTACGTGACCAACAATCTCGACGAAGGGCCGATTATCGAGCAGGCGGTAGAGCGCGTGACGCACGCCTTCTCGGTGGAGGACATGGTGGCGGCGGGCCGCGACCTCGAATCCGTCGTGCTGGCGCGCGCGGTCAAATGGCACGCGGAGCACCGCGTCCTACTCAACGGCACGCGCACCGTCATTTTCCGGTAACGGATGTACTTAACAGGACAATTGACACTGCACCGTATTGGTAATACTCTTACAAGTAAGAATAGGAGTAAGCGCATGCGCGTCACGACCAAGGGGCAGGTGACCATTCCGGCGGAAATCCGAGAAAAAGCCGGCCTGCTGCCGCACACCGACGTGGAGTTTATTTTCGACGGCCGCCATGTCCGCATTATGCGCAAACCCGGCCGGACGAAAGAAAGCCGCGGCACACGCGTGGCGGCGCATCTGCGCGGACGCGGCGACGTCGCCATGAGCACGGATGAGATCATGGCGCTCACGCGCGGCGTCTGATGACTGTTCTGGTCGACAGCAACGTCCTGTTGGATCTTATGACCGAGGACGCGCGCTGGCTTCGATGGTCGTCGCAGGCCATCGAAGCGGCAGCCGAGCGTACACGCCTGGTGATCAACGCCATCATTTATGCCGAAGTGTCGGTCCGTTTCTCACGCGTCGAAGACCTCGAAGAGGCGCTGCCAAGAGACATGTTCGACCGCGAGCATCTGCCCTACGAGGCCGCATTTCTTGCCGGCAAGGCGTTCGCAGCCTACCGGCGACGCGGTGGAGCGCGCACCTCCACGTTACCGGATTTCTTCGTCGGCGCGCACGCAGCCGTGGCGGGTTACGAGTTGCTGACACGCGATGGCGCACGCTATCGCACCTATTTTCCCAAGCTTCAGCTCATCACGCCCGAATAAGAGTGAGTCCGCCCTGCCATTTTCGCGCATCAGCTTGACCTCATCACCTTTTCTTGAAGACAGACGCACGCGGCGGCGAGTATGGTCCCGGCCGATTGTTTGTCTGGCCTGACGGCTGCGGTCGTCGCCACAACCTTGAGGGAATTCCGCGATGTCTCGGATTCGCACGATGTGTTTGAGCGCCGTCGCCGTTTTGGCGTTGGCCGCCTGTTCCACGGAGGACAAACCGATGCCGCCCCCGGCGCCTGCGGCTCTGCCGGCCGAAACCAACCCGCTCTTCGAACCCAGCACGCTGCCGTACCAGGCGCCGCAATTCGACCGCATCAAGGACAGCGACTTCGAGCCCGCCATCGAAGAAGGCATGAAGCGCCAACTGGCCGAGATCGAGGCGATCGCCGACGACCCCGCGCCGCCGACCTTCGAGAATACCATTGTGGCGATGGAGAAGACCGGCCAGATGCTGACCCAGGTCGAGCTGGTGTTCAATGCGCTGACCCAGGCCAATACCGACGACACGCTGCAAAAAGTGCAGGAGACCGAGGCGCCCAAGCTTGCCGCCCATCACGACGCCATCTATCTCAACAACAAGCTATTCAAGCGCGTCGAAGCCATCTACGACCGGCGAGACACGCTGAATCTGGATCCCGAAGCGCGGATGCTGATCGAAGTCTATCACCACGACTTCGTGCAGGCCGGCGCCAAGCTGTCGGATGCCGATAAGGTCACGCTGCGCGACCTCAACGAGAAGCTCTCTGTGCTGGAGACCGCCTTCAACAACAAGTTGCTGGCCGGAACCAAGGACGGCGCGCTGGTGGTGGACGACAAGTCCAAGCTGGCGGGCATGAGCGACGGCGCCGTCGCCGCGGCGGCCGAGGCGGCGCAAAGCCGCGGCCTTCAGGGCAAATGGGTGATCCCGCTGCAGAACACCACCCAGCAGCCCTCGCTTCAGTCGCTGAACGACCGCGCAGTGCGCGAGGAACTGTTCATGGATTCGTGGACGCGCACCGAAAAGGGCGACGCCAACGATACAAGAGACACCATCGCCACCATGGCCAAGCTTCGCGCCGAAAAGGCCGCGTTGTTGGGCTTCCCGAATTATGCCGCCTATGTGCTCGACGACCAGATGGCCAAGACGCCGGCCGCGGTGGAGAAATTCCTGTCCAAGCTGGTGCCGGCCGCCACCGCCAAGGCGCGCGGCGAGGCCAAGGACATCCAGGCGGTGATCAATAAAGGCGGCAAACGCTTCAAGCTTGAGCCGTGGGACTGGGACCATTATGCCGAGCAGGTGCGCAAGGCCAGATACGATTTGGACGAAAGCCAGATCAAGCCGTACTTCGAACTCAACAACGTGCTCGAGAACGGCGTGCTCTATGCCGCGACCCAGCTCTACGGGATCACCTTCAAGGAGCGCAAAGACATCCCCGTCTACCAGCCGGATGTGCGCGTGTTCGAGGTTTTCGACGAGGACGGTTCGTCGCTGGGTCTGATGTATTTCGACTACTTCAAGCGCGATAATAAATCCGGCGGCGCCTGGATGGATAATTTCGTCGGCCAGTCCAAGCTTTTGGGCACCAAGCCGGTGATCTACAACGTCGCAAACTTCACCAAGCCGGCGCCCGGCCAGCCGGCGCTGCTGACGTTCGACGACGTCACCACCATGTTCCATGAGTTCGGCCACGCCCTGCACGGTCTATTTGCCGATCAGCAGTATCCGTCGCTGTCCGGCACCAATGTGGCGCGCGACTTCGTCGAGTTCCCCTCGCAGTTCAACGAGCATTGGGCGTCCGATCCGGCCGTGTTCAAGCACTACGCAGTCAATGTCGAGACCGGAAAGCCCATGCCGCAGGTCCTGGTGGATAAGATCAAGAAGGCCGCCAAGTTCAACCAAGGCTACGAGCTGACCGAACTTTTGGCCGCGGCCCAGCTCGATATGCAGTGGCACACGCTGCCGGTCGGCGCGCCCAAGGAGGATGTCGACAAGTTCGAAATCCAAGCGCTCAAGAACACCCACTTGAATCTGGCCACGGTGCCGCCGCGCTATCGCTCCAGCTATTTCCTGCACATCTGGAGCAACGGCTATGCCGCCGGCTACTACGCCTATCTATGGACCGAGATGCTGGATGACGACGCCTACGCCTGGTTCCGGAAGCATGGCGGCTTGACGCGCGAGAACGGCCAGCGCTTCCGCGACTTGATCCTGTCGCGCGGCCACACGCTGGATTACGGCCCGATGTTCCGCGCCTTCTACGGCAAGGACCCCGAAATCGGCCCGATGCTCGAACATCGCGGACTTAAGAAGGGCAAGGACTGAACGTTTGACGCGAAGGGCGGCCTTGCGGCCGCCCTTCGGGCCGGGTTAGAGGCCGTTGTCTCTTGCCTCGTTCGCCTTGGCGGCCGCGTCATTGACCGGTTCGGCATTGAAGCCCGACTGGGTGATCACCACCTTGTAGACCGCGCCGTCCGCCAGCGGCATGAAGTTCGCCGAGCCAAAGCGGCGGTCCTGCACCAGGGCGTGGGCCATCAGCCAGTTGACCCAGCTCTCGGGCAGGTACTGATTGATTTGCGGCGCCGGGCCTTGGATGTCGCAGGACGTGATCGGCCTGCCGTTCGCTTCCGCGGCCGAGAAGTACATGTTGGATAGCTGATTGAGCGTGTAGGTCGCGTTCAGACCCAACTCGTTGGCCCAAGGCTTCCATTTCTGCACGCGCCCGCTGAGCAGCCACTCGTCGCCCTGTAGGGTGCAGGTGGTCGTGCGATCCGTGCCGTCGAGGCGATGCACCGTGACGGTGAAAAACTTCTCGGCCGGATTCTGCGCGTGGATGCCGATTTCGGCGACCGGCGCTTCGTAGGTCAGCCGCGAATAGCTTTGCAGGTTGAGGCCGAGAAGCCCAGCCGCCAGTCCGGCGATGGTGATCGCGCCGCCGCCGCCCAGGCCGAGACCGGCCCTGCCTGCCCGTCCATGCAGAAGATGCCCGGCGCCTCCCAGAAAGAATAGAAAACCGAGCCCCGCCAGGACCAGCGGAGCGACAAACCAGATCATACCCATGGCACACCCCTCAAACGCCCCGCGTTAGCCTACTCGCGGTGGGTGGCCGGCGTCCAGTTTGGCGCCATATTCCCGCAAAAAATCGCTGGACTGCGGGTTATTTTGCGCTCGCGCGTCCCACGCTGAAATACTCGAATCCGGCAGCTTTCATCAGTTCCGGGCGGTAGATGTTGCGCAAATCGATCATCAGCGGGCGTTTGAGAAGAGACTTCACGCGCGCCAGATCGAGCGCGCGGAACTCGTTCCACTCAGTGAGGATCGCGACGCCGTCCGCGCCGTCGAGCGCGTCGTAGGCATCCTTATGGAGGTCGAGATTCAGCCGCTTCTTGGCTTCCTTCGCCCCTTCGGGATCGAAGGCCTGGATGCGCGCGCCTTTGTTCTGCAGATACGGCACGATGACCAGACTGGGCGCGTCGCGCATATCGTCGGTGTTCGGCTTGAAGGTGAGGCCCAGCACGGCGATGGTTTTTCCGGATACGCCGCTGAATGCGCGTTCGATCTTTTCCGCCATCTGCTGCTTGCGCTCGGCGTTGACGGCCACCACCGCCTCGACGATGCGGATCGGCGTGCCGTATTCCTGCGCCGTCTTGAGCAGCGCCAGCGTGTCCTTGGGAAAGCAGGCGCCGCCGAAACCGGGGCCCGCGTGCAGGAACTTGTTGCCGATGCGTCCATCGAGCCCCATGCCGCGCGCCACGTCCTGTACGTCGCCGCCGACCTTTTCGCACAGGCTGGCCATCTCGTTGATGAAGGTGATTTTGGTCGCCAGAAAGGCGTTGGACGCGTATTTGATCAGTTCCGAGGTTTCGAGGGTGGTGAAGAGGATGGGAGTCTCGTTCAGAAAGAGCGGGCGGTAGACTTCCTTCATCACCGCGCGGGCGCGTTCGGATTCGCAGCCTACCACGACGCGGTCCGGTCGCCTGAAATCCTCGATCGCCGAGCCTTCGCGCAGGAACTCCGGATTGGAGGCGACGTCGAAATCCGCGTCGGGACGCAGTTTGCGGATGATCTTCTCCACCTTCCGGTTGGTGTCGACGGGAACCGTCGATTTGGTGACGATCACGGCATAGTTTGAAAGACTGGCGGCGATTTCCTCGGCCACGGCGAAGACATAGCTCAGGTCCGCATGACCGTCGCCGCGCCGGCTGGGCGTGCCGACGGCGATGAACACCGCTTCGGCGCCCGGAACGACCTTCTTCAGATCGGTCTCGAACGACAGCCGGCCTGCCTTGACGTTGGTGGCGACGACTTCCTCCAGGCCCGGCTCGTAGATCGGCATGACGCCATGCTTCAGCCCGGCGATCTTGTCGGCGTCGTTGTCTATGCAGACCACGTCATGGCCGAATTCCGAGAGACACGCCCCCGAGACGAGGCCGACATATCCGCTTCCGATCATCACAATACGCATGGACCGTACTCCTGGCTGACTGGTGTAGCCGCAAACCCTCCGGAAAACCCGCGGTTGCACTCGCTATATCGCACAAACGTGCGACCGCGAAAGTAACGAAAATTATCATTCGTTGACAAAAGCGCGGTAAGATCGCCCCGGCTTGAGTTGGGCGTCATGATCGAAGTTCGCGATCTCGTTTACGAGTACCCGTCGGTGCGCGCGTTGAAGGGCATTTCCCTTCATGTGGCGCCGCAGACCATCACCGCCTTGGTCGGTCCCAACGGCGCGGGCAAGACCACGCTCTTGCGCTGTCTTGCCGCGTTGGAACCGCCTTATTCGGGCCGCGTGACGATCGACGGGCTCGACACCTTGCAGGCCCCGCGCGCGATCCACGCCCGGCTGGGCTATCTGCCTGACTTCTATGGCCTTTATGACGCGCTGAGCGTCAGACGCGTTCTAAACTATGCGGCCCGCGCCCGCGGGATCGCTCCGGCCCTGGTCGCCGGCGCGGTGGAGAAGGCGGCGGGGCACGTCGGCCTACTGGACCGGCTGGAAGCCAGGGCCGGCGAGCTGTCGCGCGGGCTGCGCCAGAGACTGGCCATTGCCCAGGCCATCGTCCACGAGCCGCGCGTGCTGCTGCTCGACGAACCGGCCGCCGGCCTCGATCCGCAGGCGCGGCGCGACCTCTCCGTGCTGCTGCTGATGCTCAAGGACGCAGGCATGACCCTGGTCGTGTCCTCCCACATTCTGGCCGAGCTGGAAGATTATTGTTCGGAAATGATCATTATCGAGGCCGGCCTGATCGTGGGCGGACAGGCGATCAAAGTGCGCGACGTGGAGCGTCCGCGCTATATCCTGGAAGTCGCCACCGCGCGCAGCGACCTGCGCGAATTCCTGGCCGTCCGCGCCGGCGTCGATGTGATCGAGGCCGACGATTACCATGCCCTCATCACCCATACGAAGAATGCGGCTGCGCGCGCCAAGCTGATCCGCGACCTGCTGGCGTCGGGCTTTGAGGTGTCGAGCTTCGGGGAGTCCACCAAGGCGTTGGAAGACGCTTATTTCAAGCAGGTGGGGCAGGGCTCATGAACCCGGAATTCCAACGCAATCTGTGGCTGGAATTGACGCCGCGCCGGATGTTCCTGATGGCGGTGGTGCTGGCGCTGGTCTTCTTTGCCGCCGCGCTGACGGAAGGCATGGTCAGCGGGCCGGGAGAGGCTGCGCGCTGGCTCTATTATCTGATCGTCGTGGTCTGGGGCACGCGCAACGCGGCGTTGAGCGTGGTAGGCGAAATCCGCGACCGAACCTGGGACGGCCAGCGCCTATCCTCGCTCGGCGCCGGCGCCATGACCTGGGGCAAGCTGTTCGGCTCCACGATCTACAACTGGTTCGGCGGTGCGATCTGCTTGGCCGTCATCCTGGTCGATCTTCTGGGCAACCGCGGCGCGGCCGTGGCGTTGATCGAACTGGTCTATTACCTCGCCATCGGCGTGATCGCGCAGGCGGCCGCTCTCCTTGCCAGCCTGATCGCCGCCGGACGCCGCCAGGCCCATTCGCAGTTCGAGGTCTTTCTCTATCAGGCCGTCGGCCTCGCCGCGGCGATTGCCGCCTATCTCGTCTGGTCGACCGCCGATCCCGCCGGCTCCATGCTTGCCCGCGCGGCGCCGATCGATTTCATCGTCTGGTGGGGGTTGGCGCTGGACGCGCGCGCCTTCCTGCTTTTGTCGCTCGCGATTTTCACCGCCTGGACGCTGACGGGCTGCGTGCGCCAGATGAAGCTTGAACTCAAAATGCGCAACGGCCCGTTCGTCTGGCTGGGATTCCTGTTGTTCATCGGCCTCTATGTGGCGGGTTTCGACGCATGGCTCTCCGGCTTTGGCGCATTGGCACATCTCGATGTGGTGGCGAGCCGCTTGCTGCTGGCCGGCACGACGTTCGGCGCACTCGCTTATCTGATGGTGTTCCTCGAACCCAAGGATCGGGTGCACTACCGTTGGCTGGGACGCGCGTTCGCCAAATTCCAATTCGGACCGGCGCTGGCGGGCCTGCAAGGCTGGATGACGGCCGCTTTGGCCACACTCGGCGTCGGAATTGCGCTGCTCGTCTGGCTGGGGCACACGCCGCCGGATCAGGCGGCGGTCGGCGCGATGCTGGGATTCCTCAACCGCGACATGGCGCTCGTAGTGCTGGCCAGCATGCTGTCGCGCCGCAAAAGCGGCGATATCGCCGCGATTGCAATTCTATTCGCGCTTTACATTCTGCTTCCGGCCATCGTCAAAGGCCTGAATTACGAAACGAGCCTGGTGTTCTTCTTCCCGCGCGCCAGCGATCCGCTCTGGCTGTCGCCGGCCTTGGCGTGGGGTGAAGCAGTGCTCGCGATGGTGCTGGCAGCAGGCAAATTGGCGTTGTCGGAAGAAAAAACGCGGGCGACGAGCGCCTGATTATCCCGCTCTCAAATACCGCACCGCTTCATCGCGACCGAAAAGATAGAGCAGCACGCGCAAGGCTTCGCCGCGCGGCGAACGCAAATCGGGATCGCGCGACAGCACCAGCTTGGCGTCGTCGCGCGCCGCCGCCAGCAATTCGCCATGCGCCGCAAGATCGGCCATACGGAATTCCACCTCGCCGCTCTGGCGCGTGCCGAGCAGTTCGCCGGGCCCGCGCAAGCGCAAATCCTCTTCGGCGATGACGAACCCGTCGTCGGTCTCGCGCAAGGTTTTCAGCCGCGCCTTGGCGGTCTCGCCCAGCGGCGGTTGGTAGACCAACAGGCAGCTTGAGCGCTTGTCGCTGCGCCCCACGCGCCCGCGCAACTGGTGCAGCTGAGCCAAGCCGAAGCGTTCGGCGTGCTCCACCACCATGATCGTCGCCTCGGGCACGTCGACGCCCACTTCGATGACCGTGGTGGCGACCAGAATCGCGATCTCGCCGGACTTGAATTTTTCCATCGCCGCGTCGCGCTCGGCCGCTTTCATTTGGCCATGCACCAGGCCCACTTTCGGCCCCAGCGCCTGCTTCAGTTCGACCGCGCGTTCCTCGGCGGCGGCGAGATCGATCTTCTCGGATTCCGCCACCAACGGGCACACCCAATAGGCGCGCGCGCCCACCGCAATCGCCTTGCGCAGATGTTCCACTACTTCATCCAGCCGTTCCGTCGGCAGCACGCGCGTGTCCACGGATTTGCGGCCGGGCAGGCGGCCATGCAGCCGCGACACGTCCATGTCGCCATAGGCCGTAAGCGCCAGGGTGCGCGGGATGGGCGTTGCCGTCATCACCAGTACGTCGACCAGCTTTTCGCCCTTGCCTTGCAGGGTCATCCGCTGATGCACGCCGAAGCGGTGCTGCTCGTCGACTACCGCCAAGCCCAGGTCGCGGAAGGCAACGTCTTCCGAGAACAGCGCATGGGTGCCGACCAGGATATCGATCTCGCCCTTGGCGAGCGCCTCCATCATCGCCTCGCGCGACGGCCCGCGTTCGCGCCCGGTGAGCAGCGCCATGCGTACGCCGGCGGCCTCAGCCATCGGCTCCAGCGCGGCCATATGCTGACGGGCGAGAATTTCGGTGGGCGCCATCAGCGCGCCTTGCGCGCCCGCTTCCACCGCGCCGAGCAGCGCCAGCATGGCGACCACGGTTTTTCCCGCGCCCACGTCGCCTTGCAGCAGCCGCAGCATCCGTGTGTCGGAGGCCATGTCGGCCTCGATCTCGGCCAGCGCCTGCTTCTGCGCTTCGGTCAGCGTGAAGGGCAGGGCGGCCAGCGCCTTGGCTTTCAAATGTCCGTCGGCCTTGAGCACGCGCCCCTTGGCGGCGCGCATATGGGCGCGGATCAGGATCAGCGCGAGCTGGTTCGCCAGAAGTTCGTCATAGGCGAGCCGCGAGCGTTCCGGCGTGGTCGGCAGGAGATCGCCCTCGTGCACCGGCGCGTGGGCCTTCTTCAGCGCTTCGGCAAACGACGGCCAGTCGCGCGCCTTGAGGTACGAAGCGTCTTGCCATTCGGGCATCGCCGGAACCTTTTCCAACGCGCCGCGGATCGCCTTGGCCAGCGATTTACCGGGCAGGTTTTCGGTCAGCGCATAGACCGGCTCGTGCAGCGGCAACTCGGCTTCTTGCTCCGGCGGCAAGACATAATCCGGGTGCGGCATCTGCAAACGATTGTTGAAGCGCTCGATGCGCCCGCTGACGATGCGCCGCGAACCGGCGGGGAGAATCTGCTTCAGGTAATCCGCCTTGGCGTGGAAGAAGACGAGTTCCAGCGCGGCCGTATCGTCCGAACAACGCACGCGATAGGGCTGGCGCTTGTCGTAAGGCGGCAGATGGTCGAGCACGTTGACGGTGACGGTGGCGATGCGCCCCGCCTCGGCCGCGATCAGCTTGGGGCGGTAGGAGCGGTCCACCACGCCAACCGGCAGATCGAAGATCAGGTCCACGAGCCGCTTGCCCGCAACCTGCGCGATCAGTTTTTCCAGCCGGGGGCCGACGCCCGGCAGGGTGCGCGTCTCGGCAAACAGGGGAAAGAGAATCGAAGGGCGCATGATCCGGGAGGATAATCCGCCCTCTCGGATTCGTCATGGCCGCCCTTGAGGCGGCCATCCAGTCGGCGCGCGACGGCGCGCCAGAAGATTTCTTTTTCGCTGGATGGCTGGGTCAAGCCCGGCCACGACGACGGCTTACTTGTTCGCGGCAAGAATGCTCTGCGCGTCCCAGATGCCTGGCTGACCGGGGTAGACTTCTCCCTGTCTGAACATCCGAATCGTTACGTCCATTCCCGGTTTGACAAGTGGCACGACACTGGTTGGAGTCGTGTAACTGGAACCTGAGTAGTTGGCGCTGCCGAACGTAGTGTTTCCCATGGTCGTCGCCGTCCCAGTCGCATAGCCGGACGAGTAGGTTTGACCTGGGATCACCATTGTAGCGATACGTGTTTGATCAGCGCCGCCGACAATCTGAAAGTACCTAAAGCCGCGTGAATTAGCGAGAATGGCAGCCCTCAACAATACGTCATGTTGAACTGTTGCTGCCTTGTCAAAAGCAGTTCCGCGACCGGTGATAATCGCAGTTCTCTCGTCAAGCATTTGCGTTGATGTTCGAATGCAGCCCGCAACCAAAATCGCGACGATGAGCAAGCAGACGTACTTCATCGCTTCCCCCAAAACTGCGACCATATTATGAGCCCAGCATACTGAGTTTGTGTCACCGCTTCAACTAAGACGAGAAGCCGCAGCTGGTGAACTTGCGGATAGAGCATCCGGCTAGAAGATGCCCCGGTGAAGGTCTATATCCGGCCCATGACGGACGGTGAAAAAGGTGGCTCTTCGGAGGCCCGCCGCAAACGGCTATTGTTCCGCGCCCAACGGCGCGGCTTCAAGGAGGTCGATCTGATCTTCGGAACCTTCGCCGCGTGCGAATTGGCGGGCCTGGACGATGCCGGCCTCGATCAGCTCGAAGCGCTGCTCGATGCGCCCGATCAACAGGTTTTTTCCTGGCTCAAGGGCGAGGCGGCGGTGCCCGCCGCCTACGACACTCCCGTTTTCGTGAAATTGAAAGCCCTGTGCGAGCGTAAAGACCCGACGTGGAACGTGTAGATTATATCGCCCGCACCGAGGGCCGGTTGACGATCAGCGGCGCGCCGGAGGGCTACGATGCCTGGCTGGCGGCTGAAACGGCCTCTCGCCTCAAAGGGCTGGTGATGTTCGTCGCCGCCGACGATCTACGCGCCGCCGCCGCCATCGACGCTATGCGTTTCTTCGCGCCCGCCGTGCCCGTGCTGTCGTTTCCGGCCTGGGACTGCCTGCCTTACGACCGCGTATCGCCCAAGCCCGACATCGAAAGCCAGCGGCTGGCGACGTTGGCGGCTTTGGCGCGGCGCGGAAAGGAGTCCGGACCGGCCGTCGTCGTCACCACCGTCAACGCCGTCCTCCAACGCGTGCCGCCGCGCGACGCGATACTGGGCGCGAGCTTCGCCGCGCGCGTCGGCGATGCTGTCTCGCACGAGAAGCTCGCCGCGTTCCTCGCCCACAACGGCTACGTTCGCGCAGGAACGGTGCGCGAGCCGGGCGATTTCGCGCTGCGCGGCGGCATCGTCGACCTCTGGCCGCCGGGCGAACAGCCGCTGCGCCTCGATTTCTTCGGCGACCGGCTGGACGCCATCCGCCGCTTCGACGCCGAGACGCAATTGTCGTCGGGCGAGGTGTCCGCCATCGAACTGTTGCCCGCCAGCGAAGTGCCGTTCGACGACGCTTCGATCAGCCGCTTCCGCACCGGCTATGTCGCCGCCTTCGGGCCGGCGAGCGACGACACGCTCTACGAATCCGTCAGTGCCGGGCGCCACGCCCAAGGCATGGAGCATTGGCTGCCGCTGTTCTACGAGCGGATGGACACGCTGTTCGATTTCGCGCCGCGCGCGCTCATGATGCTCGGCCATCACATCGAGGAGGCGAAGGCGGCGCGGCTCGAGCTGGTCGCCGACTATTACGACACGCGCCGCCAATTCCTCAATGGCGACAGCAAAAGCGCGCTGAAATCGCCGCCCTACAAGCCGCTTCAGCCCAAACGGCTTTATCTGATGGCGGAGGAATGGAACGCGGCGCTGGCAGGCCGTGCGGTGCGCGACCTGTCGCCGTTCCAGGCGCCGGAGTCGATGCATTCGGTCGATGCGGGCGGCAGGCTGGGCCGCGACTTCGCACCGGAGCGCGCCCAGGGCAATGTCAACGTCTTCGCGGCCGCCGATGCGCATATCGACGCGCTGCACGCGGCGGACAAGCGCGTGATCGTCGCCGCCTGGACGGAAGGTTCGGCCGAGCGCATGGGCGGCGTGCTGGCCGATCACGGACTCGCCGCGCTGCGCCGCGTTGCCGATTGGCCCGACGCTCGGGCCATGGATGCGCGCGCCGTGGGCCTCGCCGTGCTCGGCATCGAGCACGGTTTCGAGGCCCCCGATTTCGCCGTGGTCAGCGAGCAGGACATTCTCGGCGACCGCATGGTGCGCTCGCATACGCGCGCGCGCCGGGCGCAGAATTTCCTCTCCGAAGCGTCCGGTCTGACGCCGGGCGATCTCGTCACCCATATCGAGCACGGCGTCGGGCGTTATGTCGGCCTGCAGACCATCGACGTCGCGGGCGCGCCGCACGATTGCCTGGAGCTGCATTACGACGGCGGCAAGCTGTTCCTGCCGGTGGAGAATATCGAACTGCTCACCCGCTATGGCGCGGAGGAGGGCGCGGTGCTCGACCGCCTCGGCGGCGCCGGCTGGCAGCAGCGCAAATCGCGCGCCAAGGAGCGGGTGCGCGAGATCGCGTCCGAACTGATCCGCATCGCCGCCGCGCGCGAACTCAAATCGCTGCCGGCGTCCGATCCGCCGCAAGGCCTTTACGACGAATTCTGCGCCCGCTTTCCCTATCAGGAGACCGAGGACCAGGAGAAAGCCATCGCCGACGCCATCGAGGACTTGGCGAAAGGTCGGCCTATGGACCGGCTGATCTGCGGCGACGTCGGGTTCGGCAAGACGGAAGTGGCGTTGCGCGCCGCCTTCGTGGTGGCGATGTCGGGCCAACAGGTCGCCGTGGTAGTGCCGACCACGCTTCTGGCGCGCCAGCACACCAAAATCTTCGCGGAACGCTTCGCCGGGTTTCCGCTGAAGGTGCGCCAACTGTCGCGTTTCGTGGATGCGAAGGAAGCGCGCGAGACCAAGGACGGGTTGGCGGCCGGCGACGTGAATATCGTCATCGGCACCCATGCGCTGCTCGCCAACAGCATTGCATTTAGCAATCTCGGGCTAGTGGTGGTCGACGAGGAGCAGCATTTCGGGGTCTCGCACAAGGAGCGGCTGAAGGCGCTGAAAGCCGACGTGCATGTGCTCACCCTGACCGCCACGCCGATCCCGCGCACGCTGCAACTGGCGCTGTCGGGCGTGCGCGACCTTTCGCTGATCACCACGCCGCCGATCGACCGCCTCGCCGTGCGCACCTTCGTGACGCCGTTCGATCCGCTGGTGGTGCGCGAGGCGCTGCTGCGCGAGCATTACCGCGGCGGGCAGAGCTTCTACGTCGTGCCGCGCATCTCCGATCTCGGCGAGGCGC
This sequence comes from uncultured Alphaproteobacteria bacterium, assembly GCA_963710025.1. Lineage (GTDB taxonomy): Bacteria > Pseudomonadota > Alphaproteobacteria > Micropepsales > Micropepsaceae > Rhizomicrobium. The sequence goes on along the minus strand of CAVPYO010000023.1, from coordinate 27,102 downwards.
AGGAATTCCTCAAGACCGTGGTGCCGGAGGTAAAATCGGCGCGCGCCCACGGCCAGATGGCGTCCACCGCGCTGGAAGACGTGATGACGGCGTTCTATGACGGCAAGGTGGACGTGCTGGTCTCCACCAACATCGTCGAGAGCGGCCTCGACATCCCCACCGCGAACACGCTGATCGTGCACCGCGCCGACATGTTCGGCCTGTCGCAGCTTTACCAGTTGCGCGGGCGCATCGGGCGCGCCAAGCAGCGCGCCTACGCCTATCTGACGACGCCGCCCGACCGCAAGCCGACCGAATCCGCCGAGCGCCGGCTCGAGGTGCTGCAGTCGCTCGATCAGCTGGGCGCGGGCTTCACCGTCGCCAGCCACGACATGGACATCCGCGGCGCCGGCAATCTGCTCGGCGAGGAACAGTCCGGCCACGTCAAGGAAGTCGGCATCGAGCTGTATCAGGAGATGCTGGAGGAAGCCGTCTCGCAGATGCGCAGCGGCGAAGCGGCCGAGATCGCCGACCAGTGGTCGCCACAGATCAGCATCGGCGCCTCGGTGCTCATTCCCGAAGCCTATGTGCCGGACCTCAACGTGCGCATGGCGCTGTACCGCCGGCTGGCGGGGATCGAAACGCGCGAGGACATCGAACGCTTCGCCGCAGAGCTGATCGACCGCTTCGGCCCGCTGCCCGAGGAAGTGCGCCATCTGTTCGAGATCGTGGCGATCAAGCAGCTCTGCCGCGCGGCGTCGGTGGAGAAGGTGGAGGCGGGACCGAAAGGCGGCACCATCGCCTTCCGCCACAACGAATTCGCCAATCCTCTGGCGCTTGTGAAGTTCATCACGGCGCAGCGCGGCACCATGAAAGTCCGCCCCGATCAGAAGATCATAGTGTCGCGCGATTGGCCGACCCCCGAAGCGCGGCTGAAGGGCGTGCAGGCGGTACTCTCCCAGTTGGTGAAACTGGCGGAAGCGGCGTAGCTCAAATCACCTCCCCCTTGTGGGGAGGTCGAAGCGCGAAGCGCGAGCGGGTGGGGGGCAAACGTCGAAAGTGGTACCCACCCGATCTGGCCTTGCGCGTCTTCGCTGCCGCTCAGACGCCTTAGCCGGATCGACTCCCCCACATAGGGGAGCCGCCGTCCGCTCTCAGCCGCAAACCGCCCGTCGGTAAGGACGCGCCAGAACTTGCCGCCACTTGAACACATTTCGCTGCCCATGCGATACCAAACTGAGTTACCCGAGGAATTTCAGCCATCCGGCATCAAGGAGTGCAATCGCTAACAAGCTAGCTGTCGTGCGCCAGAGAGACGGTCGCGGCTGGTCGTCAGGCCATGACCATTTGATCCCGTACCTTGCCAAAAAAACTGTAATCAGTCCGGTTGAGGCGATTTGCGGCGCGTACGGACGATCAATTAGGGCAATCACTAGCACAACCGCCATTACAGGCCCAACAAGACGAAAGTAGACTTTGTCGTTCATTCGTTCCTTCACCCTTCAATCCACGTATCAGAAGCTGAGGTTTTTCGCAGTTGGAGTTTATACACAGCGTCGAATCCCGCCTTGTAGCCTCCGACATCGGAGTTCCGGACACCAGCGTCAATCAGGTCATCGAGGAGTGTATAGATAACTGCCATCTGATCGCCGCTGAAATAGCGCGCCAAATAGCTCGCGATCCGCGGTGCGTCAGCCTTCCGATTGAGCAGCTTCACAACAGCCCCTAATTGACCTTCCAAATCCAGCCCCGTCACTGGCCCTCGGCGGTGTTCTTCCCTTATTCTCAGTGTTCCAAGGGCGCCTTCGAGCCAGCTGAGGTATGCTCTCTTAAAGATATCGAACTCCTCTCTTGGCAACCTCATCAGGTAGTCGGCATGCGGCCCCAACGAAGATCGCTCCTGGAATGCCCATTGTTCAGCAGCCTCTCCTTTTCGTACTAAGTAATAGCAACGATGGCAGTACACCCGACCGCCATGGCGAAGCCTATCGGAGCTGCCACCGCAGTTTCGGCATGCATCTACATCTTTCGGCCAATTCGACATCGATGTGATTTTCAAAGCTCCACGGCACGGTAAACAGACACTTGATGGCCAGCAAGCTGTTACGGCCAAAGGTGGTGGCCACTGAATGACGAGTTTTGGCGCAAAAGGGAAGCTCCCCGTCCCGGTGCGAACGTCCGCTGCTGAGGGAAGCGAGGACATTCGGGGTCGGATTGAGAACCAGCAGCGGCTGATAAAAGGCAAAATGTTCTGGAGAAGCGAGGGTGTCCGTTTCACCGTCCGCATCTGACGAAAGACGACACCGCATCCCGCGCACCTCATCCGTACACAGAATATAATGCGTCGAGTTCGCACCATTAAATTTTCCGCGCGTCCTTGAAATGTGGGATTCGATACCCATTTCACGCAGGTGCATCCGCTGTGGATGCGCATCGAATTTGGGAAGGAGGCGGCGCAGGCGGGAATCATGACGGGCTGCTGGATTTCCTGAAAGCAGACGCGAGAGCATACACGGCCAGGGGGCGAACTCGTGCGCACCCGAACGGAGCAAGCCGGCGAAGGTGCCGCCCAAGCGGCGGCGGATCGCAAGCACGCTTGTTTCGCGCGGCCCGAGGAGAAGCAAAGGTGCTTATCGGTTTGCCGCGCGGCGGATTCCGTTTGCCGGCCGTAGCTTTGAACAAAGGCGGGCGCGCCGGGCTTAGTGCAATTGCCCTTGGCGCATCCCGCCTTTCGTTTATTTGCCCCTATGGGGGATTGTCCTCTCCCTAGAACAGCGGCTTGCCCGTCGCGCTGGGAAGCGAGACCTGGAGAATCTTCGCCAGCGTCGGGGCGATGTCGCGCATGTCGATTTCGCCGAGCGCCTTCCTCTTGATGCCCGGTCCGGCGATCATGAAGGTCGCGCGCATTTCGGGGTGATCGGGGAAATAGCCGTGCGTGCCTTTCAGCGTGGCAGGCGTGACCAGCGGGCCGCTCAGTCTATGCCCCGCATAGTAGCCGATCTTGAAATCCACCCAGAACGAGGCTTCCTTCGCTCCACCCCTCGCTTCGATCTCTTGCTTGTCGATCACCTTGGCGATGCCGTTCGCCGGATCGGCAGCAAGCTTGGCGAGTAATGCCGCCACCTTGTCCTTCACCGCCTGATCGTCGGGATGGGCGAGCACGATAGCCGTCGAACCGCCTGCGTCCCACGGCATCGCCTCCCAAGCCGTGACCTTGTGCAAAGCGGGATCGACCGTGATCAGCCCAGCCTCGGCGAATGCGGCCGGCAGGTTCACTTCCTTGTCTACCGACGCAAAGCCGTGGTCGGAGACGATGACGATGTCGATATCCGGCTCCGCGGCGCGTGCCGCCGCCACCAGGGTGCCGACTGCCGCGTCGATCTGTTCCAGCGTGGCGTGCGCCACGGCCGAGCCGGGGCCGTACTCGTGTTGATTGGCGTCGAGGCTGACGAGATGCAGCGTCATAAATTCGGGGCGCTCGCGTTCGATCAGCTTTGCCGCGTAGCGGGCGCGAACGGCATCGGCGGAAGCGCTTTCATCGACGGCAGCAGCCAGGGGAGTGCCTGTATCCTTCTCCAAGGTCGCGACGAGGCCCGGCGTGGAAAGCGCGGCGATCAGCTTGACATCGTCCGGCGTCAGCGCGCGCCAATATTCCGGCACGTTGTAGTCGATGGACGGATTGCCGACACTCACGGGCCAGCCGATGCTGGCGACGATCTTGTGCTCGGCGTGCACCTCATCCCACAGGGTCGGGACCTTGATGTCGCTCGAATACCAGTACCAGCCTTCGTAATTTTTATCCAACGGATCGAACGCGACGTTGTTGGAAATGCCGTGCAGCGCCGGTGCCACGCCGGTGACGAGCGTGGTGTGGTTTGGATAGGTGACGGTCGGCAGCACATTGCGCACGCCCGCGGCATAGGCGCTGTCTTTCAGGAAGGCGCGCAGGTTCGGCACTTTCAGTCCGCGTTTCGGGGCGTCGATGACGTCCGCCGGGCGCAGGCCGTCGATGGAGATCATCAGAACCGGATTGGCCTCGGCCGCCCCGATTGTCAGAAACGCCGAAAATAGAACGAATAAAAACGCCCGCATCTTCATAGGCCACCCTCCAGAGATTCTCCGGCGGCACTCTTCACCGGTTATGTGACGGTTGAAGGACAATTCGCCCCACACCCACATGCCGATCTCGATTTTCATACCGCGGAGATGGTTTCTTGAGCATCGTGCTCACGATGAGAGCACTACGCGTTGATTGCGGCGTTTCCATAACGTGCGGTCTGTTGCATGGCGGTAACGGTAGTACGCCGATGCTGGGCATGTACAAAATCGTTATCATTCTTCACTCAATCCGTCACATCGCGCTGATACGTCCCCGCAGTGCCGCAGGAATGCGGCGGATAATCCTAAGGGGGTCTTCGAGATGTTGAAACGTTTCTTGCTGCTCGGCACCGCATTCGTGCTGCCGAATATGATATCGGTCGCCTACGCCGACGATACGGTCGAAACGGTTGTCGTGCTCGGCAAGGGCGAGACGCGCCAGGTCGAGTTGGTTTCGGGAACGGAAATCCAGGATGCCGTGCCGGGTACGAGCGCGATCAAGGTTGTCGCCAAGCTTCCCGGCGTGAACTATCAGGCGGCCGATCCGTTCGGTACCTATGAATGGGCGGTGCGCATCTCCGTGCGCGGCTTCAACCAGAACCAGTTAGGGTTCACGTTGGACGACGTGCCGCTGGGGGATATGTCTTATGGCAACGACAACGGCCTGCATATCAGCCGCGCCATCTCCGCGGAGAATATCGGCACAGTCGTGCTCGCCCAGGGTACCGGCGCGCTCGGAACCGCCTCTACCTCCAACCTCGGCGGTACGCTGCAATTCCACTCCGTCGCGCCCGAGGACAAGTTCGGCGTCCTCGCCGCCTCGACCTATGGCAGCGACACGACACTGCATGAATTCGTGCGGGTGGACTCGGGCCTGCTTCCCGGCGGCGGCAGCGGCTATGTGAGCTACGGCTATCAATATGCCGACAAATGGAAGGGCGACGGCGTCCAGAAGCAGCAGCAGATCAATTCCAAATTCGTCCAGCCGATCGGGCCGCTGACGCTGACCGGCTTCTTCAATTACTCCGCGCGCCGCGAGAACGATTACCAGGACCTCTCGCTCGCCCTGATCAAACTCGACGGCTACAAGCTCGACAATATCAGCAACAATTGGCCGCTCGCCGTGCAACTCGCGGAAGTCTATCAGAACCAGCAAAATGCGGCCGCCGTGGCACTGAGCGAACCCAAGCCCTATCCGGATTATCCGGGCGTCGGCACGACGTTTCCGACACCGTATCAGACGGTCGACGACGTCTATTACAATGCCTCCGGCCTGCGCAATGATGCGCTCGGCGGACTGACGGCGGACTGGTCGATCATCGAGAACCTCTCGCTGCATGTCACTGGCTACGGCCACAACAACAAGGGCGAGGGTACCTGGGATACACCCTATGTGCCGACCCCGGGCGGTGCGCCGATCTCCATGCGCACCACCGAATACGGCATCAACCGCTACGGTGCGGTGGCCACGCTCACCTGGATCCTCGGCGATCACACGATCGAAGGTGGGTACTGGTACGAGAACAACGATTTCCACCAAGCACGGCGCTATTACGGCCTGGATGCGACCGGCACGAACCGCAACAATCTCCAATTCCAGTCGGATCCGTTCTTCACCCAGTGGGAATTCAAGTTCAATACCGTAACGAGCGTCTTCCATCTGCAGGACACTTGGCAGATCACCGATGCCTTGAAGGTCGATTACGGCTTCAAGACGCAAAAAGTCGACAATTCCGCGCACGGGATCACCGGCACGGCATTCAGCGGCAAGATCGGCGCGGAGAACTATTTCCTGCCGCAGGCCGGCGCGAATTATGCGATCGACGACAGCAACGAAGTCTTCGCGGATTATGCGAAGAACCAGCGTGCTTTCGTGGGCGCCGCCACCACCGGGCCGTTCTCGACCACCCAGGCGGGCTTCGACGCGATTGTGGGCAAACTGAAGCCGGAGACCTCGCAGACCTTCGAAGGCGGTTATCGCTACAACAGCGACAACTTCCAGGGACTTCTTGCCGCCTATTATGTGACGTTCAAGAACCGGCTGCTTGCCACTACGGTGGGGGCCGGCATCGTCGGCGCTCCTTCGGCGCTGTCCAACGTCGGTTCGGTCACCTCGGACGGCGTCGAGGCGGCCGGTACTTGGCGCTTCGTCAAGAATATGTGGCTGTTCGGCTCCTATGCCTATGACGCCTCCACCTATGACGACAACACGTATGACGGCGACGGCAATCTGGTCGCGTTGACAAAGGACAAGACCACGGTGGACGCACCCAAGCACATGCTCAAGGGACAACTCGGCTATGACGACGGCTCGATCTTCGGACAGCTCGACGGCTCATACATGAGCAAGCGCTTTTATACCTATATCAACGATGCGTCCGTGCCCTCGCAGACCGTGTTCGACTTGTCGCTTGGCTATCGCTTCCACGGCAACGATCTGGTCGACGGTCTGGAGTTGCAGGGTAATGTCACAAACCTGCTCGATGCCAAGTACATCTCCACAATCGGAACTAACGGTTTCGTCAATTCCGATCCGGGCGGAGACTTCCAGACTCTCATGGTCGGCTCACCGCGGGAGTTTTTCATCACGGCTCGCAAGCAGTTCTGATCCACTCCTTGATTTGAAGAAGGGGGCGGCATGCATCCATGCCGCCCCTTTTTTAGTTCACCGACACACGCCCTTTCCCGCCACACCGGTGAGACGACATCCTTTACCGTCTTTGCGACGCTGGAAGGGCAAGCATCGGTAGCGCCCAGTTTGAAATGAGCGTTCAAGCATATGAGTAGATTCCGAGTCTCGCTTTCGCTGCCAACGTTGCCGCAAATTAACCGGAGTAATTTGCGGTGCGTAGGGCCGTCCGAATGTATTACAAGTACCGGATTCTATATCGTCATCCCCACTCTGGCGACGCGGGATTGGTCATATTAACCACCGAAAATGAGATCGCCGTAGAGAGGGCTCGACTGGAAGCTCTGGGCTATGTTGTGACCAAGGTCTTGCGGCCGATTGGAGTACAGCCGGAGTTGCCCCCTCTGTCGTCCGGTTCTCCGCAGCCGTAGGCGCCCTAACAGCCTTAACGGACCCCCGTAACCGGCGGGGCACACCTGTGACATAAGAAACAACAGGGCGCACTCGCCGATGGGCGCGATGCTACCGCATCCGCGATTTCAACCTGATCGTCTCGCCGTCGACGGCGAACGCGCCATAGCCGCGGTGGTGGATGGTCTTGGGGTTCTTCTGTTTGGGGTCGATCCAGGCCTTGAGCACTTCGAGAATGAAGAGGCCATAGGCGTTCACGAAACGCGTGTCGGTTACTTTGCATTCGAGATTGGCGAAACACTCCGCCACCAGCGGCGGCGTCACGCGCGCGGCCGCAGCTTGGGTGAGCCCGAAAGCCTTGAACTTATCGACGTCGCGGCCCGACGAATTGCCGACTTTCACCACTTTGGCCGCCAGTTTTCGCGCCGGAATTGCGATCACGCATTCCTTGGTCGTGCGCAAGGCGGCGAAGCTGTGATTGCGGTTGCTGACGATGCAGGCGATGAGCGGCGGCTCGAACTCGACCATCATATGCCAGGACATCGTCATGACGTTGGCGACGCCTTTACGGGCGGTGGTCAGCAAGACCACGGGCCCCGGTTCGAGCAATTGGTAGACCTTGGAAAGAGGTAACTCTTTCATGGCAGTCGTTAGTCGAACTCCATAATCGTCCCACTGCCGGCGGAAATGCGTTCCAGCAGCATCGGGCATTCGGGGATCAGGCGCTCCATCCAGTATTTGGCACACATCAGCTTGTCTTTGTAGAACGGCGCGTTCGGCGGATCGGCCGCGAATTTTGCCTGCGCCACCTTCGCCATGCGCGCCCACATCCAGCCGACCACGACGATTCCCATCAGCCGTAGATAATCCGCCGCCGCGGCGCCCGCGTCGTTGGGATTCTGCATTCCGTGCTGCGCCAGCCACATTGTCGCCTGTTGCAGGCTGTCGAGCCCGCGCTTCACGGGCCCCGCGAACGGCGCCAGCGCCGCATCGTCGTTTTCGGAGAGCCAGCCTCCGATGGTTCCGAACAGCGCGATAGGCGCCGCGCCGCCTTTGCGGCCGAGCTTGCGTCCCACCAGGTCCATCGCCTGCACGCCGTTGGCGCCTTCGTAGACCATGTTGATGCGCCCATCGCGCACGAATTGTTCCACGCCATTGTCGCGGATGTAGCCGTGGCCGCCATAGCATTGCATCGCCAGGTTCGCGGCCTCGAAGCCCATGTCGGTGAAGAACGCCTTGATGACCGGCGTCATCAGGTCGGCGAGGAGGGCCGCCGTTTCGGCTTCGGGCCGGGCCGAACGCGCGACGGACATGTTCAGCGTCGTCCACATCGCCATGGCGCGCGCGCCTTCGACGAAGGAGCGGCAATGCAGCAGCATGCGCTTGACGTCGGGATGCACGATCATCAGGTCGGCGGACTTGTCCGGTTCGGCGGGTCCGGTCAGCGCCTGGCCGACGCGGCGCTCGTGCACATACGCCATGCCGTTCTGATAGGCGACTTCGCCGATGGCGATGCCCTGCATGCCCACGCCCAGCCGCGCCACATTCATCATCCCGAACATGCCGGCCATGCCGGCGCTGGCGGAACGCTTCTCGCCCGGCTCGGGTTTCGGCCCCAGCCGCCACGCCAGCGCGTCGTCGAAATTGAGCACGCAGGTCGCCTGGCCCTTGATGCCCATCTTCTTCTCGATGCCGCCGGTCGACACGCCGTTGCGCGCGCCCATCTTGCCGTCTTCGCCGACCAGGAACTTCGGCACCATGAAGAAGTTCACGGTGGAAAGATCGTCGTAAATCCGGCCGTTCTCGTCGGGAATTTTCGCAATCGCCATGTGGATGATGTTCGAGGTCAGATCCTGGTCGCCGCCCGAAATGAATATCTTCGTGCCGTTCATGCGATAGGTGCCGTCGGGCTGTTCCACCGCGCGGGTTTTCATCAGGCGAAGATCGGTGCCGCATCCCGGTTCCGTCAGGCACATGGTGCCGGCCCATTCGCCGTCGATCAGCTTGGGGACGATGTGTTCCTTCATCCACGACGCGCCCACGGCGATCAGCGCGTAGTAAGCCGCGCTCGTCAGCCCCGGATACATGGCGAAGGACTGGTTGGCCGAGGTCGCCATCTCGTTGACGGCCATGGTGAGAAGCATCGGCATGTCGGAGCCGCCGAATTCGCCCGGCGCGCCCAGCCCGCCCCATCCCGCCTGGCGATAGGCTTCATAGGCCTCTTTGAAACCCTTGGGCGTGCGCACCACGCCGTTCTCGAAGCGGCAGCCTTCCTCGTCGCCCGATTGGTTGATCGGCTGCAGCACCTCTTCGCAGAACTTCGCAGCGTTGGTCAGGATATCGTCGACCAGATCGGGCGAAAGATCGGCGAACTGCGGCAGGTCGCGCTGTTTCTCCAACTCCAAGAGTTCGTGCAGCACGAAGCGGTAGTCGTCGACGGGGGCGCGATAGATCGGCATTCTCGAATCCCAGCGGCTTCCTCAAGCGTACTTTAGGCACGCTTTTCCCGAGTGTCGATCATGTCCCCGCGCGAAGTTCTTTCCGCGCCGGAAGCCGCGCCGGGAATTCCGCCTTAAATCAGATCGCGTAGCGTGACTTTGACGGTCTTGCTCTTCGCCCCGCGCTTGATGGTGAAGGTTACGACCGTGCCCGGCTGGTCGTTGCGCAGCCGTTCGCGCAGATCGTAGAGAGGAATGTCTATGGCCGAGGCGCCGTCGACCGCGGTGATGGTGTCGTTCGTTTTCAGGCCGGCCTCTTCCGCCGGACTGTGCCTGGTCACGTCGGCGATCTTGAAGCCGTGGGTCGATTGGTTGATCCACATGCCGGCGCGGTCGAAGGCGCCGGTGTCCGTCACCGGACTGAGCAGCGGCTTCAGATACATCGTCTGATTGCCGTAATCGAAGGTGACGATGAAGCGTTTCAGGATTCCGCCGCCGACGTTGCCCGAATAATCGTTGCCCGCGAAGGCGCCCTTGCTTTGCGTCGCCAGGGTGGCGATCACGTTGTCGATTGGCACGGAGCCGAGCGTCATCGTCTTACCGCGCGTGACATAGCCCGTCGACGGTCCGCCGACGCCCCAGCCGTCCACCGCGTCCACGCCGTGAGGATGGGAGGCACGCAAGCCGTTCTTCTCTGCAAAAGGTTTTGTCAGTGTCAGTTCCGAGCGCGCCCCGGTGTCGATGTCGAATTTCGCGGGCAGGCCCTCGAACGTGCCCATGACTTCCGGGATTTGGTCGTTGAACGTAAAATGGATCGGCGTGCCCGCGTCCTTCGGGTCGAAATGCTTGGGATCGATCAGCGTGATCGTCTTGGCGCCGTAATCGATCCGCGTGATGAAGCGTCGAAATATCTCGTAGCCGACCATGCCGGGCAGCGGAATGCCTTCGATGTCGGACAGTTTGTCGAGCGGAAAGACGATGAAGAGCTGGTCCTTCACCACGGCGTTGCCGATCTCGAGCCGATCGATATGCGTGAAGCCACCTTCGCCGGCGCCGGCCGTGGGCAGATTGCCTTCGATCTTGAGGCCCAGCTCCATGGCAATCGGCGGCGTGACGATATTGTGCCCGCCGGTGTCGAAGGCGAAGAGGAACGGCCCTTTGCCGTCCACTTTCGCTTTGCCGTAGATGTGATTGTTGATTAGCCGAAAGGCGAACGTGGTCTGCGCAGCGTCGCCGGCGATCGAGAAGTCCGTCACGGACACTTTAGGCGGCGCATAGATCGAATCCGGCTGAGGTCCCAGGAACTTGGCTTTGGTCAGCGTCATCGTCCGAAGGTATTTCGGGCCATTGCCCGCGTCCTGGACGATTTTGGTGGGCAGCATCACACCGTCGACGGAGCGGTAATCGGACATCGTCGCGATGATGGTGGCCGGGCCTTGTTTCTCGATCATCCGCACCAGAAAATGCGTCTCGGCGTCAAACCAGACGTCGAAGGGCGTGCCGCCCTTGGGCGTGATGGTGAGCACGTCGTATTCCGTGCCGGCGTTATTCTTTCTGCCGCGATTGACGATGTCGGCGCCACCACGGTCGGGCTTCCACCATTTGCCGGAGATGCGATAAGAGTTGTTGACCGCCAGCGCCAGGGCGTCGCCGCCTTGCTGCAGCGTGACGGTCCCCGACATGTCTTTCTGCCAGGGATTGGTTCCGTCGAAACCGTTGGCGCCGCTGGCCGGACCGATCTGAAAATCGCTTTCGGACCGGCCGTTCCTGAGGTCGGTGAAGGCGTGCCCGGAGCCGGTCATGCCCTGGCCGGCATAGGTGAAATCGGCGCTCAGCGTGACCTTGTCGTCCCAGGCGCTGCCGCCGGTGGCTGTTTTATAGGCATCGAGGATTTCTCCGGCCGACGGCGCGGCCATTGCCGGGGTCGAAGCAAAGGCGCCGGCGAGCGCTGCAAAAAAGAGTGCGGCAAAGGTCTTGTGCATGGTCCCCCGGCGACGGACGGCTCAAATCGCGTCCTGCATACTACAACTGGCGCAGAAAGAATGACCGCACGATTGCATGTGCGAGACATTCTTCCCATCCGTTGCGCCAACGCCACTCCGAGGCCGGCGTCGGGAGACGCTAAATCTGATCGCGCAGCGTGACCTCGATCTTCCTGCCTGCGGTTCCGTCCGTCACGTCAAACGTCACGACCGTGCCCGCCGGATCGTCGCGCAGCCTCTGGCGCAGATCGTAGAGGTGGATGCCCGCGACCGGCTTGCCGTTGACTTGCGTGATGATGTCGCCCGCCTTCAGGCCTGCCGCTTCCGCCGGCCCGCCCTTGGTGACGTCGACGATCTTGAAACCTCTGTCGGCTTGGTTGAACCACATGCCGGCGCGGTCGAATGTGCCCGTATCGGCAACCGGGCCGGGCAGCGGCTTGAGATACATCATCTGATGGTCGTAATCGAAGGTGACCACGAAGCGCTTCAGGATGCCGCCGCCGATATTGCCCTGATAATCGCTGCCGGAGAAGGCGCCCTTGTTCTGTGTCGATAGACTTGCGACGACGCCGCCGATTTCCACCGGACCGATGGTCATCGCCTTGCCGCGCGTGACGTAGCCGAGCGACGCTCCGCCGACGCCCCAACCGTCCACCGCGTCGACGCCTTTGGGATGGGAGGCGCGCAAGCCGTTCTTCTCGGCGAACGGTTTGGTCAGCGTCAGTTCGGAGCGCGAACCGGTGTCGATGTCGTATTTCGCCGGCAGGCCTTCGAAGGTGCCCATGACTTCCGGATTGGAGTCGTTGAAGGTGAATTTGACCGGCGTTCCTGCATCCTTCGGATCGAAATGCTTGGGGTCGATCAGGGTCAGGGTGTGCGCGCCGTAGTCGATCCGCGTAACGAAGCGGCGGAACACCTCGTAGCCGACCATCCCGGGCATCTGAGTGCCCTCGATGCTATTGAGCGCGTCGAGTGGAAGAACGAGAAAGAGTTGGTTTTTCACCGTGGCGTCGCCGATGTCGATCTGGTCGATATGCGTAAAGCCGCCTTCCATCACGCCTTCACCCGCGCCGGTGCCGGGCAGCTTCCCTTCGATTTTGACACCGAGCTGCTTGGCGAGCGGTGGCGTCACGACGTTGTGTCCACCGGTATCGAAGATAAAGACATACGGCCCTTTGCCGTTCACCTTCACCTCGCCATAGATGTGGTTGTTGATGAGCTGGATTGGAATTTCCGTTTGCGCTGCGCCTCCGGTGATCGAAAAATCGGCGACGGCCACTTTGGGCAGCGCATAGGTTTCGTCGGGCTTCGGACCGAGGAACTCCACTTTTGTCACTGTTACCGTCTGGAGGTACTTCTCGCCCACGCCCGTGTCGGTGATCAGCTTATAGGGCAGCATCACGCCGTCGACGGGCCGATAATCGGACATCGTGATGACGACCGTTTGGGAACTTTGCTTTTCGACCGTTTTCGCCAGCAAATGCGTCTTGGCGTCGAACCAGGCGTCGAACGGCTTGCCGCCCTTCGGCGTGATGGTGAGCACCTCGTAGGTCGCGCCGCCTTCGGCCTTTTCGCCGTCGTTCGCGATCTCGGCGCCGCCGCGGTCGGGCTGCCACCACTTCCCCGAGCTACGATAGGCATCGTTGATCGCGAGCACGAGCGCGTCACCGCCTTGCTGCAGCGTGACGGTCCCCGACATATCCTTCTGCCAAGGAGTGGTTCCGTCGAAGCCGTTGGCGCCGCCGGCCGGACCCATCTTGTAATCGCTTTCGGAGCGGCCATTCTTGAGATCGGTGATGGCGTGCCCCATACCGGTCAGGCCGTAGGCGGAGAGGGTGAATTCGGCGCTCATGGTGATTTTGTTGTCCCATGCGCTGCCGCCGGTCGCGGTTTTGTAGGCGTCGAGGATTTCCCCGGCCGTGGGTGCGGCGAACGCCAGCGTCGAATAGGCTATGGTCGCGGCGAACGCGGCGACGAAAAAGGTCTTGCGCATGGTTTCTCCCCTGAATGCTGCTCCACAATTGGGGCTCGCCGGCTACCGCAACAATATGCGCCCGGCGCATGGCTGGATTGTCACGATTTTGTGTGTCCTGTACATCCTTGCCCAGCCTGGGTTTGCCGCGCCGCAGCGCATCGTCTCCACGTTTTTGTGTACGGACGAATATGTTTTCCGGCTGGTGCCGCGCGGTCGGATCGCGGCGCTTTCCTACGAGGCGACGGACCGCCATCCGGTGGTTTCGACCATTGCCGACCGCGCCCAGGGCATCCGCGCGATTCGTCCCTCGACGGAAACCGTGTTGTCGCTCGCTCCCGATCTGGTGGTGATGTATGCCGGTACGAACCCCCGCTTGCATCTCAATCTGAAGAAGCTGGGGATTGCCGTCCTCGACGTGCCGTGGGCGAATTCGCTCGCGGACGTTCGCGCCATCACGACGATGCTGGGCGCAAAGCTCGGCGCGCCCGGCAAGGCGAAGGAGATGCTTGCCGAGATGGACCGCAAGATCGCCGCCGCCCGTGCCGCCGCGCCCCGTCCGCCGGTCAATGCGATCCTGTACGAACCCAACGGCTATGCCAGTTCCGGCGGCATCATCGACGAGGTGATGGCGCTATCGGGGATCGCCAACGCCGCCCCGCAAGCCCAGCTCACCCGCATGGGAACCTTGCCGGTCGAATCGGTGATCGCCACGGCGCCCGAACTGCTCATCCTTGGTGGCGAAGAACGCAGCGGCTCGGCGCGCGCTTACATGATCCTGCACCATCCGGCGCTCAAAGCTTTGAAAGGACGGACATATATGGAGCACGCGGTGTTGACGCCGCTGCTTTGCCCCGGTCCTTGGTCGCTGGATGCGGCCGCAACCTTCGGTGATCTGGCGCTGAAGGCCCGCGCGCTTGCGCAGGCGGGGGCGCGGCACTAAAACTTTCCCGACGCGACGGTCAAAGGGAACGGCGGGTGGAAATCCCGCGGCTGCCCCCGCAACTGTAAGCGGCGCAACGCGCAAGGCCACTGGGCCCCTTCGAGACGCCCGCCTTCGGCGGGCTCCTCAGGACTGGGAAGGCCGTGCGCACGAAGGAGCCGCTAAGCCAGGAGACCTGCCGGCGCGCGTCGTCCATCCGCCTGGCCGGGGTGCGCCAACGGAGTTGGTTGCGGGAAACCGCAGCGGCAGCGGCGACGAAGCAGGGCCGCGCATGGACGATACCGTTTCCTTCTTGCGGACGAAGAGTTTGGATGCGCGCCGCGCGCGCGCGACGCTTGCGCTGGTGGCGTTGGCGCTTGCCTTTGCTTGCTGGTCGTTCCTGCTCGGACCGGCCGATCTTTCGCCGCGCGCCTTGTTCGTCGGTCTGTTCGACGGCCACGGTGCGGCCGGCGTTATCGCTCGCGAGATCCGCTTGCCGCGCGCGGCATTGGCGCTGGTGATCGGCGCGGCGCTGGGCGGCAGCGGCGCGGCGCTGCAAGGACTGTTCTGCAATCCGCTGGCTTCGCCCGATGTGACGGGCGTGACGTCCACCGCGGGGCTGGGCGCGGTGGTCGCGCTTTATTTCGGATTTGCGGCCATTCATCCGTTGGTCTTGCCGGCGTTCGCCATTGCCGGCGCGTTGGTCGCGGCGGGCATCCTCTATCTATTGTCCCGCAGCGGGGCAGGGATCGTGGCGCTGATCCTGGCGGGCGTGGCGGTCGCCAGCTTTGCCACCGCGCTGACCGCGCTGGCCTTGTCCTTCTCAGCCAACCCCTACGCGATGAGCGAGATGGTGCTGTGGATGATGGGCTCGCTGAAAGACCGTACGCTGAACGATTTGACTTTTGCCTTGCCGCTGACGGCGGCCGGTCTCGCGTTGCTGCTGACCGCCGCGCGCGGGCTGGATGCGCTGACGCTCGGCGAGGACGCGGCACGCAGCCTGGGCGTCGATGTGACGAGCGTGCGCGGACGCGTGATCGTTGGCGTGGCGCTGGCGACGGGCGCGGCGACGGCGGCAGCCGGCGCGATCGGCTTTGTCGGTTTGGTCGTGCCACATCTGCTCAGACCATTCTACGGCTATCAGCCCGCTCGATTGATCCTGCCTTCGGCGCTCGGCGGGGCGGTGTTGGTGACCGCCGCTGATGTGGCCGTGCGCCTGATCGCGCCCGACGGCCAGCTTCTGCTCGGCGTGGTGACGGCGATGCTGGGCGCGCCGTTCTTCCTCTGGCTGATCCTGCGCATGAGAGGCGAGCCATGACCGCGGCGGTTCTTTTGGAGAATATCTCGCTGCGTTATGGCGCACGCGCGGCGCTGAGCGACGTCACGTCGCGCTTCGCCGCCGGTGTGGTCACGGGGATTGTCGGTCCCAACGGCGCGGGCAAGACCAGCTTGCTGCGCGCCGTTCTCGGCTTTCATCCGCTGGCCGGCGGATCGATCCGCATCCTGAACAAGCCGTTGGCGGAATGGCCGCGCGAGGAGTTGGCGCGCGCCGTCGCCTATTTGCCGCAAGGCGGCGAGGCAAAATGGCCGATGCTGGCGGAAGATGTGGTGATGCTCGGCCGGCTGCCGCATCGCGCCGCCTTTGCCGCGCCGCAGGCCGCGGACAGGCTGGCGGTGCACGAAGCGCTGGCGCGTTGCGATGCGGTCGCCTTCGCGGGCCGTCGCATGGACGAGCTGTCGGCGGGCGAGCGAGCGCGCGTTCTCTTCGCGCGCGCCTTGGCGACCGGCGCGCCGATTCTTTTGGCCGACGAGCCGGCGGCGTTCCTCGATCCCTCCCATCAGCTTCGTTTGATGGAGCTGCTGCGCGAAGAAGCGCGCCGCGGCGCCGCGGTGGCCGTGACCCTACACGATCTGCCGCTGGCCGCGCGCCATTGCGACGAGATCATCGTCCTGCACCAGGGCCGGTTGGCGGCAGACGGGCCGCCCGCCGCGGCGCTGTCGGACGAAGCGTTGGCGCGGGTCTTCGGCATCGCCGCGCTGCGCGTGAGGGACCCGCAAGACGGGCGGGACACGCTGGCGTCGTTCAGACGGATTTAGGGTCTTGCGGCCTTCATTCTTCGACAAGCTCGGAATGAGGGATTAAAGATACCCCTCGTCTCGAGCCTGTCGAGAGACGAAGCATGAGGGCGGTTCGGAGAATATCGGATGACCATGAACGACGACGAAGAAATCGGCCAGGACGAACACTACAAACATGCTTTGCGCAAGCTGCAGATCGAGCTGGTGAAGCTGCAGCGCCAACTGATCGAGGAGGGCGCGCGCGTGCTCGTCATTCTGGAAGGCCGCGACAGCTCCGGCAAGGACGGCACGATCAAGCGCCTGATCGAACATATGAGCCCGCGCGAGACCATCGTTCACGCGCCGGGCAAGCCGTCTGACCAGGACCTCACCGAATGGTATTTTCAGCGATTCGTGCCCAATCTGCCGTCGGGCGGCGAGTTCGTCGTCTTCAATCGTTCCTGGTACAACCGCGCCGGCGTGGAGCGCGTCATGGGCTTCTGCAGCAAGGAGCAGGTGAAGGATTTCTTCCATATCGTCGTGCCGTTCGAAAACATGCTGGTGCGCGATGGCTTGCGCCTGCGCAAATATTATCTCGACATCTCCAAAGCCCAGCAGAAAAAGCGGCTGGCGGCGCGCCACACGGATCCGCTGAAGCAGTGGAAAAGTTCGCCCATCGACGATGCGGCGCTCAAGAACTGGAAGCCCTACAGCAAGGCGCGCGACGAGATGTTCGAACGCACGAGTCATCCGCATGCGCCCTGGAACGTGGTGATCGCCAACGACAAGGAGGTCGCCCGGCTGGAATTCCTCCGCGATCTCATCTCCGGTTTCGATTATCGCGGCAAGGATAAGAAGCTGTTGCATCCCGACCGCTCGATCGTCTTCGAGTGGTCGCAGGAGAAGCGCAAACTGATTGCGGATTAGGGACGTTCGTGCGCGATGCGGTTGCGAACAGATCTCCGCTTTCCGCGACACCGGCCTAAGCCATCGCGGTGGTGGATGTCCTTGAACGCGCGGAGCACGGCGTGGTTAAGCAAGCCGGGCGGTTTCCGTCAGAAAGATGCTGTGGTTCGCCGCGCATTCGCGTTAACCTATCTCAAGTCTATTGATCTATAATCGGCCGCGCGCGCTTCGATTTCAAAGGCATCCCGCGGCGTATTTCCGTGTCGCGTAACCTGGAGCGATGGCGTCTGCCACTAGGTAATCTCGATGGCCTTCATGACGTGGACCAAAGATATGAGTGTCGGCGTGGCGGTGTTCGATTTGGAACATAAGAAACTCATAGATATGATCGACGAACTCTACGAGGGCATACAGTCGGGTTCGGCTAGGTTGACGTTGAACAGGGTGTTCGAAGAGTTGATCGGTTCTATGAATGTGCACTTCTCCCACGAAGAACAGTTCTTCGAGGAGGCCCGGTATCCCCTCGCAGCCGAACACAAGGCGCAGCACGAGGGACTGAGACGGCAGGTCTTCAAATACCGCGAGGAAGTCGATAGCATGAACGGCACGCTTCTCGCCCTGGAACTGCTGCGCTATCTCAAGGAGTGGTTGGCGCGGCATATTCAGCAGGATGACAAGAAATACGGTGTGTTCCTGAATGGTAAGGGCGTCAAATAGCGGACGCGCCGTTCTACAGAAACGTCGGCCGGTCACCGCCTTTCTTCGGCTCGGACGGCGGCTTTTGCGCTTTGCGCAGGTCGAGGTCGCGGTCCGACGGACGCAGCATCGCTTCAAGTCCTCGACGCTCGCCGGTTCTTCGCCCTGCCACTTCGCCCAGTCGCCGTCGGCAATCAAAGCGGGCATGCGGTCGGTGATCGTGCCGATCAATTCGTTCGGCGGACCTTGACATCTGCGGATACACCGAGATATTGTCTGACATAATAATGGACGGCTCCGCCGAATAGCCGAATCATGGGCGGCTCCGCTAAATAGGGGGGATTTTATGCCTTTGCCTACCGCTTCGACGCGCGCCCGCGTGCTCGCGCTCTTGACTACAGGTATACTGGTATTGGCCCTCGCGCTGTCGGCTTGCGGTGGCGGTGGCGGTGGCGGTTCCGGAAGCACATCGGGCGGCGGTTCCTCTGTTACGTACACGCTGGTCGGCATGGACAGCAGCTATCAGCTCAAGATCGTCAATGCCTCGACCGGTCAGACCCTGAGCATTGCCGGCAAGAGCCAGGTGGCGGGTGCTGCCATCGCCACGGCGGCGGACGACGGCTCAAGCGCGCAGCGCTGGCACGTCATGCCAATGGCCACGGGACAGTACAATATCGAGAACCTGCTGACGCACCAGGTCTTGGGTATCACGAATGCTTCGACCTCCGATGGCGCGGCGGCCGTGCAGTGGGCCGACAACGGCACCAACGACCACCTGTGGACATTCTACAAAGTGTCCGATGGCTATTACGCCATCAAGAACGTCAACAGTGGTCTTTACCTGCAAAGCGATGCTTCGGGTGTGATTACCCAGGGAGCGCTCGCCACCGCCTCCAAACTGCAAGAATGGGCGGTCACCGCGACCACCGATCTGTCCTATCCGTTGCCGATGACCGTGACGGGCAGCGGTATCTACGTCCATGACCCGGACATGATCCAGGATACATCTGGGACCTTCTGGCTTTACGGGACGCACAACACGTTGGCCAGCTCGCCCGACATGGTCACTTTCACGGCGGTCAGCGCGGGTGATATCTCGCCGGATTTCAGCTGGTGGGCGAGTGAGAACACGACGGGGACGAACGGACGAACCGACATCTGGGCGCCCAGCGCGATGTACGCCAACAGCACGTACTATCAGTACTATGCGATCCCGATCTACGACACGCCCTCCAAGGCCGGCACCAATCAGGGCGCGGAGGCGGTAATCGCCCTGGCGACCAGCACGTCGCCGAACGGACCGTGGACGGATGCGGGCAAGATCATCTCCTCCTGCGGCACGACATCGGGTTGCACGACGACCTTCAACGCCATCGATCCGGCCCCCTACATCGACACTTCGGGCAACTGGTGGCTCACCTTCGGCTCATGGAACGACGGGATTCACGTTCTGCAACTCGATCCGTCCACCGGGCAGCGCCTAGCCTCGAATACGACACTCTACAACATCGCCAAGCGGGACGCGGGCGAGGAGGGATCGTTCATCTTCCCCTATACGGTCGGCGGCACGCACTACTACTACTACTTCGCGTCGATCAATGTCTGCTGCAGCGGTGTCAGCAGCACCTACCGCATCATCGTCGGCCGCTCGACCAGCCCGACGGGGCCGTTCTACGATCGCGGCGGTCTCGACCTCATAAACGGCGGGGGCACGATCCTGCTCAGCACGCACGGCAATATCTACGGCCCCGGCGGCCAGAGCGTGCTGCTGGTCGGCTCCCAGGTGGTAATGGATTATCACTACTATGACGGCGCGAACAACGGCACGCCGACGTTAGGCCTGAACAATCTGAAATTCGACGCCGACGGCTGGCCATATGTCCAATGAGGCGTATGTCGATGCCGGGTTCCGGTGGTAGATGAGGACGAATTTCGTCGACAACGCCAAGTGGCCATAGATGGTTGTTTCCGGGGGGCTCGCAAGGGCCTCCCGGCCTTCATCAGGAGCGTTGCGGGGGTAACAGACTCGGGAGAGCAGCAAGCGACGGAGGAACGGGCTTGAAGGTAGCGCTCATGCGGCTGGGGAGCTCGGTTGTTGCGGTTGCTCTGCTGCTGTCGCCAACAGCGGCCCAGGTTATCAGCATTGATGACGGCGGCGTAAGCCGCACTTATTGCACTGCTGCTCAGAATGGTGGCGTCGAACATGCGAGCACCGGCAGGCACGCCATCCCGCCGATGTACCGTTCGATCATGGAACGCGCCGGACACCGGTACGAAATCAGCCCCGATCTTCTCGACGTCGTGGCACGCCAGGAGTCCAATTACGATCCGCGGGCCGTATCGCCGAAAGGGGCGATCGGAATCATGCAGTTGATGCCCGCCACGGCGCGCGCATTTGGCGTCAACCCCTATGATGCCGGGCAGAACATCCTTGGGGGCGCAGCCTATCTGAGATACCTGCTAAATGCCTACGGCGGACGGATCGACCTCGCGCTTGGCGCGTACAATGCCGGGCAGGGAATAATTGCACGCTATGGTGGAATCCCCCCCTTTAAGGAAACTCGTACCTACCTATTGCGAAACTTCGAAAATCTGGCGCAAAAGAGCGATTCGTTGTTGCCTGTGGCTGCGGCCAATAGCGAAACCGGCTATATCCAGATTTGTCGGCGATAACAAAAGGGGTAGGAAATGAACCGCGCGAAAGTCAGCGCTGCTTTGACCGCCGCTGTCATGATGGTGTCCGACGCGGCGCTGGCGCAAAGTAGCAATCCGGTCCTCGGGGCGGCGAACTGGGTCAGGGATTTGCTCATGGGGGCCTTTGCCACGACGGTGGCGGTCATTGCCGTGGCCATGGTGGGATTCATGATGCTGACAGGCCGCATGAACTGGAAACACGGCGCCATCGTTATCCTCGGTTTGTTCATCCTGTTCGGCGCGCCGCACATCGTCGCTTCGATCCAAGCGGCCGCAGGCCCATAGCGACATGGCTGGTCTGGTCCGCACGCCGGTTTTTAAGGCGCTGACGCAGCCGCAGATGTTTGCGGGCGTGACCTATAGTTATTTTATCGTCAACGGCGTCGTGACCACCGAGGCGTTCCTTATCACCCATTCCCTCTGGTCGCTCGCGGTCGCGCTGGTCGTGCATGGCATTGGATATCTCGCGTGTCTACGCGAGCCGCGTATCTTCGATCTTTGGCTGATCAAGGTGTCGAAGTGCCCTCGCGTCCCCAATTGGCGCTTCTGGCGCTGCAATTCCTATGGGCCGTAAGCGATGACGTCGGGTCGGAAGGCGTTGTACGGAATTGCGAAGTTGTTCAAATCGGACGCAAAGGTTGGTGACCGGCTGCCATACGACCGCTTGATCGACGACCGCACGATACTGTTGCGCGACGGATCGCTGATGCAGTCGATACAGCTCGACGGTTTTGCGTTCGAGACCGCCGACACCGATGAAGTCAACCACCGCCAGGTCCTGCGCAATGCCGCGTTCCGTGCGATCGGAAATTCCCGTTTTGTCGTCTATCACCACATCATCCGTCGCCGCGTCCGTGTCGGGTTTGAATCCCATTTCGAAAACCCGGCCGCGGCCTTGATCGACGCACGCTGGCAGGAGCGGCTGTCTTCGAAATCGCTGTTCATCAACGACCTGTTTCTCACCGTGGTGCGGCGCAATCCGAGGGGAAAGGCCGGAATTGCCGAGAAGGCGGCTACCCTGTTCGGACGGAAATTCGGAGAAAATACGCAAGCGGCCCAACTCTCGCGTGATCTAAAAGAGCTGCAAGCCGCGACCGATGGGCTGATGGCGGCCCTCGCAGCCTATGGCCCCCGGTGGCTGGGGGGCTATGAGACACGCAACGGCCGTTGCAGCGAGCCGCTGGAACTGCTGTCGGCGCTCTATAACGGCGAGCTCCGGCCCGTGCTGCAGCCGTCCTCGGATCTGGGACACTATCTGCCGTACCGGCGCATCAGCTTCGGCTTCGATGCGCTCGAGCAATCGGCTGCGAGCGAGGGCAAGGACTTCGGCGCCGTCATCTCGCTCAAGGACTATCCTCCGCAGGCGACGCCCGGCATGATCGATGCCATCCTGCGCCTGCCATTCGAAATGGTGCTGACGGAAAGCTTCGGCTTCGTCGACCGTCAAATCGGACTCGAACGCATCGAACTGGCGCTGCGGCGGCTCAAGGCGGCCGACGACGACATCGTCTCTTTGCGCGGCGGCTTGCAGGCGGCCAAGGACGATCTGACGACCGGCGCCTTCGCGCTGGGCGAACACCATCTCAGCCTCTTGGTGCGCACCAAATCGCTGGAAACCCTCGACGGCGCGGCGGCTCAATGTCTCGCGGCCCTGGCCGATGTCGGCGCGGTTGCCGTGCGTGAAGACCTCAATCTGGAACCGGCCTTCTGGGCGCAGTTTCCCGGCCTGGAAAGCTATATCGCGCGCAAGGCGTTGATTTCCACGGACGCCTACGCATCGTTTGCCAGTCTGCACAGTTTCCCGATCGGCCAAGCCGAAGGAAATCATTGGGGGCAGGCGATTACCGTTTTCGAAACCAGTTCTGGCACGCCCTATTTCTTCAATTTCCATAATTCTGATCTCGGCAACTTCACGGTCATCGGGCCGTCGGGCTCCGGCAAGACCATGGTGCTGAACTTCCTGGCGGCACAGGCCCAGAAGTACGAACCGCGCACGGTTCTGTTCGACAAGGACCGCGGCTCGGAGATTTTCATTCGTGCGATCGGCGGCCATTACACGGCGCTGAGGCCGGGCGAACCGACCGGCTTTAATCCGCTGCAACTCGCGGACACGCCCGTCAATCGGGCCTTCCTGAAGGCGTTCATCGCACAATTGGTCATGCAGCCGGGCGAGCCGTTGAGTGCCGAAGAACAGGCGGTCGTCGCGAGCGCGGTTAACGCGAATTATCAGCAAGAGCCGCAGTTTCAGCGCCTGCGCTATTTGCGCGAGCTTCTCTCAGGGGCGCGACGGCCGGCCCGCGGCGATCTGGCCGATCGTCTGATGCCGTGGTGCAGCCAAAGCGAACAGGGCTGGTTGTTCGACAATGCTGTGGATCGGCTCGACATCGGGGCGCGAACGATCGGCTTCGATATGACCCAGCTGTTGAACGAGCCGGCCTTGCGTACGCCGTGTATGATGTACCTGTTCCACCGGGTCGAGGAGCGGCTCGACGGGAAACCCACGCTGATCATCATCGACGAGGGTTGGAAGGCGCTGGACGACGACGTGTTTGCGGCCGCCATCCGCAACTGGATGAAAACCTTGCGCAAGCGCAATGCCATTCTGGGGTTTGCCACCCAAAGCGCGCGAGACGCCCTGGATTCCCGAATCGCATCGGCGATCATCGAACAGGCCGCCACGCAAGTGTTCCTTCCCAATCCCCGCGCGCAGGCCGAGGATTATTGTACCGGCTTCGGTCTGACCGCGCATGAACTCGATCTCATCCGGGCACTCCCGGACCATTCGCGATGCTTCCTGATCAAGCACGGCAATCACTCGGTTGTAGTGCGGTTCGATCTCGGTGCCCATCCGGACCTCATCAAGATCCTGTCGGGCCGTGAAAGTACTGTGCGCCGTCTCGACGAACTCAGGGCCAACTTGGGCGATGATCCGGCGGCGTGGTGGGAGCCACTGCTCGGCGAGCCTTATCCGGGCGCGCCCGATACCGATCGGAGGGCGTCATGAACTGTCCGGCCATCTCGATCGCCGGCGAAACCTCCGTGTCCGGCTCTTTGCAGGCGATGGACTGCCAGATCGAGCAGTCGGTGGAGGTTGGCTACAATCGTTTGTTCGGTGCGGGTGGGGCCTTTGCCGAGACGCTGACGGTCCTGCTGACCATCTATGTGGCACTGCTGGCCTATGGTTTTCTAACCGGGCGCACGCGGCTCACCGTTGCGATGATGAGCCCGCGGCTGGTGACCATGGCCCTGGTGATCACCTTCGTAACGGTTTGGCCCGCTTACCATACCATCTTCTACGGGCTGTTCATGTATGGGCCGGATCAAGTAGCCTCGGCGTTGTTGGGACAGAGCGGCAGCGCGGTGATGAACTTCGCGCAGGTTCTCGACGGGCTGTTCGTGCGCTTCGCCGATATCGCACAGAGCCTCGAAAATTCACCGGGTACTGGCATTTCTGCGACAGCATCCATGTCGATGCCGGTGGTTCTGTTCTGGTTGAGCGGCCTCATTCTCTTGGTGACGACTCTGGGCCTATTGATCCTGACGCGACTCATCCTTTTTCTCCTGCTCGTCCTGGGGCCGCTGTTCATCGTTCTGGGGTTGTTCAATCAGACCCGCGGACTGTTCAATGGTTGGCTGAGGACGTCCATCGTTTTCGCGTTGGCGCCGATGCTGATCGTGTTGGGCGGAACCGCGGCGTTAACACTATTCGTTCCGCTCCTGAACTATATCGGGTTGGATCCCGAGAGTGCCGTAAAGGAGGTCCAGCCGATAGTCGTGCTATTCATGGCGTCGCTCGTCTATGCCGCCTTTCTGGCCACCCTGATGTGGGTTGCCGCATCCTTGGTGAAGGATTGGCAGGCGGCCTTGCGCGATAAATCGGACCGGCGCCACTCGGCGGGCACTCCGGTTATGGTCGTCGCCTCGACGCATTCGATCGGGATGCCGCAGCGCACGGATTCTCGTGATGATCGCAATCGAGATTTGCAGGAGGCCATCACCTCGCGGCAGATCATCACCGGGACGCCGACTGTTGTTGTGCAGGGCGGTGGGCAAAGCGACCGGTTCATGCACGCGCGAGGCCTTGGGCAGACCTTCCGGCGTCCCAATCCGGCGGCGCGTTTTATGGAAAGACCCACGCGATGAGGGCGCGGACCATGATCTGGCGGAGCATCATCGGCGTCAGCGCCGGTATCGTTTTCAGCGGTGGTATTTTGGCGCACCCTGCTGTGCCGGGTACGCGAATCAAGACAATCGAATTTGCCGAAAACACTATGGTGGCGATCGAGGGGTGTACGAATTTCCAGACCACGGTGGTATTCGGCCCGGACGAGAAGATCGAGAATGTCGGCTTGGGCGATGCCAATCAGTGGCAGGTCATGCCTAATAAGCGAGCCGATCTTTTGTTCGTCAAGCCGCTCGTTGCCCACGCTTTTTCCAACATGACCGTCGTTACAGGCCGCCGCGTCTACAATTTCGAGCTGCGCAGCGCGCCCGAAGCGGCATGCCGCCGGGGGAAGGTGGTCTACATATTGCGTTTCCATTATCTCGATGTTCCCGCCAAGGCATCCGCACAGGCCGAATCCGCCGACCCGGAGTCCCTTTTACCGCCGCCGGAAAAGCGTAACAGCGCTTATACCTATTCCGGTGACACGAACCTTGTTCCTTTCCGCGTCTTCGACGACGGTAAGTCGACCTTCTTCCTGTGGGAGAAAGGTGTGGCAACGCCGGCCATCTACGTTGTCGGAAGCGACGACAAGGAAAGTCTCGTGAATTATTCGAACCACGGCGAGTATGTGGCGGTCGATCTAGTCGGCAAGGCATTCGTGCTGCGCCGTGGCGATCAGTCGGCGAAGCTGTATAACGACGCCTTTGTGGCTCCTAAACTCGATGCGCAGTCTCCGCAGCCCGCGGAGAAGGCGCAGCACAGTTTTTGGCCTTTCTGAGGAGGCTGACCATGGCAAACGTGCCGAGAAAACCACGGGGCAACGACCCGCGCCTCGCACTGGGCAGTGCGGAACTCGAAGCGGCGTCCAAGGCCGCCTATCCGCAGGTCGCCGGTAAGACCTCGAAGCTCGATTTCGGCATGCTCGCCATTGTGGCGGCTGCCCTCGGCATCGGCGTCGTGACCTGGATCACTTTGACAGCGCATACGTCGCCGACGGCACAACCGGCAACGCGCGCGCGCGTGGCGAACCCGGCCATACATCTGCAGAGCTCTTCCTCACCGGTAACGGCGCCTGCGTCGTTGCCGTTGACTATCCTGCAAGGTGGGCCGCTTTATCCGCGTGCTGTTTCCAGTCCGCCGGCAAGCGACGACTCGCACGCGCCGGTGATGATCATCGACAACTCGGTGCCGAGTGCCGAGGGACCGCCCAATAAAGCTGCGGCTGATGCGGCACAGCAGGGTAGTGCGGCGCTGCTCGACCCCAATGAGCAATTTGCGGCGCGGGTCGGCGCGGCGGACGAGAACACCTCCTCGCGCATCGCCGATCCCGCCCATACCATCCCGCAAGGAGCTGTCATTCCCGCCGTGCTGGAAACGGCGCTTAACTCCGATCTGCCGGGTTTTGCTCGCGCCATCGTCTCGCGCGACATCAAGGGATTCGACGGCAGTGTCGTGCTGGTGCCGCGCGGTTCGCGCCTGATCGGACAATACAAGAGTAACCTGTCGAGCGGCGTTAAGCGGATGTACGTCATCTGGGAACGGCTGCTCCGGCCTGACGGTGTTTCGATCCAACTTGGTTCTCCGGCAACCGACGAGATCGGGCAGGCGGGGATCGCGGGCGAGGTGGACACGCATTTCCTCAAACGGTTCGGCGCGGCGATGCTGTTGTCGGTGGTGACGGGGTTTTCCACCTCCAATTCGGGTACGGCGATCGTGATCGGTTCGGGCGGGGCGCAGAGTGCCGCCACCGACGCTTTGGGTGTCGACGCTAAGATTCCGCCGACCATCACGGTCGAGCAGGGAACGGTGATCCAGGTCTTCGTCGCGCGCGATCTGCATTTTGGTGAGTAAGATGGCCTCTGAGCCCGCGCCCGAACTGCTCGACGGAGTTCTATCTGAGGACCTGGCTCAAGCCGTTTATGCCGTGGCTGGAGCGCGATGACGTCAGTGAAATCCTGGTAAACCGTCCGGGTGAAGTCTGGGTGGAGGTTTCCGGTGAAGCAGGAATGCGAAGATTCGATCTGCCTGACGTAGACGATATGTTGCTTGGCCGGTTGGCGGCACAAATCGCGCGTATGGCTCATCAAGGAATCAACCGCGAAAATCCGCTGCTGGCGGCTACGCTTCCGACCGGCGAACGTGTTCAGCTGGT
>CAVPYO010000022.1:0-36342 GCA_963710025.1 uncultured Alphaproteobacteria bacterium | reverse complement strand
CGACGCTTTCCGTAAGAACTTCACCGGCACGGAAGCGGAGCAGAAGAGCAACGTGATTTACAAGGAAAGCGACAAACTTTCCGGACGGCAGCCTATCGAGTTTGTGCAGGCGGCGAGGCCAATCGTCATCATCGACGAGCCCCAATCGGTGGACAGCACCGACAAGGCGCAAGAAGCCATTAAGGCGCTTAACCCGCTTTGCACCTTGCGCTACTCGGCAACACATAGAAACCCGTACAATCTTGTTTATCGCCTTGATCCCGTCCGAGCGTTTGAACTTCGGCTTGTCAAACAGATCGTGGTTGCAAGCGCGACCGGCGAAGGCGGAGGAACTGCTCCCTTCATAAAGGTGGAAAACATCACCTATAGGCCAACCATCAAGGCCAAGCTGCGTATTCAAATGCAGACCCCGGACGGTCCGAAGGAAAAGAGCGTCAACATCAAGGATGGCGATGACCTATTTGCGCGTTCAAACGAACGGGCCGGATATGCGCAGGGTTATGAAGTTGCCGAGATCAACGCCGAGCCGGACGCCGAATTCATCCGCTTCACCAACGGACTGATGTTGCGTATCGGCCAAGAGGTAGGCGGAATGCGCGACGACGTTTGGCGCATTCAGATTCGCCACACGGTCAAGAAACACCTCGACAAGGAACTTCAGCTTCACAATCGCGGTATCAAGGTTCTTAGCCTGTTCTTCATTGACCGCGTACAGAGCTACCGCGATTACGACGCGTTGGGCAAGCCAGCGAAGGGAAAATTTGCCCAGTGGTTTGAGGAAGAACTGAGCGCGTTGGCAAAGCAGCCACGCTACCAAGTCCTCGAATGGCTAAAGTTGCCCGTAGAGCGGCTCCATGACGGCTATTTCGCTCAGGACAAAAAGGGCGTGCTGAAGGACACGAAGGGCGACACGCAAGCGGACGATGATGTCTATAACCTGATTATGAAGAACAAAGAGCAGCTTCTATCGCTCGACGAACCGCTGCGCTTCATTTTCAGCCATTCGGCTTTGCGCGAGGGGTGGGACAACCCGAACGTCTTTCAGATTTGCACCCTGAATGAAAGCAAGAGTGCCGTGAAGAAGCGGCAGGAGATCGGACGCGGGCTTCGCTTGCCGGTAGATCAGGAAGGCAAGCGTGTTTTCGACGAGTCCATCAACAAGCTCTACGTGATGGCTAACGAATCCTACGAAGATTTCGCGCGGGCGCTGCAAACTGAATATGAAGAGGATTGCGGCGTTACCTTCGGTAAGGTTCCCATCACAGCGCTTGCTCGCATTACGCGGGCCGTGGACGGCGAAGAGATAGTAATTGGCAGACAGGTTGCCGAGGTGATCCGCGACGCGTTGGTCAACCAAAAGATGCTGGAGCCCGACGGTCGGCTCGGTTCCGCCTTCGAGCCGCGCAAGAAGGACTTCAAGCTGACCTTGCCACCGGAAATCGCTGACCTTGAACCTGCCGTGACCGATCTGTTGGCGGCGCACCAGATTGAACGCCATATCCGCAAAGAAAAGGACGAGAAGCCCAATCGCCTGAAGAAAGAAGTCACGATTAGCCCGGACTTCGAGGCGCTTTGGGAGCGAATCAAGCCGAAGACGACCTATCGCGTCGAGTTTGAGACAGACACGCTTGCCTCCCGTGCGGTTGCCGCCATAAAGAAGATGGAGAAGACCGATCCGCCAAAGATCAAAGTAACGGCTGGTCGCCTCGAAGTTCGGAAAGGCGGCGTTGCCGCCGAAGCCGTCAGCGCCGCAGAAGAACAAGCGACGGGCACACACCTAGCCATGCCTGACGTGCTTGCCTATTTGCAAAACGAAACGGAACTGACTCGCTCGACGCTGGTGCGCGTACTGAAAGAATCTGGCCGTTTGGGCGATTTCCTCATTAACCCGCAGCGATTTATGGACCACGTTGCCACCATCCTGAAATACGAACTGCACAGGCTATTGGTGGACGGCATTAAATATGAACGTATCGATGGAAACGGGGCCAACGCGGAATGGGAGATGGTGCTCTTCAAGAACGAAGAGTTGGTCAATGCCCTATCCGCTCTCCAAGTGAAGAAGTCGATCTACGAATATGTCGTCTATGAGTCCGAGGTCGAGCGCGAATTCGCGCAGCGCCTCGACCAGCGCGAAGATATTCGCCTGTTCGTCAAATTACCCGATTGGTTCAAGGTCGATACGCCGGTTGGCACCTACAATCCGGATTGGGCCATCGTGAAGCATGACGATGAAACCGTGTATCTCGTCCGCGAAACGAAGGGCACCAAGGACTTTTTGAAACTCCGCACGAGCGAAGCGGATAAAGTGCGCTGCGGACAGCGCCACTTTGATGCTTTAGGGGTGCCGTTTGCAGTGGTGACCTCTGCAAATGAAGTGTAGCGCGGGTGAGCATTAAAGCCTTCCCTATCGATCACGGCATGGGGCTTTAGGCGCGTCTGTAAGAGCGCGATCACAAGAAGTGCTTCAGCATGATAATGTCTCTGCTTCTCAGATGATCATCGGTGAAGAGCTTCGGAGGCATTGGTCAAAGCAATATTTTTCGTGGTAATTTCGGTTGACGCTGCTTTGCAACAACATTGTGTTTGCCTTCCGAACCATAGATCACGGTATAAAACGGCATCCCTCGACCACTTGCGCCGCTGTCACCGAACAGACGAATTGTTGCCGTCTGAAATTTCGTGTGTGTGTAGGTTATCGATCCTGAGACTCACGGAATGCTGCATTCCTCGCCGGTACGGCGGGGCCGGAGTTGTTGGATCGCTACCAACAAAATAAGCTATGTTCGCGTATCTGCCGAGAATAATGTCCGGTGTGACCAACGGTCGGAAGCCGTCCAAGCCGTATTTCATCACGGCATTGCAGTACGCAATCTTTGCGAGCCCTCTAGCAAAAGTGCTTAAATTGTGAGGGGGAGACGTGTCAATTATTCTAGCCACATCGCCATCGCTCAATCCGATGACATCTCGCAGGTCTGGTGGAACGTACCAATAGGTAAATCGGCCCGCTGCTCCGAACCCATCCGAAACCTGCTTCCCAGTCATGAATCCCGGCGGCCGCCATATCGGCATATTCAGAAAAAAGGGATGGTGTTCGGTAGCTAAATCGACAGCTCGTTGCCCCTCGGCAAGCTCAATCGTTGCAGGCAAAGTGTCAGGGTGTCCGCTTCGAGATTGAAGGTCAATGTGGACTCGAAGGTGACCAAAGATCGCATTTGCCATGTAGCCGTCAAGATAGCTGGTTACAGCCTCGCAATCGGAACAGCTTGCATTCAGGAGCTCTGTATTTCCCCCGAGAGAGTAAGGGACGACGTGTTCATCATGAAGACCAGCTTCTCCGCCGTCCCATCCGCAATAGATGCAAACCCCACCACCTTTGACGGGCACCTTTTTCCCTGCGACGTTTTCTGTTTCATGGATCACAGCTGCAAACCCGAAATCGTCGGTAGGCCTATGATGCGGCTCATCGAAGTGTAGGTTTCTGTGCGAGCGGTGTGGTTTTGTTTGCAGCTTTCGCCTCAAACCTCGCTATATGATGTTTCAGCGCCTCTTCGGCCGATGACAAGGAACGCTCAATCCGAGAAGAGATTGTGCCCCACGACGCATGTTGAGGCGGATACATCTGTTCTAGATCAAATTCTTTTATACAAACCAGCGCAGAGCGCAGGCTTTTGTCCGCGCTGTGCAAAATCATGTTGAATATATTTACAGGCAATTGGCCTTCTCTTTCCCACCAATCCTCGACGAATTTCGACAATGAATGAAGCGAGTCATAGAAGGTGATCAGCGCCGTCGCCTTGTCTCCCGGCAAATCTCTAAATTGAGGAGCGTTAGGGTATAAGACCGGCCAGTAAGGAATGAAATCGTCCTTGATATCGTTCGGTTTGACCTGGCTGTCAGCGGAAGCACAAATAAAATTTGCTATAGCGCGATCATGAATGTAGAGCGCGCGTTCAATCGTGCGGTAAAGTTCCGGGGCCAGATATTGCCGGGCTTCGCTCTGTTTTTGTGATTTGTCTTCGGAGGCAGTGCGCCGGTTATTTAGTTCGGTGATCCATGCGCCAAGTAGAGCGGCTCCCGCACCGAACAGGGCACCTGCGAGCGTCGCGATCTTCAACGCCGTAGCCACTGATCCCACATAGAACAATGCAACAGAAAGCCCCATGTGAGGGTTTTTCCGGATGTAGCCGAACAGTCGCGCGAGACGAGAATGGCGTGTGGTGAGAAGCTTTTGAGGGTCAGTCATGCAAATACCATCGAAACCGTCGCCCTGCCGACGTTGTAGTTCTGAGTCAACTCGTTGAGCATTGCGCCTTCGGCGCGGTGTTGCCAGCGCTTATGCGCCACTTCCCCATTGGGTAAGAGCGCTCGTGGTCCAGATTGACCGCGCTCAATAGCAAATGCCTCACGAAGATCGATCCGCTGATTGCCTTCGCGCGAACCTACGTCCTTAGCCAGGAAATAATAATCATATTGATATATAAGGATAATTATTTTCCTCTCGACTCTCCGCGCCCTGAGTGCAATGTCAGAAACATCAGGTGGAATCAGGTGGTTTTGCGGCTCTTACCCAATTACTTACCCAGAAGAATTGGGATTGATTCGAGAAGAAGCGAGACAGTCTGATAACTACTTGAAAAATAAGGCAAAAGTAAGTTGTCGCGGGGTGGAGCAGTCCGGTAGCTCGTCAGGCTCATAACCTGAAGGTCCCAGGTTCAAATCCTGGCCCCGCAACCAGCCTTATCCGAACGCACGCGGATGTCCCGCCGAGAGGGAGCCCCGGGTCTTTATATTTATTGGATCAACCTAGAGCCGGCGAGATTGTGCGTATAATG
This sequence comes from uncultured Alphaproteobacteria bacterium, assembly GCA_963710025.1. Lineage (GTDB taxonomy): Bacteria > Pseudomonadota > Alphaproteobacteria > Micropepsales > Micropepsaceae > Rhizomicrobium. Next base: position 31,507 of record CAVPYO010000022.1, on the reverse strand, counting down.
CGCGCGGCGCCAAACCTCCCGAGACATGTCCAACAAATCCGTTTTTTTTGACGAAACTGGCCGGCGGGCCGCTCGCCTCTCCACACTGGGCTGGGCGGGCGCGATCCTGAGCACGGTCCTGGGCATCGCGTTCGTGGCGAGCATCCTGGCCTCGCAACGGATCGAAAGCCCCCAGCTGCCCTACAAAGTGACGGCGAACAACCAGCTGCTGCGCAAAGCGGTGGACCCCGCCTTACTGAGATCCGCGGCGCGCCTCGCCGCCGAGGCGCGGGCCCGCGAGAAGCTAGCGCACAGTTGGCGCACCAAAAACGCCCATGCCGCTCCGGCGCGTCCGCTATCGGCCGCACTGCGGCCCTTGCCGCATCGGCCGCTGGCCATCGGATTTTACGTCAACTGGGACGATACCAGCTACCCCGCGCTGAAGCGCGCGCTGCCGAAACTCGACTGGGTTCTGCCCAGCTGGCTTTCCCTGGCCGGGCCGGATTTGCATCTCAAGGTCACGATGGACGTCAAGGCGCTCACACTGGTGCGCGAAATGCGGCCTTCCGTTCCGATCTTGCCGGTGATGCAGAACGAGTCCGCGGGCAACTGGAACGGCCCTGGGCTGAAAGCGCTGCTCGCCGACCCGGCGCGCCGCGCGGCTCTGGAAAAAGGAGTCGTTTCGTTCCTGACGCAAAACAAGCTGCAAGGCGTGGTCGTCGATTTCGAAACGGTGCCGCAAGGCGCCTACGGGGATCTCGGCACGTTCTTAAGCGAGCTCTCCGCTTTGTTCGCACCGCACGGCTGGATCGTCGTTCAGGCTGCCCCATACGCCGATGAAAATTGGCCTTATGCGACCTTCGCCAAGTCCGTCGATTACACGATGCTCATGGCCTACGACGAACATGACGAGACCGACGCGCCGGGCGCCATCGCCGGCGAGCCGTGGTTCGAGACGACGCTCGACAAACGGATGAAGGAGCTGTCGCCGAGCCGCACCATCATCGCGATCGGCAATTACGCCTACGACTGGTACGGCAAGGACACCGCCGACGATCTCACTTTCCAGGACGCCGCCGTCGCCGCGCGCGATTCCGACGCGCGCGTCGATTTCGATCCCAACACCAACAACCCGCACTTCTCCTACATCGAAAACGACACGGTGAAGCACGAGGTCTGGTTCCTGGACGGCGTCACCGCTTACAACCAGATCCATGCCGCCGATGTCTATCAGCCGGCCGGCTACGCCTTGTGGCGTCTGGGCAGCGAGGATCCCTCGGTCTGGTCGGTGTTCGGCCGGCCTTACGGCGCCACCGCTCCCGCCGCGCTGAGGGAAATTCCGACCAATCAGGACGTCGATTTCGAAGGCGACGGCGAAATTCTGCGCGTGGAGGCCGATCCGGCTTCCGGCAGTCGCACCTTCGAGACCGACTCTCAGACCGGCGACATCGACGACGAGACCTATACGAAATTGCCGACGACCTACATTATTCGGCGCGTCGGCCTGGTGCCGCACACGCTGGCACTGACATTCGACGACGGGCCGGATCCGCAATGGACGCCGGCGATTCTCAACATCCTGAAAGAAAAGAAGGTCACCGCGACCTTCTTCATCATCGGCGCCAACGCCGAGGCACATCCGGGCCTTGTCCAGCAGATCCTCGCCGACGGCAACGAGATCGGAAATCACACCTTCACGCATCCCAATCTCGCCGAGACGTCCGATGCGGCCGATGCGTTGGAATTGAATGCGACACAACGTCTGTTCGAAGCCCTGACGGGCCGCTCGATGCGGCTGTTCCGCCCGCCTTATCTGGGCGACGCCGAACCGGTGACGGAGGACGAAATTGTTCCCGTCGAGATCGCGCAGAATCTGGGCTACATCACCGTCGGCGTGCATGTCGATCCCTCGGATTGGGAACAGCCGACGGCGCAAATGATGATGCAGCGCGTGCTCGCGGCGGTGAACGATCCCAACCTCGAGTATCGCGGCAATATCATCCTGCTGCACGATTCGGGCGGCGACCGTTCTCGGACCGTCGCGCTTCTTCCCGGATTGATCGATCAGATGCGCGCGCGCGGCTACCATTTCGTGCTGGTCTCGCAGCTCGCCGGGCTGACGCGCGATCAGGCGATGCCGTGGGTCGCGCCGACCTTCGTCCTGTATGCCGATCGGCTGGTATTCCTCACCGTAAGCTGGCTGGGAAGCCTATTGTATTACTGTTTCCTGGCGGCGATTTTCCTCGGCATCGGCCGGCTCCTGCTGTTATGCGGACTCAGCCTGTGGAACCGCCGGAACGCCGCCGCCAATGAGGCACCTGCCGACATGGACGGCGACATTCCCGTCTCCGTCATTATTCCGGCCTTCAACGAAGAAAAGGTCATCGCTTCGACGGTCGCGCGCATCTTGAACAGCGATCATCGCAACCTCGAGATCGTCATTGTCGACGACGGTTCGCGCGACAAGACCGCCGATATCGTGCGCGAGCGCTTTGGCGGCGAAGCGAAAGTGACGCTGGTCAGCGTTCCCAACGGCGGCAAGGCCAGGGCTTTGAATCTCGGATTTGCGCGCGCCAAGGGCGACGTCGTCGTGGCGCTCGATGCCGACACCGAATTCGATCACGATACGATTTCGCGCCTGGTGCGCTGGTTCGCCGATCCCAAGGTCGGCGCTGTGGCGGGCAACGCCAAGGTCGGCAACCGGGTCAACATGATCACGCGCTGGCAGGCGCTGGAATATATCGTGGCGCAGAATCTGGAACGGCGCGCCCTGGCGGCGCTCGGCACGCTCACGGTGGTGCCTGGCGCGGTGGGGGCTTGGCGGCGCGCTGCCCTGGCCGAGATCGGCGGCTTCCCCACCGATACGCTGGCCGAGGACCAGGATCTGACCATCGCCTTGCAGCGCGCCGGATATAAAGTGCATTTCGACAGTTCGGCCGTCGCCTGGACCGAAGCCCCCGCCACGGTGCGCGGTCTCGCAAAACAGCGGTTCCGCTGGGCCTATGGCACGCTGCAATGCCTGTGGAAATATCGCGACGTGACGTTTAATCCGCGCTACGGCGCGCTCGGGATGGTGGCGCTGCCGCAGGTGTGGCTGTTCCAGATCCTGCTGACCTCGCTGGCGCCCATCGCCGACTTGCTGCTGGTCTGGCAGCTGGTGACGCAATGGATCGCCTACACCCAGCACGGCGCGGAGTTCTCCAACGACAATTTGTACACGGTGGGAATCTATTACTGCGTCTTCATGGTGGTCGATCTCGCCGCCGCCATATTCGGATTCCTGATGGAGAAGCGCGAGAGCTGGAGCCTGCTGTGGTGGCTCATGCTGCAGCGTTTCGGCTATCGCCAGCTGATGTATTACGTCGTGGTGCGCTCGATCTCGACGGCCTTGGGCGGTGCCTTCGTGAGTTGGGGCAAGCTCGAACGAACCGGAACCGTGAAGCCGCGCCGCGCATAACCGGTCAACGCGGGACGTAGAAGCTGCCGTAATCGTCTTCGTGATCGAGTCGATAAGCGCGCGCGACCGCGTCGTGCACGTTCTCGCCCAGAGAGTAGGGCGAATCGGGATCGAACTGGATGACGGAGAAATGGCGCGCTTCGATCGCAGCGACGAGTGGTATGTCGCTGCGCGCGCCGGTATCGAACTGCTGACCGACGTTGAAAACGTCCACGGCGGCAGGCTTGCGCGCCCAGTAGCAAATGGACTGCATTTCGCACAGCGCCTGTCCTTGCCGCGCCGCGAGAAACGCAATGTCCTTTTGCGCCAGACTGGCTTCGTCCCGCATCGGATGCAGCCAGCTGTCCGCGTCGCGCCAGTCGCTGTTCGTCCAAGCGCCGAAAAGCAGCGGCAGGGCGTATACGCCGGCCGCGACGGGCGCAAACGCGCCGTGTGCGATCCTATCGAGCAGCAAAGCGGTACCCAGCGCCAGCGCAATGTCGGCGTCGAACATGACGTTCACATCCACGCCGGCGCCGCCCAGAAACCCGACGCCGAGGATCGCGCCGAACGCCGCATAGAAGGTGACAAGACGTACATAGCGGTCGCTCCAGCGTACGGACGCGAGGACCGTCAGACCGACGAGCGGCACTAGGCTCCAGTGCAGCCAGCGGTCGAATCCGAGGTGCAGATTGTCCAAGGAATAGGTGCGCGCCGAAATCAGCTGTGCGAGCAGTCCCGTTCCGTAGACGAAGCGGAAGAGGATCAAACCGCAAAGCAAAAACGTAATGCCGAAAACGACTAGACGCAGCGCGCTCCGCCGATCGTAAACGGCAAGCCATACCGCCGCCGCGGCGGCCATTGCGATCACATTGTGCTTCACGAAAACGGCCAGCACGAACAGCAGCGCGGCAGCGCCGACGCGAACTGTTCCGCGCTGCTCTCCGAGCAGCAGCAGGAAGCCCGTCATCGCAATGGCGTGCGCCAGCATCTGAGGGTCGTCCATGCCGACATAATCGGTGAAGACAAGCAGGCCGCCGGCATACAGAAGCGCCGCGAACGACGCCTCGAAGCGTTTGCAGCCCATGCGCCGCGCGGCGGCAAAAATGCCGAACGAGACAAAGAAAAAGGCCAACAGCGAAATGATCCGGCCGGCAAAGATATAGTCGCCGAGAACGCGGCCGAGCGCGCCGACCAGGTAGAATGACAAAGGGGGATAATTGTCGATCATGAAACTCTGGGGACCGGGATAAAGCGGCGCGCCAGACATCGCCGCCGCCGCGTGATAGGCGTTCCAACCCTCGTTGGGATCGAGCGGCAGGCGTAGGCCCATCGTCGCGAGCGCGCGCCACAGGCCAAGGGCGCAGAACAGCGCCATCCCCAGGACGACCAGCTTGAAAGCGCGCGCGGCAAGGGCGTTGTTCATCGCTTGGCACAGGCCTTTGTGGGGTGGATGTCGTAGAGCGAGAAGAAGCTGCCGGCGTGGCGCAGGGTCAGGAACTCCGGAACGTCGGCTGCTTCGCCTTTGCCGCGGATGACCACCGCGACGTCGAAGTGGCATTGAAACATCTTCAAATAGGGAAAAACGTCGACGATGTCGGGATCGTTGTCGACAAGCCCTGCCGCGAGGTCCTCGAGCTCCGAAACGTCCGGCGGCGATCCCTGCTGCGCATTGCCGGCGGCAAGCCGGTCGTAAGGCGGTTTCAAGCGAACGATATGCTGGCCTTTGGTCGTGAACATCAGGGGCGTAAAGGCGCCGCGGTCGACGATGGCGAATTCCGCCATGTGCCAATAGGGCTGGTCGGGGGTGGGGCCCAGCTGATCGTTTAGCGAATCGCCGTCCAGGACGGTCATCAGCTTGGAGCCTTTCGGGACATCGCGAAGCGCCGCGCGGAATTCACCGTACTGCCGATCGTAGCCGCGCCAGTTTTCCGCCAGCGTCGCAGAGCTGACGCCCGCCAACAGCAACAGAACGGCGGCGGCGAGCGCAGTCACGCGCGAACCCAAGCGCAGTTCCGCCGTGGCAAACAGCATCGCGCCGAGAACGCCCGGCAGGCGAAGATGCACGCCCCAGCCGCCGAGCGCCCATTCGGGCGCCACGAGCGTGAGAACGGCGAGTGCAATCACAAGGATTTTCATCGCCGGGTGAATGCGCAGCCAGCCGTACATCAGGCCGGACAGATACGAAATCGCCAGTGCGCCCATCAAAAGATAAGCCGGCTCGCTGTAATAGAGTTGGATCGCCGACCCGAAACGATCGCCGATCGTGTCGGCGAAATCGAAGGCGAATTGGCCGCCGGCAGCGCCTACGGGTTTGAAAAACAGGAAGGCGACGGCGACGGGCAGAAAAATGAGGCCGATCGGCAGCGCACGCAGAACGAGCCTCTTGAGGTCGAAGTCGCGCTCGATCCAGAGCTGCGCCGTCTCGAAACTGGCGATCATCGCCGCCAACAGGAAAACGGCAACCAGATGGCAGACGTACAGCGCGCAGATGGCCAGCATGAAGCCGGCCAGCGCGGCGGGACCGCGTCTTCTCGCCGTGGCGATCCAGGCGGCGAACACCAGGAAGCACAATCCCGTCGCGAAGTAATAATTGAAAAAGCCCCAGGTGAAATTCGCATTGTAGGCGAAGAACGCGCCGGCCAGCGGCGCCAAGCCGATTCTGCCGAATAAGGCGCGCTGGATCGCCGCCGGCCCCAGCACCCACATGGCGACGCCGGCGCTGAGGAAAAGCTTGGCCGCGGTTTCGACGGGCAGCAGCTTCGCCAGCAACGGCACGATCAACTCGGAGGCAAGGTTGGGAACGAGCACCCAATGGATGGCGTAGAACGCGGCCAAAGGCGGCACCTTCGCGCCGCCGGCGATCATGTAGAAACCGGCAATGTGAGCGGGGTAGTCCGGCATTGCCGGAGAATGCACGCACCACAACGGCACGATGAGCACGCAGGCCGCGAGCCCAAGCGCCAATACAGATCCGTTACGCCCCCAAGATATGGTCATTGCCGAATGAGACCGCCGTGCTCCAAGGGTTCGTCTCTAAGACTCATTGCATGTCCACTCCAGCGGGCGGATTGGCACAGTCGGCCCGACCGGCGGAAAACGCGGGGCGGCTCACAACCGGTAGGTGCGCGAACGGCCGCTACCGCACAAACGAATGCGCGCCGGCGAGCGCGTCTTGTGCGTCAGCGTCCGCAGGTTGGTTCAGGCGTTGACCAGTTCGACCTGCACCACGTCCGTGCGCTTAACATTGAAGGCCGCCGCGCAGATGCCAAGATAGTACTGCCAGTTGCGCATGAAGCGTTCGTCGTGGCCGAGCGCCATGATCTGTTCGCTCTCGGCGCGCATGCGCGAGGACCATTCGCGCAAGGTCTTGGCGTAATCCTTGCCGAAGGAGAAAGCGTCCACGACCTTCAAACCGGCGCGCTCCGCCTCTTCGCGGAAGCACTGCAAGGACGGCAGCATGCCTCCCGGGAAAACGTAGTGGCGGATAAAGTCGCTGCGCGTGCGGTAGGCGGAGAACAGCTCGTCGCGGACGGTAATGGTCTGGATCACCGCGCGCCCGCCGCGCTTGAGCCGCTCGGCCACGGTGCGGAAATATTGCGGCCAATACTGCTCGCCGACCGCTTCGAACATTTCGATGGAGACGATCATATCGAACAGGCCGCGCGCTTTCCTGTAATCCTCGAGAAGAATCTCGGCCGCTCCTTTCACGCGTTCGCGGGCGAAGCGGTATTGCGACGGGGAAATCGTCAGGCCAGTGAGGCGGTGGCCTTGCGCGGCCGCGCGTTCGGCAAAGCCGCCCCAGCCGCAGCCGATCTCCAGGACGGAGCAGCACGGCTTGAGGAACTTGCCCAGGATGCGTTCGTATTTGTTGCTTTGGGCTTCTTCCAGGTCCTTGGCGGCATCTCCGAACAGGCCGCAGGAGTAGGTCATGCTCTTGTCGAGCCAAAGCGAATAGAAATCGTTGCCGACATCGTAATGCGCTTCGATGTTGCGCTTGGCGCCGTCGAGCGAGTTGCGTCTGACGAAGCGGTCCTGGATCATCAGGGCCACGCGGGTCAACAGGTTGCCGTTGGCGTATTTATCGAGCGCTTCCATGTTCATCAGGAACAGCGTCACCAGCTTTTCGACATCGTCGGTCTCCCAGGCGCCCGCGATATATTCTTCGCCCAAGGCGATGTCGCCGCGCGCCATGATGCGGCTCAGCACGTTCCAATCGTGGATCGCAAAGCGCGCATGCGGACCGGGTTGGGGGCCTTTGGCGATGTGCACTTCGCCGTTCGGCGTCACGAAATCGAGCGTGCCGAATTCCAGATGCGACAAAGCCTCAAGCCAACCTGTTTCGATGATGGAGTTCGAAAACCTATTCATCACGACCCCGTTTGTGATTTGAGAGGTGAGACGTACGAACGCTCGTCGCAATCATCATAAACCAACGTGTGGGGTAGGAGAAAAGTAAAACCTCGTATTCCACAAGCTGAAAATAACATATTGATAATATTGGTTTTTGCGGAAAGGACGCGAACCGGCAGGGCGTGCGGCGGGCAGGCTCTTGACGGGAAGGGCGGCTGCGGTCACCAAAGCGCCCCTCCGAGGAGCCGATTGCGCCATGACGCTGCCTGCCGTCGAAGCAAAGTCCGTCGCCACGCCCGACCAGGCCACGGGCGTGCTGCTGTCCGTTGTCATCCCGACGTTCAAGGAACGCGGCAATGTCGCCGAACTAATCAGGCGGCTGGACCGCACGCTGGCGGGCGTCGGCTGGGAAGCGATCTTCGTCGACGACAATTCGCCCGACGGCACGGCCGACGCGGTGAAGGCCATTGCCGCACGCGATCCGCGCGTGCGCTGCCTGCGCCGGGTCGGCCGGCGCGGACTGGCGGGCGCCTGCATCGAAGGCATGCTGTCTTCGAGCGCGACCTATGTCGCGGTGATGGACGCCGACCTTCAGCACGACGAACGGATTCTGCCGGAGATGCTAGCGAAGCTGCAATCAGGCAAGTTCGATTTGGTAGCGGCGACGCGCTATGTGGAAGGCGGCAGCGCCGGGTCCTTCAGCGAGGGGCGCGGCAAGATCAGCCATATCGCCACGCGGCTCACGCAGCGCATTCTCGGCACTTCGCTCAGCGATCCGATGAGCGGTTTCTTCATGATGCGCCGCGACGCACTCGACGCCGTCGCGGGACGGCTGTCGCCCGTGGGTTTCAAGATTCTGCTCGACATCGCCACGGCCGGCAAGAAATTGCGCATTGCCGAACAGCCTTTTGTATTCAGGGTCCGCCGCGAAGGCGAAAGCAAATTCAATGTGCAGGTCGGGTTGGAGTTCCTGGGTCTTTTGCTGGCCAAGCTGTCGAACGGTTTGGTCGAACCGCGGTTCATCTTCTTCGCCCTCGTCGGCGCCATCGGCATCGCGGTGAATCTGGCCGTGCTCAATATCGCGCTTCTAGTGTGGCCGGTGTCCTTCATGTTGGCCAAGAGCGTCGCCACTTTCTTCGCCATGGTGAGCAATTTCTTCCTCAATAACAGCTTGACCTATCGCGACCGGCGGCTGCGCGGTTGGGACATGCTCAGCGGCTTTATCGGTTTCTGTCTGATCGGCGCCGTGGGCGCGGTCACCGATATCGGCTTGGCGTCGCAGCTTTATGCCGGGCATGAAGTGTGGTGGGTTGCGGGCCTCGCCGGCGCCGTCATGGGCGTGCTGTGGAATTACGCCATGTCGAGCATGTTCATCTGGCGTACGCGATGAAGCGCGCGGTCGACGCGCAGTTTCTTGCCGCGTTGACGATCCTGGCCGCTTTGCGGCTGATGGCCGGCGCGCTGCTGCCGTTATCGGCCGACGAGGCGTATTACTGGCTGTGGTCGCGTCATCTGGCGGCGGGCTATTTCGATCACCCCCCGGCCATCGCCTTTATCATCCGCGCCGGCACGGCGCTGTTTGGCGCGACGCCGTTCGGGGTGCGCGTCGGCGGCATTTTCTTGTCGTTCGTGGCGAGCTGGTTCGTCTGGCGCACGGGCGCGATACTGGCGCGCGACGAAAGAGCCGGCGCGCTGGCCTGCCTGTTTTTCAATCTCACGCTGATGACCGCCGTGGAAATGCTGGCGGCGACGCCCGATGCACCGTCCATCGTCACGGCCGCGGCTTTTTGCTGGGCCTTGGCGAAAGTCGCCGAAACCAAGGACGGGCGCTGGTGGATGGCGGTGGGCATTGCGGCGGGTCTCGGACTGCTGTCCAAATATTCCGCGTTTTTCCTTGGCCTTGGCGCCCTCGTCTGGCTCCTCGCCAGCGCGCCCATGCGCCGCTGGCTGCTATCGCCCTGGCCTTATCTCGGCGGTGCGCTGGCGCTGCTTTTGTTCGCTCCGAATCTGTGGTGGAACGAGACGCATGGCTGGGCGACGTTTGCCTTCCAGTTCGGACGGATCGAAGGCGAAGCATTCACGCTGCGCTATCTGTTCGATTTCTTGGGCGCGCAGCTTGTCCTCGCCACGCCGTTCATTTTGGTCTTGGGCGCGCTGGGGCTTGCCGCCGCAACCCGCGCGCGCGACGAACGTCCATTCTTGATCGCCGCGATCCTGTGGCCTTCCATCGCCTACTTCGTCTACCATTCGCTGCACGCCCGCGTGCAGGGCAACTGGCCTTGTTTTCTCTATCCGCTCCTGTGTGTGGCCGCCGCGCTTGCCGCGCAGCGCATCGATTCGAGCGGCTGGCGCCGGCCGCTGGCGCGCTGGTCCGCCAAGCTCGCGGTTCCGGTGGCCGCACTGCTGCTGATCGCGGCTTATGCCCAGGCGCTCTTCGGCGTCGTGCCGATGGGGCGCAAAGATCCTCTGGCGCGGCTGCTGGCCGTTGGTTTCCCGCAGGTGGCCGATAAGGTAGAAGCGCTGCGCCTGTCCGCCCATGCCGACGCCGTCCTGACCAGCGACTACGCCTCCACCGCCTGGTTCGCCTTCTATGGACCCGGACCCGTCGTGCAAATCGGCGAAGAGTACCGCTGGCCGGGCGCACCGGCGGCGAGCGCCGCGTTGTACGCGCGCCCGGTGCTCTACGTCAGCGAAGATCGCCGCGACCGTCACGATCTCGTCGCCATGCATTTCGCCCAAGTGGTCGAAATCGCCCGCATCGACCGTGAGCGTAAGGGTGTGGCCATCGCCCATTACGTCGTCTACCGCGTCAGCGGCCTCAAGGGCGCGCCCGTGGGCCGCATCCCCTAAACAAAAATCGTCGGCGCGAATTGCAACGGCACGCCCGAGGCCATAAGTAATTTGCGCCCCTTGAACGAAAGACCCCACGCATGGCCGACCAATTCGATGCAATTGTCCTTGGCGGCGGACCCGGCGGCTACAATGCCGCAATCCGGCTAGGCCAGCTTGGCTTGAAGACCGCTTGCGTCGACAAGCGCGGCCGCTTCGGCGGCACCTGTCTCAATGTCGGCTGCATTCCCTCCAAGGCGCTGCTCCACGCCAGCGAGCGTTTCGAGGAAGCGGGCAAGGAATTCGCCAAGCTCGGCATCAAAGCCCAGGTGAGCCTCGATCTTCCCGCCATGATGGCGCACAAGGACAAGGTGGTGGGCGAACTCACCAAGGGCGTCGAGTTCCTGCTCAAGAAGAACAAGTCCGAGGCCATTGTCGGCGAGGCGCGGATCGTCTCCCCCGGCAAAGTCGAAATCAAGGCAGCGGACGGGACTCTGCGCACGCTGGAGACCAAGAACATCGTCATCGCCACGGGCTCGGATGTGATGGCATTGCCGGGCGTGACCATAGACGAAGAACGGATCGTCACCTCCACCGGCGCGCTCGCGCTCAAGGACGTGCCCAAACGATTACTGGTGGTCGGCGGCGGTTATATCGGGCTCGAATTGGGTTCGGTGTGGCGCCGGCTCGGCAGCGAGGTGCTGGTGGTGGAGTTTCTCGACCGCATCACGCCCGGCCTCGACGGCGAGATCGCCAAGCAGTTCCAGCGCATCCTGCAGAAGCAGGGCATGAAGTTCCAGCTTTCGACCAAGGTGGTCGGTGTGGAGAAGGCGGGCGGGGCGCTGCGCGTCAGCCTGGAAGCGGCGGCGGGCGGCGACCGTCAAAGCGTGGAGAGCGACGTGCTGCTGGTCTCCATCGGTCGGCGTCCGTATACGGACGGTCTAGGCCTGGACCGGATCGGCGTGGCGCTGGATTCGCGCGGGCGCGTCGTCACGGACGGACATTTCAGGACCAGCATCGCCGGCATCTGGGCCATCGGCGATTGCCGCGAAGGGGCGATGCTCGCGCACAAGGCAGAGGACGAAGCGGTGGCTTGCGCCGAACGCATCGCTGGGCGCGCCGGCCACGTGAATTACGACGCCATCCCGGCCGTGGTTTACACCGCGCCGGAAGTCGCCAGCGTCGGCAAGACCGAAGAGGAATTGAAAGCGGCGGGCATCGCCTACAAGATCGGAAAGTTTCCCTTCAGCGCCAATGCGCGCGCCAAGACCATCGCGGCGACGGAAGGCTTCGCGAAAATCCTCGCCGACGCCAAGACCGACCGCGTACTGGGCGTGCATATCCTGGGTGCGGAAGCGGGAAACCTAATCGCGGAAGCCGCGCTGGCGATCGAGTTGGGCGCCGCGTCGGAAGATATTGCGCGCACCTCGCACGCCCATCCGACGCTCTCGGAAGCCATACGTCAGGCGGCGATGGGCGTCGAAGGCTGGACGATGCAGATGTGACGGCGGTCGCGCGACCGCCGTCACATCTTGAAGAGGCCGTTTCGGTCCGGTTACTTGCCGGCCGGAGGCGCTGGCTGCGCCGGCGGCGGGCCCTGCATGTGATGGTCCCAGCCTTGCTCCATGCCCGGATGCATATAGCCCATGGCATTCATCCCGAACGGCCGGCCGCCGAAGAAGGGCGCGGTCGCTGCCGCCAGGAAACAGAGCACCGCCGCGATCAACAGCAGATAGCCCAGCACATTGCCGAGGATCTTGACAAAGCCATTGGCCTTGCTCGCAGCAAACAAAACGAAAAAGGCGATCACCGCAACCACGATCACGTGATGGACGGCGCCGATGAAAAAGAACGGATGCATTACTCCCTCCCAACCACTCCAACCCCAAGCTGGATCATCTTACACGAAATTTTACGACAAATCCGTCTCGGTGCGGCAAAGATGCCGTAGCGGAATCGGGAAAAGGCCGGAAAGCCGGGTTCCCGCGCCTAGCGCGTGACAACCACCTTCTGGAAGAAGCCGCCGAAGAAGGTCTCCCGGCGTAGCTTGGCGGTCTTCCAAGGCGGCGGCAGCAGGGAAACGATGTCGTTCCACCACAAATCGAGGGCGAACGGCTCGAGCAACGCCAGCAGCGGCCGCCACAGATAGAACAGCGGATTCCACCAGTGCGGCCTGGCGAAATCCACGATCAGGATTTTGCCGCCCGGCTTGACCACCCGGAACGCCTCGCTGAGCGTCTTGGCGCGATGGCTCGCCGGCTGTTCGTGCAGCAGGAAGAACAGCATCGCCCGGTCATAGCTTGCGTCGGGCAGAGCGAGGTCCGCGGAATCCATACGCAGCAGTCGGGTGCGCGTGTGGCCGGGCAGCTTCTTTTTCAAATTGCTCAATTGGATCGGCACGACGTCGACGACATCGAGCTTGCCGTTTCCGGCGGCGACGCGCTTTTCCAGCTGCGTGGTCAAATCGCCATAGACGCAGGCCATCTGCAGGATGGTGCCCGTCGGCGCCTTGCCGAATTCCGCCAGCGCGCGGTTGCGCAGCCGGTTGTAATTGCCCAGCAGGATAAGGTTGACGACCCAAAGGCGGTCGAAGAATTTTACCCCCCTCGGATGGATATAAGCCCACCAGTAATGGCGGCGCAGGTAGCCTGGAATCCCGGCGTCGCCGACGGACACGCGATTCGCATCGACTCGTTGCAGCGGGCCAATTTCGTCTATGTTCTGGAACATTCGAACCGATGTTTGCGAAAAGCCGCCCCTGGACCCAGGATGCATTTTCCGGTGCGGCAGGCAATGCGGCGGATTCCCGTCGTGCGGCGAAAGGCAGCAGGTTTCCCTCGCGCCGCGAGCGAAGGCTGGTGGAGCAGGCAGTCCGTCGATCACCGACCTCACCATCGACTTCACGTGCGCGAGCACAACGCACGAAGACTGCGCCCTACCCACGCAGTTTCGTAGCGCGTCAGCCCTGTTTAACAGGGCAATTACAGGGGCGACATCACCAGTCGGAGGGCCAATTGGGACGGCTGGCGGCGGATTTCCGCCAATTGCTCTGACGTCAGCCACAAAATAACAGGGCGTAAAATCTCAGGAACAGGGCTCATGGCTCCGGTTGCTGGTTTACGCGTTGCTCCAACTCGGCAACGCTCGCCATCACTTCGCCAAAGGGCGGGATTGGGCCGAAGATCATTCCCGCCATGGCTCTGTAGTCGCGCTCAAGCAGTTCGAGCATCGGGGGGGTGGGAACGAGGGAGAATGTGCACGGCGCGGCGCTGGCGAGATCAAGGTCGGTACTGCTGAAGAACATTCTGGCGTGGCGCACGCAATCCTGACCAAGAGCTGTGTTTCCGATCGCGGCGGCGCCGGTTTCTGAGCGGTAGAGCCGGTGAACGTCGTAGTAATGACGGGAAACCCGCTGCCCACCGCCGCGCAGCACCTGCCGCTTGTCGAACCACCGGCGCAAGCCGTGGAGGATCACAACCTTATCCCAGAAGGAGCGCCCGGCATCGACAACTGTGATGTTACCGACCGTAAGGCTGAGCCCCGGTGTTTCCTCACCCACATAGGCCATAACGGAGGTGAGATGATGCGGGTCGAGGGCGGACTTGGCTCCGGCCTCGAGCTTCACCACCGGACGGATATAACCGTCGTCGGCGACGGTCACACTCGGATACCAGAGGAGAATGCTTTGGCGATCCGGGTCATCCGGGTCCAGCTCAAGGCGCGGCCCCTTTGTTGAGATCTCCGCCCGTTCCAGGGCCTCTTTGAAGACGGCGCCAAGCCGGGCCCGAAGCGGCCCCGCGATGTAGGCCTGACAGGCTTCGCGGATGGCATCGAGTTTGGCCCGGCGCTTCTTGTTACTCAGCGCCTCCAGTGCCTCAATGCTGGCCTCTTCCCCCAGATCATCACGGAAAACCGTGATGTCGATGTCTTCCGAGAAGCGGGAGATCAGCCCGAAGGCTTTGGAAAGAGAAGTGCCGCCTTTAAACAGCAGGCGCGGGCTTCCAGCGGGGAGCTGATTGAATAGGGCATTCAAAGTCCAGCAGACCCAGAAATCCTTTTCAACATTCTGCTCGGGCGTGCCCAGCCGCCGGCCGGCAGCTAGAAAGGCGTCGCGGCGATCATCCGGCGCTGCCGCCAGAAAATCATCAAAGCCGGGCATGTTCAGTCATCCCCCCTTCGCTTGCGGCGATGATCGCCATCACCATCATCACCACCACCACCATGATGATGATCATCATCGTCACCGGCGGCGACACCGCCGCGGCGCCGGTGCCGTGTTCGCGCGGGTTGATGATGGCGGTCGGTGGCGGCGGTGCTACCGCCGGTAATCAAGTCGCGTAGAAAGCTCTGCATCCAAATGGGCAGCGTTGCCAATCCTTGTTTGAGATCGTCAACGATCGCGGCGCCATGGGCCGGATCGGCGAATATCGCCGCTAGCCGTTTTTTCACGGCGGCGCCGTCTTGCGACAGCATGGGTTGCAGCCATTGCAGCGCCTGCACGACCCGCATGGCCGGACGGCCAGCCCAATAGAGAGAACTGGGGGCGGTCTTTTTGAATTCGATTTTCAGCCCGCCAAGGTCCAGCGGCTTGAAGCGGCCATCGGTATGAATGACGATCCGGCCGGGCACAGCGTCCGATAAGCCGAGGTCGTTGGCGGCGGTGATTCCGTCGACGACCATGCGGACCTGATCGCGCCGCGCCAGGGCATCCACGACAGAGCGCGGATCGGGATTTGTCAGCTTGCCGGTCAGCTTGTTAAAGCCCGGCTTGTCGTAAAGCCCACGGGTGATGCGCCGGATTGTTCGCGCGCGGGCTAGGCGGTGCAGCGCCTGCCGGACGGCCTCATAAGGGCCAAGATCCAGAAAATCAGAGGGTGCCCAGACGCCGAAGGGCGACCGGCCAGCCATCCTGCCATCAACGGCATTCTTGAGATCAAGGGGTGGTCCGCGCATGCTTGGTCTCGTTTGTCACGAATATGTATACACACTTGTGACAAACTCCGCCAGCTAAATTTGGGCTGAGCGGCCCCTTTGCCGGCCACCAAGATCATGCCGACGCCCCGCAGTGTGAAACCTGGACACTTACTGGACAAATTGTGTCGTCAGCCCCTTGAATTCCTACAACAATCTGGTATTTTTGCCACAGTTTCATCTCCTGCAAGGAGGCCCTGAGGCACCGGCGACGATGCCTGGGAGATGGCAGCGAAGCGCGCTGCCGTCTTCAGCTCCTTGCGAAGGTCCTGATCCGGCAGCTCAATTTTGAGGTGCCGTCATGGACTACAACAATGAACAGAGTGCAGGCCCCGAGGGCCGCAAGATTTTCCAGACCGAGATCACGACCAACCGGCCGAAGTGCTTGGCCGAGGGCACCATCCCGTGGATGGCCAGCCAGATCGAATGGGTGCCGATCGATCGCTTACAGGTTCCCACGACCCAGCTGCGCCACCATCCCAAGCGGCAGATCAAGCTGCTGATCAAGGCGATCAAGGAGTATGGGTTCACGACCCCGCTCCTGGTCGACAACGACTACATGCTAGTGCTCGGCGATGGCCGTCTCCTCGCAGCCATGGCCCTCGAGATGGACGTGGTGCCAGTCATCCGCATCAGCCATCTCACGGACCGCCAGATCGCCGCCCTGAAGCTGGCCGACAACAAGATCGCCGAATTGGCTGAGTGGAACTGGGATGAGGTGGCCCGCACGCTGGAGCAACTCGCCGTTGTGGACTTCGATGTCGAGCTGACCGGGTTCTCGGTCACCGAAGCCGACCTGACCATCGCCCGCCATCTGCCCAAGCCGCACGACGTGGCCCTCGACGACTGCCCGCCGGCCCAGGCCGGCGAACCCGTGGCACAACTGGGCGACGTGTTCGGCTTGGACGAGCATCGTGTGGGCTGCGGCGACTGCCGCGACACGGCCGTGCTGACCAGGCTGATGGACGACACTTTGATCGCGGCCAGCTTTTCTGACCCGCCGTACAACGTCCCGATTCTCGGTAACGTCTCCGGTCTCGGCAAGGTCAAGCACGGCGAGTTCGCCATGGTCAGCGGCGAGATGACGGACGACCAGTTCTTCGAGTTCCTGGTCGTGTACCTTATCGCTCTTCGTAGCCTCAGCCGGAATGGTGCCGTCCACTACTGCTGCATGGACTGGCGGTCGCTCGACATTCTGGTCCGCGCCATCCGGCACACGGGCGGCACGCTGCTCAAGATCTGCACCTGGGCGAAGACGAATGCCGGCATGGGATCGTTCTATCGGTCGCAGACCGAGTTCATTGTCGTGTTCCAGTTCGGCGATGCGCCCCACCAGAACAACGTGATGCTTGGAGCCAATGGCAGGAACCGCTCCAATCTCTGGCGGTACGAAGGGGCGAACTCCATCAACCCGGCGCGCCGCAGGGAGTTGATGCTCCACCCGACCGTGAAGCCGGTCCGGATGATCGCCGATGCCCTCCTCGACTGCACCAGCCGGGGCGACGTCGTCTTCGACGGCTTCCTCGGCAGCGGCTCGACTCTGATCGCAGCCGAGGACACCGGCCGCGTCTGCTACGGCGTCGAGATTGCCCCGGCCTATGTCGATATCATCGTCCGGCGCTGGCAGGAGTTCACGGCCGGCACCGCCATCCATGTCGCCAGCGGGCTGACCTTCGACGAACTCGCCCGCCAGCGCCATGCGCCGGCCTTGCTCCCGGCCCCCGCGAAGAAGGAGGCCTGACATGACTGGCACCACGAACGGCAGCGGCCATCGGGGCCAGCCTCCCAAGGATTGCCGGTTCCGGAAGGGCGCCTCAGGTAATCCGAAGGGGCGCCCCAAGGGAACGCGCAACCTGAAGTCCGACCTTGCCGAAGAACTGGCCGAGAAAATCGCCATCCGCGAGGACGGCCGGACGCGGCGGATTTCGAAGCAGAGGGCGATGATCAAGGGCGCCGTCGCCAAGGCCATCCAGGGCGATCAGCGGGCCCTCGCCAACATCGTGTCGCTCGCGATCAAGCTCATGGGCGACGAGGTCAAGGAGGACATGACCGCCGGCCTGACCGACGCCCAGAAGATGGTGATGCAAATCTACAGGGAGCGCGTGCGTGCCGAACTGCTCGCCGAGCTGAAAAACAACAAGAACAAGGAGACAGGCCATGACTGAGCACGACGAATTCCACGCCCTTCTGCGTGAAGATCTGCACGCCTTCGTCGTCTGGGCGTACACGGTTCTGAACCCCGGCGAGATGGACTTCCAGGACAACTGGCACATCCACGCGCTGGTGTACCACCTGATGAAATGCTACCGGGGAGAGATCCGGCGTCTCGTCATCACGATGCCACCGCGCAGCCTCAAGTCCCAATGCGTCAGCGTCGCGTTCGTGGCCTGGGTGTTGGGCCGGCACCCCAACAAGAAGTTCATCTGCGCTAGCTACGGCGAGAAGCCCAGCGACATGCTGGCCAAGCAGACCCGCGCCCTGATGACCCACCCCGACTATCTGAAGGCGTTTCCGGAAACCCGGTTTGCCGACTGCTCTCCGCTCGACATGATGAACACGACCGCGCACGGCGTTCGCATGGCGACGTCCGTGAGCGGCGCCGCTACGGGGTTCGGCTGCGACTTCGTCATCGCCGACGACCTGACCAAGGCCGACGCGACCTCCGCGGAGCGCGCCAAGGCCGCCAGCTTCTACCAGACCTCTCTCCTCAGCCGCTTCAACAAGAAGATCAAAGGGGTCGCGATTGTCGTGGCCCAGCGCACGGCCGTGGACGACCTGCCCGGGTTTTTTGCTCGACCGCGGCGGCTGCGTGCACCTCAACCTGCCGGCCATCGCGCAGGCCGACGAGAAGATCGAGGTCGGCGATGGGGAATTCCACTTTCGCCACAAAGGCGATGTTCTCCATGAAGCCCGTGAAGACGCAGAGACCCTCGAACTGGTCCGCCGTGACATCGGCGACGACGTCTTCGCCGCCCAGTACCTCCAGCGACCCAACGCCCGCGTCGGCGCCGTCTTGAACCAGAGCTGGTTACCGCGGTACGCGGAGGCGCGCCCTATGGACCAGTACCAGCGCCGCGTCCTCAGCATCGACACGGCCATGACCACCGAGATGGCGGCGGACTACTCGGTCTGCTCGGTGTTCGGCGGGGCCGACAGGGACTATGATCTTCTCGACGTTTGGCGGGACCGCGTGACGTACGACACGCTCATGGCCAAGGTCGACGCGATGATCCAGGAGTGGAAGCCGACCCACATCATCATCGAAAGGGCCAATGTCGGCATCTCGCTCTTGCAGCACCTCGCGACGCGCTTCCAGTCCGGCTTGATTGGGTTTTCTGTCACCATGTCCAAGGAAGACCGGCTGGCGCGGCTTCTCAATTACTTTCAGCAGGGACACATTAGGCTGCCGCAGTACGCCGCCTGGAAAGCGGCCTTCGACAACGAGGTGTTCAGTTTCCCAAGCTCGGCCCACGATGACCAACTCGACACCCTGATCCAGTTCGCGAACAAAGCGGACGTCGGCTTCCAGGGTTGCCCGCCGGTCTCCTGGGAGCCGCTCATGGTTCACCGGGTTGATGAACTCCGGGAGAGGTACGGGCGGTACGTGCAGGGTTAGTGAAGTTGCCGCTTCGTGGCAGCCACCTCTGATCTTGCGGTCGTGCGCTCCAGCGTTAGCAGCTCCCCGGTACGGTCGTTGACCGTACTGGGGCGCGTGGCCGCGGTGCACACGCAACGCCCTGCCATACTTAGGACGAACCCTGGGATATCTTCGGGCGGGGCGAATAGCGATAACTTCTAATTGTGGGTCTTGCAGCGCCGTCATCCCGGCCTACTGAAGAACTGATCGCCTAGCTCATCATCGCGGAAGTGGCGGCATTTCAGATCACCTGCATGACCCAGACGATTTGTCTCGACCCGATGCCGGTTACCGTCGAACTCGCAACATGCCGTCGAAACAGGCGCCGCGTGCCAAGGGCAAATCAACTGGACGAAAAGGCCGACGGCGAGAGATGCCAGGACACCGTTCGACCAGACGACCTGTGGCCGCGAACCCGCTGCGCCATATTGCTCCGCCTCGCGCCGAATACGTTCATCGCTGATGATTCCAAGGCATCGCAGGCACGGGCCGCCGGCCGACGACAGGACGACCTGACCACCGATGCCGAAACCGCTCGGAACCGGGTTCACGTCCATGCCAAGGTCGATATAGGGAATCAGATAGCGCCGCGCGAAACGCTCCAGTTCGTCCCGTTCACGAAACGAGTCGACGCAGCCAAAGATCACGTCGCAACCGCGCAGCACGGCCATCGCTTCCTGCCATTTCGAACAGCACGGCAACACCTCCGCGTGCAGATTGACGGTCTTGATCACACGTTGCGCGATTTCCACCTTGGGCCGCTTAGCCACCACGTCGGCGACTGTGCCACCCACCAGCCGGTTCAGGTTACTCCGTTTGATGATGTCGAAATCCACCAGCACATACCGGCCGACGCCGACATGAGCTAGTTGCTGAACGACGTGCGAGCCGCCACCGCTCAGGCCAACGACAGCCGCCGTCACTCCCTGCAATTTGGTTTGACTGTCGGGTCCAAGGAAGTCCTGACTCGAGTCAGCGTCGTCGGTGGTTACTTTGTCCATATTTCCACCGGCGCCCCCACACTTACAAATCGGTCAATCGGATCTGGCCGCGTCTCCCGCGTTCGCCAGCACAAGCCAACCGCTTGGTCTCGACTAAGGACGATCGCGCCATGTGGCATGCGAGGCGCAGCATTGAAAAAATCGGGTACGAACTTCGCGTTCTCGGCCTGGACCAGCCGACCTTGTAAGGCCGGTCTGCCTGTGCATTCAGCGCCGTCGAGTTCAACTGACGATCGCCGTTTCCCTCAACAATGTCGGCAATTTGGGCACACGAACCGTGCTCTGTTGGTTGCCGAATTCCGATGCGCGATTTTCCAAAAAGGGCTCTTTTGGAAAACTCATTTTGTCGGCAGAGAATTCGAACGGGACTTCGGCCGAGTTGCTCAACATGGGAGCCAAAACAGCCGGAATACCACTGCTCGTTCCTGCTAAGCCCCGGAACTGTCGGACACTTCCGGAACCGGCCCGAGAGGGCCGGTTCGCACGGAAATGGTTGGTGGGCCCGGCAGGACTCGAACCTGCGACCCGACCGTTATGAGCGGTCAGCTCTAACCAACTGAGCTACAGGCCCCAACCACACCGGGCGCTGCATAGCAGGAATCGGGGGGTGTCATCCACTTTCCCGCCCAAGTTTTGCCCGCCGTTTTGTAATAGGATGTCCGCAGGGTTTCAGAAGAGGAATAGAGCCATGAGGTTCGATATTCGTCGTTTAGCGGTTTGTGCGATGTTCTCGATGATGGCGACGGGTCCGTCCGCGGCTTTTGCCGATCAGGCGGCGCCGCGGACCATGACCGTGTCTGGGCAAGGCGAGGCTTTGGCCGCCCCCGACCAGGCGCAATTGTCCACCGGCGTCGTCACCCAGGACAGGACCGCGGCCCTGGCGCTGGCCGCCAATTCGCGGGCGATGAACGCGGTGTTCGCCACGCTCAGGAAGCTCGACATTGCGGACAAGGATATCCAAACTTCCAACTTCTCGCTGTCGCCGCAATATCAAATCTACAAGCCGGGCACGAGCGGTCCCCAGCGCATCGTCGGTTACCAAGTTTCGAACACTGTCAACGTCACGGTCGAGGATATGCACCACACCGGCACGGTGCTCGATGCCCTGGTGTCCTCGGGCTCCAATCAGATCGGCGATATCGGATTTTCCATCCGCGACACCAAACCGCTGCTCGCCCAGGCGCGCGCGGCGGCAGTGAAGGACGCCATCGACCGCGCCGAGACCTATGCCAAAGCCGCGGGCGTGACGCTTGGACCGATCCTGTCGATCGAGGAAAGCACTACTTACCAGCCGCGCCCGATGTACGAGGCGAAAGCCATGATGGCGGAAGCGGCGCCGCCGCCCGTCGCCGGCGGCGAGCAGAGCGTTTCGGCCAATGTGACGATTACCTGGGCGATCCAGTAGACGTCCGCCTCAAACAAAGGGCCCCGCCATCGCAAGATGACGGGGCCTTTTTGTGTCACGCGCGTTGCGTTATTTCTGCGCTTCCAGCGCGTCGATCTCGTCCATCAGATGGTTCATGCGCTTGATCAGCGCCTGGTAAGGCGCCGGGCTCGCCATATCGAGACCCGCCTTCTTGTAGAGATCGAAGGGATAATCCGAGCCGCCCGCCTTCAGCATGGCGATGAAGCGGTCGCGCGCGCCGGGCTTCTTGGTCTCGATGGCGTTGGTGAACGCGGCCGCGCCCGCCATCGAGGTGGCATATTGATAGACGTAGAACCCGTAATAGAAATGCGGGATGAACGCCCATTCGACGCAATAAGCCGGATCGATCTTGCTCACGCCTTCGGCGTCGCCGTAATAATGCTTGAGCAGCCCGCAATAGATGTCGCTGAGGCGTTTGCCCGACAGCGCTTGGCCCTTCTCGACTTCTTCGTGGATCGCCAGCTGGAATTCGCCGAACATGGTCTGGCGGAAGAAGGTGGTGCGGATCAGCTCCAGCCCCTGGCCGAGATAGTAGAGCTTTTCTTCCTTCGATTTGGCGTGCGCCACCATATAGTCGTTGAGCAGCATCTCGTTGGAGATGGAGGCCGTCTCGGCGATGAAGGTCGAGTAATTCGATTTCTCGTAAGGCTGGGTTTCGTCGTCGAGCAGGGTGTGGACGGCGTGACCCCATTCGTGCGTGAGGGTCGACAGCGACTCGTAATCGTAATTATGGTTGAGCAGCAGGTAAGGGTGCACGTCGTAGGCCGAGCCGTTCATGTAGGCGCCCGACGCCTTACCGGTGCGCGGCAGCACGTCCATCCAGCGGCCGGAGAACCCCTTTTTCAGCATCGCCGTATATTCCGGCCCGTAGACCGAGGTGACATCGAGCGCGATGTGCTCGGAATCCTCCACCGTGAAATGCAGCGGATGATTGAGCGTGAACATCGAGGGATACATGTCGTAATAAGCGAGGTTGTCCTTGATGCCGAGCAGTTTCTTGCGCAGCTTCAGATAGCGGTAGAACGTCGGCAGGCCGGCATTGGCCTGCGCGACGAGCTGGCGATAAACCGCTTCGGGCATGTTGTCGGAGAACAGCGCATCGGACAGCGCATTGGGGAAATGACGCACCTTGGCGTCGAATTCCTCCCCCAGCACCTGGGTGTTAAGCGAGGCGCCGAAGGTTCCCTCATATTTCTGCCAAGTGCTCCAGAAGGCGTCGAACACCTTCTTGCGGTCTTCGCGGTTCGGCGCCTGGCGATAGTTGGTATAGGCCGCCTGATCGAGACGATCGATCTTGGTGCCGTCACTGAGCGTCAGCGAGGGAAACGGCAGCTCGCCGTTGGAAAGCTGGCTGTAGATATTGTCCGGCTGGGCCAGAACATTGCCCGCCGACGCCATCACGTTTTCGGCTTCGGCGCCCAGCGTATGGGGCGCGGCGCGCAGGATGTTGTCCAGCATGAAGCCGAAACGGCGATCGAGATCGGCCGATTGCGTTTCGAAGCTTTTCACCTTCTCCGCGCCGATCGACAGGATCTCCGGCGTCAGCCAGGAAGTTTTTTCCGCCAGGGTTGCGCCCAGGGCTTGCGCCAACTGTACGCGCTCCTGGTTGGAAGCGACGCGTACGTCCTCGTCGCCTTTCAGCGAGGCGTAGACGCTCAATCGGTCGACTTGCTCATGCACCGCGCTGATCGCGTTCAGCGCCGTCAGCATGTCGGCCGCGCTGTTGCCCAGCGTGCCTTTGTAGCCGTCGAGCTTGCCCGCTTCGGCCAAGGCTTTGTCGTGGGCGGCGGTCCAGGCTTCGGGCGAGGCGTAGAGATCGCCTAGGTCCCACATATAAGCGGCCGGAACCGGTTTTGCTGCGTCCGCGGCATGAGCGGGAACCAGCGCCGGCACGAATGCCAGAGCGGCGACAAGCGCAATTCTTTTCATGATCTTTCCCCTGGTGACGCATCCGTAGTCTTACGACAAAAGGCCGGGTGCCGGCGTTCAACTCTTCGCGCCTGGTTGCATGAAGGAAACAGCGGCCACTAGGATAGCGGCAGCCCGCAAATTCGCAATCCGGCCATGGTTGCGCGTTGCAAAAAGGGCCGAAAACGGCAAAGGAGTCGATATGACGCTAAGAACATTGCTCATGACGCTGTTTGCGTTGCCGTTTCTTGCGATCGCGGCGACGGCAGCGACTGCGCCCAAAATCGGCATCGCCTCGCTGGCCGACTTGCCGGTCGTCGAGCGCACGCCTTACGACGCCAATGCCGATGCGAGCGCGGCCCTCGATGCGGCCTTCGCGCGCGCCAGAAAGAACGGCAAGCGCGTGCTGATCGATATGGGCGGCAATTGGTGCGGCGACTGCATCGTGCTGGCCAATCTGATGCAGCTTCCGGAAATGAAGCCGTTCCTCGCGGCGCATTTCGAGATCGTCAAAGTCGACATCGGGCGGTACGACAAGAACCTGCAAATCCCCGCGCGTTTCGGGGTCACCGACAGGCTGAAAAGCGGCGGCGTACCGTCGGTCATCATCGCCGAACCGGACGGCAGCTTCGTCAACCGCAATGATATTTCCGCTCTGGAGGATGCCCGCCACATGACGCCTCAGGCTATCGCCGATTGGCTGGCGCAGTGGGCGAAGTAGATTTCGCCCTGGTCGAAACCGGCGGATGACCAAACCGAATTGCGGTGCCGGCTTCTGGATGGTGCGGGCGGCCGGACTTGAACCGGCACAGGCCTTTCGGCCCTACGGATTTTAAGTCCAATCAGTCTATACGTATCTTATTGTTACAAAAGAGAAATTCAGTCCTAAGAAATGTGTATGTGTAAGAAACTGTGTAACTTTTGACGAAAACGCGAAATACCACTATTGAATCAGGATGTTAGCATATATCGGACATTGGCACCACGAAAAATAACTCAACATTTACAGCATGTTATTGACCAAACGGCTCCGCCGATACGATCCCTTGCTTATGGCATGCCGGAATAGACGTTTGCCTCTCTTTGCGGGTAGCTCTCATAGAAGTGTTCGAACACAGCGGAACACTTCTGCTTGTAGAGGTCGGTCGAGTACGCGCGCGGAAGCCCGCTATCGAGCAAATCCTTGATTGCGTCCTCAACACGCGCGCGGGCCGCTTGGCGTTTCCGCCAATCGAGAACCAGTAACGCTTTCAGGCGTTCCAGCAATTGCTTGGCTACCCTCTTCACTTCCACGCGTTCCTCGGCGCTTAGCTCAGGTGCCGGGCGCGTCAAAATGTCAAAAACGACCAACTCCTCCTCTGTCATATGTTCGCGGACATGCCGCTGTTCCTCTTCACCCAGAGTGCGACTCAGTGCGACCAGTTCGTTGAAAAGGTCCTCAATGTTCCGGCTTCCCGCATTGTAGGATTCGATCAACTCCTCAAACTTCTGCTGGAAATCTGCCCGCGTCTTGTTGATGCGGACCAACTTCTCCAGTTGAGCGCGGATGGCGGCTTTCAGCACTTCAAGATCGGTGTTCCTGTGCTTGGACTCCTTGAACCGCTTGCGTAGTGCCTCAAAATCGATTTTAGACAAGTCCATCACTGGCGCGGGCTTAGATGGCATCGCCACGCCGGTAATCGAAGCGTCAAGCAAGGTGGCGATGTCGCCCATTACGGCGGATATGTCTGCCGGATTTGGATTAAGTTTGGCATTAATCGCGGCTGCTATGGCTGCGAGGCAGGCGACACGGCCTGCAAACTCCAATGCCGCTGGGTCTGGCTTCACCGCATTATAGAGCGTACTGACAAGGCGCTCGTGGCCAAGAAATTCGCGCCTTAGCGGGTCAGGTGAAATCAACGCATCGACCGCACCATCTATCCGCGCCAGTCGTTGCATATCCCCCAACGGAAGCTGTTCAATGGCTGTCAACGCGACGCCTTTGTCACTACAGAAGCGCACGGCTGCATCCACGGCCGCACTTAACTCCTCAACGAGCTTCTTCTTGTCCTTTACGGGTGTTTTTCCGCCCGTGCCCGCGCCATAGATGGCCAACGCCTTTTCGAGTGAAGCGAAGACGTTAGCGTAATCCACAATTACGCCGCTGTGCTTGCCGGAAAAGACGCGATTTGCACGCGCGATGGTTTGCATCAGCGTGTGATTGCGCATCGGCTTGTCGAGATACACAGTCGAGCAGCTCGGAGCATCAAATCCGGTCAACCACATGGCGCAAAGAAACACGAGCCGGAGCGGGTCGTTCGGGTCCTTAAATCTCTCGTCGAGCGGTGGCTCTGCCTCATTCATCCGCTTGCGGTGCGGGACAATATCGAGGCCGTGCTTCTGCATCTGGGAAATTTCGTTCTGCCCCGGCGAAACAATCAACGCCATGTCGGTCGATTGCAGTAGTTCTAAACGCTGCTGAATTGGCTGCTTCTCGGCATCTGTCAGACCGACGCGCGCCAACGCTTGCTGCGTCTGCGCCGTTTCCACGGCCCAGTACTTGTGAACCTTGTTGTACATCTTCAAGGCGGTGGCCTTGTCGATGGACACCACCATCGCTTTGCCTATGAAGCCACGACCGAGGAAATTCTGAACGATGTCGTGTGCAACAGTCTCCAAACGGTCGTCACGCGTGATGATATGGTATTGCCTACCTAATTCGCGTTCGAGCTTCGCTTCCTGTTCAGGGTCGAGTTCCGCAGTCTCAATGAGACTATAAATGTCATCGTTGATGTCGGGGTTTACCAACTGTAACTCGGGCGTTCGGTTCTCGTAAAAGAGCGGAACAGTTGCGCCATCCTCAACGGATTGCTGGAAGTCGTAAATCGAAACGTAGTCACCAAATACGTCCTTCGTCCTCTCCTCTCCGGCGATGAGCGGAGTTCCGGTGAAGGCAACAAACAGCGCCTTTGGCAGCGCTGAGCGCATATTGAGCGCGAGCGTGTCATATTGGCTGCGATGCGCTTCGTCCGTGAGGACGACCACATCGGGCCGGTCGCAAAGCAATTCAGGCGTTTGGAATTTCTGTACCAGCGTGAAAACGTAGCGATGATTGCCGCGCAATAACTCCCGCAAGTGCGCCCCGCTCGCGGCGTGACACTCATCGCCCTCGGCCTCGCTGACAGCACCACTTGCCTTGAACGTCTTGGCAATCTGGTCGTCCAGTTCAACGCGGTCGGTTACGACCACGAATGTCCAGTTGCCCGGCACTTTGCGCAGTACTTTTTGCGCAAAGAACACCATCGAAAAACTCTTGCCGCTGCCCTGCGTCTGCCAGAACACGCCGCCTCGCCCATGACCGGCTTTGCGGGCAGCATAGCATCGAAGCGATAGTATTGTTGACGCCTAAGTACTGATGATTTTGGCCGATGATTTTGACCAAGTCCGGCCTTGTGTTCGGAGAACAGCGCAAAGTTTTCCACCAAATCGAGGAGCCGCGCCTTATCGCACGTCCCGCGTAGCATCACTTCAAGTGATACCCGGCGCGGTTCGTCCTCGCGCTCAATACGTTTCCACTCGAAGAACCGTTCCCAATCGGCGGTGAGCGAGCCGACGCGGCTGTCTGTACCGTTTGAAGCGATAAGGAATGCGTTTGACCAGAATAGCGCCGGAACTTCCTGCTTGTAGTGAGTCAAGTTCTCGTCGAATGCCGCTCGGGCTGGAACGCCAGGCTTCTTCAATTCAATGACTACCAACGGGAGACCATTGATGAAACCGACCAAGTCCGGGCGGCAAGTGTAGAGAGCGCCGGTGACGCTGAACTGACTGACAAGCAGAAAATCATTCGCCGCTGGATTCTGCCAATCGATTACACACAGTCGTTCGGTCTTCTGGCCACCGTGTTCTCGGTCTGGCACTGAAACCTGTATGCCCTCCTTGAGAAGCGAATATACTTCGCGGTTTGCTGCGGCGAGAACCATCGCCGACCGGTCGCGCGTCAATTCATCTATGGCTGTGGAGATTGCCTCTGCTGGCAGCGAAGGATTCAATCGTTCTAATGCCGCGCGCAAGCGAGGAAGCAAGACTACTTCGCCCTTTGTCTCGCGACCGAGTGTCCCATTCGCGCCGAAAACTTCCTCCATTGCCGACACCGTTTCCCAACCAAGCTGCGCGAACAACCCGATTGCGGGTTGCTCGACGAGTTGGTCTTCGGTGTAAGCGTGGGGCATGGTTCAATCCGGGCTTAAGTTTATCTGCCCCGAAATTAAACGAGGCAGGAGCAAATCGCGTGTTAGGCGGAGAGATTTGATCTGAAGCTGAAGCGCGTGAATCTCTTCTGCCATCGGAGTGGTTACTTCGCCAAATTTCTTAAGCAGCGATGCAGACGGAATAACTAAATCAGCATTCTCAAATGTTGTCGCCGTAACTGCCGGATAAGCAGAGCCTGTCGCATTGTTGACGAGAAAAGTGACGAAATCGTCAGTCGTCGTCGCCAGGTACAGGAAAGTAAATGGAATCTTCGTTGCGGTGAGCACGGCAAAGCCAGTGGAGGCGATGGTATTTGGTTCTGGTTCCAGCACTAACGCATGCGACCGGCGGTTCGGGCGAACGCACGACCAGAGTACGTCGCCGTGTCGAACGATACGACGTGCGCGACCGGGCGCTTCAGCGAACGAGTACGTCGTGGTTTCGTCAATCTGGCCGGGACTGACGGATGAAATATCTATGTAGCGCAGTTTGTCCGGCGCGGTGCGCGGGCTGATCTGCGCGCAGTTCACTTCCGCAACGTCTCCAAGTTTCCCTATTTCCCAACCTTGAGGGATTGAGCCGAATGCTGAATCAACGTGCCCAACCTTCTCGTGACCAGGGAAGCGGAATTGGACAAACCATTCGCGGTAGAGCGCGCGGGACATTTCCTCCAAAATTCGAATGCGTCGCTGACTATTCTCGATCATTTCGTCGTAGGCAGACAGGACCCCAGCTATTCGCTGTTGCATAGGAAGCGGGGGAAGCTCCACTTCATAATCTTTCAGCCGTTCGATCGTAATTTGCGCTTGGGCTGATCCGGTTCTCAATTCCCAGAGCGTCGTTGACGATAGCCTATAGTAAAGAAATGGTTTGAAAACTTCAGGCTTTTCAAGAAGAATCGCAATAGAGAGGTTTGTTAGAAAGCAAAACGGTGGGGTCATCTTGATATCACCCGTTCCGCCAACGCCACGTGCGACCACAATAATCTCCGGCTCACGATAGTGATAACGCGATGAACAGCCAACAAGACGGTAACCGCTGTAAACCGGATAACCTTCGTTTATGAGGTCGCTTTTCTTGGGCATGTCGCCATACCTAAACCTGCAAACCTCGCCAAGTCGCACAGTGCGCCACGCAGCCATCTTCATGATTCCAGAATCTCCGCCACGTTGCTTGCGATTGTTTGTTCGAGGTTGCGTGCCTGCACGCTGAGAGTTTCAAGTTCCTCGCTCATCGCTTCAAGCCGCACTTTGAAATCCTCGTCGCTGACTTCTTCGCCCGGCGCGACACCTACATAGCGGCCCGGATTGAGTGACCAGCCTTGCTCCTCGATCTCCTTGAGCGTCGCGGCTTTGCATAGGCCGGGGACATCGACAAATTTGGCGTTCTTGCCAAACAGTTCACCCAGTTTCGAACGGGCTTCGTCACCGCCAATTGTGAAGTCGAGCTTCTCACTTCGGTAGAGGCGGATCACATTAGCTAGGAAGGCGATCTGCGAAGGAGTCCAATCGCGATGCGCGCGATCAATTTGCCTATAAATATGCCGGGCGTCGAGAAATAGTACCGTGTCGCAACGAGGTGTTTTTGTTTTGCCCTTATCGAAAAACCAGAGCGTGCACGGGAGCGTGACCGTATAAAACAGGTTCGGGCCAACGGCGACAATCACATCCACCGCTCGTTCTTCGATGAGCTGACGACGAATTTCCTGTTCGGAACTGCGAGCATCTGCGGCAGAGTTGGCCATAACAAATCCGGCTCTCCCCTTGTCGTTGAGTGCCGAATAGAAAAGTTGAATCCAAAGATAGTTGGCGTTGTCGGTTCGCGGTAGGCCAAACGGAAATCTACGGCGGGGACCGACGGAGTCCTTTAGACGTTCTTTATCCACCGCGTTGACATTGAACGGCGGATTAGCGAGGACGAAGTCAAACTTGCCAGTCGCCTCATGCGGGTCGTCGTAATAGCTGTTGACGTTGCCGCCGTGACGGATTTCGCCTTCGAGGCCGTGAACGGCGAGATTCATGCGACAGAGGCGTCCGGTTTCGTCCGTCTTCTCAACGCCGTGGATGGAGAGTTCCGACGAGGGGTTCTTCTTGTGTTCGGAGACGAAGCGCGCGGATGAGACGAACATGCCACCAGAACCGCACGCAGGGTCGAGGATTCGACCGTGATACGGTTCGATGATTTCTGTTAGAAGGCGGACGATTGGGGATGGTGTATAAAATTCTCCACCCTTCTGGCCTTCTGTACGGGCAAATTCTCCGAGAAAATATTCGTAGATTCGTCCAAACGCGTCGTAGTCCACGGAAGTCGGAATCTCGGAGACCTTCTTCAGAAGTTCCTTGAGTAGCGTGCTGGTAAAAATATTGTAGGTCTTGGGAAGGACGCCAGCGAGTTGTTGGTTATGTTTTTCGATGTCACGCATAGCGTCATTGATCGCCTTGCCCACATCGGCGGATTCAGGCAACGCGAGGAGATAGTCGAAGCGAGCGTTGGGAGTGAGGTAGAGTACTCCATCGGCATGATAAGCGGCGGGGTCATCTACGCGCGCGCCGCGCCGCAACGAAGTTTCGATTTTATTTAAGCTAGCGTGCTGTGCCGCAAATCTCGCTTCGGCGAAGCGAAGGAAAATAAGTCCGAGGACAGGCTGGGAGTATTGTGCGGCGGTCAAGCCGGAGTTAGCCCGGAATTGGTCAGCGGCATCCCAAAGGCGCTTCTCCAACGTATGGTTGGCGTTGTTATCTTCTGATGGAGCTATCCAATGCATGTCTCAGTCCATTTCATGTAAGAGTATCTGTATTCTGCTGAGGTTCTAAATTTCGCATGTGACGCACTATTTCGAGACAAGTCATCACGCGGCTCCCTGCGGTAGTCTCAAACGAATACCACGTTCTTCGGCCTCGTTGCTGTCCATGAAAGCTCTAGCAGATTTGAGTTCGGTTTCAGCCCGAGCGAAATCGATCCAATCAACCGATAGTGAAAACCGCTGCGCGAAATCAAGCATACGAATGAGCGGTTCGGCGCTAGTGTGATTGGAGATTGATTTTAACGCGCTGAGATAGTTGGCGCGATAGATCGTCGGAATAATGATGCGCTGCTCTCCAGCTGTAACCAATTCCGCATTCATCATGATGCGTGCGATACGGCCATTGCCGTCCGCAAACGGATGCACTTCAGCGACAAGAAACATCATGAAGACGGCGCGCTGAAACGGCGTGGTTAGGGACTGATAGGCTTTGAACCCCTGATCGAGTGTTCCGCGCACGAGTTCGGGCGCGACAAACATTGTGGCTCCAGCGCGGTTATGTTCGGCCTTGTAGCGGCCCGGCCCTTTGTCGGGGCGCGCTTGCATAAGTTCGGTATGGCGGCGTTTGAGGAACCGTTCTAATTCAGCAAAAGAATTGGGAACCCGCGACATTCCGGCCATATCGGCGACAACCCTATAGGTGCCCAATATGTCATGGGCATCTTGCGGTCGCGCATTAGGGATGCGGTTCTTAAAAACGATGGCGATTGCTTCCTCGATTGCGAATTCCGTACCCTCAATGAAATTCGAGAAATAAGCTTCAAAGAAAGGAAGTGTCGTACCGTCACTGGGTACCGCACGGCGTGTCTGGGGTGGCGTGCGATGAAGTTCCGCACGGAGCATTTCAAAGAGTTCGACGCGAGCGGGGTCAAAGGGCATTCCCTTGCGCCGTGCGCGGGCAACTGGCGTCTTGAGATGGTCGGTTTGCGTGTTCAAA
>CAVPYO010000021.1:0-173091 GCA_963710025.1 uncultured Alphaproteobacteria bacterium | reverse complement strand
AAAGCGCCGGCCCGGGCTGAAGATCGGCTCCGAGCGGATCGAGCACGCCGATGCGCACGCCCGTTTCTTCGTCCAAGGTCTCGATCAGCTTGGGCGAAAACTGCGGTTCCCGGAAAATGCAGGCGACGTGTCCTTGAAGAATCGCCGCGCGCAGGTCGGCGATGCGGCGCGGCCCCACCGGACGATCCGGGGCCACCGTCACCGCTCCCGCCGCGCTCAGCCCGTAACGGCTTTCGAAATAATGATAGGCGTCGTGGAAGACGAGATAGGGCCGGCCCCGCACGGGCAGGAGCTTCGCCGCCAGTTCCTTGTCGAGAGCCTGGAGCGCGGTGATTTCGCGCGCGGCGTTCGCATGGTAGGCGGCAGCGTGCGCCGGATCGAGCTTGACGAGCGTCGCGGCGATGGCGGCCGTCATGGCGATGGCGTTTTGCGGATCGAGCCACAGATGCGGATCGTTCGGCCCGTGGTCGTGTTCGTCGGCGTCTTGCCAAAGTCCTCCGCGTCTGGCCGCAAGCAGGCGCACGCCGGGCACGCGTTCGAGCGCCACGACCTGGCCATGGCCGCCGAGCGTCGCCAGGGGAGCGATCAGATAGGTCTCCAAGTCCGGACCGATCTCGAAGATCGCGTCCGCGCGCTCGATCTTGCGGGCATCGGACGGCTTCAGCGCGTAGGAATGTTCCGACAGAGCGCCGCCGATCAAAAGCTCCGGGGTACCCACGCCCTGCATCACGGCGGCAACCAGCGAATGGACCGGCTTGATGGTGGCCAGCACGGTGGGGGCGGCGGCGGCCGGCAGGGTCCACAACAACAGGGCAAGGGCGGCGCAGAGATTTCTCGATTTCGGCATCGTCATTTCGGTTAGATTAAGTTGCACGCACCAGGGTTATAGCATGTCTGTCAATCTGCCCGTCTTCGCCGACATCGAAGCCGCCGCCGCGCGGATCGCCCCGTTCGCCTTCAAGACCCCTTTGGTGGAAAACGCCGAACTGAACGCAAGGCTCGGGGCGCGGGTGCTGCTGAAGCTGGAGACCTTGCAGCGGACCGGTTCCTTCAAGTTCCGCGGCGCGCTGAACCGCATCAGCAAGATCGCGCCCGCCGACCGCGCCAAAGGCGTGGTGGCGTTCTCTTCCGGCAATCATGCCCAGGGCGTGGCTGCCGCCGCTGCGCTGTTCGCCGTGCCGGCGCTGATCGTCATGCCCAAGGATGCGCCGCGCGCCAAACTGGAGGGCACCAGGGCGCGCGGCGCCGAGATCGTTTTCTACGACCGCGCCAAAGACGACCGCGAAGCGATCGCGCTCGCGCTGTGCGAGGAGCGCGGCGCGACACTCATCCGGCCCTTCGACGATCCGGACATCGTGGCGGGGCAGGGTACGGTCGGCTTGGAGATCGCCCAGGACGCAGCCGCGCGCGGCATAGCGCTCGATGCGGTCCTTGCGCCATGCAGCGGCGGAGGACTGGTCAGCGGAATCGCACTGGCGTTCTCGGTCTTGAGCCCTGCGACTCGAGTCGTCAGCGTCGAACCCGAAAATTACGACGGCATGAAGAGATCGTTGGCGGCCGGTGTACGCAGCGCGGCGCCGGGCGGCGCGCTCTCGATTGCGGACGGTCTCATGGCTCCGATTCCTGGCGAAATTCCCTTCGCACTTGCGAAACGTCATCTATCTGACGCATTGGCCTTCGGCGACGCGGACCTGATGAGCGCTGTCGCTTATGCCGCGCAAACACTCAAATTACTGGTCGAACCCAGCGGGGCGGCGGGGCTTGCGGCGCTGATTTCCGGCAAATATGTCGCCAAAGACCAAGCCGTCGCGGTGGTGTTGACCGGCGCCAATGGCGATGTTTCCGCGATTGCCGAGGCGTGCGCCGGGGCCCGGTAACCATGACGCAGGTCAAACTTACCAGAAACGCCTTTGGTCCTTTTCAAATTGCCTAAAATTCGTTACCTTAAAAAAAAGAAAACCTAAATGCGTTCGTATTTTGGGTAGGTTGGGGCAAATGCAAGATGGGGCAGGCGGCGGACCGCGCCGTACAGCGAAAATAATCGTCAGTGCAACATTCATGCTGTCGCTCGTGGGTTGCGGCGGATTGGGACTGTTGCCGCATGAAACTCAGGTGTTGGCGAGCGCCAATTTCCAAACCTACGATCAGGTCGCGGCCGCCTATACCTCAATCGTTCCGGGCGAGACGCGTCTGGCGGATTTGCCGAAGCTGGGTTTCGACACGGCGACCACCCCGAATGTCGAGATTCTCTCCTATCTCGGCGTCATCGAACGCTTCATGCCGCGCAACAGCATGACGTTCGATCATCTGGCGCCGCCGGTGCAAGCCTGCATCGAAGCGCAAGATCGCTGTTCCGCCTTCGTGTTCCATCCGCAGCAGGTCCAGTCGCGCCGCATGGGCAGTTTCTTCCTCGATGTGTTTGGCTTCGAACGCGAGACGCTGGATACCGGCTGGCAGGCCGAAGTCGTTCTGCTGATGCAGGACGGACACGTCGCCTACAAGCTGATGTCGGGCCGGCCGCGCATCGAGGACATGCACGACACGGTGCAGCCCTTGGGTCCGCTGCAGGATATCGGCAATACGGCATTCCGCGCCGCGTCGCGGTTCCTGTAGGACGAATTATTCGGTTTGAAATGCAAAACCCTCATGCGATGGCATGAGGGTTTTGTTTTTTGGATATTCTCATGCTTCGACAAGCTCAGCATGAGGGGATTTGCTTGGAGCCCTCACCCTGAGCTTGTCGAAGGGTGAGATGAAACGCCCTTACCTCGGCGCCAGCACCATCATCATCTGACGGCCTTCCATCTTGGGCCACTGCTCCATCTTGGCGAAGGTCTCGGTGTCCTTCGTGATGCGGTTGAGCAGTTCCATGCCCAGATGCTGATGCGCCATTTCGCGGCCGCGGAAACGCAGCGTGACCTTGACCTTGTCGCCTTCGTCGAAGAAGCGGCGCATCGAGCGCATCTTCACGTCGTAATCGTGGTCGTCGATGGTCGGGCGCATCTTGATCTCCTTGATCTCGATGACCTTCTGCTTCTTGCGCGCCTCGGCGGCCTTTTTCTGCTGTTCGTATTTGTATTTGCCGTAATCCATCAGCTTGACGACGGGCGGCTTGGCCTCGGGAGAGACTTCGACCAGATCGAAGCCTTTCTCTTCCGCGATGGCGCGCGCGTCCTCGGTGCCGATTTCCCCGTATTTGTGTCCGTCGTCGCCGATCAAAAGAATGCTGCGGGCGAGGATCTCCTCATTGACGCGAGGGCCGTCCTTGGCTGGAGCCGGCGCCTGCGATGCGAAACGTCTTGGAACTATGACTCTCTCCTCTTGCTTGGCTACCGCACGGCCGCACGTCTCGCGAGGATTATCCTGCCTCGCGAAAAATGTTTCGGCTTATGGGCGCAGGGCAAATCCTCCCGAGCGGGCCGCACAGGGCCGCTGATCGGGCTAAGAATAGGAATAACGGCACATTTCGCAAGCCCTATTCCGCCACATCCTTGCGTGATTCCGCCTCGCCCTTGATCCGGGCGACGAACGATTCGAGCGGCATCGGGCCCAAATCCTTGCCCGAGCGCAGGCGGACGGCCACTTTGCCCTCGGCGGCCTCCCGTTCGCCGACCACGAGCATGTAGGGAATTTTCTGCAACTGGGCGTCGCGGATCTTCTTTTGCATGCGCTCAGCGGTGAGATCGATGTCCACCCTGAGACCGGCCGTGCCGTTGACGACGGGCACTTCGAACAGCTTCCGGCGGACCGTCTCGGCGTAATCGTTGACCTTTTCGCTGATCGGGATGACGCGCGCCTGGACGGGCGCCAGCCAGGTCGGGAAGGCGCCGGCGTAATGCTCGATCAAGAAGGCGGTGAAGCGCTCATGGGTGCCCAGCGGCGCGCGGTGGATGACATAGACCGGGTGCTCCCCGCCGTCCTCGCCGATGTAGTTGAGGCCGAAGGTCTGGGTGGCCAGGAAATCGAGCTGGTTGGTCGAGATCGTGTATTCGGTCCCGATGACGCTCTTGATTTCGAAGTCGATCTTGGGGCCGTAGAACGCCGCCTCGCCCTTGACCTCCTTGAAGGGATAGCCGGATTCGACCATCGCCTCTTTGATGATGCCGAGGGCCGCCAGCCACTTCTCCGGCTGATCGACGTATTTGTCGAGCTTGTCGAGGTCCGGCAGCGACAGGCGCATGTAATAGTCTTTGATGTTCATCAGGTCGTAGTAGCGGGCATGCAGATGCATGACCTTGATGAACTCTTCTTTCGCCTGGTCGTAGCGGCAATAGATGTGCGCGTCGTTCATGCAGAAGCCGCGCACGCGCATCAGCCCCGACAATCCGCCCGAGGCTTCGTAGCGGTAATCCTGGCCGTATTCGGCGATGCGCAGCGGCAGCTCGCGATAGGAATGGCGCGTCGCCAGATAGATCATGTGATGGTGCGGGCAATTCATCGGCCGCAGGTAATAATTTTCGCCGTCGATATCGAGCGGCGAATACATGGAGTCGGCGTAGTAGGGCAGGTGGCGCGAGCGCAGATAGAGCGTTTCCTTGGTGATGTGCGGCGTCGCCACGCGCACATAACCGTCCTTACGCTCTTCCTGAAGAGCGAGGAATTCGAGTTCCTGGCGGATCACCATGCCGTTGGGCATCCACAGCGGCAGGCCGGCGCCCACGTCGGGCGAGAAGGTGAAAAGCTCCATCTCCTTGCCGATGCGCCGGTGGTCGCGCTTCTCGGCCTCTTCGAGTCGCGTCAAATAGGCGTCGAGTTCCTTCTGATCGCGCCAGGCGGTGCCGTAGATGCGCTGAAGCTGCGCGTTGTTGGAATCGCCGCGCCAATAGGCCCCGGCGATCTTGGTCAGCTTGAAGGCGTCGCCGATCTTGCCGGTAGAGGCGAAATGCGGGCCGCGGCACAGATCGTGCCAGTCGCCGTGCCAGTAGAGCGAAACGTCCTCGCCTTCTGGAATGGCGGCGATCAGCTCGGCCTTGTAGTTTTCGCCGATGGATTTGAAATGCTCGACCGCCTTGTCGCGCGGCCACACTTCGCGGCGCGTCGGCAGGTCCGCCTTCACGATCTCGTGCATCTTGGCTTCGATCTTGGGCAGATCGTCGGGCGTGAACGGTTCGTCGCGCGCGAAATCGTAATAGAAGCCGTCGTCGATGGCTGGACCGATGGTCACCTGGGTGCCGGGATAAAGCGCCTGCACC
Organism: uncultured Alphaproteobacteria bacterium; assembly: GCA_963710025.1. Lineage (GTDB taxonomy): Bacteria > Pseudomonadota > Alphaproteobacteria > Micropepsales > Micropepsaceae > Rhizomicrobium. The sequence continues at coordinate 167,899 of CAVPYO010000021.1, read as the reverse complement.
GCCATGGCGAGAACGTGCGCCGCGTCGTGGCGGATCAGTTCCAGCGCCTTGTCGTCTTTTTTGGTGACGATACGGATTTTGGCGTCGCGCTCGATGGGCCGGAACAGGTCCCATTCCGCCCCGTCCACCTCCAGGATTAGCGCCGCCTTGGCCAGGCCCGGCCCGATGGCAGCGGCGATCTCGCCGCCCGTCACGCCGCGTGGAAACGTCATCGTCTTGCCGTCCGGCAAGGTGACGACGATTTGCGAGGCGGCTCTGGGCGCTGACACGGGCTTCTCCTGGAAGAAATGCGTTCGGACCATCTTCCAGGGGCCGGTTCCAAGTCAAGCGAAGCGCCGTCTCACCCCGGCTGGAAAATGTCTTCGATCTTGAGCTTGAACAGCTTGGCGATGGCGAAGGCGAGCGGCAGACTGGGGTCGTAGCGGCCCGTTTCCAGGGCGTTGACGGTTTGGCGCGAGACATTAAGCTTGTCCGCCAGATCGGCCTGGCTCCAGCCGCGCTCGGCACGCAACTCGCGCAGCGTATTGTTCATCAGGACGTCTTCCCGCCGAATATCCTCATTCCCAGAAAGACCAGAAACGCCAGCGTCGGCACGACCAGCACGAACGGTACGATCGGCCAGCCCTCCAGTTCCGCTCCGAACCTGTAGGCGGTCGCGATCGCGCCGCCCACCACCACCGCAATTGCCAACTGCTTCAACGGGCCGCCGCTGTCCATCGCGTTATCCGCCCTCCACAAAAGCGCCGTCACGATATAAATGCCGCTCGTGATGCCGAGGACTCCATATGAAGAAAGCGGCGGCGCGCCCACATCCTCCAAGAAGCTCCATGAGATGACGATCACAAGCGTCAGACCGGCGCTGACGGCGAACATCTTCAACAACCGTAGGCGCTGATATTCGTCGACACTGCGGTAGAATTGATAAACCGCGATTGCCGCCAGAAAAATCGGCAAGATCGGCGAGAGCGTGACGATAATCGCAAGCGTCGGATCGGCGATATATTTCAAGGCGTATACGCGTCCGAAGAGCGTCGCCATGTAGAGCAGCATTGCAGCGCTCAGTTCGATGGTATAGCGGCGCGGAGCTTGCGAAACGGGAAACATCGGACTTCCTCTATGTAAAGTGAGCTTTACAATAATCCATTGTGCGAAATTGTCAAGCAAGCTTTACATCGCGCGTTTTGCGCGGAAGATTGAAGAGAAAGAAGATCAGCAACACCGCGCCGACGGCGCCCACAAAGCCTTCCACGGCGAAAAACGAGAGCTGCCCTTTCTGAAACAAGGCCGCGACGGAATCGACGCCCGCGTGCAGCGCCAGCGCCGCAAAGAACCAGCGCGCCTTGCCGGTCGAAACCGCGCGCCACACCAAAAGCGACAGCGCAATCTGCAGCATGAGCGCGGAGACGCGTTCGGCGCCGCCGAGCAGAGCCGTCGTGAAGTCGAGATGGGCGTAAAGCTTGGCGATCGTCGCAGGCGGAATCTTGTGCGCGAACATCGCGTCGAGTTTGCCCATGTTGAGCATGATGGACATGAAAAGGCCGCCGGCCTGCGCCACCGCGCCGATGATGATCGATTCGATGCCGCCATGGCCGAGGGCATAAGCGACCGCCGTACCGGGGTCGCCCGTGCGCTTGACGAAGAATCGCATGGCGATGAAACGGCCGGTTTCCTCGAACAATGCTGCCGCACCGGCGATATAGGCCGCAAAGGCCCATGCATGATTGACGAGCCAGCCCCATATCGCAGGATTGATCTTTATCACATACCAATGCAGCGCGCCTTCGAGCACCATGGCGAAAAGCACGAAAACGAAGGCGCCGAGCGCAATGTTGCGCAGCGCCAGAACCATGCGCCTGCGACAGAAGGCGTAGACCACGAAGGGGGTCAGCAGCGAGATCAGCGCCGCGCAGGCGAGACCGGCAAGAGCGGATTGTGGGACGATCATTCGGGAGCTCCGTGCGCATTGTAAAGCGTGCTTTACATTACGCTCAGCTCTGTGTGTGTCAAGTCTGCTTTACACACGTGCGGCGTTCTGCCCACCCCCGCGAAGACGCTGTCGTTAGTGGAGACGCCGCTTCATAATAAGAAAAAGCGTGAATCGCCGATCGCCGTTTTCTGCACCGTGGCATTTGCCGCGCGGCATCCGCCCCACCAACCCGCCGTAGGTCGCGATCTGGCCGACGCTTTTCACCGACTGGCTGGAAGCGTCGGGGATGCTGGCTCAGCCGCCGAGATAATCCTGTTTGCCGATATTAATGCCCTTGCCGCGCAACAGGCCGTAGGCCGTCGTCACGTGGAAAAAGAAATTGGGCAGCGCGAAGCCGGTGAGGAAATCCTTACCGGAGAATTCGAGCGTGCGCGTGCGCGTCGCGATCGTGATATGGCGGTCCTCGGAGCCGGCGAGCTGTTCCGCCTTCACGCTTTGCAGATACGCGACGGTCTTGGCGATGCGCGCGTGCAATTCCGGAAAGCTGGTTTCGGTATCGGGAAAGCTCGGAGGCTCCTGGCCGGCGAGGCGCGCCGCGGCGCCCTTCGCGGCGTCGGTCGCGATCTGAATCTGGCGCGTAAAGGGAAACATGTCCGGCGCCAGACGCGCCTCAAGCAGCGCGGCAAGATCGATCTTGTCGGCCGCGGCCTGCGCTATGGCCTTATCGAGAATCTTGGAAAGGTTCTGAAGCGTGCGGATCATCGGCGGGATGGAGGCGTCGTACATCGTGAAGGACATGGGGTCTCCCTGGCTGTTTGACGGCGGGAAGGAACGCCCAAAAAAACCCGCAATCAAGACTTGAAAACGCGCCACAGTTGGCAGGGTGCCGATAATCGCTTATCACGCGCCGAACCCGCCCCCGAGACGCCGATGACCGACACGCTGCCCGACCGCCTCTGCGCCAGCCCCAAAAGCCCCTATTACGACGAGGCGCTGCTGGAGCGCGGCGTGGGCATCCGCTTCAACGGCGCGGAGAAGACGAATGTCGAGGAATATTGCGTCAGCGAAGGCTGGATTCGCGTGGTTGCCGGCAAAAGCGTGGACCGCTTCGGCAATGCCATGACGATCAAGCTGAAGGGGACGGTGGAGGCGTTTCTCAAGGAAGAGTCGGGAGCTTCCGCTCACAACCACAAATCGTAGGGGAATGCGGCGATCGAGTGCGCCGCTTTTCCGCCCCATGGGCCGCGCTAATATGGCCCGGCGAACGGCATCGGCATCGGCATCGGATTGGGTATGATCGTCATCGAGTTCCTGGTTTTCGTCGTTTCCTCGGGCCTGTTCTTCAACGAGCGTTTCCGCCACAACCTTTATGCCTGGCTGACGGCGGGCGTTCTCGCTACCGCGTCCTCGCTGCTGTTCGTCTACCATATGGGGATCGTGCTGACGGGGCCTGCCGCCGAGGCGGTGCCGGTCAAGATCGTCAAGGAGCGGGTGGCCGTGCTGCAGAAGATCTCGCAGCCGCCGTCGCCGTCCAAGCCCGAGGACTGCCGTGACGACTATCCGTTCTGGTCGCGCTTGTGGGGCCAGGAAGGAACCACGGACCTGACCCTTCAGGTCCACGCCGACGGCACGGTGGACGGCGTGAAGGTGGCGCAGTCCAGCGGCTCCGACCGGCTCGACGATGCCGCGGTGGACTGCGTGGCGAAGTGGCATTACCGCCCGGCGATCAAGGACGGCGTTCTCACCGACACGCCTTGGACCGCGCGGGTGGTCTGGAGCCTTGCGGACACGGCGGCGAAGTAGATTTGACGTGGCGCTCTCCTTTCTGTCCTCAGAAAAGCGATAGAAAATAGGGCCGGATTGTTCCCGAGCCTTTCCGGATTTTTGATGGTATTACTTGCTTACCATCATCCGGAGTTCAGCTATGGCTGATAATGACTACGATGATCGTTCGATTTTTCTAAATAGACGACCAAATAAGACCATCATATCTCGAAGCTTTCCTGAGAATGTAACGGGTCGGCGGCTCCGAATTATGTCGAGAGTAGTTGATGGTAAAGAGGGACTGCAGTTCGCAGATGTGGAAGGTGAGCGAGTTCTGCGCGTCACGCCTAGCGGTCGATACGCCATTAAAGCCACTGTGTTGGAGGACACGCGAGGCATCAAGACGTTGACGATTCAAAAGTATAGCGGCCCAAACTGGCGACCGGCAGAGCAGCATTTCTCACTAGTCGGTCAAGAAATTACCGAGTTCCTTGAATTTGTAGCTGGAATAAGGGCAATCCCATTCGAGGATGGTCAGAAGAAGCACATAACCGACCAAGAGTTACACGAAATTGTACTCAACCGTGCGCAGGCATCGAGTCTATTCATCGAGAACGAAGAGCTCTTCGCTGAATTGGTAAGCCAACGAGATTTGAAGCGAGATTTAGTCGCGGTAGGCTATCGCCGCAACCAGTTGGAGCGTTTTGAAAGGCTCTTGAACGATACGCCGTTCTTTAAGGCCGAGATGAAACAAATTGGAACGACGAAGCCCGAGGGCTTGTGGCAGAAATTCTTCGAATCAAACACGTGGATTTTCGGGTACGGCCTTAGCTATCAATTTCTGACGAGTCTTGATAACCGCAAGCTGGAGCAAACCATTCGCGGAGCGGATCTTGGCGCGCCAGGAAAGCGTGCTGATGCGACTATGAAGACACGAGGGCGCTTAAGCTCGGTGTGTTTCGTTGAAATTAAGCGGCATGACACGCCGCTTATTGCATCGAGCCCATATCGCTCCGGCGCATGGTCGCCGTCTGATGAGCTTGCAGGAGGCGTCGCTCAGGTTCAAGCAACCGTGCATGAAGCAGTGGAGAATATTGGCCGTAAACTTAATCCGTTCGACGATGACGGGGCACCAACCGGCGAAACGATCTTCAGCATTGAGCCGCGCTCATTCCTTGTCGTAGGAAACCTTGGTGAGTTTATGACACCGAGCGGAATAAACGAACAAAAGTTTCGTTCTTTCGAATTGTACCGTCAAAATACACGACGCCCAGAAATTCTGACTTTTGACGAATTATTGGAGCGCGCCCGCTTCATAATCGAACAGGCAATATAAGTTGGAACAAAATGGCCCGGGATTGCTCCCAGGCCATTTCGCATTTCGAAGTATGGGTGGCCGGGTCGCGCGGCGCTTGCGCGCCGCTGCCCGGCCATGACGGGATTTAAAAATCCATATCGCCCATGCCGCCGCCCATGCCGCCGCCGGGCATGCCGCCCGGTGCGCCGCCTTCGCGCTTCGGACGATCGGCGACCATCGCTTCGGTGGTGATGAGAAGCGCCGCGACCGACGAGGCGTTCTGCAGCGCAATGCGCACGACCTTGGTCGGATCGACGATGCCGGTCTCGACCAGATCGACATATTCCTCGGTCTGCGCGTTGTAGCCGTAGTTCGCCGACTTCTGGTCGAGCAGCTTGCCGACGACGATGGAGGCTTCCACGCCGGCATTCTCCACGATCTGGCGGATCGGCGACTGGATCGCCTTGCGCACGATGGCGATGCCGACGTTCTGGTCGTCATTGTCGCCCGTGAGGTTCGCCAGCGCCCTGGTGGCGTAGAGCAGCGCCGCGCCGCCGCCGGGAATGATGCCTTCTTCCACGGCCGCCTTCGTGGCGTTGAGCGCGTCGTCGACGCGATCCTTCTTCTCCTTCACTTCCACTTCCGTGGCGCCGCCGACGCGGATCACCGCAACGCCGCCGGCGAGCTTCGCCAGGCGTTCCTGCAGCTTCTCCTTGTCGTAGTCCGACGTGGTCTCCTCGACCTGCAGCTTGATCTGCGCCACGCGCGCCTGGATGTCGGCCTTCTTGCCGGCGCCGTCGATGATGGTCGTGTCGTCCTTGGTGATGCGCACCTTCTTGGCGGTGCCCAGCATGGCGAGCTTCACGTTCTCGAGCTTGATGCCGAGGTCTTCGCTGATGACCTGGCCGCCGCTGACGATGGCGATGTCTTCCAGCATGGCCTTGCGGCGGTCGCCGAAGCCCGGCGCCTTCACGGCGGCAACCTTCAGCCCGCCGCGCAGCTTGTTGACCACGAGGGTCGCCAGCGCTTCGCCTTCGATTTCCTCGGCGATGATCAGCAGCGGCCGTCCGGCCTGCACCACCGCTTCCAGGATCGGCAGCATCGGCTGCAGGCTGGTCAGCTTCTTCTCGTGGATCAGGATGTAGGGCTCTTCCAGCTCCGCCACCATCTTGTCGGCGTTGGTGATGAAGTAGGGCGAGATGTAGCCGCGGTCGAACTGCATGCCTTCGACGACTTCAAGCTCGGTGTCGAGGCTCTTGGCTTCTTCCACCGTGATGACGCCTTCGTTGCCGACTTTCGCCATGGCTTCGGCGATCATCTGGCCGACGGTGGTGTCGCCGTTCGCGGAAATCGTGCCGACCTGGCGGATTTCGTCGTTCGACTTGACCTTCTTGGAGCGCTTCTTGAGGTCGGCGACGACGGCTTCCACCGCCTTCTCGACGCCGCGCTTCAGATCCATCGGATTCATGCCGGCGGCCACCGACTTGGAGCCCTCGCGCACGATCGCCTGGGCCAGGACCGTCGCCGTGGTGGTGCCGTCGCCGGCCGCGTCGTTGGTCTTGGAGGCGACTTCGCGCACCATCTGCGCGCCCATGTTCTCGAACTTGTCGTGCAGCTCGATTTCCTTGGCGACGGTCACGCCGTCCTTGGTCGAGCGCGGAGCGCCGAAGCTCTTCTCGATCACGACGTTGCGGCCCTTGGGACCGAGCGTGATCTTCACCGCGTCGGCGAGAATATCGACGCCGCGGAGCATCCGCTCACGCGCGTCGGCGCCGAATTTTACGTCTTTGGCAGCCATGTTGTTGTTCTCCTGAGTATGGAAAGGGGAATAGGCGAATGGCGAGTAGCGAATAGTGAGATGCGATAGACGAAAGCCCTATTCGCGACTTCGCACTTCGCTAGGCCGCCTTCTTGGCGGCCTTGCGGCCTTCGAGAATGCCGAGGATGTCGGACTCCTTCATGATCAGGAGTTCCTCGCCGTCGATCTTCACTTCGGTGCCGGACCATTTGCCGAACAGCACGTAGTCGCCCGCCTTCACCTCGGGAACGACGCGTTTGCCGTTGTCGTCGAGGGCGCCGGGGCCCACGGAGATGATTTCGCCTTCCTGCGGCTTCTCCTGGACGGTGTCGGGGATGATGATGCCACCGGGGGTCTTTTGATCCTCCTTGACGCGGCGGACGACCACACGGTCGCCTAGCGGACGGAATTTCATTGGCTTCTCTCGCCTCCTAGAGCATTGATATAATTAGGTTGTTTTTAATGGCAGCACTCGGCCTAGCAGAGTGCCAGCGCCATGCTGGGCATATAGTCAGGACGGGGTGGGGCGTCAAGGGGTGGACGCCCGGGCCGGGGCTCTCTACTTCCCCAGTTTCGGGTCCAATTTGACCGCCTGAGAGGTGTCTTGATTGGCGCCGACGGAGTCGCCGAGCCCTCGCTTGGCGAAGCTACGCATCATGTAAGTACCCGCACTATTAGGTTTGAGCGCGATCGCCTTGTCGAAATCCTTTATGGCCAAGCGGAATTTTTGGGAGTCGAGATAGGCCATGCCGCGGTGCACATAAGCATTCTCATCCGCCGCATTCAACGTGATCGCCTTGCTGAAATCCCCGATTGCGCGTCCATACTCCTTGAGATTCAAGTTCACGGAACCGCGATCGAGATAGGAATAATAATAACTCGGATCCAGTTTAATCGCCTGGTCGTATTCCTGGATTGCGCGTTCAAATTGGCGGGTGCTGTAGTAGATCGCGCCGCGATTATAATAGGCCAACGCATAATCTGGCTTCAGCGCAATGACTTTGTCGAAATCCTGAAGCGCACTGTCGTTCTGGTTCATCATTCGATAGGCATAACCGCGATTTTCGAGAAAATCGGCGTCATCGGGTTTCATCGCGACGGCCTTGTCGAAGTCCTCGAACGCACGCACGTATTGACCGAGATCGCTATAGGCAAGACCGCGATTGTAATAGTATTGCGCTTCATTCGGCTTCAGCTTGATCGCCTGGTCGTAATCCGTGATCGCTAGGGTGTTTTGACCCGACTTGGCGTGCGTTATGCCGCGATCGTCGAAGGCCTCCGCATCGTTCGGGTTTGCTTTGATGGCTTGATCTGCGTTTTCAAGCGTACGGCTGAACGAGATGTTGGTGTTGTAACTGTCGGAAATCTGCTTCAATGCGGCGGCGGCCTGTTTGCGGATCTCACCGGTGCAGAGCGGCTGGTCGATCGTGCTTGTGAAGTCGCGGTGGACCGTGAGCGTATTGTCGGTCAGCGACCAATGCGCGGTGAATTTCAGATTGGCCGTTTCGACAAGCGTATCCTTGGGGACGTCGGAAAACTGCATACCGGGCGGAGCCTGCAGCGACAACGTCTCGGAATCGTGCGCGCTGAAGCAGGGCGTCGGTTCGCTGTCCTTCATCTCGCCGGGATTGAACGGTCCCATGTTTCCGTCGCCGGTGAGGCCGAGCAGGCGAAGGCCACCCGGAAGATAGAAACTGGAGGCGCCTGAAACCTCGTCCGCCCAGCCCGAGAATGTGTACTTGGCGGTGATCGTGTAGCTGGGCGAAAGATCGACCGGCGAATCCTCGGTGAAATCGCCGCTTGCCCCCGTGTAGCCCATGGCTTTCAGTATCTGGGACGCGGCGTTGGCTGTTCCCATGGCCTGGATGCTCAGTCCGATCGTGCGCAGCGTGATCGAATAGGGGCCTACGGCGGTTGTCGTCGTCGTGCCGGTCAGTTGCCCGTCCTTATCGAGGTGCGAGACCGTCGTCGTCGTTACGGAGGACGCACCCGGCGGCAACACAGGCATTATGCCGAGCGCCGCTTCAGATGCGGACGCGCTGACAATCGGCTTGCCGTATTCATTGATCGGCAACACGCCGAACGGCGCCACGAAGGCGCTGCTGTCGAGATAGAGGTTTAACTCTGGTACAAAAGTGATGACGTGATTGAGCTGCGCGAAAGTCGGAACCTGGGTCAGCGTATAGGCGTTGTTACCATTGATAAGGACGCTTTTGGAATCAATGCCCTTCGCCTTCAGCAGGGTCTGCAAGAGAACGTCGTGGTCTTTGCAGTCGCCGTAACCGTTCGCGACGATGGAATCCACGTCGTGCGGAACGAATGAGCCCTTGCCAAGTTCGATGGCGACGTAGCGGATGTGGCCGCTCACCCATTCGTATATCTTCTTCGCTTGCTCGCGACGGTCGCTCACGCCGTTCGTGATCTGATCGGCCAGAGCGCTGATCTTCGGCGTGACCGCCGCCTTGGGAGCGGCCAAACCCGCATAGGCCCTTCCAAGTTCGGCATAATCCTTGAAGCTCGAAACGAAGAAGCGCGCCACGTGGTCGAGCGGCGAAACCTCCACGAATTCGTCCGGCGATGGTGTGGGCGCGGAGTAGTGCCACATATAAGTGACATCCGTTGCCGTCTCATGCTTGCTGAATTCCACTTCGTGATTTTCGACATACAAGGGCAGGGTTTTGGGGGCGGTAATCGTTTCGCGCACTTCGTCGAACGCAATCGTTCGCGGATACAGATCGCCATAGAAGAACTGCCCCTCGAAGAAGGGATGCTTGGCCGTGATCTTAACGGTGTAGACGGCGGTGTCACCGGCAGCGAATTGCGGAAACACAATCACCTTCACGCGTTGGCCCGTGAACATCGGTATTTGCGGCTGTCCCGGCGGTAGCTGTTCGAAGATCGCGCTTGCATCGACGGCGACAGTCGTGCCGTCGGGCTTAAGCGTGTGGGCCTCCACGACTTGCACGTCCTGCATCGAGGCGTCGAAGGGGAAGCTTACCTGACTGATCTGCATGGCCGCGGCGTCGTTGCTGGCGCGCAACTCCGCGTGCACGGTCTGTATCGAGCTGCCGTCCGCGGCAACCTGAACATCGTGCGTTATCAGCTTTGCAGTCACCGGTTCGGTAGTCTGGGCCTTGTCATCCGCCGCAATGCATGCGCCGGCGCTGATCGAAATCGCGAAAAACGCCGCAGCCAATCGGCGGATGTGCATGATGTCCCCCCATACGCAATAAATGATTGTTCTAATTCAATTCTTGCCCGCCAAGCTTAGCAAAATTTTTGGTTGAATGGAATTCTAGGGTTACGCCCTGATTGAAAAAGTGAACGGAATTGGCCGAATTGCGGCCCTGCGATCACAGATCAGCCCCCAACCAGGAGGCTCATCGTGTCGATGGTGAAGCTGCCATCCGCTTCGACGGCGAAATGGGCGCCGACCTCGGCGGGCATTTGCGCCATCAGCGCCAGGATCGCGTCCGCCTGGAGCTTGGGCGTCTGCATCCGCTGGGTCCAGGTCGCAAAATCGAGACGAACGCGGCGGCGCACCGCCTCGGACGGGACGAAGCCCGCGCGCTGCAGCATCGCCGTCCATTCGCGCACCGAATAATCGCGCACATGCGAGGGATCGCGCAGCAGCTCGACGGTTTGCAGGAAAGTGTCCAGCAGCGGCGCCTCGGGCGCGACGACGTCCATGAACATCGCCCGTCCGCCGGGCTTCAGCACGCGGCGCGCTTCGGAGAGCGCGCGCGGTACGTCGCGCCAATGATGCGCCGAATAGCGCGTGGCGACAAAATCGAACGAAGCGTCCGCGAACGGCAGCATCTCGACCGCGCCTTGCAGCGCGACGAGGTTGGAAATTCCGCGCGCCTTGGCCTCCGCGACGACAGCGGCGAGCATCGCCTCGGACAGATCGTACGCCACGATTTCGCCGACATGCGGCGCCAGCGCGAAGCCGACATGTCCGCCGCCGCAGCCCAGATCGAGCGCGCGGCCGAATGCGTGCGCCCGTGCCAGGGCCGCGAGTTCGTCGAGGTCCTCGCCATGCGCATGAACGGCGCTGGCGACATAGGCCGCCGCGCGCGGGCCGAACTGCTTGGCCACCAGGGTGTGAACCGTTTCGTCCGTCATGATCCGCTCGCAAATCCTTCCAGTACGTTCGCGGTGATTTCGCCCAGCGTCTCGATATCGTAGCCGCCTTCGAAGACGAACAGGGTCGGCCGCTTCAGCGCCGCGATCTTCTCGCCCAGGCGCAGATAATCGGCGCCCTTCAGGCGGAACGAAGCGATGGGATCGTCGATATAGGTGTCGAGGCCGAGGGAAACCAGCAGCACGTCGGGCCCGAAAGCGTCCACCGCCGCCAGGCCGCGCGCCAGCGCTTGTTCGTAACGCGCCCAATCCGTATCGGCGGGCAGCGGCAGGTTCAGGTTGGCCCCGATGCCCGCGCCCTCGCCGCACTCGTCGGCGAAGCCCAAAAAATGCGGATAAGCGAAATGCGGATCGGCGTGCAGCGAACAGAAGAACACGTCGCCGCGCGCGTAAAAGATCGATTGCGTGCCGTTACCGTGGTGATAGTCGACGTCGAGAACCGCGGGGCGCAGGCCGGCGTCGGCGAACCATTGCGCGGCGATGGCGACATTGTTGAGATAGCAGAAGCCGCCGAACACGTCGGCGGCGGCGTGGTGACCCGGCGGGCGAGTCAGCGCGAAGGCGCTTTTGTCGCCGGCGCGGATCGCCTGCGCCGCCGACAGCGCCACGTTCACGGCTTCGCGCGCCGCCGCCCAGGTGCCGCGCATGATCGGCGTGTCGGCGCTGAACGCATAGCTGCCGAGCTTGGCTTCGATGTCGCCGTCGCGCCCGTCGCGTAAGCCGTGCGCCGGCCAGGCGGAGGGCAGGGCGGCCGGGGCGTTCTCGCCATAGCGCTTGCGCCATTCGGCGTGCGCCACGCCGAGGAAATCCACCAGCCCCGCATCGTGCACGCGCAGGATGGGCGCATCGTCGAAACCCGCCGGCGCCAGGATCGGTCCGATCCGGCGCGCCTCGATCTCGGCCTTGACGCGTTCGGCGCGCACCGGGATTTCCACGGCGGGCAACAGCGCGCCGTGTTCGAATTGCGCCAGCGGGTCGTGGCTCAGATGGGCGGGCGAGTAGAAGGTTTTCATCCGCGCATTTGTAGCATAATCGCGCCGGATACAATGACGCCCGCCGCGCCGAAGGAACTTGCGACGCTGCGCGACACGCCGGTCGGATTGTGGCAGATCGAAGGCTGCGGCCGTTTGGCTTCAATCCGTCGTCAATCTGACAATATCGTTCATATGCGGTTCAGCCGCCATGTTCCAGATTCGCGCCAACGAAATGAGTTGGCGAGAATAAGGAGAAATGCCATGAAACGAATCGCCAAGGTTGCTTTGGGTGCGTTGTTGATGGCCGGCACAGCCTTCGCCGTCACGACGCCGGCTGCGGCCCACGTCTCGGTTGGAATCGGAATCGGAGTCGGGCCCGGCTATTACGGCCCAGGCTATTACGGCCCCCCGGGAGCGGCGGTGTGCGACCCCTATAGCCGCTACTACAATCCGTACTATTGCGGCGACGATGAAGACTATTACGGACCGCCGCTGTTCATCGACGGCTTCTGGTTCAACAACGGCCGTTATCGCGACTATCACGGCCAACGCCAATATTGGGTCCATGGCGGATGGCACGGCTATAGCGGCGGCCACGGCGGCGGATATGTCGGCGGTCACGGCGGCAGCTATGGCGGCGGATACCACGGCGGCAGTGGACACGGCGGCGGATTTGGCGGCGGCCACGGCGGACATCATCACTGACGCATCTCTTCGGCCGGAAATTTGGGGAGAGTGAGACATGAATCGCCTTGGCAAAATCGCGCTGGGCGCGTTGCTGCTGGCCGGTGCTTCCGCATTGACCGCAATGCCCGCATCCGCGGGAGTTAGTGTCGGATTTTCGTTCGGCTACGGTCCGGGGTTCGTGCCTTTCAGCGACCCGTGCGACTACTACGACTATTACGACGAGCCGCCGCCTTGGGGCCTGCCGCCGGACTATTGCGATTATCCGGTCTACTTCGATCCCGTGTATTACGACGGCATCTGGTATCGCGGGCCGATCTATTCGCGCTGGTACGGCGGCGAGCGTCTCTTCTGGCTCAACGGCGGCTGGCGGCGGGACGAATGGCGCGGCGCGCGGCCTGACATTCGCTGGCAGGACCGCGGCGGCTGGGGACGCGGAAACAACCGTGGCGGTGGCGGATTCGACCGCAACCGTTCCAATTACTCCGGCGGCGGCCACGCCAATTATTACTCGGGCGGCGGCCATAGCAATTGGTCGGGCAATAGCGGTGGCCACAGCGGCTGGTCGGGCAACAGCGGCGGCTATAGCGGCAGCAGTCATGGCGCTGGCTATGGCGGCGGCCATAGCTGGTCAGGCGGCGGTGGCTATAGCGGTGGTGGCGGTGGCAGTCATGGCGCTGGCTATGGCAGTGGCGGCCACGGTGGTGGTGGCGGCCACGGTGGTGGCGGCGGCGGATACCACGGCGGTGGCGGCAGCGGCGGGCACCACCATTAGCTGAGAGCCTATTTTCTATCGCAAGGAATGACCGACCTATGCACAGCACAAGCAAAGTAATGGTTGGTGCAGAGAGGGACGAATTGTCCTAAATTGCCTCGTCCTGAAGGGCTCTTCGTGAACCTTAAGGGGGCGCCTCGACCCGCCTACGCCGAAACGACGGCGTGCGGGCAGTGATCGTTTATGTCCGCCATATCCATGCCTGTCTGCGCGGAGCCGAAGCTCCGCGTCGGCGAAGGCAGGGCGGCGGAAAGATCGGAGGCAGGTTAGAACGGCACATAGGGAGAAACGCGAACGATGAGGAAAAACTTGAAGATCACGGTTGCTGCGGCTGCTATTGCCGGCGCAGCAATGCTTTTGGGGGCGCCCGCGCAAGCGCAGGGCTTCTCCATCGGCGTCGGGCCGGGAGGAGGAATCAATTTCTCCGTATCCACCGGCGGCTATTGCGACGAATATGGCTGCCCCGACGCGTTCTGGGATTATCCGGTCTATTACTGCCCGGTGTATTTCCGCGGCGATTGGTACAGAGGACCGGTTTATTTTCGCAATCAGGACGGGGACGTTCGGTTCTGGGTCCGCGGCGGCTGGCATCACGACCAGTGGGACGGTCCGCGTCCGGACTGGGCTTGCACCGATCGCTTCGGTCCGGCCTTGGGCTTCGAGTATTATGACAATCATGGCTTCCGCATGAGCGACGAATGGCGCCACCGCTGGCACCATGATCATCCGGGCGGATATGGTCCGGGCGGTCCCGGTTGGGGACTTGGCGGACCTGGACCTGGTTGGGGTCATGGCGGCGGCGGACCAGGCGGTCCGGGTGGTTCTCACTGGGGTCAAGGCGGCGGTCCCGGTGGCGGCGGACCAGGCGGTCCTCATTGGGGTCAAGGCAGCGGTCCCGGCGGTGGTCCCGGCGGCCCTATCGTGCATGTGCCTCCAGGCGGGTTACATCTGCACCCGGTCATCACCCCACCCACCGGCAATGGCCCTGTAGTCCACGTGCCTCCGGGTGGTATCCATCTGCATCCGGTTATCACCCCACCCACCGGCAATGGCCCTGTCGTGCATGTGCCTCCGGGCGTCAACCCACCGCTCAAACCTATCAAACCCATCAAGCCCCTCAAGCCGTTGCCGCACCCCGGCCCGTAAATCCGACTTGAACGCATTTCACGGTCCGGCGCTTCGGCGCCGGGCCGTTTTTTTTCGATTCCCGAAACAATTCGATTCTCGAAACAATCGGTCGGAACGGCAGCGTCCGGCGCAAGGGAATGACGCGCGCACTGTGATCGGCCGCCATGCGCCGAGTCTTCTTGACCCTCATCCTTCCTCTGCTAGCTTGCCTTCGTATCCCACCGAGGAATTGCGATGCGCATTGGCGCTCCCAAAGAAATCAAGAATCACGAATACCGCGTAGGTCTCACGCCCGCCGCCGTTCGCGAGTTGTGCGTGCGCGGGCACGATGTCTATGTCGAAACCAAGGCCGGCGACGCCATCGGCTTGACCGACGAGATGTACCTGCGCGCCGGAGCGAAGCTTCTGCCGAACGCGGGCGAAGTCTTCGCGGTCGCCGATATGATCGTGAAGGTGAAGGAACCGCAGCCGGTCGAGATCGCGCGGCTGAAGCCGGGCCAGACCTTGTTCACCTATCTGCATCTGGCGCCCGACCCGGAACAGACCAAGGGCCTGCTCGCTTCCGGCGCCGTGGCCATCGCCTACGAGACGGTCACCGACGCGCGCGGCGGCCTGCCGCTCTTGGCGCCGATGAGCGAGGTGGCGGGACGCATGTCGATCCAGGCGGGTGCGCACTGCCTGGAGATCGCGCAAGGCGGACGCGGCATGCTGCTCGGCGGCGTGCCGGGCGTGCCGTCCGCGAAGGTCGTGATCCTGGGCGGCGGCGTGGTGGGCACCAATGCGGCGCGCATGGCGATGGGCATGGAAGCGCACGTTATGGTCCTGGACGTCTCGCTGCATCGTCTCTACGAGCTCGATCTGCAATTCGGCGCACAGCTGCACACCGTGTTCTCCACCATCGATTCCATCGAGGAACACGTGGTCTCCGCCGATCTCGTCATCGGCGGCGTGCTGGTGCCCGGCGCCGCCGCGCCCAAGCTCATCAGCGAAAAGTTGGTCAAGCAGATGAAGAAGGGCTCGGTGCTCGTCGACGTCGCCATCGATCAGGGCGGCTGTGCCGAAACCAGCCACGCCACCACCCACGCCGATCCCACCTACCGCGTGCACGACGTCGTGCATTATTGCGTGGCGAACATGCCGGGCGCGGTGGCGCGCACCTCCACCTTCGCGCTGGGTAACGCGACGCTGCCCTTCACGCTGGCGCTGGCCGATCTGGGCGCGGACCAGGCGATGCGGGCGAACCCGCATCTGCGCGCGGGCCTCAACGTCTACAAAGGCACGCTGACCTATCAAGCCGTCGCCGAGGCGCAGAAACTGCCCTTCAAGAGCGCGGAAGCGGTGCTGGGCGTGTAGGCGCCTATCCGCCGCATTTGTCGGCGTTCTTCCAGCAGGCGAGATAGGCCCGCAATTCCTTCGTGCGCGCGTCGGTCAGACGCGTCACGCATCCCGAATAGACCAGCGGATAAATCGTGCCGCCTTCGTTTTGCGCCACCTCGAAGGTGCATTCCGTGTCGCGGTACTGGAGCCAAGCCTTTTCGGCGATCTTGAGCTTCGCTTGATAGCCTGCGTCGTCCAACGCCGCCATCACCTGGCGATAGACGTCGTTCAGCTTCTTGTCCGCCGCCTGATAATCCTTGTCGGCGCAGATGTTCATGTCGTTCTGCGTTATTGCTTTGGCGCAGTCGGTGTTGTCCTCATCGCCGGCCAAGGCCGGCGCGGCCAGCAGAACCAGCGGAATCGCAAGAACCAACGAACGGATCATGGCGCTCTCCCCCAAAAGGCGGCGAAGATTACGCGTTCGCCGTTCCCGCGTCGATGACGGAGGTGCCCGTGACAAGGCCGACCTTGCCGCTCGGCTCGAACAATCGCATGTTTCGCTTTGTTTCGGCGGCGAACCACGGAGCGCGCGATGAAAGTCAGAATTTTATTCCTTGCCGCGGCGTCCGCGTTGACGCTCGCCGCCTGCCTGAATGCGCCGCCCGTCGCGATGCCGCCGCTGGTTCGCAGCGCCACGCCGCCGTCGTCGGCGCCCGTTGCGTCGCCGCCACAACAGCAAACCGTCACGGCGGGTCCGCTGACCTCGGCCGGCGTCGGCCGCTACATGGATGCGCTGGAGCTGAATTTGCGCGCGCGTCTGCGCGGCAGCGGCATCGTCGTGGCGCGCCGGGCCGACGATCTGCTCGTGACGTTCCCCAACGCTAGGCTGTTCGCGAGCGAGCGCCTCGCGCCCTCCGGGCTCGGCCTGCTTGCAAGCGTGGCTCAGGTGCTGCGCGTCTACGATCGCACGCTGGTGCAGGTGAACGGCTACACCGATACCGCCGGAAGCCCCGAACAGAATTTGGACGTCTCGCAAACCCGCGCGACGTCGGTCGGCGTTGCGCTGACCCAGAGCGGCATCGCGGCGGCGCGCATCGAAGTCCACGGCTTGGGCGGAACGTACCTCAAGGTCGTCACCGGCGACCATGTTTCCGAACCGCGCAACCGCCGCATCGAGATCCGCGTCGTGCCAAGGCCGGGGTGAGGGGGAGTAGGAGGCATGTCGTCTCCATGACGCCAGTCTCAACAAGGCAACGACGGCCGTGCAAGGATTAAATCGACTCTGCTCCCCCATCTATTATGGAAAGTCTGTCTGAGTCATGCAAAACGATCTCGACAAAATGCGTCAAACCAAATCCGGCGCGCAGGAACATTTCAAAGCCGCCGATACGATGCACCGTCAAGGCAGACTGGACGATGCCGAACGCGGTTATCGCGCGGCCTTGCAAATCGACGGCGATTGTATCGGCGCCATGGCGGGACTGGGCGCGCTTTGTTTGCAAACCGGGCGCAACGAAGAAGCGGTCCGCTGGTTTCGCCAGGCGGCGGAGCGCGATGCCGTCACGGCGTGGCGGCAATACGATCTGGCGGTCGCGCTCGCCAGTTCCGGCCTGATCGACGCAGCCGCCGATGCTTATCGCCGCGCCATCGCGCTCGATCCCGCCGCGGTAATGCCGCGCCGCAATCTCGGCAAACTTTTTTATGACGCGGGACGCAAAGAGGAAGCGCTTGCCGCTTTTCAGGATGTAGTGGCGATCGAAGCGGATTCCCCGGATGCGAATATATGTCTTGGCGACGTGTTGATGAATCTCGCCCGGCACGAAGAAGCGCTTCTTTATTTGCAAAAGGCGGTTGCTCTCGCCCCGCAACATCCCCAACCGTATTACAATCTCGGTTTGGTGCTTTTGGAGCTTGACCGCAAGGCGGACGCCGTCAAGGCGTTCGAAAAGGCGCTGACGCTCAAGCCGTATTTTTCCGGCGCGCTGGAAATCCTCGGTCGGACATACAACGAGCTCGATCTTCCGAAAAATGCGCTGCAGTGCTACGAGCGTCTGCTCGCCTTACAGCCGGGTTCCGCGACCGCTCACAACAATTACGGTGTGATGCTGACCAGATTGGAACGGCATGAAGATGCCGTCGCCCATTTCCTTAAGGCGCTTACCATCCATCCCGGTTCCTCACCCGTCGCCGTCAATCTGGGCAATTCTTTGAATGCGCTCGACCGGACAGCCGAAGCGCTTGCGGCCTTCGAGCGCGCATCGGCTGCCGATCCGGCCAATGCGCAGGCTCAATTAGGAATCGGCGATACATTGCAAATTCTGGGCAGAATCGAAGATGCAAACCGCGCTTACGAGCAAGCCGTCGCGCTCGATCCGCGTGCGCCAGTATATTACTATTATCTGACCAAGGCGAAGAAAGTCCGCGCCGGCGATCCGATCGTCGCGGCGCTGGAAGACCTCGCCAAGGACGAAGCGTCGTTTGCCGATGCGGATCGCTCCTATCTGCATTTTGCGCTGGCCAAGGTTTATCACGATCTCGAACGGTTCGCGCGATCCTTCGAACATCTGGCGAAGGGCAACGAAATCAAGCGGCGGACGATCGCTTACGACGAACCCGCTACGCTGAATGCCTTACGCGCCGCGGCTTCGATCTTTACGCCGGAGGTCATGCGGGCAAAGGACGGACTGGGCAACCCGTCCGAAGTGCCGGTGTTCATCGTCGGGGTACCGCGTTCGGGCACGACGCTGATCGAACAGATTTTGGCAAGCCATCCGCAAGTGTTTGGCGCCGGCGAATTGACGGATTTCAGAGATATCGCCTACGGCGGCTACAGGGACTGGCCGCCGTCGTTCGATGTCGCGAAGATTTCTGCGAGCGATTTGATGCGCCTCGGCGGGCGCTATCTGGCGCGCATCGTATCCAAGGCGCCCGAGGCCAAGCGTATTGTCGATAAGATGCCGGCGAACTTTCACTTAGCCGGGTTCATCCATCTGATGTTGCCGAAGGCGCGCATCATCCATGTCCGGCGCGATCCGCTCGACACCTGTTTTTCCTGCTATTCCATTTTGTTTCGGTACGGTCTCGGTTACGCCTATGATCTGGGTGAACTCGGCCGCTATTACAAAGCCTATGAGGCGCTGATGGCGCACTGGCGCACCGTGTTGCCGGAAGAGACGATGCTGGAAGTGCGGTACGAAAAGTTGATCGGGGATTTCGAGGCGGAAGTGCGGCGGATCGTAGCGTTCTGCGGTCTGCCTTGGGATGAGCGCTGCCTCAAATTCTATGAGACCGAACGGGCGGTGAGCACCGCCAGCTCCGCCCAGGTGCGCCAGCCCTTGTTCGCAAGCTCGGTCGGCAGCGCCCAGCCTTATAAGGCGCATCTTGGTCCCTTGATCGATGCCCTGGAGCCGGCGGAGCTGTCGACGGGACCCCAACGGAAAATCTGAGCGCGGCCGTTAAGAGCCTGCTCCAAAGAAAAATTCCGGAAAATGTCATTCACCACGGCGCCAGCCGGTTCTGGTAAACCTTGGCCTGTTCCCCTATATCCGGTGGCCCGAAGAAGGAGGTCTCGCGTGGCCCAGGCTTGGTCCCCGCAAAGCTGGCGTTCGCAGCCGATCTGCCAAGTTCCGGTCTACCCGGACGCGGCGGCGCTGGAGGCTGTCGAGACCCGGCTGAGGACCCATCCGCCGCTGGTGTTTGCCGGCGAGGCGCGCAACCTCAAAGCGGCGCTAGCCCAGGTGGCGCAGGGCAAGGCTTTCGTGCTGCAAGGCGGCGATTGCGCCGAGAGCTTCGCCGAGTTTCATCCCGACAATATCCGCGACACGTTCCGCGTGCTGCTGCAGATGGCGGTGGTGCTGACCTTCGCCGCCGGCATGCCGGTGGTGAAAGTCGGGCGCATCGCCGGCCAGTTCGCCAAGCCGCGCTCCGACGATTTCGAAACCCGCGACGGCGTCACGCTGCCGTCCTATCGCGGCGACAATATCAACGGCATCGACTTCACGCCGCAAAGCCGCACGCCCGATCCGCAGCGCCTGATGCAGGCCTATGCGCAGTCGGCGGCGACGCTCAACCTGCTGCGCGCCTTCGCGTCGGGCGGCTATGCCGACTTGCAGAACGTGCACCGTTGGATGCTGGGCTTCATCGCGGGTTCGCCGGCCAGCGAACAATATAAGAGCCTCGCGCAGCGCATTTCCGAAACGCTCGACTTCATGGCGGCCTGCGGCATCACGCCGGAGACGGTGCCGCAGCTGCGTTCGACCGATTTCTACACCAGCCACGAAGCGCTGTTCCTCGGCTACGAGCAGTCGCTGACGCGCATCGATTCCACCAGCGGCGATTGGTACGACACCTCCGCGCATCTGTTATGGATCGGCGACCGCACGCGCCAGATCGACGGCGCGCATGTCGAATTCTGCCGCGGCATCAAGAATCCGCTCGGCCTCAAATGCGGCCCCGGCATGAGCGAGGACGAACTGGTCAAACTCGCCGCCGTCCTCAATCCCGAGAACAAGCCCGGCCGGCTGACGCTGATCTGCCGTTTCGGCGCCGACAAGGTGGCCGAGAAACTGCCGCGCCTGATCCGCGCCGTCGAGCGCGAAGGCGCCAAGGTCGTGTGGTCCTGCGATCCGATGCACGGCAACACGATCAAATCCAGCACCGGCTACAAAACGCGGCCCTTCGACCGCATCATCAAGGAAATGAAGACCTTCTTCGACGTCCATCGCGCCGAGGGCACTTATGCGGGCGGCGTACATTTCGAGCTGACCGGACAGAACGTCACCGAATGCCTGGGCGGCGCGCAGGCGATCGTCGAAGAGGACCTGCAGGAGCGCTATCACACCCATTGCGATCCGCGGCTCAACGCGAGCCAGGCGTTGGAGCTCGCCTTCCTGATGGCGCAAAGCCTGCGCGAGGAGCGGATGAAGGACTCCGCTCTGGCGGCGTCGGCCTGAAGCGGCCGTGGGGATATAGATAAATGGGCGTGACGCGCGTTTTAGCGAAAAGTTGGGTGATTATCTGTCTGTATGCGGGCGCCGATGCCGTAAGCATGGTCATCGCGTACGGATCGAATTCGCTCGGCATGCTGCCGGCTCTGATTGCGTGTTTTGCATTGTTTCTCGCGACGGGGCTGTTGTTCATCGGGGGCTACGGTGCGGCTTCCAGCCGTAGCGGGCTGCCGCAGCTCCGCCACCTCAAGTCGATCGAATTCGCTCCAAGCTTCAACGATTTGGTGTTCTTCGCCTTCGTCTGCCTGAGTTTCGTCAACCAGATCATTTTCGCGCTCATTCATCATTCCGGTATTTTCGTGAACGGCTTCGAACAAGCGATTTATTTCGTGGTCCCGGGTCAAAGGGCGTTGGTTGGCGCGTTGACCGGCTGCGGTTTCGACGGCGGGCGGATATTCGCCTCGGCCATCACCTGGCTGCTGTCGATCATATATCTGTGCTCGTCGCTGTCGCGGTTGAAGTTGGAAGCGGGAATTCTGCGATTGGAACGCAGGACGCAACCCAACGCTCTAGGACCGCTAGCAGCCGCGATCCTGCTGGGCATCGTCGCGGTGATCGGCGTGCAGATGCTGTTCGTCGGGTCCGCGTTCGCGTTCCTGCCCTGCAGCGCCTACGCCGACATTCCCGGCGATTTGCTGATCGGGCTGACACCGCTGCTGTTGGCCTATCTGATCCTGGCGGCGCTGGCGACGCTGCTGGCGAGCGGCAAGGAAAGATAACCCTTCGAGGCTCGTTTCGCGCGCCTCAGGATGACGGCTACGCCGTGTCTTCGCCCAACTTCACCAGCATCTTGCCGAAATTCAGACCTTCGAAGAGTGCGATCAGCGCGTCGGGCGCATGTTCGATGCCGTCATACACCGTTTCGCGCCGGATCATCTTTCCGTCGGCGATCCACGCGCCCATGTCGCGCCTGAAGTCGTCCATCATGTCGAGATGATCGCTTACGATGAAGCCGCGCATCGTCAGACGCCGGCCGACGATGTTCATAAGATTGGGCGGTCCCTTCGGCGCCTCGGTGGCGTTGTATTGTTCGATCATCCCGCAGGCCACGATGCGCCCGAAGGACCGCATATTGGCCAACGCCGCCGTCAGATGCGAGCCGCCGACATTGTCGAAATAGACGTCGATGCCGGCGGGCATGGCGTCCGCCAGCGCGGCGCTAAGATCGCCGCACTGGCGGTAATTGATGGCGCCGTCGAGCTTCAGCTCATCGAGGAGATAGGCGCATTTCTCGGCCGAGCCGGCGGAACCGACCACGCGGCAGCCCTTGTTCTTGGCGATCTGGCAGGCGACGGCGCCGACCGCGCCGGACGCCGCCGAGACGAAAACCCGGTCGTCGTCCTTGAGTTCGCCGATCCGCAGCAGGCCCGCGTAAGCCGTCAGCCCCGGCATGCCCAGCACCCCGAGAAAAGCCTGGATCGGCACCAGCGCCGGGTCGACCTTCGTCAGGCCCTCGCCGTCCGACAGGTACCATTCGCGCCAGCCGTTCATGCTGAGGACGTAATCCCCGGCCTGGAAGCGGCTGTTGTTGTTGGAGGCCGCGACCTTGCCGACCGCACCGCCCTGCAGCACCTCGCCGACCTGGAACGGCGGCACGTAGCTCTTGCGGTCCGTCATCCGGCCCCTCATGTAGGGGTCGACCGACATGAACAGGTTGCGGACCAGCACCTGGCCCCGGCCCGGGATCGGGATTTCGCTCTCCACCAGCTCGAAATCGGCCGGGGTGGGCAGCCCGGACGGGCGGCGTTTCAGGCGGATATCCCGGTTTTTTTCGGACCCCATGGGCGCCTCCTTAACCATTTAGATGACGGGTTCTTAAGGGCCGTAAACCTATCAGCGGGCCCAGGTGTAACAAGCCGAAACATTTTATGACTCGCTCCGAAGGGCGACGCGGGCGCTTATGTACCTGTGATTTCGGGGAATTTCCTGTGTCGCCCATCCGGTTTGCTCCTCAGAATGGCCTGCTCAAGGTCGCCGTCGTCGGCGCCGGCGCGTTCGGCCGCCATCATGCCACGAAGTATCGCGCCCTTGATGGCGTCGAGCTGCTGGCCATCGCCGATCCGTCGGCCGAGGTGCGCAAGAATGCGGCCGCAACCCATGGCGTGCCCGCGGTTGCCGACTGGCGCGAGCTGCTGGGCAAGGTGGATCTGGTCAGCGTGGCCTCGCCGGCCGTGACTCATGCCGAGATCGTGCGCGCCTTCCTCAACGCCGGCGCCCATGTGCTGGTGGAGAAGCCGATCGCGACCAGCATCGAAGAAGCCGATGCGCTGATCACCCTGGCCGAGCGGATGAACCTCATCCTGACCGTCGGCCATCAAGAGCGGTTCGTTTTCGCCCATACCGGCCTGTTGGATTACGAGGAATCTCCGTTGGAAGTGTCGTGCTGGCGCGAAGGCCCGTGGTCGGGCCGCGGCACGGACGTCAGCGTCGTACTCGATCTGATGATCCACGATCTGGATCTCGTCCATCAACTTATTCCTGGCAAGGTCCGCAGCGTGCAGGCTCGCGGGCGCACCGAAAAAGCCAGTTTCGCCGATGAAGTCTCGGCCGCCGTATTGTTCGAAAACGGCGCCGTGGCGCGGCTCGAAACCAGCCGTGTCGCCGAAAACCGCCGCCGCGGCATGCGCGCGGTCTATGCAGATGGCGTCGTGGAAATCGATTTTCTGACCCACAAGATCAGCAATACCACCCCGCGCGCGCTCAATGCGCTGGAGGTGGGCGATCCGCTGGCCGAGTCGGTGTCGGCCTTCGTGGCGGCCGCGCGCAACGGCAAACAGCCGCTGGTCCGCCCGCGGCAGGCCCGCCGCGCTCTGGAGACGGCGCTCTTGATCGACGAGGCGTCGGACCGTTCCGGCACGCAGCGCAGCCGCCAGGAGCTGGTCGCTTACGCGGCAGCCAACTGACGCATAGCGGATCTCACCTTTCTATCGGCCGCATTGCGCGTTAAATAGCGCGCAATGACGGATCGTTTTCGCATCGCCCTGGCCCAGCTCAATCCCTGCATGGGCGACATTGCCGGCAATCTTGCCTTGGCGCGCGCCGCGCGGATGAAGGCGGCTGCAAGCGATGCCGACGTCCTTCTCTTTCCCGAGCTTTTTATCACCGGCTATCCGCCCGAGGACCTTGTCCTGAAGCGGGCGCTGCAGGACGACGCGCGCGAAGCCGTCCGGGTCTTCGCCAAGGACACGGCCGACAAGGGCCCCGCCGTTTTGATCGGCATGCCCTGGCGGGAAAGCGGCGAGCTCTATAATGCCGTCGCCTTGCTCGACAATGGCCGCATCGCCGCGCGTACCTTCAAGCACGAGCTACCCAATTACGGCGTGTTCGACGAGAAACGCGTGTTCGCGCCGGGGCCGCTGACCGGCCCGCTGGAGGTGCGCGGCGTGCGCTTGGGCGTGCCGATCTGCGAGGACATCTGGACCGGCGAAGTGGTGGAATGCCTGGCCGAGACGGGCGGCGAGATCCTGCTGGTGCCCAACGGTTCGCCGTTCGAGGCCGGCAAGGAGGATGTGCGCCTCAATCTCGTCGCCGCACGGGTGACGCAGAGCGGGCGTCCGCTGATCTATCTCAACCAGGTGGGCGGGCAGGACGAGCTGGTGTTCGACGGCGCCTCGCTGGTGGTCAATGCGGACCGCAGCGTGGCCTGGGCATTGCCGGCTTGGGAAGAGAAAGTCGTCGTCACCGATTGGCGGCGCGAAGGGGACGGCTGGGTTTGTCTGCCCGGCGAGCGCGCGAGCGCCGAGGAGCGTTCGCAATCCGTCTATCACGCGATGATGCTGGGTCTGCGCGATTACGTGAACAAGAACCGTTTTTCCGGCGTGGTGCTGGGGCTTTCCGGCGGGATCGATTCCGCGCTGTCGGCGGCGGTGGCCGTCGATGCGCTGGGGCGCGAGCGCGTGCGCTGCGTGATGATGCCCTCGCGCTACACGGCGCACGACAGCCTCGACGACGCCGAGGAATGCGCGCAGCTTCTCAACGTCGGCTACGAGACGATCCCTATCGAGCGCGCGGTGGAGACGTTCGCGGACACGCTGCGCCCGCTGTTCGCCGGACGCACGCCCGACACGACCGAGGAAAACATCCAGTCGCGCATCCGCGGACTGATCCTGATGGCGATCTCCAACAAGTTCGGGCCGATGGTGCTGACCACCGGCAACAAATCCGAGATGAGCGTCGGTTACGCCACGCTCTATGGCGACATGTGCGGCGGCTACAACGTGCTCAAGGACATCTACAAAATGGAAGTGTTCGCGCTGGCGCGCTGGCGCAACCAAACGGTGCCGTCCGGCGCGCTGGGGCCGCCGGGACGGGTTATCCCCGAACGCATCATCACCAAGCCGCCGAGCGCCGAGCTGCGCGCGGGCCAGACCGACCAGGATTCCCTGCCGCCATACGAAATTCTCGACGGCATTCTGGAATGCCTGGTGGAGAAGGAAATGTCGTTCGAGGAGGTCGTGGCCAAAGGCTTCGACCCCGCGACCGTGAAGCGCGTGGAACATCTGCTGTATGTGTCCGAATATAAGCGCCGCCAGGCACCGCCCGGCGTCAAGATCGGGCCGCGCAATTTCGGCCGCGACCGGCGCTATCCGATCACCAATGCATTCAGGGATGCGAGATAGAACATGCGCGATAGGGCAACACCATTTTGCTCCCCCCTTGAGGGGGAGCCGAAATCCGCGAAGCGGATTTCGGTGGGGGGTGCGCGAGTGCAGCGAGCGCTCTGTCCTCCGCATGACCCATCCCCGAAATTTGCTGTGCAAATTTCGACCCTCCCTCAAGGGGAGGGTAAAAAATGGTAGTCGTCCGTTTTGCCCCTTCGCCCACCGGATTGCTGCACGTCGGCAATGCGCGCACGGCGTTGTTGAACTTCCTGTTCGCGCACAAGGAAGGTGGCAAGTTCCTTCTGCGTATCGACGACACGGATGCCGAACGCTCCAAGCCGGAATACGAAGCGGGCATCGTTGAGGATTTGAACTGGCTCGGCATCGCGCACGACCTGTTCGCGCGGCAATCCGAGCGCGCCGACGCGCACCGCATCGCGGCGGAGAAACTGAAGGCCGTCGGCCGGCTTTATCCCTGTTACGAAACCGCGCTGGAACTCGATCGCCGCCGCCAGCGCCAAATTGCCGCCGGAAAGCCGCCGGTCTACGACCGTGCCGCGCTGAATCTCTCCGCGGAGGACCGCGCCAAGCTGGAGGTGCAGGGCCGCAAGGCGCATTGGCGCTTCAAGCTCTCGCAGTCGAAGGTGAAATGGCGCGACCTGATCCGCGGCGAGGTGGAGATCGACACCGCGCATCTGTCCGATCCGGTTCTGATCCGCGAGGACGGGCGCTTCCTCTACACCTTGCCGTCGGTGACCGACGACGTTGATTTTGCCATCACCCACATCATCCGCGGCGAGGATCACGTCACCAACACGGCGGTGCAGATCGAGATTTTCGAGGCGCTGGGCGCCGCGCCGCCCGCCTTCGCGCATCATCCGCTGCTGATCGGCGCGGGCGGCGAGGCCTTGTCGAAACGGCTCGGCTCGCTGTCGCTGCGCCTGTTGCGCGAGGACGGCATCGAGCCGCTGGCGGCGGACAGTTATCTCGCCAAAACCGGCACCTCGGACGCCATCGCGCCGCACGCGACGATGGACGAGCTGATCGCCGGCTTCGCCATCGAAAAGATCGGTCGCGCGCCGGCCCATTTCGATGTGGCGGAGCTGTCCAACCTCAACGCCAAGCTGCTGCATAGCCTGCCGTTCGAGGCCGTGGCGGCGCGGCTTGCCTCCGCGGGCATCGAAGGCGGCGCGCCGTTCTGGGAAGCCGTGAAGCCGAATCTCGCGCGCTTCTCGGACGTGAGCGACCTTTGGACGCTGGTGAAAGGCCCCGTTGCGCCGGTGATCGAGGACGCGCCGTTCATCGCGCAGGCCGCCGCGCTGTTGCCGCCCGAGCCATGGGACGAGGGCACTTGGTCCGCATGGACCAAGGCGGTGTCCGCTGCGGCCGGGGTCAAGGGCCGCGATCTTTACCATCCGCTGCGCCTGGCGCTGACCGGCCGGGAACATGGACCGGAGCTGAAAAAGCTGCTACCCCTGATCGGGCGCGCGCGAGCCCTCGCGCGGCTTCAAGGGGAAACGGCGTGAACCAAGTGCGCCAGATTATTACGTGCCGAATTTGCGGCTGACCGCCGCGATACACCCCCGTGCCCGCCCAAATACCCAAAATTGTCATGGCCCGCGTCCTTCGACACGCCGGGCCGCCCTCATCCTGAGCTTGTCGAAGGATGGGCGGCCCGGCTGCTCAGGATGCAGGCCAAGGCAAGAATAGGGTAGAAGTCCGATCCCTCGAATTGCTGTAAGTGAACACCATGACGCTTCGCCTCTACAACACCCTGACCCGGCAGAAAGAAGATTTCTCGCCGCTCGATCCCCAGAACGTCCGCCTCTATGTCTGCGGACCGACGGTCTACGACTACGCCCATATCGGCAACGCGCGGCCGGTGATCGTGTTCGACGTGCTGTTCCGCCTGCTGCGGCACCTCTACGGCGCGGACCACGTCACCTACGTCCGCAACATCACGGACATCGACGACAAGATCAACGCGCGGGCGGCGGAGGTGGCGGCGGCGAAGGGCGTTTCCGTGGAAACGGCGCGGGTGGAGATCACCAACGCGACGGCGCAGCAATATCTGGACGACGTGACGGCGCTGGGTTGCCTGCCGCCGACGCAAACCCCGCGCGCCACCGAATATGTTCGCCAGATGATCGCGATGATCGAACGGCTGGTTGCTGCGGGTCACGCCTATGCGGCGGAAGGTCATGTGCTGTTCGATGTCTCGTCGAAAGCCGATTACGGCAAGCTGGCGCGCCGTTCGCTGGACGAAATGCTGGCGGGTGCACGCGTCGAAGTCGCGCCGTACAAGAAGAACCCGATGGACTTCGTGCTGTGGAAGCCGTCGGATGCACAGACGCCCGGCTGGGATTCGCCTTGGGGCCGCGGCCGTCCGGGCTGGCACATCGAATGCTCGGCGATGGGCGAGGCGCTGTTAGGGGAGACCTTCGATATCCACGGCGGCGGCATCGACCTGATGTTCCCACATCACGAGAACGAAATCGCCCAAAGCGAGGGCGCCCACCACGACCATCCCCTGGCGCGCGTCTGGATGCACAACGGCTTTCTCCAGGTCGAGGGCGAGAAAATGGCGAAGTCGCTGGGCAACTTCATCACGATCAATGAGCTGCTGACCACAAACAAATTTGGCGGGTGGGCATGGCCTGGAGAAGTTCTCCGCCTAAACATGCTGCGGCGGCACTATAAACTCCCGCATGATTGGTCTTTCATCGGATTGGAAGAATGCCGGAAGCTTTACTTGGAATGGCTTGCACAGATCCCTCAACAAATAGCTGACGCTGCTCGTGAGGAGCCGACTGGTCTGCTCGGTGCCGAGATTGTTGATGCCCTATCTGATGATCTCAACACGCATATGGCGTTGCAGCACGTCCACCAACTTCGAAATGATGCTGCGCGTTCGACTATGACAGAATCTGCATTGAGATTGGCGGTGGGGCTCGACTTCCTAGGACTGCTTCCGCAGAATATCGGTGTGACTATCGACGAGCTTTTGGGTAAGCCGAAGGTCGATGAGACAGAAATTGTCTCTGCGATCGCCGCCCGCAACGCCGCTCGGAAAGCGAAGAACTTCAAAGAATCCGACCGCATCCGCGACGAGCTTCTGGCGAAGGGCATTGTGTTGAAAGACGGTCCGAACGGCACGACGTGGGAGGTGAAGCGATGAGCGCCCCCCCTTCGTCATGGCCGCCCTTGAGGCGGCCATCCAGTCGGCGCGCGTCGGCGCGCCGGAAGACTCTATTTGTTTCGCTGGATGGCCGGGTCAAGCCCGGCCATGACGAAGTAATTGATGCGGCGTCGATGAGCGCAAATGCCGCGTCCTCGCCATCTTGGGCGTTGAAGGCTTGCACTCCATATCAAGCCGATATGTCCGGCCACACCCGTAACCTCCCGAGAGGTGGGGGGGGCCCCTTCTCCCCATCCGTCACCGGCAAACAATTATATTACCGAACGAACCATAAGCCCCTGAAAACAAAAGGAGAGGCGAAATGACCAAGGAACGCCTCTTCATCTTCGACACCACCCTCAGAGACGGCGCTCAGACCCAGGGCGTCGATTTCTCGGTGGAAGACAAGCGTCAGATCGCGCTGGCGCTGGACGCGCTGGGCGTCGATTACATCGAAGGCGGCTGGCCGGGCGCCAATCCCACCGACTCCGCTTTCTTCGCCGAACGCCCGCCGCTCAAACGCGCGCGCTTCACCGCCTTCGGCATGACCAAGCGCGCCGGGCGCAGCATCTCCAACGATCCCGGATTCGCGACGGTTTTGGGGGCCTATACCGACGCGGTATGCCTGGTCGGCAAGACCTGGGATTTCCAGGTCGATGTCGCACTCGAAATCCCGCGTTCCGAGAACGTCGAGGGCATTGCAGGGTCCATCGCGGCGGTGAAGGCCAAGGGCCGCGAGGCGCTGTTCGACGCCGAGCATTTCTTCGACGGTTACAAGGCCAATCCCGATTACGCGCTGGAATGCCTGCGGGCCGCGCATGAAGCGGGCGCGCGTTGGCTGGTTTTGTGCGACACCAATGGCGGCTCCATGCCGGAAGATGTCTTTCGCATCGTCTCCGAAGTGAAAGCGAAGCTGCCGGACGCCGCGCTCGGCATCCACGCGCACAACGATACGGAGCAGGCCGTCGCCGTCAGCCTCGCGGCGGTGCGCGCCGGGGCGCGGCAGGTCCAGGGCACGCTCAACGGGCTAGGCGAACGCTGCGGCAATGCGAACCTTTGCTCGCTCTTGCCGACGCTGCTGCTGAAAGAGCCCTTCGCTTCGCAGTTCGAAACCGGCGTTTCCAAAGAACAGCTGGCGCAGATCACGCGCACTTCGCGGCTGCTGGACGAAATCCTCAATCGCGCCGCCAATCGCCATGCGCCTTACGTCGGCCCGTCGGCCTTCGCGCACAAGGGCGGGCTGCACTCTTCCGCCATGCTAAAGGACGCGCGCACCTACGAGCATGTGCCGCCGGAGACGGTCGGCAATGCGCGCAAGATCCTTGTCTCGGATCAGGCGGGGCGCTCCAACCTGCTGGCGCGGCTGGCCGATGCCGGCATCGACGTGGACGCCAAGGACCCGCGCTTGGCGCGCCTCTTGGAGGACATCAAGCAGCGCGAGTTCCTGGGCTACGCCTATGACGGCGCGGAGGCCTCGTTCGAGCTTCTGGCGCGGCGCGCCTTGGGCGAGGTGCCGGACTATTTCGACATCGACAGTTTTCGCGTCATCGTCGAAAAGCGCCACAACGCGCTGGGCGAGCAGGTCACCGTTTCGGAAGCGACGGTGCGCGTCAAAGTCGATGGCGAGATGCTGCATAACGTCGGCACGGGCAACGGTCCGGTGGACGCCCTGGACGACGCGCTGCGCAAGGATTTGGGGCGCTATTCCGCGCACCTCGCCGATTTGGAACTGGTCGACTACAAGGTTCGCATCCTGAACGGCGGCACGGATGCGATCACCCGCGTTATGGTTGAAAGCAAGGACGGCAAGGGCGCGCGCTGGTCGACGGTCGGCGTGTCCGAGAATATCGTCGACGCCTCGTTCGAGGCGCTGGTGGATTCCATCACTTACAAATTGTTGCGGGATGGGGTGCAGGCGTCGGATGTGTAAAGCCGGAAATGCATGGCTGGATTGAAACCCGCGACGAGCGAAATGGTTAAAGACCGGTTAGAGTGACGCCATGTCCAAAACGGCCGACAACGCAACGCCGAACGAGGCGGCAGGAATTTTCTATGCCGGCGCGGCTTATTCCTTATGGGGCCTGTTTCCGCTCTATTGGGGGTTGCTCGCCGTCGTACCGCCGATCGAATTGTCGATCCATCGCATGTTGTGGTGCGCGTTGTTTGCGGCCGGCGTGACGGCGGCGCGCGGCCGGCTCGGGACGGTGTGGCGCACCCTGCGGACCGGACGGCTGGTCGCGGCGCTGTCGCTGTCCAGCGTGTTGATTGCGGCCAATTGGACGATCTATATCTGGAGCATCGCCAGCCACCACATCGTCGAGGCGGCGCTGGGCTATTACATCAACCCCTTGCTTTCCATCGTGCTCGGCGTCGCGTTGCTGGGCGAGCGGCTTTCGAGGGTAAAGCTCGCGGCGATCGCGCTGGCGGTCGTTGCCGTCGGCGTTCAGGCCTTCGAGGTCGGCCATGTTCCGTGGATCGCGCTCAGCCTGGCGCTGACCTTCGGCTTCTACGGCTATGTGCGCAAGCTGACGCCGGTCGATCCGCTGGACGGGTTGACGGTGGAAACCTGCCTGCTGTTCCCGGCGACATTGGGCACGGTCGCGTTCCTGGCGTGGAACGGAACCGGCGCGTTTCCGGCGGCGCACTTCTCGACCGATGCGCTGCTGGTGCTGGCGGGTCCGGTGACGGCCGTGCCGCTCGCCCTGTTCGCCGCGGGTGTGCGGCGCCTTCGCATGACGACTTTGGGATTCCTGCAATATCTCTCGCCGACGATCACCTTGGCCGTCGCCATTCTGGTCTTCGGAGAACCGTTCTCGACAACCGACGCTGCGACGTTCGGTTGCGTCTGGGCGGCGCTCGTTCTGGTAGGATTGGACGCGCAGTTCTCCCGCTCAGCCGCGCGGCAACAGACCTAGAGCGTCGGCAATGGCGTCTATCGCTTCTTCGGGCGTGTCGACGAACCTGTAAAGATCGAGAATTTTGGGCCGGGCAAATCCTTCGCGGACGATATGATTCATCAGCTGTTCCAGGGCGTCGAAATAGCCTTCCGTGTTCACGACCAAAATGGGTTTGTTCAGGACGCCCAGCGAGGCCGAGGTGACGACCTCGAAGAACTCGTCCATCGTCCCCGCTCCGCCGGGCAGCACGACAAAGGCGTCGGCCATCGCCAGCATGCGCGTTTTGCGCTCCTGCAGGTCGGGGGTGATGATCAGGTCCTTCTCCCACTCGGGAGGCAGCTCCACCCAGCGCAGAAACTGCGGCAAAAAGCCGGACACATGCGCCCCGCCGTCGCGCGCGGCGCGGGCGGTCTCGCCCATCAGGCCCGGTCCGCCGCCGCCGAAGACGAGCGAAAAACCGCGCTCGGCGATCAGCCGGCCCAGGGTGCGCGCGGCCACCGCATATTGCGGGTTGGCGCCGTAGGACGAACCGCAGAACACGCAAATGGCCGGCTTGGTTTTGTCATTCATAATAGTGGCGGGGTTGCGGAGAGTCGCTTACATACCTAAACAAGTTTTCGGAACATGGCTACGCCAAAAAAGGTAAATCACGTGTCGCGTAAGATAATCATTATCGGATTGATTGCGTTAGCTGCGCTTGCTGCCGGATTTTTGCTGTTCGGCGGTGCCAATATGGGACCATGACATGGCAAGACCGCTGACCGAGGAGGGCGATGGCGCTCCCTCATTCCGCCCGCTTTACATGCTGCTGCCTTATCTGTGGCCCAAGGGCCGGATGGACCTGAAGGCGCGTGTTCTGGCGTCCCTGTTCTGCCTGGTGCTGGCCAAAGCGGTCACGGCGCTGGTGCCGTATTTGCTCGGACGGATTACCGACGCGCTGAACGGCCCGCTGAAGGCCGTCGCCGTGGCGCTCGGCTTGATCGCCGCCTACACGTTGGCGCGGATCATGATGCAGGCCCTGGCCCAGGTGCGCGACGGCGTCTTCGCCAAGGTGGCCTATCATGCCCTGCGCGAGGTCGGCGTGTCGACCTTCGCGCACGTCCACACGCTATCCTTGCGCTTTCACCTGGAACGCAAGACGGGCGGCCTGTCGCGGGTGATCGATCGCGGCACCAAGGGCATCGACACGCTGCTCGGCTTCGCCATTTTCTCGATCTTTCCGACGATCCTGGAGTTGGCGCTCGACACCGCCATCATGTGGGTCGCGTTCGGCATCTGGTTCGCGCTGGCGACCGTCGCCATGGTCGTGGCCTATATCTGGTTCACCTACGCGATCACCCGCTGGCGCATCCAGTTCCGCCGCATCATGAACGAGAGCGACACCGAGGCGAGCACCAAGGCGGTGGACAGCCTGCTCAACTACGAGACGGTGAAGTATTTCAACAACGAAGGGCATGAGACGCGCCGCTTCGACAAATCGATGGAGAAGTACGCCAACGCCTCAATCCAGACGCAGATTTCGCTGTCCGTGCTCAACACGGGGCAGGCGCTCATCGTGGCGCTCGGCCTGATGGTCGTGATGGTGTTGGCGGCGTACGGCATCGAGGACGGCAGGCTGACCGTCGGCGCCCTCGTAATGGCGAACGGCTATCTCGTGCAGCTTTATGTGCCGCTCAACCTGTTGGGCACGGTCTATCGCGAAATCACCCAGGCGTTGGTGGACATGGACGCCATGTTCCACCTGCTGCACCAGCCGCAGGAGGTGACCGACAAGCCGGGCGCGAAGCCGCTGAAGGTCTCCGGCGGCGAAATTCGTTTCGATAATGTGGTCTTCGCCTACGACCGGGAGCGCACGGTGCTCAAGGGCATCAGTTTCATCGTGCCGGCCGGCAAGACGATCGCCGTCGTCGGTCCTTCGGGCGCGGGAAAATCGACGATATCGCGCATCCTCTACCGCTTCTACGACATCAAATCCGGCAGCGTGACCATCGACGGCCAGGATATCCGCGACGTCACCCAGGCTTCCTTGCGCGCGGCCATCGGCATCGTTCCGCAGGACACCGTGCTGTTCAACGATACGGTGCGCTACAACATCGCTTATGGGCGCATCGGCGCGGGCGAGGCAGAGATCGAGGAAGCGGCGCATCACGCCCAGATCGACAAGTTCATCCGCGAGCTGCCGCTCGGCTACGAGTCGATGGTGGGCGAACGCGGCCTGAAGCTTTCCGGCGGCGAGAAGCAGCGCGTGGCCATCGCCCGCACCATTCTGAAGAATCCGCCGATCCTGCTGCTGGACGAGGCGACCTCGGCGCTCGACACCCACACCGAACGCGAAATCCAGAGCGCCCTGCAGGACGTTTCCAAGAACCGAACGACGCTGGTCATCGCCCACCGGCTATCGACCGTGGTGGACGCGGACGAAATTTTGGTGCTCGATCACGGCGAGATCGTGGAACGCGGCCGGCACAACGAACTTGTCGCCCGCGGCGGGGCCTATGCCTCCATGTGGAACAAACAGAAGAAAGCCGCCGCCGCCCGCGAACGCATCAAGAAGATCGAGGCCGATCCCCAGGTCACGCCCGGCATCGCCCGCGCGACGCCGGCCGCGGCGGATTAAGGCAAAGCGCTTTCAGATGGAACCGCTTGTTATCTCAAGTGAGCTTTACACTTTTCTCCCCCCGTTTACGGGGGGAGTGGCCGGCGAAGCCGGACGAGAGGGCGAACGCTAAATTTGCCGCCGCCCGCCTTCGCACTCAAGCGGTCGTTTGCGGTCGTCGCAGCATGTCTCGGATGCGCCATGAGTTGCCGGTCTCAAAAGGCTGGCCTTCATCTGGCGGGAATATTTTTGCGGGCAATCCCGGCGCCGACGTCCTGGCTTGTCATAAATCGGTGATCATTTCCTCTGGGTGCGGCACGCGGTCGACTTTTCAAACGGTTGCGGAATTGTGCGAAATAGAGTTTAGAATACTTGTGAAGTATTTTTGCGATCCGGACTGACGGATGCTCTCGTGGGCACTTGGAATATCGGTGAAGCAGCGAGGACGCGCGCATAATTTTCCGGCGCGGCTTGTATTAACGCTGTTTATTGCTCTCACGGTTCTACTCCAAGGCTACGCGACACAAACACATGTCCACTTTCTCGGCGATCATGACGCCGGTGTCATCACCTCTTCCGGGGGCGGCGCAGAAGTAACAAAAACCTCGGGTTCACAAAAAGGTGAACACGGCAAGCTCCCGTCCAAAGACGATCCCGCGAATTGTCCACTGTGTCAGCAGATTCTTGTCGCTGGCGCATTTGTTTCGCCGTCAACTGTAGTGCTGTTGCTGCCAACGCAACTCACATTCCCTGCGCCGGTAGTGCCTGTGGTATCGAACCCGTTCCGGTCGATTTCACACAACTGGTACGGCCGCGCGCCTCCGCACGCTTAACTCCCGCTCTTCTCGCTTAAATGACAGTGAAGGCCGTCCGGGTCCGCCCAGGAGGTCCGCAGGTCATTCCGTACGGCATCTCAATTTTTGCGGCCGTGCACAAATTAATATGTGGAGTTCAAGCGATGTATCGCAGTTTTCTTTTACTGACGGCCGCTTTCGTGGCCGCAAGCACACCGGCCCTGGCGCAGGATTACGCGTCTTCCTCACTAGGCGGCATCGAGACCGTCACGGTCACAGCGCAGAAACTGTCTGAAGCGCGCCTGGGTATTCAGACCCAGCTTGGCGCCTCGACCTACACAGTGACTGCCCAGGATATCCAAAACGCGCCCGGCGGCGATAATTCGCTGCTCAATCAAGTCATGCTACAAATGCCGAGCGTCGTGCAGGATTCGTTTGGGCAACTTCATATCCGCGGTGAGCACAACGCCCTGCAATTTCGCATCAATGGAATTATACTTCCTGAAGGCATCAGCGTGTTTGGCCAAACCCTGGACCCTCGGCTGGCTTCGTCTGTTGAGTTGATTACGGGTGCTCTGCCTGCGGAATACGGGCTCGATACCGGCGGTGTCGTTGACATTCAAACCAAGACTGGCCTGTTCAACTCGGGCGGTCATCTTTCCGTGTATGGCGGCAGCCATAATGAGATCGAACCGAGCTTCGATTACGGCGGCTCGTCTGGCCACTTCAACTATTTCGTCTCGGGCGATTACGAGACGAATTCGCTCGGCATTGAGGCGCCGAACAACAGCTTTAATACTGCGCACGACCGTACGAAGCAGTATCACGGGTTCGTATTTCTGCAGGACATTCTGGACGAACACAGCAGCGTGACGGCGATCTTGGGCACGTCGAATGATATGTTCCAGATTCCCAACCAGATCGGCATGCAACCTTCGGGGCTTGGCGGTGTCGTGGGGCTCGGCCCGCTGGACCCCGGCGGAAGCGGGAATTTTTTGCTGCTGGCGAACGGTCAGACGGCATTTCCTTCGCAGAACCTTGACGAGAGACAGCGCGAGATTACCCACTATGCCACGATTAGCTATCTGCATTCTCAGGGCGCACTGGACTATCAGGTGTCGGTGTTCGGGCGTTATTCGAGCCTGAATTACACACCAGGCGCGAATGTCGGCGACATCCTGTACGACGGCATCGCGCAAACGGCCTACAAGCGCGATGAAGCCTATGGCTTGCAGGCTGAAGGCGCCTATCATCTGGGCAGTAGCAACACAATCCGCTTCGGCACGACCTATGAGGCCGATGATCTTGTTAGCAACACGTCATCGTTGGTTCTGCCGGTTGAACCGGGCTCGGCGACCAATCCGAACCCGAACCCGCTCTGCACCGATCCGGCAAACACCTGCCAGACCTCGGACGTTCCACTTAACATCATCGACAACGCCACCAAACACGCATCGAGTTACAGTTTTTACATTCAAGACGAATGGAAGATAATCCAATCCCTTACGGTGAACTTTGGCGTCCGTTACGACAAATATAAGGCCTACAGCAGCGGCGACCAATTCAGCCCCCGCATCAATGCCGTATGGACACCCTTGGACGGCACCATCGTACATGTGGGCTATGCGCGCTACTTCTCGCCGCCGCCGATTGAGTTGGTTTCCAGTTCGGATATTGCGCTGTTCAACAATACGACGGCTGCGCCAGCGATCACGACGGACACCACCCCGGTGGCGGAGCGCGCCGATTATTATGACGGCGGCATATCACAACAAATTACTGCGGAACTGAAGGTGGGTCTCGATGCCTACTATAAATTGTCGAAGAACTTGATTGACGAGGGTCAATTCGGCGCGCCGATCATTCTCACACCCTTCAATT
This sequence comes from uncultured Alphaproteobacteria bacterium, assembly GCA_963710025.1. Taxonomy (GTDB): domain Bacteria; phylum Pseudomonadota; class Alphaproteobacteria; order Micropepsales; family Micropepsaceae; genus Rhizomicrobium. The sequence goes on along the minus strand of CAVPYO010000021.1, from coordinate 131,139 downwards.
ACGCCCGTGGTAGACAATATGGCGCGGAACTGACGGCCGACTATACGTCCGACAATTTTTCGGCCTATGCTAATTATGCGCTCGAACATGCGATCGGCGAGGATTGGATAACCAGTCAGTTCAGTTTTGATCCGGCCGATTTGGCCTATGTTCAGAATCATTTCATCCATCTCGATCACGAACAATTGGCTTCGGCCTCCGCCGGGGTGGCGTATCGATGGGGTCCAACCGTGTTCGGCGCGGACATGATTTATGGCACGGGATTACGTGAAGATCTCACGCTTCCAAGCGGCGAGAACATCCCGAATGGCGCACATGTTCCGCCATATGTGCAGATCAATCTCGGCGTCAGCCGCGACTTGACGGACATTGGGTTGGATGGCCTGACGGCGCGGGCCGACGTCATCAACTTGTTCGACGTGGATTATCAAATCCGCAGCGGCAGTGGTGTTGGCGTATTCGCACCGCAATATGGCCAGCGGCGTGGCTTCTTCATCGGGCTGTCCAAGTCGTTTTGATCTGTTCTCGCGAGCGGCGGCCAAACGTCACCGCTCGCGAGTTTCGTTCCAGAAATAGAGGGCGGCCATGGCGCGACATATCTTTCTGATACGGCGCCGCCGCGTGGGTGGAAGACGAAAAAGTAATGTCCATGTCGGGCCGCTGCCTGCTCTTTTCTTCGTTGTGCTTTGTCTGTTTGCAGCAGTGGCCGGGACGATGATTGATCGCGCGATATTGGCATTCGAGTCGGCCCCGCGGACAATCGGGCACAGTCAGTAATCACGAATTATCGCGCAGACGGTGTTGATACGTTGAAGAGACGGTTAATGGGCCAGCCAAGCCAACAGCGGAGATATGTGTAGCGAATGTCGGTCTCAGTGGGGCCGTTTGTGGCGCGTTGTTGCCGAACGTCGCTTGTCCGCTCTATCCGGTCGAATGCAGCCGTCGATCTCGGCTGCCTTGGCGACACTGGCCAATGCCGGTGTCCGGCCAACGACACCGCGATTGAAGCTCAGTGCGAATTGCAATCGTGGCGAAGACATTAAATTCGGCAGCCGGGGGTTGAACCCGCTAAATCGTTCCCCATTTGTCCAAATGACGTTGCAAGGGAGAACGCCAGGCACAGGGCGCCGTCGCGGCCCGATCGAAGTGACGCGAGCATACAGGGTTGGATGCGGTCTCGCGCGCATCCGAACGGTTCCTGCCAGGACGCTGCCGCCCGAGGGCGGAGGCTGCCGTCACAGCACGGTGCAAAAGCGAAGCGCGGACCCGTCAGGCCCGGGGAGACAAGCAAAGGTGCTCGCGAATCCGCCGCGCGGATGACGCTTGCCTGCCGTGCTTTGCGACAAAAGCGGGTTCGCCGGGGTTGTCTCCCGTGCGAGCCCGCTTTTGTTATGGGACTTGTTCGTTCCGCCGGTTCGAGGATTGCCGCGTCAGATCACTTCGACGCGATCGACCTCGACGCCTTTCATGCCCTGACGGGTGGAGAATCGGATGCGCTGCTCCGGTTCCAGGGCCATGACGCCGGACCGGCGCAGGGCGCTGGCGTGAATATAAACGTCGCCGCCGCCATTGTCGGGCATGACGAAGCCGAACCCTTTTTGGTCGTTGAAGAACTTGACCTTGCCTTCGACCATCGGCCCGCTCGGTCCCGCATCGTGCTCGCGAAAGCCTCCGCCGCCGCCGAAACGGTCGCCCCCGCCCCCGCCGAAACGATCACCGCCGCCGAAGCGATCATTGCCTCCGCCGAAACGATCGCCCCCGCCATAGCCGCTTCGCCCGCCGCCTTCGCCGAATTCACGGCGCGGACGGCGCGGCGGATTGGGGTCCGCCGTACTGGTGTCCACGGTGTGGACAGTGACGACCTGAAGCCCGCGCGGCGATTCCTGCAGATCGCAGACGATGGTTGCGCCTTGCGGGAGATTGGGGGTGCCCAGCGCCGCCAGCGCCGAAGCATGACAAAAAGCGTCTCCGCCGCTTTCCAGCGTGATGAAGCCGTATCCTTTGGTCGCGTTGAACCATTTGACCGTGCCCTTCACAGATGCCTGCGCGAGGGGCTGCGAGTCGTCATTGTCGAAGTTAGCCATGAGTATGCCGATGCCGCACCTGCCGGATATGATCCCACGAGCGCACCGGCCCGTCCGGCGGCGGCGCCATGCGTCAGGATGACATCATGCCTAAAAGCAAGGCGAATCCGCAAGCCGTTCAAGCCCGATGCGCCCGGCCAGACGTCGGTCCGGAGGGTAAGGATTCGCGGTAATAATCGGCGGATCTGCGGGTCTCGGGCCGGCCGGCCCGCTTTTCCAACCTCGGAGCACAGGTGCTGCCCGGCGCCGCGGCTCCTTCGCACCCACGGAAGGTTTTACTGACAATGCGAATTCGTATCGCTCGACGCAGCCGCGCCCCGGCGGCTGCCCTGATCGGCTTCCGGTTCGCATTGCGTTCTAAGCAAATTCTAGTTTTGCCCGCCTTGGCTCTGGCCGCCTTGTGTCTGGTCCCGGTGCCCGCCCCACCTCTGCTGCATTTGCTGAAGCGCGTCCTGGCAGGGCTTGCTGAACTTGGACCGGTTGTCCTGCATGCATTGGCGACGTTCCTGCGTGCGCGGCTGCGTTTTGCCGCAATAGGTTTGCATATCGCTGGCGCAGGCTTGCCGCACCGACGCCATGGGGCCGCCCGCGTCCTGCGCCGTGGCCACGCCGCCGATGAAGAAGCTTGCGATCAGCGCCGCCGTCAGCGTTGTCATTTTCATGATGCGATACTCCCGTTTCGAGCCAAGTCCTTTGCGGACTTCCATACACCACTAACGGGGCGGTCGCGCTTCTCCGTCGCCCGCCCGACACGGCAGGGTTATCCATGCTCCGGGACGCGGGGCGCAAATTGGCACCTGTGTCATCCTGGCGGTTGCCTCAGCCGGTCCACTGGATCGCGAGATAATAAGAGAATTCGTTCGAATCCGGAGCGTTCTGAAGTCCGCGGCCGGCCGAGACCAGCAGATGATAGTGCTCCGTAAAATCGAAAATGCCGCCGAGATTGAAGCCGGTCGCATCCGTGCCGCCGACGGCATCGGGCGTCTGATGGAACAGCTCGCCGCCGAGCGCGAAATTGTCGGTAATCTGATACTGCAGCAGCCAGCCCGCGAACCAATAGTCGCGATTGCCGGAACCGGGATTGATCCAGAAGCCGCCGCCGCCATAGGTCGTCCAGCGGCCGAAATCCTTTTGCAGCCAAAGGGGAAAATAAGCGCGCGTCGCGCCGCCGCCCAGGCCGCGTTGCGCATTACCGCTCGGTACCTCCAGAGCCGGAAAAATCGCTATTTGCGGCCACCAATCGTCCGGCCCGGGGTCGACGAGGCGAACTTTCGCGCCCAGTTCGACATCGCCAACGCCCACTTGCGTGGAACCGCCCCGACGCGTGTCGAAGGCTAACGGCACCATTATATGAAGCTGCAGGTTCGGCGCCGCGCCGTAATTGACTTCGACAGCCCCAAGCGTGCCGCCGAAGTCGCCCCGTGTCTGCGTCGCCGTGGAAAAGCCGTAGACCTCCCAATGACCTAGATCGACGGGCACCGGATCGTCGGTGACGAATGGCGGACCCGCCCATGCGGGCGTCGGCGCGGCGAAGCTCGCCGCGATCAATCCCATCAAGCAAAGCAGGGTTTTTGACGTTTTACGCATCGCCGACGCAGCTTCAGCTTCCCTCATAGCTTATCCGGGAGAAGCAAAAACGCCAGCGGCGGGCGCGACGCGGCAATTATCAGAAGGGCCAGGAAAACCAAGACTTGTTGCAGGTATTGGCGCGGGTCTCGACGGGATCGTCGTTATATTTGTCGTCGATGCATTCCGCGTGCCGCGCATAGAACGTATTTCCGATCACGCGTCCGTGAATCCGTTCCATGCGGCCCTGCACGCGTCCGTCGATGCGCACCGCCGCGTGGCGCACGTTGGCGACGAGGTTGTTTTCGACGATCGGTTTTACGCCGTCTTCATTGCTCAACGGGGGCTGCGCGCTGAACTCGCCGGCAAAATAGGGCGGCGGGAACGCGCCGGCCGCGAACAGCCTGATGCCGTCTTCCGCGCCGACGACCTTGTTGCCGCTGATCAGAGAGTCGGTGCCGTAAACCGTGATTCCGGCTTCCTCGCTTTCGGTTATCACCGCGCCGGTGACTTGCGATTCCGCGCCGGGGGCGACGACCACGCCGTTCGTGTCCTTCGACAAGACGGGGTGTTCGACGTCGATGCTGCCCAGTTGTCCCTGCAGCAACAGAATGCCGGTTCGCGCCCTGCGGACATTCGCATCCTTGATCTGCAGGCCGTGGGTTCCGGCGGAAGCAAGAATGCCGACCGCGCCGCCGATGATGTTGCCGGCATCGACGACGCCGTCCGTGCATTCCAGCGCCAAGCCGATCGAACCCTGAACGGAATCGCGTCTGTCCTTAGAATCCCGATCCGCCGGAGCTGGAGAGGCGTGCTCGTGCCTGTCCCCATGCGCCTGCCCATGCGCATCCCCGTGTTCCCCCCCTGTGCGTTGTCCTCTTCATCCAGCGAATCTTCGGAATAGGGCACGCGAATGTCCGCGCTGTCTTCGCTAGTGCAATCGGCTTCGCGAAGATTCAGCAATGCGTCGGCGTGTCTGGCATCGATATCGACATCGAGGCCGTGAAGGTCCACATGCGCGCGCCACGCCCGTACGCCCGAGCGGTCGGTTTCCACATGTGTCGCCTCGACCGCGAGGTCCCCGGATTCCCGCACGTCAAAAGCCCAATTCGTCGTGCGCGAATCGATCGAGCTGTGGCGCACCACGACGTGACCCGCCTGCACGACGACGCATGGCGCATCTCCGCCGCGCGCGACGAAGCGGACGCCCTCGATGTTCAACGTGTCGCCGAGCGGTATGTCCGCAACGAGGCACGGGCGCCCCGGCGGGGCCTGGATCACCGCATTGTCGCCGCCTCCGTAGGTCGCGATGGTCAGCGGGACGTGGATAAACACCGTTCCTCTACAGGTCATTCCCTCGTTGGGCGGCAGGACGAGGATTGTCGCGTTCGGCGGCGCGCTACGGGCGGCCAACTGCAGCGACGGGAACATGTCGCGACGCTGGCCGCTGCAATCGACCATGAGCGTCGGATGCCCGGAAATGCTCGGCATTTCCGGCGGCCTGTGAGAGGGAGCATGGTGTTCGGAAGGACGGCAGTCGCGGTCGCGGCAGTCGTCGCGGCCGATCTCGGGAACCGGATCGAACGGGTCGATCTGCGCGGCGGTTTCGCTGGCGCGCCCGTCATCGGGCCGATCGCCGTACGAATCCGCGCCGGCCGGCGCGGCGGCGAACCACAGCGGGGCGGCGAAGATGAACGCGCTCCAGTAGCGCGCGTGCAGGCGAGGCGAAGAGAATATCGCGTTCATGGCTATCTCCTTGCCCCGTGATTGCGGTCGGCGTCGTCGGCCTGCATCAGCAGATCGCGCAATTCGTTGCGGGCCGGATTGTATCCGGCGAGCGCGGATTCGACGAACAGGCGGGCCGCCTTGTCCTTGTCCTGCGGCACACCGTTGGGGCCCACCTTGTAAAGCACGCCGAGATTATAGAGGGCCTCCCCGAAACGCTGCTTCGCGGCCAGCGAGAACCATTTCTCCGCCCGCGGGAAATTCTGCGGCACGCCCACGCCCTTGGCGTACATAATGCCCAGCCGGTTCTGCATTTCCGCATCGCCGTCCACCGCTGACATTTGAATCAGGCGCACGCCCTCGTGCGGGGCCAGGAAACCCGTAGGCTCGAAATTCAACGCGCTCTGGAATTTCCTGATGGCTTGCGCCACGACGGCGGGCGGAACGCGCCAAGCGCCGCGCTGCCCCCTTAGCAGACCGCGAAACGCCAAAGCGTCCTCGACGGCCCAGAAGGGGATTTCGCCTACGCGCGCCAGCGCCGCGCGCTGGGCCATACTGGGCAGGCTTTCGTCGGTATGGGGAACGCCGCCCGCGGTCGCGCCGGGGTAAAATTCGAACGGCGGCATCCAAACGCGCGCGCGCGCGGCGGCCTCCGCCTCGATTCTCGTCATATCTCCGACGAGCGAGGACATCTCGGCTTCGTGCGAGGCAATGTAGTCCTTGGCAAGCGGATGACCGAGATTGGCGGCGATGTCGAAATACATCAACGCTTCTTCGTCGTTGCGCACAATCACCGACGGTGCGCTGTTGTTGTCGTTGTTATAATAGCCATAGTCGCCGCCACTATTTGACGTCGTGGTCGAGATCGGGGCCGTACTGATGCTTTGGCTCGTATTGTCGCTCGGACTCATACTGACGCTCGGGCTCGAGGTCGCCGAGGTGTCGTTGGTGGGCTGAGAATTATAGGTGCTGGACGACGTGCTGTAGTTGCCGGATTGCGAGCTATAGTTGGTGGACTGAGAGCTAAAGCCGTTGGATTGCGAGCTGTAGTTGTCGGACTGCGAATTGTCGCTATCGGGCCATGGAACACGGACTCTGTGGCAGTCCGGCCGCCGTTTCTCATGTCCTCCGAACAACCACCGCCAAATCCCTGAAAACCAGCTCTCATGCTGGTCGTTGCATGTGACGATGACCGCCGGGGGCCAGAACGCAGGCTGACCCTGCTGCGGGCGACCATATTCGCGATGCAGCTTGCCGAGCGCGATGAAGCCCTCGGAACCGCGGCTGGCCAGGATGTAGATAATGCGCGAACGGGCCTCCATGCGCTGCTCTAGCGTCAGGGAGTCGAAGATCTGCTGCATGTTGGAGAAGGCTTCGCGCCTTTTTTGGTTCATCGTTCGGCCGACGCGGTCGTCGTCGTCGACGGCGTAATAATGATTGGGTCTGAGCGCCAGATAATACCAGACGTAAGCCTCGACCGAGTCCCTGAAGCCCTGGTCATCGGAATAGAGATCGCCGAGCGCGACCTGCGAGAAGAAGTCGTCCTGCTGCCAGGCTGCCTTGCGCCATATCTCGACGGCTTCTTCGAGCGCGAGGCTTTGCTTGGCTTGAATTCCGTCCGCGTAGTCCGCCGACGCGCGCGTGACAAAAAGGGCAGCGAACGCTGCCGCTATCAGCACGGCTCCGAGCACCATCGCCCACAAGGCGCCGGAGCCCTTGCCGGCTTTACGCCGCTCCTTCGTACCCGCCACGCCATCCCCCAACGTGTTACGCTACATTCCCGATGTGACAAAAAGCCGGGTATTTTATTTATTATTAACATTTGACGAGGCCGTTGACCACGTCAAATCCAAGGAAGGGGATATCTTTCCTATAACGGCCAAGAACCTGGACATTCGATAGGCTGTCGCTACGCGCCCAAGGCGGCGTGTAACTTTCTTTCGGTGTGCTTGGGCTCTGGGCGCAAGGGGTTCCTCTTTTAGACGAGTGTTCCCGAATCTCCAATGCGCTCTGATGCCTTGATGCTGCAGGTGGCGGCAATGAAGGCTCTGATTATCTAAGATAACCCCGAAGCGGTTCTTTACGTTGCGGAATGTTTACAAAACATGGCCTCGGGAATCTGTTGAGGCAGATAAGTTGATTTCAGCCGGAGCGTCAGCTCTGGTTCAGGCTTCGCCGAGAGAAAGCCGCATGGTGAGGGAGATCTCCTCTCCCGGACCGAGGACACGGTGGCCCGTCGCGTCCCAACCCGCCGCCGCGCGGTTGAACGCATCCGGCATGTGGGTTGTCGGCTCCGCGCAAACGAATGCTTCGTCCTTGGGGCAATAGACGATCAGATGCGTGGCTTCGGGAGAAGTTAGAAGCGTGGGCTTTTCCCTATCGGAATAAAAGATCCGTGCTTCGCCGCCGAATCCGTCAAAGCAATTGTCCAGGACCGGCGTGTCCAGAAGCAGGCCTCGCGTCAGATCCCATTTTGCCGGTACGGCGATGCGTTCCGTCGGCAGGACGTTTTCATCGCCCAACCAAACGCGGCCGACGGTTGCTTGAAGGCGAGTCCCCTTGGGCCGTGGAAAATAAGGGTGAAAGCCAAGGCCGCAAGGCATGTTGCCCGTTCCCCTGTTCTCCAAATGGAGTTCGAGGTCCAGCGAGCCGGGAGCAAGGCGCATGGTCTGCACGGCGCGATAGCTGAAGGGCCACGCATTATCGGCGTTGCGCGTCAGGCTCAGGACGCAAAGGCTTTTCTCGCTTTTTTCGACGTCCCATCCGCTTTGCCAGCCGTGACCGTGAAGCGCGTGGGGTTCGCCCGGAGCATTCAACGGGACCGAAATCTGCCGCCCCTCGAACGAGAATTTTCCGTTGGCGATGCGATTGGAAAACGGCACCAACGGCCAGCAACCGAGATCGTTGGTCACATAGGAAGATTGCTCCGGCGCGGGCCGCAGAATATGAAAAACCTTCGCGCCGGATTGGGAAAACCGGGCGATGCCGCCGCCGACTTCTGGCCAAATTTCGCAGGAAAGATCGCCCGCCGCGAGGATAATTCTCTTCCTCGGGGCGGGGAATAAAACAGCCATACTCGCTTATCCTGATGTTACGTTCGCTCTCTCAATAATCGTTTGAGCATATGTTTGCGAACGATGCCATGTCGCAGCCGAACCGATCATGCTGTCGACCCCGCGTTCCGGGGCCCAGCCCAAGACTTTTTTCGTCTTGGCGCCATCGGCGATCAGGGTTGCGGGGTCGCCCTCGCGACGCGCCTCCGTCCCGGGATTGAAATCGGGGCGGTCCAGCGTTCGGCGCGCCGCATCGACGATTTCCCTTACAGAGAAACCGGAGCCGCTTCCCAGGTTGAAAATGTCCGTCGCCCCGCCCGCGAGCAGATAACGAAGGGCGCGGACATGAGCATCGGCCAAGTCCATGACGTGGATGTAATCGCGCACCGCCGTGCCGTCGCGCGTGGGATAATCCGTGCCGTAGATTTTAAAGCCTTTCGCCAAGCCAAGGGCCTCTTGCACCCCCTTGGGCGCATCGATTAACGGCAGAACGATGCGCGGAATCAGGTGCGATTCCGGAAAGTGCGCTTCGCCCAGTCCGGCGGAAGGCTCGGCGCCCGCAACGTTGAAATAGCGCAAGGCGACGGATTTCACATTTTCGATCGTGCGAAGGTGAGTCTCGGCTTCCAGCTTCGATTGGCCGTAGGGATTGATCGGCCGCGTCGGACAGGTCTCGGGAATTGGCGCGCAATCCGTAACTGCGCCGTAAACGGCGGCGGTGCTGGAAAAGACGATGTTCCTGACGCCCCTTTCCGCGAGCGTATCGAAAAAGACTTTCGCCTTGTCGCGATTGTTCGTGAAGTACTTCTCCGGCTTTTTCACGGACTCGCCGACCTCGATAAAGGCCGCAAAATGGATGGCTGCCATGGGCCTGACTTCATCGCAAACGGCGCGAATGAAATCGGCGTCGCCGATATCGCCTTTCCTAAACGCGCTGGCGCCGCGCGTTGCCCACAGGTTGCCGTTGACCAAGCTATCGACGACGACCGGCGTGAAACCGGCGTGTTTCAATACATGGCTGACATGGCTGCCGATATAGCCGGCGCCGCCGGACACAAGAACCACGCACGTGTCAGGCCGCGTATTCATTTTCGTTATTTTTTAAGGCATAGGTCGAAATCAGCTGACTGTTCGGATTTTCCCTGGCAACGAAGGACCACCACGGCACCGCTTTTTCGCGCGGCACAAGCGCGATGATGGAGCCGCCGAAGCCGCCGCCCACGATGCGCGCCCCCCGGATACCGAAGCGTTTCGACGATTCGACCAGCGCATCGATCTCTGGGATCGAAACTTCGAAATCGTCGCGTTGAGAAACGTGACTTGCGGCGAGAAGGTCGGCTTGCTTTTCCGTGTCGCCTTTTTCCAAGGCGGAAACGAATTCCAGCACGCGCAGGTTCTCTGTGATGACGTGGCGCGCGCGGCGACGGATAATTTCCGGCAAGGCCGAAAGACGGTCCAAATCCTTGTATCCCAGCTCGCAGAGCGTACCGACGCCCAGACGGTCGCGCGCCTCGGTGCACTCCGCTACGCGCTGCTTATAGCCGCTGCCGTTGGCGAGGTCGTGCTTCTTGCCGCAGTTGACCAGCATGATCGCGGTGTCCGCCGGCAGCGGATAATGACGATAGGCCAGCGTCTTCGTGTTCAGAAGCAAGGCTTGCCCCGGACGGCCTATCGAGGAAACGAACTGATCCATCATCCCGCACGGAACGCCGACGAAATCATGCTCGGCTTCGTGCGCCATAAGGGCGATCTGTTCGTCGTCCAGCACGGCACCCGTCAGCCCCTTCAAAGCGCGGACGACCGCAACACACAGAGCCGCCGAACTCGAAATGCCGCAGCCGACCGGCACGTCGCTTTTGATCTTGATTTCGAGCGCGGGCAATTTCGTCTTCTTCAACATCGCCTGCAGACAGCCGACGACGTAATCCGTCCAATGGCCGCGAGGCTTGTCGCTTGCATTGCGCTCATAGGACTGGTTGGCGTAATGCTCGCTCGAAATGGAGGCTTGGCCCGCTGCGCCGGCCATTTCAGTCACGCAAACCGTCGTATGAAACGGCAGCGGCGTGGGGAGGACATGCCCCCGGTTGGTCGCATAATCGGTGTGTTCGCCGATGAGATTCGCGCGTGCGGGAGCCGCGGCAGTGAACTTGTTCATAGTATGTCTTCCATATTTACGTCTCGCAAAGACCGAGCTGCTGTTTCCGGCAAGATATCCACCAGGAAAGAACCCGCGCCGAGTTCGCAACCTGCCAGAAACTTCAATTTCTGCGGGGAGCGTAGAAGCGGGTAAAACTGGATGTGGAAGGGAAAGAAATCCTCCATGCCGCGCGGCGCGACATAGACGATCATCACATAAGGGCAGTTGCGTTGGAAGAAGGTATCGTATTTCTTCGCAACCAACGCCAGCAAACGCGCGCAGTCGCCGACCTCGTTGACCGCCAGATCAGCTGGCGACGCCCGGAAATTCTTCGGGACGATCCAAACTTCATAAGGGAAGCGCGCAAAGGGCGGCACAAGAGCCGCCATGGTCTCGGTTTGGGCGATTTCATGCGCCGGCGAGGACGCCAGTTTTGCCAAGTCGTAGCCATCCCGGAAACTCTGCGCCATCGTCTCGACGATCGGTGGCAGATAGGAAAAGGCGTAAATCTGTCCGTGCGGATGATGCAGCGTAACTCCCGCTTCCTCGCCGCGGTTCTCGAACGGCATGACGACCTGCACCGCGGGCATTTGCATCAGCACGCGCACACGATCGCCCCACACCTTGACGAGAAGTTCGCGGCGATCCTTGGACAAGGTCGCCATCGACGCTTTGTGATCCGCGGAATAGACGACGACTTCGCAATTTCCCGCGGCGCTGTCGACCGGCAAATCCAGACCTGGAATGGGCGGCGGCTTCGGGCAGTCTTTCTGGAAGGACGAAAAGCGATTGTCGAACACCGCAATTGAAAAATCTCTTACGGGTATCTCCCCGTCGGGCGCCTCCGGACAAAGAGGGCAGGCATTGGTCGCCGGCTTATAGGTTCTCGTTTGGCGATGTGCGGAATAGATGACCCATTCGCGGCGCACGGGATGCCAGCGGCGATGCGAGTAGCCCTTCTCGTGAGTCCCTTCCGCCTCTGGCCATTCCGGCGTGCCGGAAAAGTTGCCATAAAGATGCAGCAGCCGCCCGTCCGGCATTGCAAAAGAGGACGGTTTGAGATCAAAAATCATCTGGCTGTTTGTCATCAGAAAGCGGCCATACGGACTTGGGCGATTTGCGGACGCGGCAACATGCGATTCTTCTTAAAGCAATAAGCGATTCCTGACAGCGCGGCGAATTCCCCCACTTGAGCACCATAAAAGCCTTCGATGACATTCACCACGACCAAAAGATTGGCGGGCGCGCCCGGTCGCCGGTCGATAAGCCGGCGCACATGGCATCGACGTCGCCGTGCGGCCAACGAAGATTGTGTTTGACGGCCACTTTTTTGAGTACCTTGTACCAACGCCATGAACCCGCTCCTACTTCGAGCGTTACCCTCAGCCATAAGGAACCATATTGTGCAATAATTATCATATTAATCAGCTTATTCCTGTCAAGTGCTGATGCTGCGCTTTGCGGCCACAGCATATTCCTCCTGCCCGCGATAATCGGCTGATATGGGGTATCTTTCAGCCCGGTGTGGCAGCAAAGCGACGGTTTGCGGACCAGGCAGGAACACTTCCCGGCGGCGGCATCGGTGTGTCCCAGGCCGGTCCATCGGATTGGCTTGCAGGTTGCGGCGCTCGCCTTGGCGAGATTCCTGTCGGCAATTCTTTCGAGTGCATATGCGTGATCGGGAACCGGATCGCGTCGCAAGTTGCGCGTACTATATTGTCTGATTTATTTGAAAGCCGTACAACAGGATCCCGCATTTGCGGATAGGCACTTTGCTTCTTGACGAAGGAATGCGAGCGACCGTCGCGATCGGTTGGAGACGACAGGAATATCCGGCCTGGGGTGTGATAACTTGATGTAAACGGTACTCACTGCGAGGTGGCAAATGGGACAGTACTCTCGTCGGTCCATGATGAAGCTTGGGGGAACGGCGCTTGCCGCGAGCGTTCTTGCAAACCGCGCCGTGGCCGGTGCGGCGGCACAATCCGCTACAACTGCGCTTAGGCCCGTGCGTTATGCGGACGTCGCTTTGCTCGATGGACCGATGCTGCGGCAGTTCCAGTCGACCCATGCGGCGCTGCTGGAGATGAACGAAGACGCGCTGCTCAAGCCATTCCGCCAGGCGGCGGGACTGCCTGCTCCGGGTGAAAATTTCGGCGGGTGGTACAATGCGGCGCCGGACTTCGATCCGCCGGCGGACATGCACGGCTTCATACCGGGCCACAGCTTCGGCCAGTATGTGTCCTCCCTCGCGCGCGCCTTTGCGATAACGGGCGACCGCGCGACGGGCGAGAAAGTGCGCCGCCTGGTCGCCGGCTTCGCCCCGACGATTACGTCGCGTTTCTATGACGGTTATCCGCTGCCCGCCTACACGTTCGACAAGATCAACATCGGGCTGATCGATGCGCATGCGTTTGCCGAGGACAAGATCGCGCTGCGTGTACTGAACCGGGCCACCGACGCGGCACTGCCACATTTGCCGGAAAAGGCGCTCACGCGCCCGGAAATGGCGGCGCGGCCGCATCCCAACATGGCGTTCACCTGGGACGAATCCTACACCTTGCCGGAAAATCTCTATCTAGCGTGGCGGCGCGGCGCGGGAAATCGCTACCGCGCACTCGCGTCGCGCTTCTTGCTCGATCGCGAGTATTTCGATCCGCTTGCCGCCGGAAACAATGTCCTGCCGGGCGAGCACGCCTACAGCCACGTGAATGCGCTCAGCTCCGCCATGCAGGCCTATCTGGTGGACGGCAGCGCCAAGCATCTTCGGGCCGCCAAGAACGGGTTCGATTTCGTTGCCGCGCAGAGCTTCGCCACCGGCGGCTGGGGACCCAACGAGGGCTTTGTCGTTCCCGGTTCCGGCGCGCTCGGCGACAGCCTGAACACGACGCACGCCAGCTTCGAGACGCCGTGCGGTTCCTATGGACATTTCAAGATCACGCGCACTTTGCTGTCCGTCACCGGCGACAGCCGTTACGGCGACAGCATGGAGCGCGTGCTCTACAACACCGTGCTGGGCGCCCTGCCGCTGAAGCCGGACGGCACGTCCTTCTATTATGCCGATTACAACGCCAAGGGATCCAAGACCTATTTCGAATACAGATGTCCCTGCTGCTCGGGCACGCTGGGTCAGGTTGTGGCGGATTATGGGATCAGTTCTTATTTCCTGAGCGGCCGCGGCGTGGTGGTCAATCTCTATACGCCATCACAGCTACGCTGGCAGCTTGGCGGCCGCGCCATCACCTTGCGCCAGACAACCGACTATCCCCTCGCGCCAGAGATCAACATCGAAGTTCGCACGGCGACGCCGCAGAAATTCTCCGTCTCGTTGCGCATTCCCGCCTGGGCGGGACCGGGAACGACGGTGAGCGTGAACGACCGGCGCTTGGATGGGGACGTCACGCCCGGCCGATTCCTGGAAATTAGCCGGACCTGGAACGACAACGACCGGATCGCGCTCGTTCTCGATATGGGGTTGCGTCTGGAAGCGGTGGACGACAAGCATCCCAACGAGCTCGCCGTGATGCAGGGCCCGCTGGCGCTGTTCGCCGTCGGCGACCGCTTCCTGCCCTTCACCCGGCGCGATTTATCGGCCGTTCGGCAAATCGCTCCGCAATCGGCCGAATGGCGGGTGGCCACCAGTGACGGCGAGCAGGCCTTCAAACCCTATTTTGCCGTCAACGGCGAATCGACCCGCCTCTACCAACCCGTTTCCGCTTAAAAAGAAATGGCCTGCCGGACGAATATCCGGCAGGCCAATCTGCAATACCATCTTTGTTGTTCTGCTGCTTACCAGAAGTAGTAGTAGAACGCGACGCATGCGATCACGACAATGGCACTCAGCACCACGTCCATGACTCCCCAGCTGGCGCGCGTGGCCGCTTTTTCTTCCGGCGTGGCGCCGTAGAAGGTGAACTTGACCGTCTTCGGGTCAGGCGCCTTGGTCAGCAGGCTGATCGACACCATCAGAACCGCCGTAACCACGAGCAAAATCTGACAGTAATACAGCCAGTGGATGTCCCAGAGATCGAAGATCAAGCCGAACTTGGCTTTGATCGGCGCGATCGCGGCGTTGTACTGGGCCAGCGTGATAGTGTGCTGGAAGAGCTTGTCCTTCAGGCCGTTCACAAAGGCGTCGTCGTTGCGCATGTAGATGTCAGCGGCGAGACGGGCAAAGCCGCCGATCACGCCCACCATGAATGCCCATAGCGCTCCCTTCGCGTTGGCGCGCTTCCAGAACACGCCCAGGATGAACAACACGGCAATAGCGGGCGACAGGTAGCCCTGCACGCTCTGCAGATAGACGTAAAGGTTCGAATGCAGGCTCTTGATCACCAGCACCCAGCAGATGCCCATGACGACGATCACGGTAGTGGCGATGCGTCCGACGACCACCTCGGTCTTGCCCGACGCGTTCGGATACCATTCGCGGAAGAAGTCCATCGTGAACAGCGTAGCGGAGGCGTTGAACTTCGACCCCAGCGAAGCCATCAGCGCCACGATCATGGCGCAAGCCACCATGCCCCTGAGGCCATGCGGCAGAATCGTCGCCACCAGCGAGGTGTAGGCGGCGTCGCCGCTGGTCTTAAAGTTGATCGCGGGATCCTTGGTCAAGGCATAGGCGACCATGCCGGGCACCAGGAAGATAAAGACGGGCGTCAGCTTGAAAAAGCCGGCCAGGATGGCGCCGCGCCGCGATTGCTGCTGATTTTTGCCGGCCAGCACGCGCTGGACGATGTATTGGTCGGTGCACCAATACCAGAAGCCGATGATCATCGATCCCGGAATCACCGCCGCCCAGGACCATTGTGGATCGTTGATGGCGCGGATGAGATGGATATTCTGGCCAGCCGCCGCAACCGTCGCATGCCAACCCGCCATGAGATCGCCATGGCCTAGGACGCGCAATCCCGCGTACAGAATGCAAAGCGAACCGAAGATCAGCACCGGCGCTTGGAGCACGGAGGTGTACATGATCACGCGCAGGCCGCCAAGAACGGTATAAAGGCCGGTGGTGAAGGCCAGCCCCAAGGCGATCGCCCAGAAAACGTCCATGTGAAAGCCGAAGATATCCACGCTGTTGATGCCGAGCAGCGTGCGGATCACGACGTCGCCCGCGTAGATCGTGACGGCCATTTTGGTCAGCACCAGACTGGCCATGGTGAGCAGGCTGAGGACGTTTCGCGATCCGCGGCTGAAGCGCAGTTCGAGAAACTCCGGCATGGTGAAGACCTTCATCCGGTCATAGAGCGGCACGAAGACCCAGCCGAGTATGAGAATGAGCCAACCCTGCATCTCCCAATGCGCCATAGCCATGCCGGAAACGAAACCCGCGCCGGCTAGGCCAACGAGATGCTCGGAACCGATATTGGAGGAGAAGATGGAGGAACCGATCTGCAGCCAGCCGCTGTCCCGGCCGGAGAGGAAATAATCCGTTCCGGACTTGGCTTTCTCTTTCATCGAATATGCCACAATCGCCGCCAAGACGGCGATGAACAGAGCAACGATCAGCCAATCCAACGAATTGAATACGGGGCCCTGAGCAGCGGGCGGCGCGTTGAAGAAGTTGGCGACCTTGCTGGCCGCGGCTTTTACGGCGTCGTTAGGCATAGACTGGGTTCCCCTCTAATCTTTTATTTTTGTCCGTAATACGCTTTTGCTCCGTGCTTGCGCAGGAAGTGTTTGTCGAGCAGGTCGGATTGCATCGGTTCGGTTCGCGGATCGATACGCAATGTTTCGCTGGCCAGCTTTGCGACGAATTCCAGCACGCAGGCGTTATGCACGGCGGCTTTGACGTCCTTGCCCCAGGTGAACGGCCCGTGGCTGGCAACCAGCACGGCGGGATGCTGCAGCGGGTCGAGATCGCGGAAGGTTTCGACGATCACCTGGCCGGTGTTTGCTTCGTAATCGGTCTTGATTTCTTCCGGCGTCATCGGCCGCGTGCACGGCACGTCGCCGTACCAGTAATCAGCCTGGGTCGTGCCGTAGGACGGAATCCCGCGTTTGGCCTGCGCCCATGCCGTGGCGTACAGACTGTGGGTGTGAACCACGCCGCCGATGCTCCGGAAGGCGCGGTACAACACCAGATGCGTCGGCGTATCGGAACTGGGCTTGAGGTTGCCTTCGACCACCGCGCCGGTTTCCAGCGAGACGACAACCATGTGTTCCGGTTTCATGCCGTCATAGGACACGCCGGACGGCTTGATGGCGACCAGACCGCGTTCGCGGTCGATACCGCTGGCGTTGCCCCATGTCTGAATCACCAAGCCTTCCCGTACCAATTCCAGATTGGCTTCGCATACTTGACGCTTCAGTTCTTCGAGCATGGAGCTATTTTCGAACGCGGTTGCGGATGTCTATCAGCCTCTTCATCACGTCGTAAAGATTGCCCTGCCATTCCTTCGTTCCGAAGGCGTCATGCAGAGTGCGGTAGATCGGATACAATTCGCGATATACGGCGTGCGCCTTCGGGTCTGGCTTGTAGTCTTGGGCCTTCAGGCCGGTCATCGCCTTCTGCGCCGAAGCGAAATCCGGATGCGCGCGCGCCACCACGGCGGCGGCGATGGCCGCGCCCAGGGCGGGGGTTTGCGCCGAACGGGATATCTTCATCGGCCGGCCGGTGACGTCGGCGTATATCTGCATGGTCAGCGGACTTTTCTCCGCGATGCCGCCGCAGTTGACGACCTGCTCGATCTTCACGCCGTATTCCTCGAAGCGGTTGATGATCGTCAGAGCGCCATAGGCCGTGGCTTCGATCAGGGCGCGGTAGATTTCCGCCGGCGTGGTGTACAGCGTCTGGCCGACCAGCAATCCGGTGAGGCGCTGATCCACCAGGATCGTGCGGTTGCCGTTGTTCCAGTCCAGTGCCATGAGACCGGATTCGCCGGGTTGCAGCTTCGCCGCGCCCGCCGTGAGTTCTTCGTGCGATCCGCCTTCGGGTTTCACATAGCCGACGAACCATTCGAAAATATCGCCGACCGCGGATTGGCCCGCTTCGAGTCCGAAATAGCCCGGCAGCACGCTGCCGTCGACGATGCCGCACAAGCCGGGCACGTCCGCGAGCTTTTCGCTGTTGCGTTTTACGGTGATGTCGCAAGTGCTGGTGCCGATGATCTTGACCAGCGTGCCGGGCTGAATGCCCGCACCGATGGCGCCCAGATGCGCGTCGAAGGCGCCCACCGCCACGGGAATGCCCGCGGGCAGGCCGGTTTTCTTCGCCCATTCCGCCGTTAGGCCGCCGACGCTGGAATCCACGGCGCGAACCCGCTTGGTCAGCCGGTCGCGCAAGGCGTCGAGTTTCGGATCAAGCCGGGAAAGGAATTCCTTGTCCGGATATCCGCCCCAATCCTCGCTGTACATCGCCTTATGGCCGGCGGCGCAGATGCCCGCCGTGAACTTTCCCGGCGCCAGCGTGCCGCTCAGCACGGCGGGAACGAAATCGGCAAGCTCGATCCACGAATAAGCGGCGTCGAACACCTCCGGCGCGGTGCGCAGGCAATGGAGAATCTTGCTGTAGAACCATTCGCTGGAATAGACGCCGCCGATCTTGGCCATGATCTGCGGGCGGATCTCGCGCCCCAGCGCGGTGATTTCCGCCGCTTCCGCGAAGCCGGTATGATCCTTCCACAGCCAAGCGAGGGCGGCGGGGTTTTCGGCGAATTTCTTATCGAATGCCAGCGGTTCGCCGTCCGCGTCCACCGGCAAGGGCGTGCTGCCGGTCGTGTCGACGCCTATGCCGACCACTTGGTGCGGCTCGAAGCCGTGCACGGTCTTCTTGGCCGTCGCAAGCGCCTCTCTGATCGTGATCTCGGCGCCTTTCACGTAATCGGCCGGATGTTGGCGCGCGAGATTGGGATCGCGGCCGAGCACGACGCCCGAATGGCCGTGTTCATAACCCCAGATGGCAGTGGCGACTTCGCGGCCGTCGGCGGTATCGACCAACAGCGCACGGACGGAGTTGGTCCCGTAGTCGAGACCTATCGTGTAATGGGCGCTCATCCCGAATGAACCTGATTTAGATCGTCCAGCCCCGGTTTAAGGCGTAATAAACTTCGTTCCAGCGTAGTTCGTTTTTGAACTCGGAGACCGTGGTCTTTTCGCCGATCAACAGGAATTCCATGTCGGCGATCGTCGCGAAGTCCTCGAGCATCTCGCCGGTGACCGCCTGGCTGAAAGCGGTGTGATGGGCGCCGCCCGCGTAGATCCAAGCGGCGCAGGATTCCTCGAGAGAGGGCCGCGGCTTCCAGACCGCCTGGGCCACGGGCAGTTTCGGCATCGGCTGTTCGGGCGTGACGACGTCGAGTTCGTTCGCCAGAAGGCGGAAACGGTTACCCATATCGAGCAACGTCGAGGCGGTGGCCGGACCCGGCGGCGTGTTGAACACCAGTCTTGCGGGATCCATCTTGCCGCCGATGCCCAGCGGATGCACTTGCAGCGACGGCTTGCGATCCGCGATCGACGGGCAGACTTCCAGCATATGCGCGCCGAGAACGAGCTTGCCGGCAGGATTAAGGTGGTAGGTGTAGTCTTCCATGAAGGAGGCGCCGCCGGGAAGACCGGACCCCATGGTCTTGACGGCTCGCAAGAGCGCGGCCGTCTTCCAGTCGCCTTCCGCGCCGAAGCCGTAGCCGTCGGCCATGAGGCGTTGCACCGCGAGACCGGGCAGCTGCTCGAGACCATGCAGATCTTCGAACGTGGTGGTGAAGCCCTTGAACCCCCCGTCCTCCAGAAACGCCCGCATGCCCAGTTCGATGCGTGCCGCTTCGCGGACGAATTTGGCGCGGCTTCCGGTCTTGCGCAGGTCGGAGGTCACCTCATAGGTGCTTTCGTATTCATCGACGAGCCGGTCGATGTCCTTGCCGGCGACTTCATTGATGACTTTCACCAGATCGCCGACGCCGTAACCGTTGACGGAGTAGCCGAATTTGAATTGCGCGGCGACCTTGTCGCCTTCGGTGACGGCCACTTCGCGCATATTGTCGCCGAAGCGGGCGAATTTCGCGCCCTGCCAGTCGTGCCATGCCGCCGCTGCACGCATCCAGGCGCCGATCTTCTTCTGAACCGCTGCTTCCTGCCAGTAGCCGACCACGACTTTGCGGTTCAAACGCAGGCGGCTCCAGATGAAGCCGTGTTCCCGGTCCCCGTGCGCCGCCTGGTTCAGGTTCATGAAATCCATGTCGATCGTCGACCACGGAATGTCGCGATTGTACTGCGTATGCAGATGCAGGGCGGGCTTGCGCAGTTGCTTGAGGCCGTTGATCCACATTTTCGAGGGCGAAAACGTGTGACACCAGATGATGAGGCCGATGCAGTTGGGTGTGGCGTTCGCGGCCAACGTCAACTCGGTGATGGAATCGGGCGTCACCAGGACCGGCTTGAACACCACTTTGGCCGGAACGGCCGGCGCGGCGTCGAGCGCCTTGACGATTTCCCGCGAGTCTTTGGCGACCTGTTCGAGCGTCTCCGGACCGTATAAATGCTGGCTACCGGTGGCGAACCAGACTTCAAGCTGTTTCATCGATGTCATGACGTTACACGACCCTGAGTTACCTTTTGTCTGATATCATAGTCCCAACTGGGCCGCATCAAAAAAATCAGACAAATCAAGAAAGCAGGTCGCATACCGGAAAGAAGCAATACTATTGGTTGTGTCCGAAAGGCCCCACTTGAAGTCCGGATTCTCAATGTCATTTTTGGTCCGATAATCCTTATTTGACGGCCTATTATTTTTGCCGATGGGTATCGTGGGCGGGGGGGAGCCGATCCGGCGCGCGGCAAAGTTCGCGACCTTTCGGCGCTTCGCCACACGCTGCCGCGACGTTGCGGCGCGCCCATCCCGGCAGATCAGGCTCCAACTACCACCAAGTCGCGTAGAGCGTTGCCAAAATCGCAACGATGGCAAGGCAGGCGAGGTTGAATGTCTTGCTCGTCGAATAGTCGATACCGGTCACCTCGATCGTTGCGCTTCGCGGCTTTTGCGCAAGCGAAGCGATAACCGCCAAACCGAGGCAAATCAGGAACACGTAGCCTATTCGGTTCATAAACGGGATTGCCGGCAGAAACTCGGCGTATATGACGGAAATGACGGGCGATCCCACGGCCGCTACCAGGGCGCCGGCTTCGGTAGCGCGCCTCCAGAACATGCCGAGCAAGAAGATGACGACGACGCCCGGCGTAAAGAAGCCATTGAAATCCTGGATGTATTGGAAGGCCTGATCGAAATGGCCCAGCAGCGGTTGTGCCGCGACCATGGCGATGCCGAGCGCGACGATGGCCGTGGACCACCTGACGATGACGAGTTGACGCTCGTTGATATCCTTTTTGACGACCTTGAGCACGTCGGCCGCGAAGATGGTGGAGATCGAGCTAAGCGTCGATCTCATCGACGCGATGATCGCCGCGACCAGGGCGACGAACACCAGGCCCAACAGGCCGCTCGGCAGCAGGGTCATGATCTTGGGATACGCTTCGTCCGGCCGCGGCAGGTGAGGCGCGAGAACGACGGTGGCGATTCCGGGGATGACGACCAGCACCGGAACCAGCAACTTCAGGAAAGCCGCCAGCACGACGCCTTTCTGCACTTCGCGGATGCTTTTCGCAGTCAGCGCGCGTTGGATGATGTATTGGTTGAATCCCCAATAAGAAAGATTGATGACCCACATTCCCCCGACCAGCACGGAGATGCCCGGCACGTATTTGTAGAAGGCATTGTCGGGCTTCAGGATCAGGTGAAAGTGGTCGGGCGCCCGTGCCACCAGCGTGCGAAACCCGTCGACCAGGCCGGAAAGGCCGCTGCCGCCGGAGATTTTCTCCAAGGCGATGCAGGCGATCACCAGCCCGCCCAGCACCAGCATCGACACCTGCACCACATCGGTGAAAGCAACGGCTTTCAAGCCGACATACAACGCGTAATTTCCCGCGAACAAGCCGAGCAGAATCAAACTGATCTGCAGCGTCAGACCGGTGACGGTGTGAACCGCGGTGGCGCCCAGCCACAGGATCGATGTCAGGGCCACGAAGATATAGACGCCGATCCAGATGATCGCCATGACGCACTGAACGCTCTTGCCGTAGCGGCGCCTCAGGAACTCCGGCATCGTGTAAATCTGGTTTTTCAGGAAGATCGGCAGAAAGTATTTTCCCACGATCAGAAGCGTCGCCGCCCCCATCCATTCGTAGGACGCAATGGCCAGCCCGAGCGCGTAAGCCGATCCGGACATGCCGATGATCTGTTCGGCGGAGATGTTGGCCGCGATCAGCGACACCCCGATGGCCCACCAGGGAAGCGCGCTGCTCTTCGGGACGTATTCATGGCCGTCTTTGGAAGTCGCGGTCTTTGGCGCGAACTGAGCCAGCGCCAACACGAAGGTGGCGTATACCACCATCACAACGATATCGAGCGATGAAAGGTGCATGCGCTGTAGCCCCCCGGCGAGCATTCGTGGCGGACGTGAATCCGCGAATCACCTTTCGCGGCGCGGCATCCTAACGGAATAACTCGGACAAAAGGACAGCGGCAACTCAAACGAAGATTTATAAGCGCGACGTGAAGCCGCGCATTGGCGCTCTCAGTTTTTTTCCGGGATTTTGCGCTTGTTTGTCGGCTGCGGCATGGGCGTGTCCAAGCGCGCCAATTGAATGAGTTCGCTCATCGCGCGCTGTGCGCCGGCGGGATCCTCGTCCTCGATCGCGTCGAGCACGCGCGCGTGATCGGGCACCGGATCGCGCTCCAACGGACGCTCTCGCTGCTTGAACGTCGTGGTGGTGTCGACGGCCGCGTTGAGCCCCGTAGTCAGGGAAATGATGAAGGGATTATCGGTGGCTTGCAGCAGGGTCGCGTGGAAATCCAAATCAGCCTCGCGGCCGGCTTCGGACGCCAACGTGAAACGGCCCATTCTATCGATAGCATTGTGCATCGCTTCGAGGTGCGCCTTCGAACGCCGCGCGGCGGCCAAGCCGGCCGCCGTCGATTCGACGACGTCGCGCAATTCGAAAATACTGTTCAACAAGTCGAGATCCGGCTCGTTTTCGAACGCCCAGGTAAGGACATCCGGATCGAGCATGTGCCATTTGTCCTTGTTGCTTACTTTGGTGCCGACTTTCGGCTTCGATTCGACCAGACCTTTGGCGGCGAGAATGCGAATCGCTTCGCGATACGCCGTTCGGGAAACCGATAGCCGTTCGCTGGACTCGATCTCACCGATGAGCAAGTCACCCGGCTGATATTGTCCGCACATGATAGCGATACCAAGATCGCGTGCGATCATGCCGTGCAACCGCAAAGCTTTGCTGAATGGGCGTAATCGCCCAGGTGGTACGAGCTTGTTCATCTGCCCTGAGTCAAGCCGATCCCCTCGGTAACTTAGTATACCCTTTGGAACTCAAGTCCAATCCGCGCGCGGTGCAGGAGGCGTCCGGCGTTGTGACGATACGGAGTGCACCTCGAATCACTCCGCCGATTCGAACGCATCCGTCGGCAACCGAATCGTTTTCGGCTCGGCACTACACTTAAAATACGGCCGTCGGGGGTGATGCGGATTTGCCACAAAATCCGAACATCGAAGGTCGCGCACTCATCCGTGTCTTGTATTTGTCTGTGAAATCAAATAAATTATTTGTCTGAGTAATAAACCGGTCGTTCGCGAGCGCTTTCGCGCTGCAAGAGAACGATGCGCAGGGAGGGATATCATGCATTGGAAGAATTTACTTACGTGTACGACGTCGGCACTTGCCTTGACCATTGCGGCGGGGGCTGCATACGCACAGGCAGACCAGCAGCAAGTGGAAACTGTCGTTGTCACCGGCATCCGCGCCAGCTTGGCGTCGGCTGAGACGATCAAGAAGAACTCCGATCAATTCTTAGATTCCATCGTGTCCGAAGACATCGGCAAGCTGCCTGACAACCAAGTTGTCGATGCCTTGCAGCATGTCACCGGCCTTCAGGTGCAGCATCCTAGTGGTGCGGGTGAAAATGACGCGATTTTTATCCGCGGCTTGCCTGATGTTGCGACCACGCTGAACGGGCGCGAAATCTTCACCACGACCGGCCGTTACGTGTCACTCGCCGACATCCCGGCCGAACTTCTGGCGGGCGTGGATGTGCATAAATCGACCACGGCTCAAGACCTCGAGGGCGGTCTCGCCGGCTTGATTGATGTGCGCTTGCACCGGCCGTTCGATTTTGACGGCCCACAGGTCGCCGGCGGCTTGCAGGGCACGTATGGTACGGTGTCAAAACATGTCGATCCGACCGCGAGCCTTCTGTTGAGCGATCGCTGGAACACATCGATCGGCGAAATCGGCGCGCTGCTCGACATCAGCTATAAGAATCGCCACTATGTTGACCAGGACGGGTTCGACTATTACTCCGACCAAGAGAACAACCCGGGTGTGCATAATCCAAGCACTCTCGGCGGCATCGAGTATCCGGGTAACAACGAACGCGGCTCGGCGAATTTGAGCACGCAGTGGCGCCCGAACAGCAACACTGAAGTCTTTGCCGAAGTGTTCTATACCCGCTACCGCAACCCGAATGCAGTAGATTTCCTTATCGGGTTACCAGGGGACAGCCCGTCTTCGGCTTATACGTCTGTTACCGACCCTAATGGTGTTAACGAGTTGAAGACAGAGACCATTTGTTGCTTCAACTTGACCAGCAACCAGTCCTTCCGCGACAGCACGAACACTTATCAAGCTGCAACCGGGGTGACTTGGACGGGCGATAATGTGACGCTGTCGAGCGAAGTCGATTACACAGACAGCAAGTACAAACGCACGGGCGTTATTGTCGACACGGCGATCTTTGATACGGCCATCTTTGATACTAACTACAATGGCCAAGGCACGCCTGAAATGACCGCTGGCACCCCCGCCCTTTGGCTCGTTGGCTCGAACTATCATCCCACTCAGCTCTTCGATCAGTGGACGCGGCAGAGCGGCAACGAAATCGATTGGCGCGGCGATGCAAACATTACTTTCGGCGATGACTTGATCAAGTCGATCGATGCCGGTTTGCGTTATACCGACCGCTTCGGCGAGAACCGTGCCGACTGGGGCGGTGCCATTAGCTGCTATGGTGGGACCGATCAAATGGGGGCCGATCCGGCTCTGGCTGCTTCGGCTGCGTGCGGCGGTGGTTGGTGGGCTAACACATTAACGGCTTCCGGTGGCGTGATGGCCAATGCCATGTCGGATTCGATCGGCAGTTTCTTGAGTGACAAAACATGGGGCCTCCGGAAATGGATGGACGTCAATCCGAATTGGTCGCAAGCTAATATCGCGACGCTCAGAGCTGCGTTCGGCCAACCTGCCGGAGCTCCGGCGGCACTTCCGAGCAACTCGTTCGGTCAACGTGAGCAGGGCTATGGCGCCTATTTCAAGGTGAACTACGGCTTGACGGTTGGCGACATGCCTCTCGACGGCAATATCGGTCTGCGTGTTGTCGATACGCGGTCCGATACGCAAGCTTACGTAACTACCGTACCGCCGAGTGGCCCAACCATCTACACTCCGATCACAACCAGCAAAGAAACCGCCGATTGGATGCCGAGCTTCAATGCAAAGCTCTCCATCCAGGACGACCTAATAGCCCGGTTTGCAGTGAGCCGGACAGTCACCCGGCCGACATTCGCTGAGTTGAACCCTGGCTTGACATTGTCGGAGTCCGCGCTGACTTCTGAAAATGCTGGCAGCGCCGGCAACCCGAATCTTTCTTCGGTAAAGGCCAACAACGTGAATATCGGGTTGGAGTACTACTTCGGAAAGCAGGACATGCTGACCGGCACGGCCTTCTATCGTCAGATCGATGGTTACATCCAGTACAAGAATGCGGATGAAACGCACGGCGTATGCGGTACCCCCGTTGCACCTTGTGTCTATTCAGTGAATAGGCCGTATAACAGCGGTCAAGGGTTCCTGCAGGGCTTCGAAGCTGGTTACACCCAGTGGTACGATATGCTGCCCGGACTCTGGAGCGGCCTCGGTCTGGCGGTGAACGCCACCTTTATCGAAGGGCATTTCAGAGACATTACGACGGGGGCAATGGAGCCTTACGCCAACGTGTCGAAGTATTCCTATAACATCATCCCGATGTACGAATACGGCCCGGTGTCGTTCCGTGTCTCGTACAACTGGCGTAGCAGCTTCCAGGTCGGCTACACCTTCAATGACGCTACTTCGGTCAACCCAGCGGCAGCCTATTCGAAGCCGTATGGAGAGCTTGGTATGTCGGTGAGCTATAACGTGGACGAGCATCTCGTGTTGACTTTTGATGCCAACAATCTGACCGACAGCAATTATCAGGATCACTTCGGTCAGGGTGCCTTTGCGCATATTTATCCGCGCGATACGCGCCAGTTCGACCAGTACTTTACGTTAGGTCTGCGTTACAAGATGTAAGCACTAAGCGTTCTCCGGGAGTGATCCGGGCCGAGTTTGAAAGTTAAACTCGGCCCCGTCACTTCCGGGAGGCGCACCGACAGGGGTTCCTCCCCCTTCGTGGGCGAGTAGGACGGGGTTTGCGGTGACCGCGCCTTTTTCCTGCCGCCCACGTACCTTATAAGAAGCACAGCGAGGAGGTTTCTATACCATCACTTGACATCCCGGCCCCTCCCGAAGCCCTGCAAATGATCAGCCGCCGCAGGGCGCTACAGGGTTCCCTGACAATAGGTCTGGCCGCCGCGCTCCCCACCACCATGACAGCCGCTTGGGCGCAGACGCCGGAACCGATCAACGACCGGATGACGGGTGATCTTTCGCCGGTCCACGATCCCTGCATCATCCGCGAAGGCGATACCTATTACGTCTATTGCACGACGATGCGGGACGACGGGCAGGCACAGTTATCCATGCGCGTGTCCAAGGATCTGCTGAGCTGGAAGAAGATCGGCGATATTTTCCCCGAGATTCCGGCCTGGATGAAAAAGGAAATCCCCGACGTCAGGGCGCTGTGGGCGCCGGACATCACCCTCTACAGGGGCAAGTATTGGCTCTACTACGCGGGTTCGACCTTCGGCACCAACGTGTCCGCCATCGGCTTGGCGACCAACGCAACCTTGGATCCCAGCGCACCGAACTATCGCTGGGAAGATCACGGGCTGGTGTTCAGGTCGCATAAGACCGACGACTACAATTGCATCGATCCGTCCCATGTCATTGATCGCCACGGCGGAAGCTGGCTGGCCTTCGGCAGCTTTTGGAGCGGAATAAAGATCATGCAACTTGATCCCGCGACAGGTAAGCCGCGTCCTGGTGACAGGAAGCTTCATGGCATCGCCGAGCGCCCGACGCCGGAAGGCGGGTTGGACACGATCGAGGCGAACTTCATCATCGAAAGGGGCGGCTATTACTATCTCTTCGCGTCCTACGACTATTGCTGCAAGGGCGTGAATAGCACCTACTACACTGCTTATGGCCGGTCCAAGCACATCACGGGTCCGTATCTCGACAAGAAGGGCCGTTCGATGATGAACGGCTATGGCGAGGTCATTCTCAAGGCGGACCAGGAAGAAAAGGGACGTTGGCGCGGGCCCGGTCACTGTGCGATCCTTCGCGATCGTGGCCAGGACTACATCGTCTATCATGCCTACGACAAGGAAAACAAAAAACACCCGGGCATGCCGAATCTGCGGATCGCACCGCTTGTCTGGTCGAAGGACGGCTGGGCGACCGCGCTTATGTAGCCGCGAGACCGCGATCCGAAACAGACAGTGCTTTATGAATGAACGGAGGTCCCGAATGCTCAACCGTCGCAGGGCGCTACAAGGATCTTTGTTGGTCGGGTTTGCCGGCGTCTTGCCCGTGGCCGTATCGAGGGCAGGGACGCCAAGCCCTCTGAACCCGCAATTGGACGGAGACATCTCTCCCGTACACGATCCCTGCATCATCCGCGAGGGCAACACCTATTACGTGTTCAGCACGACATTAGGCGACGGCGCGGGGGCGCAGATCCCGTGGCGACACTCGAAAGATTTGCGGCATTGGGAAATGGGCGGCTATGTGCTTCCCGGTCTTCCCGCATGGGCGGTTAAGGAAATTCCCGAGACGAAATCGATTTGGGCGCCCGACATTTCCTATGTGAACGGCCAATATCTGCTCTACTACGCCTGCTCGGCCTTCGGTAAGAACCACTCGGTCATCGGGCTTGCGACCAACGTCACGTTGAATCCCAGCTCGCCAAGTTATCACTGGCAGGATCGTGGCCTGGTCTTGAAATCGGTCCATAGCGACAACTTCAACGCTATCGATCCGAATCATTCTGTTGATAGCGCGGGTAACCACTGGCTGACATTCGGAAGTTTTTGGAGTGGAATAAAGATCGTTCAGCTCGATCCGGCGACCTTTAAGCCGCCGGCCGGCGAGTTACGCCTTTCTTCCCTCGCGCGGCGTCCGGTTCGGGATGGCTCGCCGGATGCGATCGAAGGCGCGTTCCTCATCGAACGCGCGGGTTATTACTATCTTTTTGCCTCATTCGATTTCTGCTGCCGGGGCCCCTTCAGCAATTATTACACAGTGGTCGGACGCTCGCGAAATATCTCAGGGCCTTACGGCGACAGCAACAGACGCGACATGATCGACGGCAACGGCACGGTCGTCCTGAAAGCCAAGGGTTGGACGCGCTGGCGTGGTCCGGGCGGTTGCTCGATATTACGCAATCCGGGACAAGATTATATCGTCTATCACGCTTATGATGCGCTTCGTTTAGGCACGCCGACCTTGCGAATCGCGCCGTTGGTGTGGTCGCAGGACGGCTGGCCGACCGCAATCGTCTAATTGTAGATTGCAGAAGCGCCGGAAAACGCAAAAGACGGGCGCGGCAAACAAAACGGCCCTCAGGCAGGAGGCAACACGATGAAGGTTTCTAAGACACTTTGTGCGACAGCCGTTCTTTCGGCAACACTGGCGATGTTGTGCGCGCCGGGGGCCATGGCCAAGCCGAGCCGTTCCGTCGCCGGCACCACGATCACCATTCGCGCGGACCGTCCGGGCGCGCAGATCAACAAAAATGTCTACGGACAATTCTCCGAGCATCTTGGCGCCGGCATCTACGGCGGCATCTGGGTTGGAGAGGACTCGCCGATTCCCAATACCCGCGGCATCCGAAACGATGTGGTCGCTGCATTGAAAGATCTGCATGTGCCGGTGGTGCGCTGGCCGGGCGGCTGTTTCGGTGATGAATATCACTGGCGCGAAGGCATCGGTCCGCGCACGCAAAGAACGGTCAGGATCAATCACAATTGGGGCGTCGTGCCGGAAAACAACGCCTTCGGCACCCATGAATTCTTCGACTTTTTAGATCAGATCGGCGCCGACGCTTATATCAGCGCCAATGTCGGCACCGGCTCGCCGGCGGAAATGGTAGACTGGCTGGAATATATGACCTCCGACCAGGACACCACGCTGACCCGTCTGCGCAAAGCCAACGGACGCGATAAGCCGTGGAAGCTCGCCATGCTCGCCATCGGCAACGAGACCTGGGGCTGCGGCGGCTATATGCGTCCCGAATATTATGCCGACATCTTCAAGCAGTATGCGGCCTTCATCCGCACCAAGCCCGATGCCCGTCCGCTCGTGATCGCCAGCGGCAGCCATGATGGCGACACCAGCTGGACGAAAACGCTGATGTCATCCGCCAAGACTGACTCCGGCAGATTCGCCATGAATGCGATTTCGCTCCATTACTACACCATCAATGGCATCAAGTGGGAGGACAAAGGCGCCGACCTCGGCTTCGGCGAAGATCAGTGGATATCCCACATTGCAAATACCTTGAAGATGGATGGCTTTCTGAAGAACAACATCGCCATCATGAACAAATATGACCCCAAGAAGTATGTTGGGCTTTATGTCGACGAATGGGGCACCTGGTATCTGCCGGAGCCGGGCCGCGAGCCGGGCTTCCTCTATCAGCAGAACACCATACGCGATGCGGTGATCGCGGCGGCGAACTTCAACATCTTCCACAAATATGCCGACCGGGTGCGCATGACCAGCATTGCGCAGACCATCAACGTCCTGCAGTCGATGATCCTGACCGATGGGCCGAAAATGATCCTGACGCCGACTTACCATGTCTTCCACATGTACATACCGTTCCAGGGTGCGACGTCGCTGCCGACGGATCTGAAGACGCCGCGTTATCAATACGGCAAAGCCTCGGTTCCGGAGGTCAGCGCGTCGGCGGCGCGCATCGCGGACGGCGACATCGACGTGGCGCTGGTCAACCTCAACCCCGACCATGCGGCAAAGGTATCGGTGGCGATCGCGGGCGCGAAGCCGCAGCAGGTCAGCGGCACCATCCTGACGGCATCCGCCATGGATGCGCACAATACGTTCGACGACCCGAATGCCGTACATCCCGAGGCGTTCAACGACGCCAAGATCGTGGGTGGTCGGCTGAGTTTGACGCTCCCGCCGAAATCCGTGGTGGTCCTGGACGTAAAATGATGCGCAAGGGGTTGTTTGCCCTTTCGCGGCGCAGCGTATTGGCGGGGCTTCTCGCGAGCCCCGCCATCGCGCGTTCTGGCGAAACGCCGTTTGCGGATTTTCGCCGGCTTGCGCCAACGCCGCCCATGGGCTGGAACTCCTGGGACAGTTTCGGCCCAACGATCACCGAAGACGAGGCGCGCGCCAATGCGGCAATCATGGCCGCGCGCCTACTGCCGCACGGCTACAACATCTTCACCGTCGATATTCAGTGGTACGAACCCGGCGCCAATAGCTACGATTATCGCAAGGGCGCGCAGTTGACGATGGACGAGTGGGGCAGGTTGATGCCGGCTCCAAACCGTTTCCCTTCCGCGGCGAACGGGGCGGGTTTCAAACCATTGGCTGACTTCGTACACGGCCTGGGGTTGAAATTCGGCATCCATATGATGCGCGGCGTGCCGCGTCAGGCTGCCGACGGCAATATGCCGATCCAGGGAACGAATCTCCGCGCTGCGGATATTGCCGATCGGGTGAATATCTGTCCCTGGAATACCGACATGTTCGGTGTCGATATGTCGAAGCCAGGAGCGCAGGACTATTACGACTCCGTATTTCGTCTGTATGCCTCCTGGGCCGTCGACTTCGTCAAGGCCGACGATATGAGCCGTCCTTATTTCCGCAACGAGCCGGAGATCGCGGCGGTCCGTACGGCGATCGACCGCTGCGGACGGGGAATGATCCTGTCGCTGTCGCCGGGCGAAACGCCGCTGGCGGCGGCGGCCGACGTGCAGCAGCGCGCGAATATGTGGCGCATCAGCGACGATTTCTGGGATACTTGGCCGGCCTTGCTCGAACAATTTGCCAGACTGAAGAATTGGAATCCGTATCGCCGGTCCGGCAATTGGCCGGACGCCGATATGCTGCCCCTGGGCCTGCTCGAAATGGGCAAGCGCCGTACGCGGTTTACGCCCGCCGAGCAGACCACCTTGCTCACGCTGTGGTCGATTGCGCGTTCGCCGCTAATCATGGGCGGGGATCTGAGGCGCCTCGACGATGCGACCTACGCCCTGATTGCCAACGACGAGGTGCTCGCGGTCAATCAGGCAAGCCGCGACAATCGCGAGGTCTACCGCGCAGACGGGCTGGCGGCCTGGGCCGGCGAGGATGCGCGCACCGGCGATATGTACGTGGCGCTTTTCAACTTGCGCGACCCGGGCGCGAAGGCTGCGCGCGTGCCTATCGCGCTCTCGCAATTGGGAATCGGCGGCGCGGTGCGCGTGCGCGATCTTTGGCGGCGGCGCGCAATTGCCACGGCAAAAGGACATTTTGCGCCGAGAATCCCTTGCCACGGCGCCGGTCTCTATCGGCTTTCGCCCATTTAATGCGCGAAAAAAACGGGAGCGACGCATCGCTCCCGTTTCTATGCCGCCATGCGGTCGATCGTTTCGGCCTTATTTCACCGTACTAAAGGCATACACGGTGTGCGACACGTAGGTCTGCCCCGGACGAAGGGTCGTCGAGGGAAATGACGGTTCGTTGGGCGCGTCTGGATAATGCTGCGTCTCCAGGGTGAGGCCCGTGCGGTGCTTGAACACCGTGCCTTTGCCGGCCGGCAGGCCGTCCAGGAAGTTCCCCGAGTAGAATTGCAGTCCAGGCTCGGTCGTCTTCACCGTGAGCACGCGTCCGCTGAGCGGATCGCTGAGCACCGCCGCGATCGTCATCGCGCCAGGCTTCGGCTTCACCAGCACCCAATTGTGGTCATAGCCGGGGCCGTAATGAATCTGCTCGTTGTTGTCGTCTATATGTGCGCCGATAACCGTCGGCTTACGAAAATCGAACGGCGTCCCCGCTACCGGTTGCAACACGCCCGTGGGGATCAGCGTTGCATTGACCGGCGTGAACTTGTTGGCGTTGATCTTCAGCACCTCGTCGAGGATGGGGTGCTCCGTGTCGCCCGAGAGATTGAAATAGCTGTGGTTCGTCAGGTTAATGATCGTCGGCTTTGTGGTGGTCGCCTGGTAATCGATAGCGAGCGCGTTGTCGTTACGCAGCTGATAGGTGACGTGCACCGTGAGCTTTCCGGGATAGCCTTCCTCGCCGTCGGCGCTGACATAGGTGAGCCGCAACTCGGGGCCTTTCTTGGTCTCGACGGGCTCGGCGCTCCACACCCGCTTGTCGAACCCCTTGTCACCGCCATGCAGGCTGTTGGGGCCGTTGTTTTTGGGTAATTGATAGGTGATCCCATCCAAGACAAAGCTACCATTGGCGATCCGGTTGCCATAGCGCCCGATGGTGGCGCCAAAATAGGGCACGCCGGCCAGATAGGGATCGAGCTTGTCGAACCCGAGCAAGATGTCTTCCAGCTTGCCGTTCTTGTCGGGCGTCTTCAGCGATACGACCGTCGCGCCATAGGTCATGATACGAGCTTCGAGGCCGTTCTTGTTGGTGAGCGTGTAGACGTCTATGGCCTGTCCATCCGCCGTCTGTCCAAACGGCGCTTTCTGGATGCGGACAGCGTCCTTTGCGTTCGCAAATCCTACCGTCGTGAGCGCTGCGAGTGCGATCCCGGCAAACCCGGCCAGCGAAATACCGATCCCTTGCATGGTGTCAGAGTCCTCCTCTTGGTCAGCGGTCGCGTTCCTTGGCGCCACTGCGGACGCGGATATTAAGTCAGACAATTTGTGTTGGAAATCGCGGCGACACGACTTTTCGAGAAAAAGGGGTGCGTTGTCGCATGAAGTCACGATTTCTATGGGGGGCGTGACACATCGTCAGTTTGCTGCACCTGCGAACTTGGCGGCTGCTGCGCTCCGCCGAACCGGCTCGGCGGAGCGCCATTTTTCGGCAGTTTTCCATGGCTGGATGCATTCAAGGTGCAAGAAATACGCTTCCGATAGCGGTCCCCCTAGATTTTTCTGAAAAAGCCGAACGAATTCGTTCAGCCGCGGTTCATCTGTGTGGACGTAAGTGCTTGCGATGCACTGGTAGCCGCCAACAATAAAACGATCAGCCCGATGGGCATGGCGTGGTCACGCGCAAGGACGGCAGCCGCACCGAGGGCACCTTTGCCGTACGACAATTCGCGTGGCGCAACCCACGCCGTGGGAGGACGAACTGTGAAGACGGAATTTGCATTGAAGATGGGGGTTGCCGCGCTCGCGCTTTCCCTTCTGGCCGGCAATGCCTGGGCCGCGGCAGGTTGTGCTCGGCCGCAGGAGATGAAGGCATTGCAGGCCGCCGCCCTCCAACAGCAATTGATGGTCGCGGCGCTCACTTGCCACGCCGCCGCCGATTACAACCGCTTCGTGACTTCCTACCGAGGCGCGTTGCTGGAATCCGACCGGGCGCTGATGAATTTCTTCCTCCGGCAGGACGTTCATAAAGGCGCGGACGGCTACAACGCCTACAAGACCAGGCTTGCGAACGCCTCGTCGCTGCGCAGCCTGCGCGATCCGCAGTTTTGCCGCAGCGCCAAGGTCGCCTTCGATGTCGCGCTCAAACGCAAAGGGTCTCTGGCGGAGCTGGCGTCGGAGCGGCCGTCTCTTATAGAGACCGGCTATACGAGCTGCGTGCCGGCCGCACCGGAAACGACCCTGATAGCGGACGCCACGCCCAATCTGCCGGAGCGGCACCTGGCTTTGCCGGATAGCCAGGCTTCGGCCTCTATCGTCGTCCCCAAACCGGCTCCTCGCCTGAATCGCGCTTTGCCTCCAATTTCGCCGCAGCGCTATGCCGGGGTTCCGGCGCCATTGGGCGCGCCGAAAGCCATCCAGGTGGCGGAGGCGACGCCTAGCCTGCCGGCACTGCACCAAGCTTTGCCGGATAGCCTTCCTTCCGCCCTCATCATCGCCCCCGCCTCGGCTCCGCGCCCGGATCGCGCTTTGCCTTCAGTTTCGCCGCGGCGTGATGCCAATACCCGAGAGGCCTACGAGCGCGACACCGACGAGCGCGCTGATTTCGACCGTTATGGACCCGCTGCGCGCGACGATGCCGATGCCGGTGACGCTGCGCCCCGTAATGCCTCTCGTTACGCCGATGCAGTGCCACAGCCGCCGCGCGCCTATGACCGCGGCGACGATGGCTATGGCGATAACACAGGCGATAATTCCGGCAACCGCGACGGCGCCGACAACGGCAGGGCCGCGAACGATGTTCAGAGCGCCTATCGCTATGCCTATAACGCGCCCCGTGCCTATGTGCCCTATGCCTACAGGCCTGGCGCCTACTGGGTCCATTCCTACGGACCGCCGGTGCGTCCGCGCCTGGTTCGCGGACCCTATGGCCGCTGGTATCTGCTGCCGCCCTACAGTCGCTAAACCGGCCGTGGACGAACCGGCGACGACGCTTTACGCCACCGCCTCGCGCATGGCGCGAATGAACAGCGTCAAGGTCACCGCGGACAGGCCGATGAAGACGCCGAAAGCAAGTGGAACAGAAGGGTCGCCGATTGCGCCGTCGATCAGCGCCCTTGCCGCGTTGACCGCGTAAAAGAACGGATCGAGCCTGGCCAGGGTTTGAATGATCGGCGGTCCGAAGCTGATCGGAAGCATGACCCCGGACAGGATGAGGAGCGGCACGATGAAGGTGTTGGTGATGCCGGCCAGAATCCCGCCCTCGCGGGTGAGCAAGGCCAGGCAATAAGAGAGCGATGCCATGGTGATGCCGATCAGGACGAGGAGAACCGCCAGCGCGAGGGCGCCCCAGGGGTCGATCCGGAGACCGAAGAACAGCGAACAGACGATCAGGACGAGGCTCTGAAACAGGAGCGTGATCGAGGATTGCAGGAGGAAGCCGAGCGCCAGCGACAATCGGCTGATTGGCGTGACCCTGAGCCGCTCGAGGAAACCGCAGTCGACCTTGTCCTGCAGGGTAAAGCCTTCGAAGCCGGCGCTGAAAAGCGCGTTCATGATGAGAAGTCCGGGGGCGAAGAACCGAATCGCGCTGCTGCCCGGAAACCCGCGCGTGCCGGACACCCCGTTCAGGAGCGGCCCGAACAGCAGCAGATAGATGATCGGCTGGAACAAGCCGTAGAAGATCCAGAAGCGATTGCGAACCGTCACCAAAAGCTCGTTCTTCGTGATGAGATAGATGTCGTGCACGATCTTGCCCGCTAGTTCTGCATGGTTTCCGATTCGCGGAGACTTCGCCCGGTGAGCTTCAAGAACACGTCATCGAGCGACGGCCGGGAGAGATGCACGGTTTTCGGAGGCACATGGCCTTGACCGAACAACTTGAATAAAGCCGGAAGCGCCTCTTCGCCCTTGTCGACATAGACTTGCAGCACGGCCTCGGTCGCGTGCATTTCCAGGATCAGCGGATTGGCTTTCAGCATGCCGCAAGCGGCTTCGACCTCGCGCGCGGTCTCGAAACCGAGGGTGATGATGTCGCCGGCGATCTGTTTCTTGAGCTCGGCGGGACTGCCCAGGGCGACAATCTTGCCGAAATCGACGATCGCGACGCGGTCGCACAGCGCGTCGGCCTCCTCGAGATAATGCGTGGTAAGAAAAATCGTCGTTCCCTGCTGGTGCAGCGCCTTCACCTCTTCCCACATGCGCGAGCGGCTTTGCGGATCGAGGCCAGTGGTCGGCTCATCGAGGAACAGCAGTTCCGGCGTATTGACGACGCCCGAAGCGAGATCGAAGATCCGCCGTTGCCCGCCCGAATAAGTTTGGGCCTTGCGGTCGGCGAAATGCGAAAGTTGGAGCCGGTCGATCAGCGCGTCGATACGCTTCGTCGCATCGGCCTTGCTCATGCGATAGAGCTGCGCGTGAAGCATCAAGTTCTCGCGGCCGGTCGCGACCGGCTCCATGCCGCCCTTTTGCCCGACATAGCCGATGCGCTTGCGGATTTCGGCGGCCTCGGTCGCGAGATCGAAGCCGGCGACCGTGGCTTTTCCGCTCGTCAGCAGCAACAGCGTACACAGAATGCGCATGGCCGTCGTCTTGCCGGCGCCGTTCGGGCCGAGCAGCCCGAAAACCTCGCCTTTCCCGATGTCGAGATCGATCCCGCGCACCGCCTCCACCGGTTCCTTGCCGCGCGCCCTGAACACCTTGCTTAGCTTCTCGATGTGAATGATCGCAGGCGCCACGGAAATCCTCGCTCGCTGGTTCGGACGGCTGCGCGAAGATAGCAGAAGCAGGCGCGGCGAAATACCAAGACGGATCGCCGCCCGCGAAATCAACGGACAGGCCTCAGTACCTTCGTACCGCAAACGGCGCTAGGTCAGCTCGTCTGACCGGCTTTTGCGGCAGGGCTCGGGTTCGGTATAGACTTTTCCTTCAATCGCGCGGCCAGGGCCGTTGTGGCCTTTGCGCCCGCCGTGCTCAGCTCGTGCGCCAACCGCTCGACGGCTTCCTTGTCGCCGCTTCTGCAGGCGTTTTCGAGTTTGCGGGAGAGCGCGCTCAACTCCATCGCACCGACATTGCCGGCCATGCTGACAAGTCCGTGTGCCGCGCGTGCGGCGGTTGGAAGATCTCCGTTCGCTCTGTGCTCTTCGATCAGGGCCAAATGGTTGGCGGCCTCGGCAAGAAACAGGGCGATGAACTCCACGACCTCCTCCGGCGGCATGACGTCTTCGAGTTCCGCCAGCTTTGCAGCGTCGAGGACGGGAAGGTCCGGGATGGGCGCCATTTTTCCGTTCGTCCACGGTTCGGTGTCGCCGCGCGGCGCGGGCGCTGCGGGCGGCCGCACCACCGGTTTCCTCTTTACAGACAATTCCGCAAGCTTCGTAAGCAGCATTTTTCCGTCTATGGGCTTCGATATGTAATCGTCCATGCCGGCGGCGAGATATTCGGCGCGCGCGCCCTGCATCGCATTAGCCGTCAAGGCGATGATGTAGACGAGGCACGCCGGCGGCGGCAGGGCCCGGATTTGTTTGGTGGCTTCCACGCCGTCAAGCTCGGGCATCTGGATGTCCATCAGCACCGCGTCGTATGCGATGCGCCGTACGGCATCCACCGCCTGGTGTCCGTTCTCGGCGACATCCGTATGATGGCCCGCCTTGCCAAGCAGCGCCACGGCGAATTGCTGATTGATCTTGTTGTCCTCGGCCAGGAGCAGATAGAGCGGCGACGCATGCGGCAGGGCGGCGGGAGCTGCTTGCGGAGGGTTCGGTGCCGGATGATCGGCTTGGTCCGGATGCCCTTCGTGCATGCGGGCCGAGAATAGTTTGGTCAGACAATCCATCAGGTCCTGCTGGCGGATCGGCTTGTTCAGCATGGCATCGAGCGCCAGCAACGCGGTCTTATTGATCCCCTGCGATCCGGCCGACGATATCAGCACGAGTTTGGTTTCTGCGAACTCCGGTATGGCGCGAATGCGCGCGGCCAGCTTGTCGCCCGACATCCCGGGCATCATCTGATCGAGGAATACGAGGTCGTAAGGGCGGCCTTTGTGCCAGGCGCGTTCCAGCTCCGCGATCGCCGCGAAACCGTCCACGACACCGCAAACCTGCATCCCGTAGGCGCTGAGCTGACGGCCGAGAATCTCGAGGTTCATCGGGACGTCGTCGACGATGAGCACGTTCAAGTTTTTCAACTGCGACGGCATCGGGGGGCGTTCTGGAAGCACCGCGTTGGAGTGCTCCAGCGCCAGCTGAACCCAGAACGTGGAGCCCGAACCCACGTGACTCGTGACGCCTATCTCGCCGCCCATCAGGTCCACGAGTTCCTTGCAGATCGCCAGACCGAGGCCGGTTCCGCCGAAACGGCGAGTGATGGAACTGTCGACCTGGCTGAACTTCTTGAACAAGCGCTCGCGGACGCTCTCGGGAATGCCCACGCCGGTGTCGGTGATCTCGAAGCGCAGCGTTTGCTTGCCTTGCGCGGCGGCGGCTTCGTCAGCCCGTGCGAACACCTGGAGCGAAACGCCGCCCTTATCGGTGAATTTGATGGCGTTGCCCAGCAGGTTGAGCAGAATCTGGCGGATGCGCGTGGGGTCTCCGTGATAGACGCCGTGCGTGGCGCGGTCCACGAAGACGCCGAGATCGATGCCCTTTTCGCGCGCTTTTGCCGCCATCAGGCTGGTCGCGCTTTCCACCGTGTCGACAAGATCGAAGTCGATATGTTCGATTTCCAGCTTTCCGGCTTCGAGCTTGGAAATGTCCAGGATGTCGTTGACGATGGTAAGCAGAGCTTCGCCCGACGCGCGCACGACCTCGGCGAACTTGCGTTGCTCCTCATCCATGTTGGTGTCCATGAGCAGGCCCGTCATGCCGATGATGCCGTTCATCGGCGTGCGGATTTCGTGGCTCATATTGGCGAGAAATTCGCTCTTGGCCCGGTTCGCCCGTTCGGCGGCGTCGCGGGCGTCGAAGAGTTCGCGCGCTTGTAGAGCCAGGCGAGCCTCGCTTTCGCGCAGTTCTTCTTCCGCCTTGTGGCGGCGGGTTTCGTGCAGCAGAAGGGTGCCAAGGATGGTGGCCGCGAGGATGCCTGAGACATAGGCGGGAACGATCGCATTGAGCATCGCCGTCTGACCTTGGAACGACCACAGGGCGAGCAAGTTCAAGCTGGCCGAAAGAGCGCCCAACAGCGGCAGATGGTAATAATTGACTTCGCCCGGTTGCCTGTTCTTGCGCCGGTCGAGCGCCAGACGCAAAGCCAAGCCCGCGCCGGCGCAGGCGAGCGACATGACGATTCCAAGGCTGTCCACCGATCCGCCTTGGAAGGCCGGCAGGAGTTCCGCAGCGACAGCGATCAGCGCGGCTGCGATCGCGGCGGCGGGGCCTGCGAGTAGACCGGCCAGGGCCAGAAGGATCGTCTGGCTGCCGGTGAAACCACCGCCGCTCATATGAACCGGCATTAGTACGGCGATGGCCGTTGCGACGCCGAACAGGATGCCGACCGCCGTGCCTTGCGTAAGACCGGATGCCGGCCTCCAGCGCACCGCCAACATCGACGTCGGTCCATAGGCGATGACCGCTGCGGCGAATACCGCAAGGTTGAGGAGGAATTCGACGATCGTGATTTGCCAGAAGATGTCCATCGTTTTTGAGTCCAAGAGCCCCGTTACGAAGTCAGTAGTTCACGCTCAGTGTCGCGAATACGCGCCGCTCCACATCGGGGCCGGAAGTCTGTTGCTGGGGAGACTGCAGCAGATTTTGTCCGGAGACCGCGATCGTCGCCCAGTCGGCCAGACGATAGGCCACACGGCCGTCGAGAGATACGTACGCCCCGACGGGCACCAATTCGCTGCCAAATCCTGACGGCTGTAGTCCGAGGGTGTTCGATTGATAGCCAAGATATACATCGGCCTCCCATGCGCCTTGCGTCCACCCTAGGCCGGTTTTTATGACGTGCTTGGGCGTTGTGTGCTGGAAATCGGCGTCATTCGTTCCGCCCACGCCCCACGAAAAGAAACGGTCTATTACGAATTCGGCGCGGTAGCTCAGCGACCAGCGCCAATCCTCGTCGAAGCGGCCGCTTGCGTTCATCTCCAATCCGTCCGCGTTTGAATCGCCGATATTAGCGGGCGTCGCATAGATGCCGCCGGGGATCGGGATAACTCCGCCGACTTGCGCGACGAGATCGTCCGTATGCTGATGGAAAAGGCTGACACGCAGCCTTGCGGCGAGCGACGGCAGATCGCGATCCCAGGCTAGTTCGAAGTTTGTCACCGTCGTCGCACCGAGCAGCGGGGTACCCGTCAGGTGGAGGAAGGGCTGGTTCACGAGAAAGGCGCCAAGGGCGGCTAGGCTCGGCAGTTGCACGCCGCGGCTCGCGATAAGCCGCAGCGTGTCCATATCGCTTGCCTTCCAAACCAGACCGCTATTGAAGCTGATTTCCGTCAACATGCGGTTCCAATCGGAATTCGCGAATGGGTAGTTGGCGGGGGCGGAACCGTTGCGATCGAGCACAAGGCGGTCAACGCGAAGGGCGTTTGTCAGTGAAAGGGCAGGCGTAATGCGCCAATTCCACATCGCCGAGGCGGCCATCACATCGTAGGAGATCTTGCCGCCGGAAACGGGCGTAGTATTGACCGTATTGTATCGATATTCGAGCGCCACCCGCAAAGTGTGGTCGGTGCCGAGATTAAAAATATCTTCTCCTTGTATGACGGTGATTTGGTTATTGAAGGCGATGGCACCGATCCCCGCTGCGTCAGCATGTTGCGAAATCCAGTTGGTGTAGGCCGCGAATTTGAGTAGCCCTATACCGCTGTCGGCACTCAGCTGTGCTTTTAGAGAATTCATCTCGAACTTCGAGTTCTCGAAATTGTAGGCCGGCGTCATATCGTTCTGCTGGACGTGGCTATGGTTTGCCTCGATCCCGAGTTCGACGTTATCGGCCAAGGCGATGACCGCATCCGCATCAAGCGAGGAACGCCCGTTTGCGGTGCGCGGAGGACCGGTCATGGCCAACGGGATCGGCGTGGAGAACTCATCGTCCGATCGCAGCCCGCCCGACAGGCGCAAGGCGCCAATCGAGCCCAATCTGAACGTGGCGACGCCGGAAGCTTCCGCCAGCCCCTGCGTGCCGGCGCGCGCCGATGCCGTGTTCACGTCCTCGTAGCGGGGATTATAGGTGATGATATTGATCACGCCGCCAACGGCATTGAATCCGAACAGCGCGGCGTTGGGCCCTTTCACGATCTCGATCTGGCGGATCGCGCTCAGTTCGACAGGTAATGCGCTCCAGGGAATAAAGCCATAATAGTCCGCATAGACTTGGCGGCCGTCGATCAGCACCAGCGTCCGGGAAGCGAAGGCCTGATTATAGCCGCGGATGGAGATGTCGGCATCGTCGTTGGCCCATTGCATCACGTCTACGCCGGCGACGTGACTTAGAACGCCGGGAATGTCGCGCGCGCCCGAGCGGCGGATATCGTCTGCCGTGACGATGATCATGTTGACCGGCACTTCGGTAGCGCGCTGCGGCGAACCTGTAGCGCTGGTCGTCACCGGTTCACCGAACAATTGTTCGAGCGAACCGTAGTCCATAGATTGCGCGCGAACCGGCGAAAGATTTATGAACGCGGCCGCGCCCATCGCCAGCCCTGTCGACAGCCAGGGGCGGACACGATGTCGTGTGTAGGATCGGTTACGGGTGTCCACGGTCATCTGCGTTTCACCATCATCGTAAATACGGAAGAGAAGTGAGCCCCGGCGGCATCGGCCAAAGCCGTGTCGAGAACGATGTTCACGCTTGAACCGGCTTGCACCATCAACACGCAGCATTTGGCATCCAGACAGGCGGGGTCGCTTGAGATGCTCACGACGTGCTGCCGCCGCACGGCGTCTGCGATCAGGGCGCCGTTGGCCGCGGCGCCGGGCAGAAGATACAGTACGTCGAAATGCTGGGCGTTCTGCGCGAGTTCGTCGACGGCCACGATATTCGCGCGAATGGTCGAGGAACCCGGCCCGCCCATCGCGCTCAAGGCGCCGGCGGTCTGAGTGGCCGAATTTTTGCCGTCGCGAACGCCGGCGCCGTACACGACCCCGATTGAAATCGTCGAGCGATTCTGGAGCGAGTCGAGAAAACCCAGCGAGCGTGTCGCGGCTTGAAGATCGGCCAGTGCGACAAGGTCGGCCGCGCGCCCCGAGGGCGCGAGCGCAATGGCCATGCAGATCGCGGCGGCAGCTGCGATACCGACGATCCGTTGCGATCGGCCATGTTCCGGTTTAGACAAATTTTGCCTCTTGGGCACGACACGCGTTCTTCAACCGGAGCGGGAACGCGGTAATGCGCCTCAACTATGAGGCAATTTGTTTCAAAATAGTTTAAGTCGAACTTTTATGGGCGTTTCCGCCTGTGTATCGCAGCAATCCGGCGGTTGTTTTTTCGGAGAACGAACATGCCCCGCCGGCCCAAGGGCAAGGGCCTCGACGGCAAGCGCGCCAATGAGGCGGACTACGGACAGCCTGCCGATTTTGCCAAGCCTGGCGTCAAGACGTGGTTACCGATTCCTTTCAGCCGCGAAGCCGTGAATGGTGCGGTGGAATCCGGCAATTCCGACGCACTTCTGAGACAGTGTAAAAGGAGCGTCGCTCACCCCTTCGAACCGGAATATCTCAGAGGCGATGTCCTAGAATTTGTGGATTGGGTCGGCCTCAAGATGATTGTCACCGCTCCGCGACCAATTGTTAGTGGACCCTGCGGGCGGTTCTCTGGCAGGACTGTGGAGAGGATTCGGAACGAGACCGCCTATGCTATGGTTCCAGGCCCTCATGCCCAAGGAAGAGCGGTTCTTCGATCTCTTCAATCGGCATGCACGCACCATCGTGAACGGCGCGGAAGAACTCAACGTGCTGCTGCATGGCGGCGCGACGGTGCCCGATGCCTGTCACAAGGTCATGGATTTTGAAAACCAGGCCGATGCCATTACCCGAGACGTTTTGATCCTGATACGACGCTCCTTCATCACGCCGTTCGATCGCAGCGATATCAAGCAGCTCATTACCTCGCTCGACGATGCGATCGACCAGATGCAGAAGACCGCGAAGACGATCTTGCTGTTTGAGGTGGGGTCCTTCGAGCCACAGATGGCTGAGATGGGCGATATCATTGTGCAGGCGGCGAAACTGACGCTCGACGCCGTGGCCCTTCTCGACGCCCATCGTCAACAAGCTTCGCGTTTGAACGGCATCACGGAAGAGATCATCCGTCTCGAAGAGGGCGCGGACGAATTGCACAATCTGGGCATCAAGGCGCTTTATATCAAGCACCGCAGCGGCAACGCGATGGCCTTCATCGTCGGCACGGAAGTTTACGACCATCTTGAAAAAGTCATGGATCGCTTCGAAGACGTGGCCAACTGCATCAGCGGCATCGTCATTGAACAAGCCTAGGCGGCACAGGGAGCGTCATCGGTGATTGGGACGCTGCTGATTGCGCTAGTCGCCGTTGCGCTGCTGTTCGACTTCCTGAACGGTCTGCACGACGCGGCAAATTCGATTGCCACCATCGTGTCCACACGGGTTCTGGCGCCGCGCTATGCGGTGGCTTGGGCCTCGTTCTTCAATTTCATCGCTTTTCTGGTTTTTGGTTTGCATGTGGCGAAGACCATCGGCACCGGCATCGTGACGCCCAGCGTCATCACCGATCAGGTGATTTTCGGCGCCCTTATGGGCGCGATCGTCTGGAATATCATCACTTGGCTGGCAGGCATTCCGTCCAGCAGCTCGCACGCGCTGATCGGCGGCTTGGTAGGAGCGGGGGTTGCCCATTCGGGCTGGCACGTGATCGAGTGGAGCGGCCTCGGCAAAACTATCGGCGCGATTTTCCTGTCGCCGGGGCTTGGGTTTGTGCTCGCTCTGCTGTTGGTGCTTGCGGTTTCGTGGGCATTTCTGCGCGCGACGCCGGCACGCGTCGACGGCATTTTCCGAAAGGTACAGTTCGTCTCGGCATCTCTCTACTCGCTTGGGCATGGCGGCAACGACGCGCAGAAAACAATGGGCATCATCGCGGCGCTGCTTTTCGCCCATGGCGCCCTCAAGGGAAGTTTCTACGTTCCCCTCTGGGTCGTCCTGAGCTGTCAGACGGCGATGGCGCTCGGGACCCTGTGTGGCGGCTGGCGGATTGTGCGTACGATGGGTTCTCGAATCACGCGGCTCGCGCCGCTTCAAGGCGTCTGCGCGGAAACCGCAGGATCCATCACGTTGTTCCTGGCAACTGGGTTTGGCATTCCCGTT
The DNA here is from genome assembly GCA_963710025.1 of uncultured Alphaproteobacteria bacterium. GTDB lineage: Bacteria > Pseudomonadota > Alphaproteobacteria > Micropepsales > Micropepsaceae > Rhizomicrobium. The sequence continues at coordinate 87,522 of CAVPYO010000021.1, read as the reverse complement.
TCGACGACGCACACCATAGCGGGCGCGATTGTAGGGGTAGGGGCGGCCAAACGGACTTCGGCGGTCCGCTGGAATGTCGCTAAAGACATTGTTATCGCTTGGGTTGTTACAATGCCGGCTGCCGGCGCCATCGGCGCCGTTTTTTACTACCTGTTTGGGGCGGTAGGGTGAAAGCAACCGCAGAATTTCCGCGCACGGCCGCGATCAAGACAACCACCGGCATCCAATATGCCGCGCTGCCCTATCGCGTGTCCGGTGAGGCGCCTGAAATTCTGCTCATCACGTCGCGCCGGACGCGGCGCTGGATTATTCCCAAGGGCTGGCCGGTAGAGGGACATCAACCATCGATGTGTGCCGCAATCGAAGCGTTGGAAGAGGCCGGCATTAGCGGCGTGATAGAGAAGAATGCCATAGGCCATTATCAGTATCTCAAGCAATTTAAGATCGGCGTTAACGTACCATGCAAGGTCGATGTTTTCGCGCTGAAGGTCACGCGTGAGCGAAGGACCTGGGCGGAAAGGAACCAACGCGAGCGGCGCTGGTGCACGGTCGCGGAGGCAGCGGCCGCGGTGGACGAACCGCAGCTGCGGCTCATGATTTTGAAATTCGGGGCGCAAATGGCCGCCGCGGGGCGGCGCTAATCGGAAGGCCGCCTCGAAGAATTCCGCCTCCAGCGTGTTGCCGTCCCCAAACGGTTTTTTACAAATCCGGAAGCATAGGTTTTTGGTCACAGGTCTATCCGGTGACGAAGATGTTCGCAATGCAAGCGCGGTTGAACAAACATTTGCCGATGTGTCCGGTATCGTCCGTCTAGCCGCGGTTTCACTGGCGAACGCAAGCCAGAAACATTCTCTCATGCTATCTTGCACCATAATAGCGTGCTATTCTCTCGACTGCAGGATCGTGGACTCGAATGACGGAAAAATTCGAACCTTCGGACGAAAAACTTTTGGCGGCCGTCCAAGCTGTGCTGGCCGTTGTGGTGAAGCATGACATCGATTTGCGCAAAAAGTCGCGATGGATTGAAAGTGACAAAAAGAAGATCGTCCCGGAGTCTCTTTATTGATCGAGCCCATAGGTCGCTTGCCGTCCGGCGCTTGGCGGCGCGATGGACATCGTACGCCGCATGAACATTCTCGGCATCTCTTATAATTATCATGATGCGGCTGCGTGTTTGGTGCGCGACGGCGTGCCGATTGCCGCAGCAGAAGAAGAACGCTTCACGCGACGGAAACACGATTCGAGATTTCCGGAACAGGCCATCAAGTATTGTCTCGCCGAAGGCGGCATGGAGCCGTCCGAGCTGGAGTGCGTTGTCTTTTATGAAAAGCCCGCGCAGAAGCTCGAGCGATTGCTTCAGATCGGCAAGGCGTTCATGCCGGCGTCAGCCGCCGATGTCGCCGAAAAATTTCCCAAAATCGTCAAAGAGGGGCTGCGTGTTTCGCATCAACTTCGTCAGCGCGTCGACTTTGATGGAAAAGTCTATTTCTGCGAACACCATATGTCGCATGCCGCCTCCGCGTTCTTTGCCTCGCCGTTCGACGATGCGGCCGTTCTGACGGTGGACGGTGTCGGCGAATGGAGCACCTGCACGCAATTCGTCGGACACGGTCAGCGCTTGGAAAAACTGCGAGAGATTCACTATCCGGATTCGCTGGGCCTGCTTTACAGCACGCTAACGGCGTTTCTCGGCTTTCAAGTCAATGATGACGAATACAAAGTCATGGGGCTCGCGGCTTACGGGCAGCCGAGATTTAAGCCGCAAATCGAAGAGTTCATAACGCTTTTCGAAGACGGCGGCTTTGCGCTGAACCTCGCCTATTTCTCGTATATGTACGATTCGCATGCGATGTACGCCGAGGCGATGACCGAATTGTTGGGGCCGCCGCGTCGACGGGACGAGCCGATCGATCAACGTCACCGCGACATTGCGGCGTCGCTACAGGCTGTCACTCAAGACGCCATGGTCGGTTTGGCTCGATCCTGTCGGAAGATTACGGGTCAACGAAATCTTTGTCTGGCCGGCGGCCTGGCTTACAACTGCGTTGCGAATTCGCAGGTTGTCGGTCGATGCGGATTCGATCAAGTGTTTATTCAGCCGGCGGCCGGCGATAATGGCGCTGCGTTAGGCGCCGCGCTTTGGGCGTATCACGAAGTCTATAATATGCCGCGAGGGCATCGAGGCTACCACACGCTGTTGGGCCCTCAATTTACCGACGAAGAAATTTTGCTTAGCCTCGATAAATTCGGGTTGAAATCCGTGAGGCTTTCGGACGACGAACTCTGCCGCCGAACCGCGCGGCTTGTGTATGAAAATCTGATAATCGGATGGTTCCAGGGACGTATGGAATTCGGCCCGCGTGCGCTGGGCAATCGCAGCATCATAGCCAATCCATGCTCGCCGGATATGAAAGACATACTCAATAATCGTGTAAAGCTTCGGGAAGATTTCCGCCCGTTCGCCCCGGCGGTTGTCGCAGAGGCCGCCGCGACCTATTTCGAACTGGACGGTCCCAGCCCCTTCATGCTGCTGGCGCCGCGTGTGCGTCCGGAACGGGCCGCTCAAATCCCGTCAGTCACACATATCGACGGTACAGCCAGGGTTCAAACGGTATCGAGGGAGCAAAACCCGCTTTTTTACCGCCTTCTTGAGTGTTTCGGCGAGGTCTCCGGCGTCCCCATGGTCATCAATACATCCTTCAATATACGGGGCGAACCCATTGTATGCTCGCCGGCGGATGCCGTGATGTGCTTCCTGGGAACGGATATAGATTTTCTGGTTATCGGCAATTTCTTGGTATCGAAGGCCTGACATGAACGGCAGCGAGAGTTGGCGCACGCAATTGGAAGAATGTGTGGATTTGCTCGAACGGACGCCCGCCGCTCCCCGCTGGCTTGCGGCGGCCATCGGCGCGAGTGTCGCACATGCGGAGATATTCGCGCCCCGGACCGCACCAGAGAAAGCGCCGCCGGATTTCTACTACCCACACTGAGTGTCGAACGATGCGTACGCTGGTAGGACGAGGCTATTGGGGACCGCGCGAGCGAAACGAGCATCTTCGCAGATTTGCTTTTGTCGGCGACTCATTCGTTTTCGGTCAAGGCGTAGGTCCGGATGAAACCCTTCCGGCGTGCGCCGAACGTTATTTGAACGAAGCGTTGGGCGGATGGCCCGTTGAAGCGGTGAATCTGGGCGTTAACGGCTACAATATCTGGAACGCTTGGCTTGAGTTCAAGCGCGCGCCGCAGGTCTACGACGCAATCGTGCTGACGCTCTGCAACAACGATGCGCAGCTTTTCGGACGCACCTTCCGTGTCGAGTATGAAAGTCCGAACACGCCACTTTGGGAACGGGAACACCTTTTTCACGAACCAATTGCGGCATGTTTCGACGAGATCTCAGCGTTCTCCGGTGCCCGAAAAATCCCCGTTGCCGTCTGCTACTACAACTTCTGGGCGGCCAAGGAACACGTGCAAATAGGCGAAATCATCAACGAGCTCTGCTCGTCGCGCGGCATCCCGTTCGTCGATTTTTTTTCACATTTTACCGAACGCAATCTGGCGGTGACGGATCTGACAGTCAACGAAGTCGATCTTCACCCTTCCAGGCTCGGGCATGACGCGGCGGCGCGCCACTTGGTGTTCAATCTCGGCAAAACCGAAGCGTTCGCGTCGCTGCGAGACGATCGGCTGGACAAGGCGCCGAGTAGAATCATGTCGGCCGTTCAAGATTTGGCGAGGCAAGATCAATACCCGACGGATATTGCGCTGCATTGGGCCATCTCCGCTCTGGAATGCAAACATCGTGTCGCCCGGCGCGCCCAGCTCTTGGATTCCATGGACGGCTTTGCGCTGGAAATGACACAGGCGTCCGAACGTCTGAAGTATGCTTTGAAGGATTGGCATTTACAGGAACGGACCGCCGCGACGCTGGCGAAAGCGACAACACATGAGAACGGAATAGCGTCGCCTCTCAGCCGGATTGACGACGAGATGTTACGACTCGAGGAGCTTGGTTTCGCCATCAAGAGAAGTGACGGTCAGCGCCTGACGGCGCTTTTGCCAAGGCCGACTATAGACGCCCTTGAATTGGACCCGGAACTCTGGTTTGCGGACGCACGGCGCGCGCTTGATGAATATCGCGGCGACTTCGAAAATCTTATCGTTTCGTGCCGCCGGGATGGCCATGGCGGCGACACGGCGTGGATAAGATCGCGCGAGGAAAATTCCCGCATCGCTGTCAACCTCGAAGAAATGGCGAAATTGTGCGAGAGAACCAAAACGGAAATCTCGGATTTTTCGGACGTTCTGAACCGGCTGGAACAAGACGGTATACAATCGAAGACATGTCTTTGCGATGATGCTCGGCGCCGGTATCTTGAGCTGTTGCGCTTGTCGGTGACGGATGCGGTCGAAAGCTTCCGCAACATCCGTCGCATGCTTTTGCCGCCGCAGGACGGCGTTTCGGCGGAGGGGCCGGCGCATACGACGATTGAAATTACGCTTGGAACGAGCAAAGTCGATGAGGAGAATCACTGTCTTCTGGAAATACAGCTTAACTCTGAAATACCGCGTCGCTTCCCGCTAAGAAATGCGTGCGCCTTTCGGCTTAACGGTTCGCGGGTTCTGATGACGTTTCGCTTTCCGGTAGTCTATGCGGGGAAAGTGTTGGTTTCGTTACATCGGACCAAGAATCCCGACGACCGAATTGGATCGGAGCTCCTGAAGCTCGATATTTATAATCACACGAATGCGTGCAAAAGCCTTGGTAGCAAAGATTTTGTTACGGACAATCTCGGCCGTTTTGTTTCTCCTGACTTTTATCTCTTGCCGTAACGCGCGCACGGATCAATGAATCAAAGGGGCATCTTCACCAGTCATCATGCAAAAGCGACATTTGGACTTCTTCTAAAAGCTTAGGAGCACGCAAAATCGACATACACCGCTTCCTTTTCCCAAAAAAGGTAAGAGTACCCGGGCCACCCCGTCCGAAGAAGATATAAGCCGATTTTTCGGCGTTTTACTTTTCGTCACGATAGCAAGTGTGATAAAGCGACCGCGTTCGGGTCCAAGATTATCCTTTTGGGAGGATTGGGCCCCCCGCTTCCCGAAAACCGCGTTGATCCGAAGGATAAATGCATGATGCGATCCAGAATAATTGTGCCGGCGATTGCGATTATTGTCGCGTGCTGGATCATACTAGGACTCGCGAGCGGCTTCCTGGTCGACTGGACCTGGTTTTCCTCCGTCGGCTTTCTCGGAGTCTTCTGGAAAATCGTCGGCGCGAAGGCCGTACTCTTTGCCGTCGTCTTCGCGGCAACCGCGGCTGTTGTTTGGGTGAACGGAGCGCTTGCGTCCCGCTTCGCGGGTTCGCACGCCCATCTGCATGCGGTCGACACTCCGTGGGAATCGCTCGGCAGCGGACAATTGCCCGCGGTGATCGAGCGCCTCGTGCGGCGCTTGCCCTGGCGTCGGCTCGTCGCGGGAATTTCCGTGGTCGTCGCAATGCTTGTCGCGCTTAGCTGGACCGCCAACTGGAATCTGGCGCTCAACTATATCGACCAGGCGCCGTACGGACGCAGCGATCCGTTGTTCGGCAACGATTTCAGCTTCTATCTGTTCTCGCTTCCCGCCTTCGTCGCGCTCAAGGACTGGATGCTGCTCGCGCTCTTGCTGGGCGCGCTCTTCGCCGCAATCGTTTATTGGGCGTGCGGCGAGATCGCATTCGATGCGCGCCGCCGCTTCGTTTCGGCCGCGGCCGCCGCGCACGGGTCCGTCCTGCTCGGCCTCTTCTTCGCGGTCGAGGCATGGTCCTTCTATCTCGACCGCTATCTGCTTCTCTACGGTGACAACGGCGTCGTCGTGGGAGCAAGCTACACCGACATCCATGTCGCGTTGCCGATCTTGATGGCGCTCGTCGCGCTGTGCTGCGTCGCCGCCATCGCTTCGTTCGCGAATGTGCGGCTACGCTCGGTGAGGATTCCGCTGGCATCGGCGGCGTTGGTTTTCGGCACGTCGTACCTGCTCTCGCCCGCCGCCGCGGCGCTGTTCCAGCGCGTCTATGTGAAGCCCAACGAGCTGCAGCTGGAATCGACATACATCGCTCGAAACATCGCGCTGACGCGCGAGGCCTATAAACTGCGGAACATCGTCGTCAAACCATTCACCGCGGACCAGTCGCTCACCTACCAGTCGCTTCAGGATAATCGCGCGACGATCGACAACATCAGGCTGTGGGACTGGCAGCCGCTGCTCGACACCTACGCGCAGCTCCAGGAAATCCGCACCTATTATAAATTCCACGATGCTGACATCGATCGTTATGATCTCGGCGGCGCCGATCAGCAGGTGATGCTGTCGGCGCGCGAGCTGGAACCTTCGCTGCTTCCCGACAACGCGCAGACCTGGGTCAACCTCCACGTGATCTTCACACATGGCAACGGGTTGGTGATGTCGCCCGTCACGCGCACGTCGCCCGAAGGGTTGCCGATCTTCTATCTGCAGGACATCCCGCCCGTCGCCTCCGGCGGACCGGCGGTCAGCGAGCCGCGAATCTATTTCGGCGAAGGCGACGCGCCTTATGTGATCGTCAAAGGCAGCACGCCGGAGTTCGATTATCCGAGGGGCAGCAACAATGTCTATCGCGCCTATGATGGCGCGGACGGCGTTCCCATCGGCGGCATCGCGCGGCGCGCGCTTTTCGCCTGGTATTTCGGCGACGTGAACATCCTGCTCAGCGAATACATTACGGCCGAGAGCCGGGTCATGTTCCGCCGCAACATCCAGGAGCGCGTGCACCAGATCGCGTCCTTCCTGCGCCTCGACAAGGATCCGTACATCGTCGTCAGCGGCGGGCGGCTCTACTGGATTCAGGATGCCTACACCACCAGCAGCTGGTTTCCGTATGCCCAGCCGCTCGAGGACGACACAACCAACTACATCAGAAATTCCGTCAAGATTGTCATCGATGCGTATAACGGCAGCGTGGATTTCTATGTGACAGATCCCGCCGACCCGATTGTCGCGACCTACCGGCGTATCTTTCCCGCGCTGTTCAAACCGTTTGCGGCGATGCCCGCCGATCTGCGCAAGCATACCCGCTATCCGGAGGACCTTTTCCTCATTCAGGCGCAGCTTTATCGCGCCTATCACATGGGCGCGCCGGAAGTGTTCTACAACCGCGAAGACCTCTGGCAGTTCCCGCGTCAGCCGAACGGCATCGACGACACGTCCGACAGCAAGATGGCGCCGTATTACATCAACATGCGCTTGCCCGGGGAGACGCGCACCGAATTCGTACTCATGCTCCCCATGGTGCCAAGCCAGCGCGAGAACATGATCGCGTGGCTCGCCGCGCGCTGCGATCAGCCCGACTACGGCAAACTGATCGTCTATGAGTTTCCGAAGGACAAGCTGGTCTACGGGCCGTTTCAGATCGAGGCGCTGATCAATCAGAATACCGAGGTCTCCCAGCAGATCTCGCTGTGGAATCAAAGTGGCTCGCGCGTCATCCGCGGAAATCTTCTTGTCGTTCCGATCGGCAATTCGATTCTGTACGTCACGCCGCTCTATCTGCGCGCGCAGTCCGGACAGCTGCCCGAACTCAAGCGCGTGATCGCGATCTATGGCGACCGCGTGGTGATGGAAGAAACACTCGCCGGCGCGCTGGGCGCGCTCTTCAAGGCGCCGCCGGCTTCCGCCGCGCCGGCCGCCGCCGCCGCCGCGAATTTGTCGACCGGCCCGCTCTCTGATCGCGCGAGCGAGGCGCTCGCCCACTATGACCGCGCTTTTGCGAAGTTGAAGGCGGGAGATTGGAGCGGCTTCGGCGCGGAGATGAACGCGCTGCGCCCGCTTCTCGAACAGATGAACCAACCCCCGCGCGGCCGCTAGCCGCCTCGGCATCATTGCGAACGTTGAACCGACCGGGAGGCCGCGTTGTAAGCCAATGCGGTGTTCGGCCGAGCCCCCAAGACCTTGAAACCGTTGGCCCCATTTCTGCCTCACCCGCGGCTGTAGGACGTGGTGAATGGCACAAGTGACTTTTTTAAGGGATCGAATGGTTATTTTTTGCCCTCGCAAGCGTCAAACAAAGCAATTAGATTTCAAAAGAGCGTCACTATTGCGCAATAATTGGCATTGCCAGGAGCGAACCGCAAAGCTTATGTAAAGCTTGATTTTGGGCTCCCGGAGGGAACTTGGCTAATCGCCCTGGACGCATACGAATGGGACCGCCGCAGAAACAAGGCTTGTACGATCCGCGCAATGAGCACGACTCGTGCGGCGTTGGCTTTGTCGCCAACATCAAGGGTGCAAAGTCCCATGACATCATCGTCCAGGGACTTCAGATTCTGACCAATTTGGACCATCGTGGCGCGGTGGGCGCGGACCCGCTGGTCGGCGACGGCGCCGGAATCCTGATCCAGATTCCCGACGCGCTGTTTCGCAGTTGGGCAGCGGAAGCCGGCGTCACGTTGCCGAGGCCGGGCCATTATGCGGTTGCCATGTGTTTCCTGCCGCATGATGAAAATGCGCGCACCACAGTCGTCAAGCAGTTCGAGCATTATCTAAAAGTCGAGGGACAAGTTCTACTCGGCTGGCGCGATGTGCCGACCGATCCCGCCGGGCTTGGCGAAACCGTTATCAAGGAAATGCCTCTCATCCGCCAGGCGATCATCGGCTGGGGGCCGAATATCCGCGACGTGGATGCGTTCGAGCGAAAGCTGCTCGCGGTCCGCAAGCAGACGCAGAATCCGCTGGCGGCACTGGCCAAAAAGCACAAGCTGCCCGCCATCACCCAGTTTTACATGCCGAGCTTTTCGGCGCTCACCCTTGTCTATAAGGGTCTGCTGCTGGCCCCGGACGTCGGCCGCTTCTACCTCGACCTGCAAAATCCGCTCACTGCATCGGCGATTGCGCTGGTGCATCAGCGTTTCTCGACCAATACGTTTCCATCCTGGAAACTGGCCCATCCTTATCGCTTCATCGCCCATAACGGCGAGATCAACACGTTGCGCGGCAACGTGAACTGGATGAATGCGCGTCGCCGCACGATGGAATCGGATTTACTGGGCGCCGATCTCGACAAGATGTGGCCGCTGATTCCGCATGGCCAGTCCGACACCGCGAGCCTGGACAATGCGCTCGAGCTTTTGATTGCGGGCGGTTATCCCATCGCCCATGCCGTCATGATGCTGATCCCCGAGGCCTGGGCCGGCAACAAGCTGATGGATGCGAAACGCCGCGCCTTTTACGAGTATCATGCGGCGCTTCTCGAACCCTGGGATGGTCCCGCCGCCATCGCCTTTACCGACGGCAGGCAGATCGGCGCGACGCTGGACCGCAACGGGCTTCGCCCCGCGCGCTTTATCGTCACCGAGGACGATCTCGTCATCATGGCGTCGGAGTCCGGCGTACTGCCAGTGCCGGAAGAAAAAATCCGGCGTAAATGGCGCCTGCAGCCCGGCAAGATGCTGCTCATCGACCTCGAACAAGGCCGCATCGTCGAGGACGAAGAGATCAAACGCCAACTTGCCGCCGCCGAGCCTTATGAGAAATGGCTGAAGGCGACGCAGTACAAGCTGGAAGAATTGCCCGATGTGCCGGATGAGCAAGGCACCAAGGTCGACGATTCGTCCACGCTGCTCGATCGCCAGCAGGCCTTCGGTTACACGCAGGAAGACTTGAAGTTCTTTCTGGAGCCGATGGCACGCGGCGGCGACGATCCCGTCGGCTCGATGGGCCGCGATACGCCGATTGCAATTCTGTCGAAGAAGCCCACGCTGCTCTACGACTATTTCAAGCAGAATTTCGCGCAAGTGACCAATCCGCCGATCGATCCGATCCGCGAGGAATTGGTGATGTCGCTGGTGTCGATGATCGGGCCGCGGCCCAATCTGCTCGGCCACCAGGCGGGTACGCATAAGCGGCTTGAAGTTCACCAGCCGGTGCTGACCAACGCGGATTTGCAGAAAATCCGCACTATCGAGGAATTGGTCGATGGCGCGTTCCGCACCGCCACCGTCGATTGCACCTGGCCCGCCTCGGAGGGCGCAAAGGGGCTTGCGGGCGCGGTGCAGCGTATCTGCATGGACGCGACCGATGCGGTGCTGGCCGACAACAATATCCTCATTCTTTCGGACCGCGCGGTGTCGAAGGAGCGTATTCCGATACCCTCCGCGCTGGCCACCGCGGTGGTGCATCATCATCTGATCCGCCAGGGCCTGCGCATGCAGACCGGGCTGGTGGTGGAGACTGGCGAAGCGCGCGAGGTGCATCATTTCTGCGTGCTGGCCGGTTATGGCGCCGAGGCGATCAATCCCTATATGGCCTTCGAAACGCTAGAGCAGATTTGCCTGCAGGCGGGAATTACGCTCTCGCCCGCCCACGTGCAGAAGAATTACATCAAGGCGATTGGCAAGGGCGTGCTCAAGGTGATGTCCAAGATGGGCATCTCGACCTATCAGTCCTATTGCGGCGCGCAGATTTTCGACGCGGTGGGGCTGTCCTCCGCCCTTGTCGAGAAGTATTTCACCGGCACGGCGACCACGATCGAGGGCATCGGCCTGGAGGATATCGCCGAGGAATGCGTGGAGCGCCATTTAAGCGCCTATGGCGACAATCCGATCTATCGCGACATGCTGGATGTCGGCGGCGATTATGCATTCCGGCTGCGCGGCGAAGAGCATGCCTGGACGCCGGAATCGGTATCGCGGCTGCAGCACGCGGTACGCGGCAACAATTGGTCCGAGTATAAATCGTTCGCCGACACCATCAACGAGCAGAGCGAGAGGCTTTTGGCCTTGCGCGGACTGATGCGGTTCAAGCTTGCCGAAAACCCGATCCCGCTCGATGAGGTCGAACCGGCGGTCGAGATCGTCAAGCGCTTTGCGACCGGGGCGATGAGTTTCGGCTCGATCTCCCGCGAGGCGCATACAACGCTGGCGATTGCGATGAACCGCATCGGCGCGCGTTCCAACACCGGCGAGGGCGGCGAGGAGCCGGAGCGCTTCAAGCCCCTCGCCAATGGCGATTCCACGCGCTCTTCCATCAAACAGGTTGCGTCAGGGCGCTTCGGCGTGACGACGGAATATCTCGTCAATTCCGACGATATCCAGATCAAGATGGCGCAAGGGGCCAAGCCCGGCGAGGGCGGACAATTGCCCGGCCCGAAAGTGGACAAGAACATCGCCCGTGTGCGCCATTCCACGCCGGGCGTCGGATTGATCTCGCCGCCGCCCCATCACGACATTTATTCCATCGAGGATTTGGCGCAACTCATCCGCGATTTGAAAAGCGTCAATTCGAAGGCACGCATTTCGGTGAAGCTGGTCGCTGAGGTCGGCGTCGGCACGGTGGCGGCGGGCGTCGCCAAATGCCGCGCCGATCATGTGACGATTTCCGGGTTCGACGGCGGCACCGGGGCGTCGCCGCTCACCTCGCTCACCCATGCGGGAAGCCCGTGGGAGATCGGGCTGGCCGAAACTCAGCAGACCTTGGTGCTGAACGGCTTGCGCGGACGTATCGCCGTGCAGGTGGACGGCGGGATACGCACCGGGCGCGATGTCGCCGTCGCCGCGCTTCTGGGAGCCGACGAATTCGGCTTCGCCACCGCTCCGCTGATCGCGTCGGGCTGCCTGATGATGCGCAAATGCCATCTCAATACTTGTCCGGTCGGCATCGCGACGCAGAACCCGGTCCTGCGCAAGCGCTTCACCGGCACGCCGGAGCATGTCATCAACTATTTTTTCTTCGTTGCCGAGGAATTGCGCGAGATCATGGCGTCGATGGGCTATCGCACCGTCAACGAGATGATTGGTCATGTCGACCGGCTCGATATGACGGATGCGGTGCGGCACTGGAAGACCCAAGGCATCGACCTGTCGAAAATCCTGCATCAGGTGCAGCCCAAACCGGGCGTCGCCATCCGTAATTGCGAACGGCAGAACCATCGCCTCGAAACCGCGCTCGATCACGAATTGATCGCGGCCTCGAAACCCGCCATCGAAAAGGGCAAGGCGGTGCGGTTGGAACGAACCATCCGCAATGTGGACCGCACGGTCGGCGCGATGCTGTCGGGTGAAATCGCGAGGCGATATGGCCATGCGGGGCTGCCCGAAGACACGATTGCCATATGCTTTACCGGCACGGCGGGGCTGAGCTTCGGCGCGTTTCTTTCGCGCGGCGTCTGCCTCGAACTCTACGGCGACGCCAACGATTATGTCGGCAAGGGTCTCTCGGGGGGACGCATCGTGGTGCGCCAGCCCAAAGGCATCACGCGCGAGCCGACCGAGAACATCATTGTCGGCAATACCGTTCTTTACGGCGCGATCGCCGGCGAGGCCTATTTCGAAGGCGTCGCGGGTGAGCGTTTCGCGGTGCGCAATTCGGGCGCAGTCGCGGTGGTCGAGGGCACAGGCGATCATGGCTGCGAATATATGACCGGCGGCGTCGTGGCGGTGCTCGGCAAGACCGGGCGCAATTTCGCGGCGGGCATGTCGGGCGGCATCGCCTATGTCTATGACCCGGATGGCGCGTTCGAGGATCTCTGCAACCGGTCAATGGTGACGCTGGAGAAAATCAGCCCCGCGGCCGGCGGCGAAGACGCGGAGATGCCGCGCCGGCGCTCCGTCAGCGTGACCGATGCCGGGATGGGAGATCCGCTGCGCTTCGATGCGGAGCGACTGCGTATCCTCGTCGAGCGCCACCTGCTGCATACGGGAAGCGCTCGGGCGCGCGCACTGCTCGACAATTGGGGCACGGCGCTCGGCAAGTTCGTGAAGATCGTACCGATAGACTACCGCCGCGCCCTGACCGACCTGAAGGCCGAGCGCGAATCGGTCAAAGCTGCAGCGGCGGAATAATCATGGGCAAGATCACGGGTTTTCTGGAAATCGAACGCCAGGATCGCGGCATTGAAAAGCCCGACGTGCGCAAGACCAATTATCATGAATTCGTGAAACCGTTGCCTTATGGCGAAATCGGCAAGCAGGCGGCGCGCTGCATGGACTGCGGCATTCCCTTTTGTCACACGGGATGCCCGGTCAACAATTTGATCCCCGACTGGAACAACCTCGTCTATCGCGAACAGTGGCGCGTTGCGCTGGAGACGCTGCACTCGACGAATAATTTTCCGGAATTCACGGGACGCGTCTGCCCCGCGCCCTGCGAGGCGAGCTGCACGCTCAACATCCAGGACAATCCGGTCACGATCAAAACCATCGAATGCCAGATTGTGGATCGCGGCTGGGAAGAGGGCTGGATTCGGCCTTCCGCCCCGGCAAAGAAAACCGGCAAAAAAGTTGCTGTGATTGGTTCCGGTCCGGCAGGGCTGGCCTGCGCGCAGCAACTGGCGCGCACTGGGCATGACATCACGGTGTTCGAGAAGAACGACCGGATGGGCGGATTGCTGCGCTACGGCATTCCCGATTTCAAAATGGAAAAACATCTCATCGATCGGCGCCTCGAACAGCTGCAGGCCGAAGGCGTGGAGTTCCGCCCCGGCGTCGAAGTGGGCGTCTCTTACCCGGTATCGCGGCTTCTCGCCGAGTATGATGCGGTGGTGATGGCGGGCGGGGCGGAGAGCCCGCGCGATCTGCGAGTCGAGGGCCGCGAACTGGCGGGCATCCATTATGCGATGGATTTTCTGACCCAGCAGAACAAGCGCGTGGCGGGCGACGACGAATCCAAGGCGGCGCCGAACGGCACGCTGAGCGCTGAAGGCAAGCATGTCGTGGTGATCGGCGGCGGCGATACGGGATCGGACTGTATCGGCACCGCCAACCGGCAGGGCGCGCTTTCGGTGACCCAGCTCGAGATTCTCGCCAAGCCGCCGGACAAGGAAAACAAGGCGCTCACTTGGCCGGATTGGCCGCTGAAACTGCGCACCTCGTCTTCTCAGGAAGAAGGCTGCGAGCGCGACTGGTCGGTGCTGACCAAACGCGCCACCGGCAAGGACGGCAAGATCCAAGCCCTGGAATGCGTGCGCGTGGACTGGAAGCTCGGCGATGGCGGGCAGATGAATCTGGTCGAAATCCCGCGCAGCGCCTTCCAGATCAAATGCGATCTGGTGTTGCTCGCCATGGGGTTCGCCGGGCCGCGCAAAGCGGGCCTCGTCGAACAGGCGGGTGTGGAGCTGGATGCGCGCGGCAATGTGAAGGCGAGCATGGAAGATTACAAAACCACGACGCCCAAGATTTTCTCCTGCGGCGACATGCGGCGCGGACAATCGCTGGTCGTGTGGGCGATTCGCGAGGGGCGGGAATGCGCGCGTGAGGTCGACAGATTTCTGATGGGCTCCAGCGAACTGCCGGGATAAGGTGGGGGATGGTAAATTTTCCGGTATTATGGCGTAAACGCCGGAAGCGCTATAATATCGTTTGCGGCCTTGCAGAGGTAATCGTCACGCGACGCACGCGCGAAAAGACGCGCTGGCTTCTATTCTTCGACTTCTTCTTCGCGCCACAGCCACGCGGCGCCGCGCACGCCGCTGGAATCGCCATGGCGGTTCTTGACGACGCGGATGGGGCCTTCCGGCGAGATGGCATGTTTCTGCGCCCGTCTCGGCAATTCGCTGTATAGCGCGTCGATATTGGAAAGCCCCCCGCCGATCACGACGACATCCGGGTCGATAATGCTGACGATCGTGCCGATCGCTCTGGCGAACCGGTCGTAGAATTTTTCCATTTCTTCGGCCGCTTCCCGGTCGCCCCTCTTGGCTTCCGCAACGATTTCCGGCACCGACAGCGTACGGCCGGTGCGAACGGTAAAGCGCGCGGCCAACCCCGGGCCGCTGCACCAGCTTTCGATGCAGTTGCTGCGACCGCACTTGCAGAGAACCGGATGAGTCAATTCTTCGCCGCATGGCGCGGGCAGAGGCGTATGGCCCCATTCGCCGGCGATGTGGTTGGCGCCGGTCAGGATATGGCCGCCGACGCATATGCCGCCGCCCACACCGGTTCCGACGATGATGCCGAACACGACATTCTTGCCGGCAGCGGCGCCATCGCGGGCTTCCGAAAGGGTAAAACAATTGGCGTCGTTCTCGATGCGCACCGGCCGGCCCAGCGCCGCGGCCAGATCCCGATCCAAAGGATGGCCCTTGAGGCCGATGTTCGGTGCGTTTTTGACAAGGCCGGTCATGCTGCTCATCGATCCGGGGATGGCGACGCCCACGCTACCGCGCCGGCCGAGCTGCAGCTCGCTGTCGAAAACGAGGTCGCGAATGGCGGCGACGACATCTGCATAACACTGCGTGGGCGTTGGCACGCGTTTGCACAGTAGCTCCTTGCCGTGCTCGCCCAGAGCGCGGATTTCGATTTTGGTGCCGCCGAGATCTATTCCGAAACGCATGCGGAACTAACCCATGACGACGGTAACGTCGGCCACGCTACCGGTGGGTTGAACCGGTATTTCGCCCGCAATGGGTTTTCCGTCGAGAAGTATGGAGCGCACGCCCTTGCTGACGCCGTCCGGATTGCGGATCTCGATGCGATAGGTGGCGCCGCGCCATTTGCGTACAACCGTGAAGCTTGGCCAATTGGGCGGGATGCAGGGATCGACCGTTAAGCCCTTAAAGCCGGG
This sequence comes from uncultured Alphaproteobacteria bacterium, assembly GCA_963710025.1. Taxonomy (GTDB): domain Bacteria; phylum Pseudomonadota; class Alphaproteobacteria; order Micropepsales; family Micropepsaceae; genus Rhizomicrobium. Next base: position 71,943 of record CAVPYO010000021.1, on the reverse strand, counting down.
ACGCACGCCGAGAATCCATTTGGTGACGGCGGTGTAACTCCAACCGGCGCTGCCGGTCAGCCAGGGATGCCGCGCCCGGCCATGCCGCTTGTGCTCGGCGCCGTAGACGAACTGGCAATAGCTGTAGGGTTCCGCCTGCCGGGTTTCGATCTTGTCGTTCTGATTATAGGGCAAAAGACTGTCGTAGAAGCGCATCGCGCGGCCGCCCTGGCCGAGTTTCGCCGCGGCGATCACCGCCCAGGGATTGGGATGGCTGAAGATGGCACCGTTTTCCTTCACGCCTTTGTAGACGCGGCCCATGAAACCGATCTCGTCGTTGGGCCGTGAGAAACTCGGCTGCAGAAGGTGCAGTCCCCAAGGCGAGAAAAGATGTTCGTCCATCGCCGCGACCGCGGCTTCGGCGTGCTTGCGCGGCGCGGCGTCGGAGAGGACCGCCCAGCTGTTGCTTTCGATGAAGACCTTGGCCTCTTCGCTGGCCTCGGTGCCGATCTTGAGGCCGGACGCGGTGGTGCCGCGGGCATACCATTTGCCGTCCCACAATTCGCGCTCGCAGGCGGCGCGCACCTTGGCCGCCAGGGCGCGATAGGTTTCGCCGTCCTCCTGACGGCCCAGGAACTGGGCCGCCTCCACGAAGGCGAGCAGGGCCCAATGGTGCAAGAAGCTCACCATGGCGCTCTCGCCGCCGCCAAGATTGAGACAATCGTTCCAGTCGGCGCGCAGACCGAGGCAGATACCCGAGGGGCCGACTTTTTTGGCGCTGAAATTGAGGGCCGCCTTCATATGGTCCCAAACCGTGGCTTCGCCTTTGTCGCAATAAGGAATCACCTCGTCGAAGAAGGCGGTATCGCCGGTTTCCTTCACATAGTCGCAGATCGAGGGGATGAGCCAGAGATGGTCGTCCGAGCAGGCTTGGTCGGGTCCGTGGATGTAGCTCGATTTGGCCGGTGCATGCGCGATCGTGGGACTCTTGAATTTTGGCTTTTGCTGCGGGAGGAACCATTCCGGATCGAATAGGTGCAGGCCGTAGCCCATGCTGACCTGGCCGTTGAGCAGCTCCGTGAGGCGTTGCTTGACCTTCGCCGGGTTGGTGTGAGGAACCGCCATCACGTCCTGACTGGTGTCGCGATAGCCAAGTCCGGTGCGACCGCCGACCTCGATGAAGCTGGCGAACCGGCTCCAAACCACGCAGGTCTCCGCCTGGTAGAGCGTCCAGATGTTGACCATGGTGTCGAGCCCGGGATTGGGCGTCGTCGCCTGGAAGACGGCGCATTTCTCGTCCCAATAGTCTTTGAGGTCGGCGAAGGCGGCGTCGACCTTCTTGAAGTCGCTATACTTGGCCTTTTTCTCGATACCCACCGCGCGGTCGCCGGTGCCGACCATGAAGACAAATCGCCGCTCTTCGCCGGGAGCAAGCGTGATCCGCTTGTGGAGGCTGGCGCAGTGGTTGCCGGTCGTCTCCGCGCTGTCGCCGCAGCGGCCGTCGCTCACCGCCAGCGGATTGCGTTCGCTGCGGTAAGGCCCGATCCAGCTGTCGCGCATGCTGTCGAAGCCGTCGGGCTCGAAACTCGCGGCGTGGAAATGGTAGGTCCAGGGTTCGTAATGGAAGTCGTATTCGATCACGCCCTGGGCGTAACTGGAGCCGCTGGCATAAAGAGACATCTGGAAATTCTGGTTGTCGATCTCGATGTGGTGGAAACTCCATTCGAGATAGCTGAAGAGGCTGAGCGTGCGCGGGCGACTCGAAAGGTTTTTCACCCGCACATCCCAGATCTCCACGTCGTCCTCGTGGGTGATGAAGATCAGCTGTTCCGCGCGGATACCTTTGTATTCGGCTTCGTAGCGGGAATAGGACAAGCCGTGGCGGCATTCGTATTTTGCCTGGTCCAAGGGCTTTCCCACCGGCTGCCAGGTGATCGTCCAATAGTCCCTGTCCTCGTCGTCGCGCAGGTATATCCAGTGCCCCGGCCAATCCATGGGCACGCCATTGGGGCGGAATCGGGTGATGCGGCCGTGCTCGGCATCGCGGTAGAAGCTGTAGCCGCCCGCCACATGGCTGAGCACCGCGCACATCCGGTTCACGCCGATGTAATTGGTCCAGGAGACCGGGACGTCGATCCGGTCGATCACATATTCGCGGTTTTCATTGTCGAAATGGCCGTAACGCATGGATCCTCGGCGGTTGTCGATTTTTCTGCTTTTGCGGAGACGAATTGCTTCAGCCAAGCGATCAGGTCCCGCGCCTTCTCGGGGCTGTCCGCTTCCACCGCTAGGCGCAGCACAGGCTCGGTGCCGCTGAAGCGCAGCTGCGCCCAGTTGTCGTTGGCCAGGTAGAGCTTGGTGCCGTCCACGTGGCTGATGCGTTCCACCGGATAGCCGGCGACATCGTTGCAAGGCGCTTCCTTCAGCAGCTTCGGAATGGCGATCTTCATTTCCGGCGTAGCGGGGAAATGTTCCTCTGCGCTGTAAAGCCGACCGGTCAGGGACCACACTTTCTCCTGCAATTCGCTGATCTTGAGACCGGTGCGCGCCACCATCTCCACCACGATTGCCGAGGCGAAGATGCCGTCCTTGCCGAGGATATGGCCGCGGATGGTGAGGCCGCCGCTGCTCTCTCCGCCCAGCAGGGCGTTGTGCTCGACCATCGCGGCGGCGATGTGCTTGAAGCCCACCGGCACTTCGATGCAGTCCTCGCCGAGCGCCTTGGCCAAACGGTCCAGAATATGCGTGGTGCTGAGATTGCGCACCACGCTGCCCCGTTCGCCGCGTACTTCGTGCAGATACCAGTAAAGCAGCACGAGCACGTCGTTAAACGAGATGTAGCGGCCTTTCTCGTCGACGATGGCGATACGGTCCGCGTCGCCGTCCATCGCCAGCCCCAGATCGTAACTTTTCTGCTGCAATTCGTTGATGAGATCGCGCATCGCCTCCAGATCGGGCGCCGGGCTGCGTCCGCCGAAAAGCGGATTATGGCGGTTGTGGATGAAGTGAACCCGGCAGCGCGCTTCGACGAGGACCGTCTCGAGAGTCAATTGCCCCACGCCGTACATCGGATCCACGATCAGCTTCAGTCCCGCCTTGCGGATCACGTCCATGTCGATCAAGGCTTCCACCGCATCGACATATTCGTTGGTGAAGTCCCTGACCTTGACGATGCCGGCCTCCAGAGCCAGATCCAGCTCCAGCTTGATGACGTCGGATGTGGTCAGGGCATTCGTTTCGGCGGCGACGGTCTTGGTCTCGTGATCGAGCAGCAACGAGCCGTCGCCGTGAAACACTTTCAATCCATTCCATTCCGGTGGGTTGTGGCTGGCGGTGAAGGCCAAACCGTAGGCGCTGCCCAGCATCGCTGTGGCATAGTTGATGAGCGGAGTCGGAGCATCCTCGCTGCATAAGATCGTCGGGATATTGTTGCCGGCGAATACCTCGCTCGCGGCCTCGGCGGCCTGGCGGCTAAGGAAGCGGCGGTCGTAACCGACGATGACGCCCTTTTTCTCCACTCCGCTGCGCGTGCTCTCGTTGGCGAGGGCTTGGCAGAGCCGCCGCACATTATGCAGAGTGAACCCTTCGCCGATGATGGCGCGCCAGCCGCCGGTGCCGAACGACACCTCGTTTTCCTCTTCCTGGCGGCGAGGGCGGAAAAGCCGCTTCTGGAGAATGAAAGCGGCCTGTTCCAGATCCGCGATGTCGTTGATGCCGCGAACCTCGTCCGGATCGTAGAGCTGGTAGCTGTCCACTTTCAGGCCCGAGCGCAAAAGCTGCTGCACGCAATCCGTCAGGCGCAATTCGGCGGCATCTTCGGGGGGCTTAAGGCCGCTCAGGGCCTCGAGGATCGTCGTCGCGCGCACCACATAGGCGCCGACGTTCAATTCGCGCAGCGCCTTGACCTCCGTTGTCGCCTCGGATTGCTCGATGATGTCGAGAATCTTGCCAGAGGCGTCGCGCCGTACGCGCCCGTAGGGCAGGTCTTGCGGGACGTTGGCGGTGAGGAGGGTGAGGTCGGCGGCTTTCAGCCGGTGACGGTTTAGAAGGCCGCGCAGCGTAGCCGGGCGCAGCAGCGGCGTGTCGGCATAAAGGATGAGTAGGTCCCCGTCGTATCCGCTCAAGATCCCCGCCGCCTGCAAAACGGCATGGCCGGTGCCCAGCGGTTCTTCCTGGATGACATAGGCTGGCTCCCAGCCCAGCTCTTTCTGGATCGCCTTGAGCGAGCCCGGCGCCGCGATGACGATGAGATCGCGCGGCGCCGCAAGCCCGCGCAAGTTGCGCACCACGTGTCCGAGCACGGTGCTGTCGCCGAGCGGTTGCAGCTCAAGCGCGCCGCCGCCGGATGGCATCGACTTCTGTCCCGCGGCGAGAACGAGAACTTTCAAGGGCGTGTTCATGTCGTGCGCTCCGGTCAAACCACTCCCGGCTGCGCTTCCGCCGAGGTATCGCGGAAGGGCACCAGCCAGGAGATGAGGAAGGAAGGAATGGTCGCCAGCATCACCAGGAGGAAGAATTTCTGGTAACCCAGCGCGTCACTTAAAAAGCCGCTCATCGACGAGGGGATCAGGAACCCGAACCCCATCAGGGAGGTCGCGAAGGCGTAATGGGCCGTGCGGTAGGGGCCTGGCGCGATCTGCTGCATCATGAAAAGCATCAGACCGACAAATCCGAATCCGTATCCAAGCCACTCGAGGCTCACCAGGACTGTAATGAGCGAGCGGTCGGCGGGCTGCACCAGAGCAAGGAAAAGATATACCGCAAAGGGAATGTTGAAGGCTGCGCACAGCACTAGAAGCGATTTGCGCAATCCTCTGCCTGCCGTGAAATAGCCCGCCGCGATCGAGCCCAGGACGAAGGCGATAGGCGGAAAGACGCCATAGAGCCACCCGGCATCCGCTGTCGACAGACCGAGGCCGCCATGGTCACGCGCGGCGCGCAAAAACAGCGGCGCGATCTTGATCGCTAGGCCCTCGGCAAAACGGTAGAGCACGAGAAACACGATACCCCACAGGATGTATTTTTTGCGGAAGAAGGTCACGAGCACATCGAGAAAAGTGCGGGCGGCCTGAGCCGTGGAGACGGGTTTGGCGCGCCCGCCGGATGGCAGAAACAGCAGATGCCAGAGGCCGATCGTGATCATCAGCAATCCGAAAGCGCAGAACACTATCGTCCAGGCAGAGACCGGCCCGTAGCGTTTTTCTAAAAGCCCGGCGACCAGGACGAATCCGCCTTGGCTGACGATCTTGCCGACATTGTAAAACGCGCCTTGCCAGCCGACCCATTTTGCCTGCTGTTTAGCGTTGAGGACGGTGACATAGATCCCGTCGGCGGCCGTGTCGTGGACGGATGAGTTGATGGCGCAAAGGCCAAAGAAGATAAGAGTCCACGCGAACCAGGAGGGCAGGTGCAGACTGAGCGCCACCAGTCCGAAGCAGACGCCGCCGCCTAGTTCCGTGGCCAGGACGAACGCCTTCTTGGTGCGGAACATCTCGATCAATGCCCCCCATAGCGGCTTTATCGCCCAGGGGATGGTCACGAGGCTAGTGAAGAAGGCGATCTTGCTGTCGTTGAGACCGAGGCTTTTGTACATGAACACCGAAACCACATTCACCATCACGAATGGCAGGCCCTCGGCGGTGTAGAGCGTGGGTACCCAAGTGGCGGGATGAAAATGGCGACGTCTAGCGGCAACGGTTTCGATCGGCGTCGAGACGATGGAACTCTCACTGGACATGGGCGGCCTCGGGATGGGCGGATGGAGAAGCGACACCATCGGGCCCGGCATCCAGAACGGCAGCGGCCTTGGCTTCCAATCCCTTTGGTGAAACGACGGGCAAGGATCCACAATCCGGCAGATTCTCGTTCTTGAGAATGTTCCAGAGCATGACCCCGTCTTGCGGATTGCCGTGCGGCCGCCGGCTCAAAGGCGCGGCCTTGATCAGGCGATCCACGGAATAAGGTTGGTTCACCGGCTCGCCGAATTGATCGGCCACAATGACCGAGCCGGGGCACTCAGCCTGCGCGTCTTCGGCGACCAGCCTGCCGCCGCCCCATCCCTCGGGCGCGATTTCGAATCCGATGTTGACGACGATCCTCTTGGGCAGCAGCGCGCGGTATAGCGTCCATGCCCTGACGGCGTCGTAATTTTCGTATCCCGCGTCATAGGACATGACGCTGACCATGCTCAGCATACGGACGATATTGGGGTCCGCAAAGGTCAGACGTTCCCGTCCGGCGAAGCCTCCCGGCCAGGAGGATGTTTCGCCTCGGCAAGGCGAAAGTTCGGTCGCCGTGGTGCAGTCGGCGCCTATGGACCAGGCGGCGAGTGTCAGAAGCTTGCCGCGGCCGGCGAGGCGGACGGCGGTGTCGAGCGCGCGGATCGCGTCGCGATAGTCCGCAATCGCGGCACCGTCCGCCCCTTCGACTTCGTAATCGATATCCAAGCCGTCAAGCCCCAGGGCGCCCACCATGTGCGCCAGGGCCTTGGTCATCGGTCCGGCGGTCCGGCTGCGGCCTTCGGCGGCGAGGGCCGTCCAATTTTTGTAGATTGCTCCGCCTACGGCCAACAGAACGCGCAGCTTGCGGGCATGGAGCGCGTCGATGGCGCGTTCGACCTGTACCGGCGATGCGCGGAACTGCAGGCCGCTGCCCGCCCAGGACGTCATGTCGCCGTCCCAGGAAAAATTGGGATCGGCGAAGGCGATGACGATATGGCTATAGGCTGCCGGCGCAAATGCAAGACCGCTGGCAGGCGCCCCTTCCTGTGTCGTGTCGCAGCCGTTCGCGCTTGGCGCAAGAACGGGGTCGAGCCAACTGGGGTAGTACCCGACGAAAACCCTGCGCTGCTGGATTGTTTCGCGGCCTTTGTCGGAGACAGGCTGGCTGCATGGCTTGGCAACGCTAACGTCTGCGGCCGAAGGCGCCGCCCAGGCGGAGAGGCTTGTGCCGCAACAGAGCAGAAGAAGACCGGCAATCCATTTCATGACACTCTCCGCATCCCCGCCGACGCTGGCTTGGCGATGTTCCACCAGGCCTGCGCCGGAGCAGGACGGCTCACTCCCGTACGAGCTGCGGTTTGCCGCCGATCCAACATTGCCGCACCTGCAGTTCGTCGTTCATCAGGACAAGATCGGCGCGGGCGCCTGGCAGGATGAAACCGATCTCCCGTTCGAGGCCAAGAAACTCCGCTGCATTGCCGCTGGCTAGGCGCGAGAGGTCGGGCAGGTCGAGCTTGAAAAACGATTTTGCGTTGCGGAACGCCGCCGCCATGTCGAGATCCGATCCCGCCAATGTGCCGTCGGGGCCAACGCAGACACCGTTCTGGACGCTGATCGTCTTGCCGGCCAGTTCGAAGGACTTACGAGAGGATCCGACGCTCGGCATCGCATCGGTAACGAGCATCAGCCGGTCGCGGCCCTTGCAGCGCAGCGCGACGCGCAGCGAGGCCGGATGCACGTGGCGGCCGTCCACGATAACTCCGCACCAGCAGTCGTCATTGTCGAGCGCGCTTCCCACCGTACCCGGCGCCCTGGCCGTCAGCGTCGACATGGCGTTGAACAGATGCGTGAAGCCCCGAAGCCCGGCAGCGAAAGCGGCCGTCAATATCTCGTAATTCGCATTGGTATGGCCGGCGGAAACCAGCACGCCTGCTTCGGTCAGGGCCGCGATCATGCGCGGGCTCGTGGTCTCCGGCGCCAGTGTCAGCATCGTCTTGCCGCGCTTGAGTGAGGTGACGAGCGAAAAGCCGTCGGCGTCCAGAATCCGAAAATTAGCGGGGTCGTGGATGCCCTTCCGCTCCGCGTTGAGGAACGGGCCTTCAATATGGATGCCCAACACGCCAGGCACGCCCGCGGCGATAGCCTCGTCCACGGCCGCAATAGCCTCGGCGATGGTGGCGAAGTCGTCGCTCATGATGGTCGGCAAAAATCCCGTGGTGCCGAAACGGCTATGGGCGCGGCCGATCGTGTGCAGCGCCTGGACTGTCGGGGCGTCGTTGAACAGCACGCCTCCTCCTCCGTTGACCTGAAGATCGATGAAGCCGGCCATCAGCGTGCCGCCTTCCAGGTCGTAGACTTCGCATCCTTGCGGCACAGCGTGTGCCGGGACGATGGCGCCGATTCGTCCGTCTTCGATTAATATGGTGAGGCCTTTCGCCAAGGCTCTACCGGTCACGATACGGCCATTGGCAAGTGCAGTTGTCATCACAGCGTCTCGGTCACTTTGTTGAGGTAGGGAGGATTGTCTGGATTCAGACCGCGCGCCCGCGACAGCGCTTCGGCCATCCGATAGAAACTTTGCAGGAAAAGGATCGGCTGCAACGCGGGATGGGCCGCCAAGGATGGAAGATTCAAGGCGTGGGGATCTTCGAATCCCGCCAGTAGCACGTCGACGCCATGCGCCAAGAACGCAGTCACGGTCTCCTTGATTCCAAGCCTTGTTTCGTCGTTTTGTGACAGCACCAGGGCCGGAAAGCCTTTGTTTGCGATCGCCATCGGGCCGTGGCGGACTTCGGCGGCACTGAATGCTTCCGCATGCAAGGCGCAGGTTTCTTTTAATTTCAGCGCCGCTTCTTGCGCCGCGCCGAAGCCTAAGCCGCGGGCAATGACGTAAAGATCGCGCGCGGATTGAAGCCTCGTCGTGGCCGCGCTCCAGTCAAGCGACCATGCCTCCCTCAACTGTGCGGGTAGCAGTTTCAGCGCTTCGTGCAACGCATGGTCGCCGCTCCAGGCCGCGACCAAATGCGCGATCGCGGCGTTGGTCGCGAGGTAGGATTTGGTGGCAGCGACACTGCGCTCCGGCCCGGCATGCAGAGGCAGGACCACATCGGCGAACTCGGCTAGCGGCGACTCGGCAACATTGACGAGTGCAAGGGTGAACGCGCCGGCGCGCTTGGCGATGTCGAGCGCGGTAATAAGATCGGGGCTGCGGCCGGATTGCGAGATCGCGAGGACCAGCGTGCCCTTGAGTTCGGTTCTGACGCTGTAAATGGAGCTGACGGACGGAGCAGCGGAAGAGGTAAGAATCCCGAGCTTGGTCTCGATGAGATATTTCGCGAAGGTTGCGGCATTATCGGAACTGCCGCGCGCCACGGTTACCACGGCGCGCGGGGCCAGGGCCCGCAGGCGGGAGGCGATGTCTGTCATGACAGCGTCGTTAGCCCGCAACTGGCGTTCCACCACCTCCGGCGCTTCTTGCGCTTCGTTGAACATCTTCGTACGACCGACCTGCGGGGCGGCTAGAGCGGAGTTTTGCAACGGGCTCACCATCGTCTACTCCGATGCATTGAGGTCCGCGACGAAGTCGTAGGTATCGCCGCGGTAATAGGACTGAGAAAATTCCACGACTCGGCCGTCGAGCAGAAAGCCGCGCCGTTCGACCAAAAGGCCGGCATCGCCGACATTTCCCTGCAGATGTTCCGCCTGCAAGCTCGTCAGAAGCACGGCGCGCAACCGTTGCAGGGCACGCTTGGGCCGATGACCGGATTTCTCCAAGGCCTGGTAGAGCGAGGACGTGACGGCGTCGATCGAGGGCAGGCAGAAGGTCGGTATAGTGCAGAATTCCAGCGCCATCGGCACATCGTCGGCGTATCGCAAACGGTTGAAGCGATAGACCGGCGTTCCGGGGCTGAGCCCCATGGTCATTGCCTCTTCCGGCGTCACCGTGCCTTGCGACCGTTTGAGCCACGCGGAACGCGGTGTGCGGCCGCGCGTCGCCATGTCTTCCGAAAAGCTTGTCAGCTTGGAGAAACTTTTTTCGACGCGACTGGCCACGAAGGTCCCCGAGCCCTGGCGACGCGTCAGCAGTCCTTCGTTCACCAGGCCGTCGATCGCGCGGCGCACGGTGATGCGCGATATCGAGAATTCCTCGGCAAGATCCCGCTCGGGGGGTAAGGCGTCATTGGGCGTCAACAGTTTCTGTGTGATCGCCTGCCTGAGGCCGCGTTGCAATTGTTGATACAACGGCAGGCTGTTGGCCTCATCCAAGGCCCCTATCATCGTTGAGAATGTAGGCACGGAACGTCCTCCCCAGGACTATTGTTACGACGCAATGGTATCATACCACGTGACAGGGAAAAGGTATCCTACCAATTAGATACCACATCATCCCCCCACGTCGTCAACAATGCAGAAATTCAGGCATTTGTGGCAGAATTGGTACAGTCCCTGCTTGACACATAGTACCTATTTATGGATGGTATTGGATTGGGCTCTATTGATGCTTCCAGCCTCGGATCATGCGGGTCCGGCAGGCGGCAGCAAAGAGGCAGCGAAGAGGCAGAGGTCTGCGTCTTTGGCGATACTAACGGAGGGAGACAGCAATGAAATTGAGGGAAGTGTTAGTCGGGTCCGCCAGCTTGCTTGCCATCTTGGCCGCGACGGGGCCCGCAGTTGGCCAGGATACAAACGCGCCGATGGAAACGGTCGTCGTCACGGGCATCCGTGCATCGGCGGAGCGCGCGCTCGATATCAAGCGCGATTCGACCACGATCGTGGACGCCGTGTCGGCGGAAGATATCGGCAAGTTTCCGGACAAAAACGTGGCCGACGCGTTGCAACGCGTTCCGGGTGTCAATACGGTTTCGGCAGCGAGCGGTGAGGGTGGCTTCGACGAAAACGACCGCGTTTCCATCCGCGGCACCAATGCAAGCTTGACGCAGACCATCGTCAACGGACACGAGGTCTCCACCGGTGATTGGTTCATCCTCGATCAGTATCAGACGATCGGCCGCAGCGTCAGCTATTCGCTGTTCCCGGCGGAAATCGTGGACTCTGCCAAGGTGTACAAGAGCCAGCAAGCCGATTTGCTGGAAGGCGGCGTGGCAGGCGAGGTCGATATCCAGACCCGCAAACCGCTCGACTTCAAGGACAATTTGACGCTCGAAGGGAGCGCGGAAGCGGCCTATACGACGCTGCGCGGGGACACCACTCCGCAATTGAATGCGTTGTTTGCCTGGAAGGACGATGCAGGCACGATCGGCGTTATGGCGCAGGCTTTTTATGAAGCGCGCAACATCCGCCGCGACGGTCAGGAATTCCTCGGCTATTCGCAGTTCCAGAAGTATGTCCCGGCGGTTATAGACCCGATTACTCATGCCGTCGTGACGCCGGCCAGCGGTGACCTCGCTACTGCCACCCATCCGGATCTTGTAGGTGTGTATTATCCCACCTTGATCGGCTCGGCGTTGTTCTTACAGCAGCGCATCCGCCAGGGCGGCGATCTCGCCGTGGAGTTCCAGCCTAGCGATAGCTTTAAGCTGAATGTGGACGGCTTCTATTCGCATATGGGCGCCAGCAACCTCAACAACAACTACATGTTCTGGGGTACGAAGGAGTTTAATGGTCCTACTGCGAACGTACCCAGCAGCTATACGGTGACGAACAACACGCTTGTTGCCGCAACCTTGCCAGCAAAAGCCGGGATTGCTCCGATCGTTGAAGACATGATCATGCGTCCGGCGTCCATGAGCGATACCTATTACGTCAACGCCGATGCGGCTTGGAACCCGAGCGACGATCTGACGGTGGCTTTCAAAGCGGGTTATACCCGTGGTACCGGCACGACGCCGCAACAGGCGGCCTGGGAAGGTGAAGTTGCACCGACGACAGGCAATGCCGCCAGCTACGATTTCAGCACCGGCGTTGCTGCGGTCAGCGTTCCGGGGGTGAACACGGCCGATCCTTCCACCCTGACCAATGACTGGGCGTGGGGCGCGGTATCGAAAGCGGATGACCACGAATACTATGGTCAAGTTGATGTCGAGCAGAAGGTTGCCATCGGCCCGATCCAGTCCGTGAAGGCGGGTGCGCGTTTCTCCGACCATAGACACACCTCCTTACTTTATGACGGCGGCGTTTCGTATGGCGGCTCCCTCGCGAGCGGAAGTTTGGTCTCCACTTCCGACTACCCGTCCAATTTCGCGAATGCGTTCAAGATCCCTGGCATGTTAACAAGCGTGCCGCAGGGAAATATGGCCGACATCGTAACCCTCCTGGATAACAACACGAGTTGGAGGAGTTATACGCAATCGGCCGCCGGCGTCACTCGGGCTTCCCGGTACGATTGGGAAGGCGCCACGGACGTTCGCGAACAGGACACCGCGCTCTATGCCATGGCGATACTCGGTGGCGACAGATGGAAGGGCAACTTCGGCGTTCGGCTCGTCAAAACGGCCGAGACGATCATGCAGGACGTTAACGATCCGAGTGGCACGTACAGCGATTTCGGTAATTTTTCCACCAACAAGATCACGCACGACTATTGGGACATCCTGCCCAGCGCCAATCTCAGCATCCATCTGGACGACGAGAGCGTGCTGCACTTTGCAGCTGCAGAAGCCATGTCACGCGCCGACTACAGTGCTTTGGGCGGCGCGGTGAATCTGACCGACCTGATCCTGGTCGGTACCGGCGGCAACCCCAACCTGAAACCGATCAGATCGGCGAACTACGATCTCAGCTATGAATTGTACTATGGACCGCAGGCGATGCTGTCCGTCGGCTTGTTCTACATGGATCTGTCCTCTTATGTGACTTATGGCGTGACCAATGGCACATATTTGAACATGTATCTGACAGGCCAAGGAACTCCGGTCTACTCGACCTACGCCATTACCGCTCCTTACAACACCAGCGGGCATGATGAAGGTATCGAAATCAGCTGGCAGCAGCCGCTTTGGGACACGGGCTTCGGCATCATCGCCAACTATACCTATGCGAACGGCGCGGAAACCAACGGCGGACCGCTGGTTGGAGATGCGAAGAATACGGCCAACTTGACCGGCTATTACGAGAATAGCTGGTTGAGCGCCCGCGTAGCGTATAGCTATGCTTCTTCCATGTTGGTTGGCCTGGACCGCAGTTCCGCGGAATACCAGAACGCCTATGGAAGACTTGATGCATCGGTGGCCTTCACCGTTACCGATTACCTCTCCATCACCTTCGATGGATTGAATCTGAGCAACCAGACATTGAAATACTACGCGAACAACGCCACACAGCCGCGCGCGTTGTATAGCAATGGCAGCCAATTCTATGCTGGCGTTCGGTTGAAGTACTAAGGCATGAAATGAACCCGGGCGCGCCAAAGTGCGCCCGGGTTCGCCCTTCCCGTGTGCAAACCTGCATAGTAAGTTAAGTTCTGGAGCGGAGTGGCGAAAGTTGCTCCGCTCCTTGACTTTGGCACTTCGCAACAGGCCGGATCGCTGGTTCATGCAGATTGCCGCTCGTTGTCCTCGCCAGACACTCTTTGGGTTGCAGCTTTGGGCGGTGGCGATCCTCGCGGCGCCGTTTCTTGCCTCTTGCTCGGGAATTATGCCGGACTGGACGAGCCAGCGCGTCGGTGGGGCCGAGAACCTTGTTGCACCGCCGCCACCTGTGCCGGAGACGAAGCCGCCGCTGTCCCTGATCCCGTTTCCGCAAGAGCTGGTCCTGCGGCAAGGACATTTCACGGTCGCGGCGGGAACGCGTCTGGTATGCCCTGGAGGCGACAAGGGTTGCGCATGGCTGACCGGCTACTTGAGCGATCTGGTTCGGCGCACGCGCGGCATCGCACTGGTGCCGGTCGGCGGCGATGTTTCCGGGGCGCCGCATGGGACCGTCATGTTCCGGCGCGTGACTTCTCCTCTGTCGGCGAATCCGGAAGCCTATCGGCTTGAGGTCGGGTCGGACGGTGTGGTGATTTCCGCGGCCGCGAACGCCGGGCTTCTTTACGGCGCCGTGACGTTTTGGCAATTACTGAGCCAGGAGGAGGGACCGGCCGGGCAGATCGACGTCCCCGCTTTGGAAATCGTCGATGCCCCGCGTTTTGGCTGGCGCGGAATCCTTCTCGATTCTTCACGGCATTTTCAATCGCCCGGCTTCGTGAAGTCGTTCATCGACGCGATGGCACTGCACAAGCTCAACGTCCTCCAATGGCATTTGACGGACGATCAGGGCTGGCGCCTGCAGATCAAGCGGTATCCCAAACTGACCGCTGTCGGCGCTTGGCGGCGGGTTCCCGGACAGCCCGGAGTCTATGGCGGCTATTATTCGCAGAATGATGTGCGCGACATCGTTGCCTATGCCCGGCAGCGCAATGTCACGATCGTGCCGGAGATCGAGATGCCCGGGCACTCGCTCGCGGCGATCGTCGCCTATCCCAAGCTCGCCTCCGTCAAGCATCCGCCGAGGAGCGTGTCGGGCGACTGGGGCATTTTCCCCTACCTCTACAATGTCGACGACGCCAGTTTCGCCTTCCTCGAAAACGTGTTGACCGAAGTGATGGCCCTTTTCCCAAGCCGGTATATTCACGTCGGCGGCGACGAGGCGGTCAAGGACGAATGGAACGCCTCTCCCCGTATCCGCCGGCAGATGCGCGCCCGGCACGTCAAGGATGCGGATGCGCTGCAAAGCTATTTTGTGGATAGGATCGGGAAATTTCTCAGCGCGCACGGCCGCCGTCTGATCGGCTGGGACGAGATCATGAACGGCGGGCTGGCGCCGAACGCCGCTATCACCTCCTGGCACGGCCCAGAAGGGGCGGTCACGGCGGCGCGCCTCGGGCACGATGTCGTTCTCTCCCCCAGCAGCGAGCTTTATTTCTCCAATTGCCAGTCGGAGACCGCGGGAGAGCCGCCCTGCCGCGCCAATCTCATCTCGCTCAAGGATGTCTACGATTTCGATCCGGCCACGTCGCAACTGAATGCGGAGCAGCAAGCCCATATCATCGGCCTGGAAGCCTGCATCTGGACCGAATATATCGCCCGCGATGACCTCGTCGACTACGCGGCGTTCCCGCGCGCGGCCGCGCTTGCCGAACTTGCTTGGTCGCCCGCCGCCAAACACGATTGGCAGGATTTCCTACAGCGGTTGCCGGCGCAATTCGGCCGTTACCGCGCGCTCGGCATACCGCATTCGCAAAGCGCCTTGACGGTGCGGATCGATGCGCAGGCGGAAGGGAAGGGTGCACGCGTGTCGCTCGCCAATCAGGCCGGTTTCGGCGAGATTCATTACACGCTCGACGGCGGCATTCCGACCGCAGCTTCGCCGCTCTATACCGCACCCTTTGCGACGACGTTGCCCGCGACCGTCGCTTCAGCGGCGTTTTGGCGCGCGCGTGCGCTTGGGGCGCCGGCGCAAGAAAGTCTCGACGCTCTGTCTGTCCTGCGCCGCAGCAGCTACGCGATGAAGCCGTGTACGAACGACCTCCCGCTCTCTTTGGCAGGCGGCGTCAAGCCGGATGGTAAGCGCGCCATGTTCATGGTCAACGTCATGAATCCTTGCTGGATGTACGAGCAGGCAGACCTATCGGGCATAGGAAGCATCGAAGCGGCGGTCGGCCGGCTGCCTTTCAATTTCCAGATCGGCCAGGACATCCGCAAGATTCCGCTCACTCCGCCGCAAACGCCGAGCGGCGAGCTGGTAGTCCGCCTCGACAGCTGCCAGGGCGAGCGCATCGCCATTCTGCCTCTCGCTGCGGCGGCAACCGACAACGCGATAACGACGCTGCGCGCGACGATCGAGCCGCAACAAGGCGTTCACGATCTGTGTTTCACCTTCACACGCCGCAGCGTGGACCCCATCTGGGCGATCGACGAAGTGCAGCTCCTCCCGGCGACAGCGTCACACAAGGAATAAAGAAGTGTCGAACTTCATAATCGTTGCGCCGATTCGAGGCTGGGTGGCGGCGCTGGACGAAGTGCCGGACCCGGTGTTCGCCGGCCGGATGATGGGCGACGGCCTAGCCATCGATCCGACCAACTCGACGCTCTACGCTCCGTGCGACGGTGTCATCGTTACTTCCGCCAAACATGCTGTGACAGTGAAAGCAGACTGCGGCGCCGAAATTCTGGTTCATGTCGGACTGGAAACCGTGGCCCTTAACGGTCAAGGCTTCAGCGGCCAATTGAGCGAGGGCAAACGGGTAAAAGCGCGCGAGCCGCTGCTCAAATTCGATCTCGAATTTCTGGCCGCACGCGTGAAAAGCCTGATCTCCCCGATCGTCGTGGCAAACGGTGAGGCGTTCAGCGTCGTCAGGCGCGCCGAGCAGCGTGAAGTCAAAGCCGGCGAATTCCTCATGGAGCTGGCGCCCGTAGTGGCCGAGCAAGCCGTCGGCAGCGGCGATGGCATGGCCTCGCGCGAGGTTGTCGTTGCATCGGCGCATGGCCTCCATGCTCGGCCCGCTGCCTTGCTCTCGCGGCGTGCCAAGGATTTTGCGGCGGACATCGCGCTGTCGCGAGACGGGCGCAGCGCCAATGCCAAAAGCGCCGTTGCCTTGATGGCCCTCGGCGTACGACAGAACGACAAGGTCACTCTAAGGGCGAATGGGGCCGATGCACTGCGGGCGATTCAAACTCTGGCTCAGCTCATAGAGGTCGAGCCGAAGGAGCCGCCGGCGCCGGCTCGTATTGCACCAAGGCCGCATCCGACCTCCGATCCGACGTCCATGCGCTCCGCCGATATCGTGCAGGGTATTATTGCGGCTTCTGGATTGGCGCTTGGAAATGTGGTGCATCTGTACGCCAAGGATTTCGCGGTCGCAGAAGCGGGCGCCGGCGTGGCCGAGGAGACAAGCGCATTTCACCGCGCCGTAGCCGAGGTAAAGGCGCGTCTCGAACAGGCTTCATCCGCCGCCAGCGGCGCGAAGCGAGACATCCTCGCCGCTCATCTTGCGCTCATCGACGATTCCGAACTCCAGAATGGCGCGCTGGCGCTGATCGGGCAGGGGAAAAGCGCGGCCTTCGCCTGGCGGCAGATGGTGCGGACGTATGCCGCGGTGCTGGAAAACAGCGGCGATGCGCGGCTGCGCGAACGGTCGGGCGATCTTCTCGATCTCGAACGCCAACTGCTCGCGGCGCTGGCGGGCAAACCAAGCGGGCCCGAGACGGTCTTGCCGGCGCGGGCCATTCTCATCGCCGAGGAACTGTTGCCCTCGGACCTCCTCAATCTCGATCCGGCAAGGGTAGCGGGCTTTGCGACGGCGGGCGGCGGTCCGACATCGCATGTTGCGATCCTCGCGGCGGCGATGGGCATTCCGGCGTTGGTGGCGGCGGGGCCTGTAGTCCTGACCGCGGTGGAAGGGGCCGAGGTCGTTCTCGATGCGGATCGCGGCCTACTGCATCTGGCGCCGTCGCCGGCCGTTTTGGCGGCGGCCAGACAAACCGCCGATCATCTCGCGAAGCGGCACGCCGATGTGCTGACTCATGCCGGCGAGGAATGCCGCACCGCCGACGGCACGCGGATCGAGGTCTTCGTCAATCTCGGCACAGGAGCAGGGGAAGCCGCCGCCGCGCTGCGTCTTGGGGCGGAAGGCTGCGGGCTGTTGCGCAGCGAATTTCTTTTTATGAATCGCGCGGCGCCGCCTTCCGAGGACGAACAATACGCCGAATATCAGGCCGTCGCCGACGCGCTCGAAGGCCGCCCTTTCGTACTGCGCAGCTTCGACATCGGCGGCGACAAGCCGGTTCCTTATCTTGCCTTCCCACCGGAACCGAACCCGGCCCTCGGTCTGCGCGGACTGCGTCTGGCGTTGCGCCGGCCGGACTTGCTCGACGCCCAACTCCGCGCCGCGCTGCGGGTAAAACCCGCCGGCCGTTGCAAGCTGCTGCTGCCGATGGTCAACTCGGTAACGGAAGTGCGCGAGGTGCGTGCAATCCTGAACCGGCTGGCCGAGGAACTGGGCGGTCTGCCGATTCCCTCGCTCGGGGTGATGATCGAAACGCCGGCTTCAGCGCTCACGGCCGATCGGCTTCTGGAAGAAGCAGACTTTCTGTCCATCGGCACCAACGATCTGACGCAATACGTCCTGGCGATCGATCGCGAGCATGGCGATCTAGCGAGTCAGTTGGACGGGCTGCATCCCGCTATATTGCGCCTCATCGCCCAAACCGCCGAGGCCGCCCATGCCGCTCGAAAGCCGGTCGGCTTGTGCGGGGCGCTGGGCGCCGATCCGCTGGCAACGCCGCTGCTGCTTGGCCTCGGTATCGAGGAGCTTTCCGTGCCGGCGCCCGCTATCCCAAAACTGAAAGCGGCCATCCATCTTTTGAACATCGATGCATGCCGCGTCGCCGCCCGCAAGGCGCTCGACCTTGAATCGCCCACCGCCGTACGCGCGTTTCTGCGGCAGCAATTTACGACCGCTGAAGGGAATCCGTCATGAAATCCTTCACTGAAATCCTGCAGCCCCTGGGCCGCGCCTTGATGCTGCCGATCGTCGTGCTGCCGGTCGCCGGCCTCATGCTGCGCCTTGGGCAACCCGATCTTTTCAATTTGCCGTTCGTCGCCGCGGCGGGAGGCGCCGTGTTTTCCGGCCTCGGTCTGCTCTTCGCCGTCGGCGTGGCGGTGGGACTGGCAAAAGAAAACCACGGCGCCGCCGGTCTTGCGGGCTGCGTATGCTTTCTGGTGGCGACCGCCGGCGCCAAGGCGATCTTGCCGGTGCCGCCGGCGGCGTTCGCCGGCTTCGGCGCAGCAGCGCACGATCTGGCTGCCGAAGCTTTCCGGACCGATGCCCTGCAGAAACTGGGCGTCCCCATCGGCATCATTTCGGGCGTCATGGCGGGTGGGCTCTATAACCGTTTCTACGATATCAAGCTGCCGGAGTATCTCGCGTTCTTCGGGGGACGGCGGTTTGTTCCCATCGTCGCCGGCTTTGCCGCTTTGATTCTTGCCGCAATTATCGGCGTTGGCGAACCGACGATTGCGCGGGGCATGGACGTCGGCAGCCATGCGGTACTGAGCGCGGGCGCCTTCGGACTTTTCATGTACGGCGTTCTGAACAGGCTGTTGATCGTCACCGGCCTGCATCACATCCTCAACAACCTCGCTTGGTTTATCGTCGGCGATTATCATGGCACCACCGGCGACTTGAAACGCTTCTTCGCCGGCGATCCCAGTGCCGGGACCTTCATGTCCGGCTTCTTCCCGGTGATGATGTTCGGCCTGCCGGCAGCCTGCCTAGCCATGTACCATGCCGTGCGGCCCGAGCGGCGCAAGGCGGTGGGCGGCCTTCTGGCCTCGATGGCTCTGACGGCCTTTCTCACGGGCGTGACTGAGCCGATCGAATTCAGTTTCATGTTTCTGGCGCCGCCGCTCTTCGCCATTCATGCGGTGCTGACCGGCGTGTCCATGATCCTCATGGATGCTTTGCACGTCAGACTCGGCTTCAGCTTCTCGGCCGGGTTTTTCGACTATGTGATCAATTTCAACAAGGCGAGCTGCCCGCTTCTGCTGTTGCCGGTGGGGGCGGTGTATTTTGCGGTCTATTACGCGACGTTCCGCTTCACCATCAGCGCCTTCGATCTGAAGACGCCTGGACGGGAGGATGACGCGCCGCAGGTCAAGAAGTCGGTGATCAATGCTCAGGCGCGGGGACGGGCGTTTCTCGACGCCCTTGGCGGCGCGGAGAATCTGCAGAGCGTCGATGCCTGCATGACGCGGCTGCGGCTGGTGCTGGAATCGTCCACTGCCGTCGACGAGCACCAGCTTAAGGCTTTGGGCGCGCGCGGCTTCGTGCGGCCTTCGTCGCACACGCTGCAAGTCGTTCTTGGGCCAATAGCGGATCAGGTCGCCGGCGATATCCGTGCGGTCTTGGCGCAGTCGGGGCAGGCGCCGCGTCTCGGCCAAGAACTCTCGCCGAGCGAAACGCCATCGGGCAATGGCGCGGGGTTGGCGCCTGACGCCGTTCGCGCCCTGGTCCGAGGCTTGGGTGGGCGCGAAAACGTCCGCGCGCTGTCCACCTGCTCCAGCAGGCTGCTGGTGAGCGTTGCCAACCCGGCACTGGTGGTCGAAGACGTGCTGCGCGCCGCCGGTGTCCGAGGCATCGTCAAGCTGCGGGACAGCGTGCAGGTCGTCGTCGGGCCAAAGGCCGAAGAGATCGCCGGACAGCTGCGCGCGGAATTGGGGCTGACAGCGCCCTGAATGAACAGGGCTCAACGCAAGGCATCGAACAGCGGTTGCAGCCATTTTTCATATGGCCGCCAGCGTCCGATCGAACTTTTGAAGAGAGGCTGGCGCACCTGGAATTCGCTTAGGGTGCGTACGGCGCGTTTGGTCTCGTAGAACTTCAGGCAGCGTTCGTCCCATTCGAGGCCGCAAAACTCTACGATCCGCCGCGCCTCTTGCGCGAAATTTTCAGTCAGGGTTTCGTATTGCACGTCGAGCATCGCGTCGTGCGGCAGCACGGCGCGCCAATGCGCCATCAACGCCTCGTAGGCTTTGTAATAACGGCCAAGCTCGCCAAGGTCATAGGTATAATTCAGGCCGCTCAAGAAGAGTTTGGAATAGCATGAAAAGCAGGTATCGACCGGATCGCGGCGCAAATGAATGATGCGCGCATTCGGCAATGCCAGATGAATCAGCCCGATATGGCGAAAATTGGCCGGCAGCTTGTCGACGATGCGTTTGGCCTGCGGCGCCAGGGCGTGGGCCCGCACCGAATAGAACCCGCCGAATCGGCGAAGCGTATCGTTCGCAAGCGACGCCATGCCGGAGGGATATTCCGCCCCCGCATGACCGCCGATGATGAGGTCCTGCACATATGTCAATTCGCCAGCGCCGAAGACGTCGGGATGGCTCGCCAGGATCTGCTCGACCAGCGAGGTGCCCGAACGCGGCATGCCGACGATGAACACCGGCACGTCAGACGGATGGCCCGCCTCGCGCTTCGACTGCATGAGCGCGGGCGTGAATTCCGCGGCAATCTCGCGAAAAATGTCCACGACCGCCGCTTCGTCATAGGCAACCAGGCGGCGCTTGATCGTATTGCCCTTTTGCAGGCGCTCGAACGCCAGACCGTAGCGCTTCAGATCATCATAAGCTTTCGCGAGCGCGAAATTGAGTTCGACCTTCTGGTCTTCGGGGAAGCTGTCCTCATCCCGCGCCAATTCCTCCAGCGCCGCAAGCCGTGGATCGTTTTCGCCAAACCGCTCCGTCTCCGCCAGGGCGCGGTGATAGGCCGGAATCTTCAACGACAGAGCCACGGCGCGCTCGAAGGCTTGACGCGCATCCGTAAACCGGCCCAGCTGCTTCATGATGGTGCCGATTCCGAAATGGGCCGCCGAGTTTTTAGGATCGACGGCCAGAAGCTTCTCGAATGCATCTTGCGCTTCGGCATGTCGGCCAAGGATGCTCAGCGCATCGCCTAGACCCGTGAGCGCCGCGGTATCATCGGGACGCGCGGCCAGCGCCTCTTCGAACCTGTAAACGGCCTCTTCATAACGCCCCATCGTCAGAAGCACGTTTCCGAGATTGTCGAGCGTGTCGGTTAAGTCAGGTTTTATTTTTAGCGCCGTCTCGAACTCGACAACGGCCTCTTCGTTGCGCCCGAGCCGAGAAAGCGTCAGGCCGAGATAATTGCGGATCTCGGCGGCTTGCGGCGCCGCAGCAACCGCCCGCCGGAAATATTCCTCCGCCTCCTCGACCCGTCTGCTTTGAATGCAAAGCACACCCAAACCATGCAATACGTCCGGATGGCTGGGAAAGGCTTGCAGCGCGGCCCGGTAGTGTTGTTCGGCTTCCGCCAACCTGTCCTGGCGATGCAGCGAGGTTGCGGCTTCGAAATGCTGCCGGGCGGAAAGCCCACGGTTGGCATCGTTCATGGCGGCCCGTTACGTTGCATAGATAGGCCGACCCTCACAGCCCACAGATCGGCAAGACATTATAACCAATTCGCGCGTGGGGCCGATATTATCGGCGCAAGCGGTGGAAGATTCTGAAGTAACGTCGCCCATCTTTCAAGCATGGGCGAAACTTATGCAGCATTTGCGCTGAAAAGAATGCCTAGCGAGATTTGCGGCTTCATCGCGCACCATGAACGATTGTTACGGGAAGCGCAGCACGCCCTGGCGCACGTCAACGCGGCCCTGCGGCTGGCAATTCGATTGGCCCCAGCGCCAACACCGCATAGGTAGCGAGCCAATGTTCTCCCATATAGTCACCGGCGACGTACGGCAGTGCCGCCAGCAGGTGCCGCTCGGCCGCTTCGCGTAGAGCTTTTTCGCGAGGATCGCCCGCAACCGCCTGCGTCAGCTCCCGCATGCACCATGCTCGGCTGAGATTGAGCCCATCGAGATGCACCGTCTTGCCGTCGTTGCGATCGCTGACGATTGCGGGCTCGAATAACGATTTCGGCT
Organism: uncultured Alphaproteobacteria bacterium; assembly: GCA_963710025.1. Classification (GTDB taxonomy): domain Bacteria; phylum Pseudomonadota; class Alphaproteobacteria; order Micropepsales; family Micropepsaceae; genus Rhizomicrobium. Next base: position 49,856 of record CAVPYO010000021.1, on the reverse strand, counting down.
CGCCCCGCGCAAGGTCCGGCAGAAACGCCGCAAACCACCCGGCGAATTCGGCGGGCGGCAGCAGCCGACGCATGCATTCGCTTTCGACCAAGGTTGGCGACAGAAAATCGTCTCCGCTCGGCTCCCATGCGACGGCGCCGCGATCCTGTCCGAACCACGCCCGCGCGCCGCCCGCCAGCATGTGTAGAAGGTCGGAATTTCCGGCCGTGCGCGCGTATTCCGCTGCCAGGATCAGCGCGAAGGCGGTGTTATTATGTGTGCCAGCGCGGATCGGATAGCTCAGCTTCGGCAGAAAGGCGGTGAAACGGGCAACGAATGCTTCTTCCAGCGGCTTGAGCGTGCTCGACCAGCGCCGCTCGTCGTCGCGACGAAGTTCGGCCGCTAGCATAAGTAGCCAGGCCCAGCCATAGGGCCGCTCGAATCCGGCGCCGAGCGGGCGCGAGAGATAGGCAAGCTCGCCCGCGACCTTTTCGGGGACGAAGGCGTCGTCGAACAGCTTTGTGATTTCCGCCGCCTTGACCATGTCGGGAAACAGCCGACGCAGCCGCGCTAGCAGCCAATAGCTGTGCACGCAACTGTGCCAATCGAAACTACCGTAGAAAATCGGGTGGAGATCGCGCGGCGCGCGCGCATCGTCCGGGCCGTTCAGCACATGATCGAGCTTGTTGGGATATTCGCGTGCAGCGTGACCGAGCGCGATTGCGGCATAGCGATCAGCAAGCGCGATGGTAAGACGGTTTGCGGGCATGGCGGTCACCGGGGAAAGACGAACAGAGCCATTATAACGGTATTGGCAAACAGTAGGAGGAAGGCCGTCGGCGCCTGCACCTTGATCACTGCGTTGCGGTCACGCAATTCCAGCACTGCGGCGGGAACGATATTGAAATTCGCAGCCATCGGCGTCAGCAGCGTGCCACAAAAGCCCGACAACATACCGAGCGCGGACATGATAACGGGATCGCCGCCGAATTTGCCCACGATCAGCGGCAGGCCGATGCCGGCTGTCATCACCGGAAAGGCCGCGAAGGCGTTTCCCATAATGACGGTGAACAGCGCCATGCCTGTCGTATAGACGATGACCACGACCAGCGGCAGCGTCATTGGGATATAGCCGGTCACCAGCCCCGCGACGACCTTGCCGACGCCTGCGGCTGCGAATATCCCGCCCAATGCGGCCAGCATCTGCGGCAGAACCGCCGCCCAGCCGATCGCGTCCACCAGCCGCCGCCCCTCGACTGCGGCAGTGGCGATGTGCGAACGCAACAGGCGCAGCGCGAGCGTCAGTCCGATGAGCGCACCTGCGGCCAGAGAGATGAGCGTCACCTGCTTGGGATCGACCAGCGGCATGGCGCCGACCCGCACATGGGGTAGCAGCAGCGTTCCGGCGAGCGTGATCGCGGGGATCGCCAGCGCGGGGAGAAACAAACGGTTGCGCAGCCTGTTGGCCGACGCTTGGCGCCGTACGGCATCGGTCGTGACATCGCGGCCAGGCTTTAGGCCGAGTGTCGCCAATACGACCATGACGAGGACAAGCACACCGCTGGCAAGATCGGATAGCCAGGAACCAGTGACCAAAATCAAAGCGAAGCAGCCCCAGAAGGTAGCGCTGCGCCAACGCCAGCGATTGGAGCGGTCGAACGCATGACTTAAGGCAAAGGCCCCGAACATGAACCCAGAAAGAATATAGATCGTTTCGAGTCCAATCATTTGACGACCGTCTTTCTCCGGGCAAGGCGGCGATCGAGCAGCCACAAACGAGCCGTGTGGATGACAAGCGCCAGAATCGCCGTGGGTATTGCCCACATTGCGATGTGGGTTGGCGTCACCGAAATTCCATATTGATCGAGGAACCCTCGGATCAGCAGGATCGAACCGATGGCGATAAACACGTCCTCGCCGAAGAACAGGGCAATGTTGTCAACCGCGGCGGCATTGGCGCGGACAAGATCGCGAGTCTCTGTGTCGATCGGCGCATCCCGTTCGGCCGCCGCTTCCGCCATCGGCGCGATCAACGGGCGAACCATCTGGACATGCCCGCCAAGCGAAGTGAGGCCCAGCGTCGAAGTAATCTGTCGCGCCAAGAAATAGCCGATCAGCACGCGCCCGGTGGTGGCGCCGTGCAGCTTCATGATAAGCGCTCGCGCCCACTCGCGGATACCGCCGCGCTCGAGCAGGCCGATCACCGGCAGCACCAGCCAGGCAATAGCGATGAAGCGGTTGGCCACGAACGCCTTGCCCAGCATGGCGACGACGGCAAGCGGATCGAAGCCCGCCGCAAGGCCGGTGACGATGCCGGCCAGCGTCACCACCAGCAGTGGATTGTAGCGCAGCGCAAAGCCCAGGATGACGACGGCAATACCCGAAAGAACCAGCATCCCCCTATTTCCCTCTGGTGTTCGTGTCTGTGATATTGGCAATTTATCGATGTCTTGTGCAAACGGCTTCGTGGGAAGTGTCGTCATGGCGGGGGGCTGGCAGTTCTGGATCGACCGCGGCGGCACGTTCACCGATGTGGTGGCGCGCCGGCCGGACGGCAGCTTCGCGACTGTGAAGCTGCTGAGCGAGAATCCGCAGCGTTATGGCGACGCAGCGGTGGCCGGCATCCTCAGTGTGCTTGGTTTGCCGCTCGATGCATCGGTGCCTGAGGACTTGGTGGACCTAGTCAAGATGGGCACGACCGTCGCCACTAATGCGCTGCTCGAACGCAAGGGCGCGTCGACACTGCTGGTGGTTAATGAAGGCTTCGCCGATCTGCTCGAGATCGGCCATCAAACGCGGCCTCGCCTATTCGACCTGGCGATTCGTAAACCGGCTCCACTTTACGGCGCGGTGGAAGAAGTGCGCGGCCGCGTGGATGCCCACGGCCGTGTCCTGGCTCCCCTTGATGAGGAGAGTGCGCGCGCCATGCTCGGGCGGCGCCGCACGGAGGGATATGAGGCCTGCGCCATCGCGCTCATTCACGCTTGGCAGTTTCCCGAGATGGAGACGAGGCTCGCGGCGCTCGCCCGCGAGGCCGGATTTGCCCAAGTCTCCATCAGCCACGCGGTGAGCCCGCTGATCGGGTTGGTATCGCGCGGCCGCACAACCGTGACGGATGCTTATCTCTCGCCGATCGTGCGCCGTTATGTCGACCGGCTGGTGGCGGAACTCGGCAATACAAAACTTTATTTCATGCAATCGAATGGCGGGCTGGCCGACGCGGCTCGGTTTCAGGGCAAGGATGCTATCCTCTCCGGCCCCGCCGGCGGCGTTGTCGGCGCGGCGCGCACGGCGGAAGCCCTCGGCATCAAACGCATCATCGGCTTCGACATGGGCGGCACGTCCACCGACGTCTCGCTTTATGCGAGACAGCTGGAACGCGCCTTCGATACGGAGGTGGCCGGCGTCGAGATGCGCGTGCCGATGATGGCGATCAACACGGTGGCGGCGGGTGGCGGGTCGATCCTCCATTTCGACGGCGCGCGCTTCCGCGTTGGGCCGGATAGCGCCGCCGCTGACCCTGGTCCCGCCTGTTACCGGCGAGGCGGCCCGCTCACCGTCACCGACGCCAATGTTCTGGTCGGCAAGATCCAGCCGCGCCATTTTCCCGCGATCTTCGGGCCGAGTGGCGATCTGCCGCTCGACGCCGAGGTGGTCGCCGCCAAGTTTGACGTGCTCGCCCGCGAAGTGGTGACCGCGACCGGCCGGCAACAGGATAAGCGCGCCATCGCCGAAGACTTCCTACGCATCGCCGTCGCCAACATGGCGCAGGCGATTAAGCAGATCACGCTTGAGAAGGGCCATGACGTGGCCGATTTCACGCTGCATTGCTTCGGCGGTGCTGGCGGCCAGCATGCCTGTCTTGTCGCCGACGAACTCGGCATGGACACGGTGCTTATCCATCCTCTTGCCGGTGTGTTGTCCGCTTATGGCATGGGATTGGCCGATCAAAGCCTGATCCGTCAGCAGGCGATCGAACGCCCGTTCGATGAAGAAACTCGCGCCGACGCGCAGAAAATGTTGGCCCGGCTCGCAACAGATGCGTCTGCCTTGCTGAACAGACAGGAACATGGCGCTCTCTCCCGCATCCTAACCGCCGATCTGCGCTATGAGGGTACTGACAATGCGCTGGCCGTTCCGTTCGGCACGCTTGGCGCAATGCGCGACGCCTTCGACTCCGCGCACCGGCGCCGCTTTGGCTTTTCCACACCCGAACGCGAGATCATTCTCGAGAGCGTCACCGCCGAGCTCGTCCGTCATGGCGACTCCGTTTCGACTCCACCCCGGCCATCCAGCGACGGCATGCCGCCGTCATCGATCGATCGCGTCTCGCTGTGGAGCGGCGGGTGCGCGCATGAAGTCCCGGTCTATGACCGCGACGCCCTGCGCGGTGGCGACCGGATTGGCGGCCCGGCGCTGATCCGGGAGGCGATTGCCACAACCGTTGTCGAACCAGGTTGGAAGGCCGATGTGGGTTCGAGCGGCGAATTGCTGTTGCACCGTGCGATCGCCCGCGAGCGCAACGCTATCGCCGATGCCAGAACGCCAGACCCCATGCTGCTGGAACTCTTCAACAATCTCTTCATGGCCGTTGCCGAACGGATGGGGGTGGTGCTCCGCAACACCTCCACCAGCGTGAACATCAAGGAACGGCTCGACTTCTCCTGTGCGCTGTTCGACGCCGAAGGCAACCTCATCGCCAATGCTCCGCACGTGCCCGTCCATTTGGGCGCCATGGGCGAAAGCGTGCGCACCGTGCTTGCGCGCCGTCGCTCTACGCTCAAGCCCGGCGACATGATCGTCCTCAATAATCCCTTCAACGGGGGCACGCACCTGCCGGACATCACCGTGATCGCGCCGGTATTCGATGAACGCGGAACGGCAATCCGCTTCTTCGTCGGCAATCGGGGACACCATGCCGACATCGGCGGCATCACGCCCGGCTCCACGCCGCCCGGTTCGACGACGCTGGAGGAAGAAGGAGTCGTGATCGACGATTTCCTGTTGCGCGACGGCGGCGTGTTCCGCGAGCGCGAATTCCGTGCGTTGCTCTCCGGCGCGACCTATCCTGCGCGCAGTGTGGACACCAACGTGTCAGACATTAGAGCACAGATCGCGGCAAACGAGTCCGGCATTCGCGAGATCAATGCCGTGGTTGTGCGGTACGGTTGGTCCGTGGTCGAGGCTTACATGCGCCACGTCATGGCCAATGCGGAAGAGAGCGTTCGTTGCGTGATCGACCGGATCGGCGACGGCAGTTTCGATTACGAAATGGACGACGGTTCGCGGCTCAAGGTTGCGGTCAAGGTCGACCATGAACGCCGCGAGGCGACCATCGATTTTGCCGAAACCGGCGCGCAGCGCAAGAGCAACTTCAACGCCCCGCCGGCCGTGACCCGCGCAGTGGTTCTGTTCGTCTTCCGCTGTCTTGTCGGAGAGGACATACCGCTGAATGAAGGTTGTCTGAAGCCGCTCAAGATCGTGATCCCGGCTGACACCTTTCTCTCCCCCAGACCGGGCAGTGCGGTCGTCGCCGGTAATACGGAAGTCAGCCAAGCGACCTGCAACGCGCTGCTAGGTGCGCTGGGCACGAGCGCCTCGTCCCAGGCCACGATGAACAATTTCCTCTTCGGCAATGCGCGTCACCAATATTACGAGACGATCTGCGGCGGTGCGGGCGCGGGCCCCGGTTTCGACGGCGCCTCCGCCGTGCATACGCAGATGACCAATACGCGCATCACTGACCCTGAAATCCTCGAGCTACGCTATCCCGTCCGGCTGGAGGCCTTCGCCATCCGACGCGGCTCCGGCGGCCAAGGCCTGTATCGCGGCGGCGATGGCGCCATGCGGCGAATTCGAGTGCTAGAAGCGGTGACCGCGTCGCTCGTCGCTTCGCGGCGGACCGTGGCTCCGTTCGGATTGGAAGGCGGGCGCGATGGCCTTCCGGGCCGGCAATGGGTGGAACGCGCGGACGGCAGGCGCGAGGCCATACCAGGCATCGCAAAAGTCGAGCTTGAAGCCGGCGATGCGGTCGCCATCGAGACCCCCGGCGGCGGCGGCTTCGGTAGCCCCAAATAGTAGCATTGTTACAGTTAGTAATTTGGATAGGCAGAAGGCCGCCAAACAACGCTGGCGGCCTTCGCTATCACCCGATTTTCAATTTTGTCGATTATTCAGGGGAGTGGCCGTCGCAGTCCCCTTCGGACCGGGCGCTGTCGTTGTCGTGTTTTTAGGAACGCCCGAATTCTTTACCGCCATATCCGACTGCACGCATGACTGCTTACCGGTCGTGGGGTTTGTGGAGAGAACCTCGCCCGCTGGGCAACCCTTAGGGCCAACCGTCACATTGCCAGAGTTCGATTTGCTGCTGTTGTAGTTGACGGCGGCAAACGCGCCACCCGCCGCAAAAGCAAACGTCGCCAGAGCCACAATAGACGCACTTGCTATCGATAAGAGTTTCATTTCTTCCTCCCGATACGCCCCTACGCGCGCCATACTATACCCACGCCCAAGGGCCCCCTAGAGCCGGAAATGGCGCCATATCAAAGCAGCATAGAACCTTCCCTAGGGCGCCACGGGCTTTTGAGCATCCTCCACATGCAAATGCCCTTAGTCGCGCCGTGCCCGCATCTGAAGCGTCTGCACAATGCGAAGCGCGACCGTCTGCGTCAGCACCTTGGATTAAACCGCCGGTGCGATGTCAACGGACAGCAAGCACATCGTATTCGTCAGTTACAGGCTGGCTGCGCAATGTCGGATCGGCCTTTATATGTCCTGGAAGCCGCTTCCGGCATCGCTCGAAACAATTTGTAGCCGGCTGCCAAGGTGTCCTGCAAAAACCGGACGGAATTGGACCCGGACGTGCAGACGAAAGTGTGATATCCGAGTCGCTGGGGCGCGGCGAGATGTAGCCGCCGCAGTCCCCGCCGTTTACTTCCGGCCGTGATAACCTCGCCCCTAGACGTCCCTCCGAGGCCCACCATGACTCAGCAAATTCACAAACTCTCGATTTTTGAAAAGATCGGGTACGGGTTCGGCGACGGCGCCTCCAACCTGATCTGGATGATGTTCATCTACTTCCAGCTCAATTTCTACACCGACGTCTATGGGCTCGCGGCAAGCGCGCTGGCGACCATGCTGCTCGTCACGCGAACGTGGGACATGTTCATCGACGTATTCATCGGCATGACCGCCGATCGCACCAAGACGCGCTGGGGCAAGTTCCGTCCCTATCTGCTCTGGATGGCCCTACCGTTCGGGATTATCAGCGTGCTCGCTTTCACCACACCGTCGCTCGCGCCGTTCGGAAAGCTGATCTACGCCTATGTGACGTTGTCGCTGATGATGGTGGTGTACTCGGCGATCAACGTTCCCTATGGGGCGCTGATGGGCGTTATTTCCCCGGATTCCCAAGAGCGGACCAGCCTGTCTTCCTGGCGGTTCACCTTCGCGTTTGCGGCCGGCCTGGTCGTGCAATACTTCACATTGAAGCTTGTCGCGATCTTCGGTCACGGAAACCAGGTCATCGGTTATCAGCTTACGATCGCGCTGTTTGCCTCGGTGGCCGTGGTGATGTTCCTGGTGACCTTTGCCTCGACGCGCGAGCGCGTTCAGCCGGTGCCGGACCAGAAGACATCGACGGGCAGGGATTTGCTCGATCTTGTGACGAACGTGCCGTGGCTCGTGCTGTGCGCGCTGGGCATCCTCCAGGTTTGTTTCGTGGCCATTCGCGGCGGCGCCATCATCTATTATTTCAAATACTACATCGGCAATGTGGAGGCGGTCGCCCTGTTCCTGTTGGTTGGCGCTTTGATGTCTCTGCTGGGCACTTTCCTGATCCAGTACGTGACGCCGTTCACCGGGAGGAAAAACGCGTTTATCGGCTTGATGCTGGTTGCCACGGTGACATTGGTCGCTTCCTATTGGGTCCGGCCGGATCAGCTTTATCTTCTGTACGCGTATAACATCGTCTACTGCATGCTCACCGGACCCACTTCGGCGCTGCTTTGGGCCATGTTCGCGGACTCGGCGGACTACTCGGAATGGAAAACGGGGCGGCGGGCGACGGGGCTCATTTTCTCGGCGTCGGGAATGTCGAACAAGTTCGGCTGGGCGATCGGCGGCGCGCTGGCAGCCACGCTACTCGCCGTTTATGGTTTTCAGGCCAATGTCGTGCAAACGGCGCACGCGCGGGAGGGCATTCAGTTGTTGATGGCGATTGTCCCCGCCATGGGAACCTTGCTGTGCGGTCTGGGTATGATGGCCTACCGGCTGAATGAAGCGAAGATGAAGGTCATACACGCCGAACTGGTGGTGTTCCGCGCAAAACGAGAGTCGTGAAATGCAATTCGGTTATTTCGACGATGCCGCCAAGGAATACGTCATTACCCGCCCCGATACGCCGAAGTCGTGGAGCAATTATCTGGGCTCGACCGAGTACGGCGCCATCATCACGAACAATGCCGGAGGGTACAGCTTCTATAAATCGGCGGCGCAGGGGCGTTTCACGCGGCTGCGGTTTAATTCCGTCCCTTTGGACCAGCCGGGGCGCTACATCTATCTGCGCGACGACGACAGCGGCGACTTCTGGTCCGCGTCGTGGCAGCCGGTGGGAAAGCCGCTCGACGCGTACAAGTCGGAGTGCCGGCACGGAAGCGCTTACACGATCATCTCTTCCGAATATGCCGGCATCCGGGCGGAAACCACGTATTTCGTGCCGCTCGGGCGGGACTTCGAGTGCTGGCGCGTCCGGCTGACCAATTTCGGCGACAAGCCGCGCAAGCTCGGCGCCTTCACCTACGTGGAATACGCAGGAAATTGGAGCGCGTACAACGACCTGATCAATCTGCAATACTCCCAGCACATCGTGAGGATGGCCGTGGAAGACGGCATCATCGATCACGGGACGAACGTTAACATCCCGCCCACGCCCGACGATTTCCAGAATGCGGATCAGGGACGTCATAGTTTCCTCGCCTTGGTGGGTGCGGATGTCTCGGGCTACGACACGGATCGCACCGCGTTCCTCGGGGCATATGGCAGTTACGCCAAACCTCAGGTGGTGGAACGGGGCAAGTGCACGAATTCGCTGGCCGTAGGCGACAATGGCTGCGGCGTGCTGCAAACCAAGATCGCTCTCACGCCGGGCGAGACCAAAGAATTCCTGGTGTTGATGGGTGTGGGCCTGGCGCGTGAGGAAGGCCGCCATGCGGCGGAGGAATTCCGCGATCCGCGGAAGGTCGATGAGGAATTGGCGCGCCTCAAGCAATATTGGCATGGGCGCATCGCCGGGCTCGAGGTGGAAACGCCCGACGCCGAGTTCAACAGCATGTTGAACATGTGGGGTCCGTTCAACTGCCTGATGACCTACGCCTGGTCGCGCGCCGCGAGCCTGATTTATGCGGGGGAGCGGGACGGGCTGGGCTACCGCGACACCGTGCAGGACATGCTGGGCGTGATGCACGCGATCCCCACCGAAGCAGTGAAGCGGTTGGAGCTTATGATCACGGGCCAGGTCGCAACCGGCGGCGCCATGCCCGTGGTCAAGCAGTTCGCGCACAGCCCTGGGTCGGAGGCCGCGCCGCGCGAGGACGAGTACCGTTCCGACGATTGCCTGTGGCTGTTCAATGCGATCCCCGCTTACGTCAAGGAGACCGGCGATCTCGCTTTCTTTCGCAAGGTTCTCCCCTATGCCGACAAGGGCGAGGACAGCGTGCTCGGCCACATGAAACGAGCCATCGAATTCAACCTGAAGCGCTCAGGCAGCCACGGTATGCCGTGCGGCTTGTCCGCCGATTGGAACGACTGCATTCGCCTGGGCGACAAGGGCGAGTCCTTATTCGTGGCTTTCCAGCTGCGTTATGCTCTCGCCATCTATAATGAGGTCTGCAAGCTGCTGGGTATCAAGGATGAAGAGACCTGGGTGCAGCGCAACCTCGAGATGTTGGACCGGCATCTAAAGGACCATGCCTGGGACGGCGAATGGTATCTGCGCGCCTATCGTGCCGACGGTTTCAAGTTCGGGTCGCGCGAGAGCGGCGAGGGCAGCATCTTCCTCAGTCCGCAATCCTGGGCGGTGCTGAGCGGTCATGCCGACGACAACAGGGCTGCGCGGGCGATGAAGGCCGTGCGCGAGCGGCTCGCCACCGAATATGGGCTGATGATCTGCGATCCGCCTTTTGTCCAGACCGATATGAGCGTTATGCGCGCGGTCTTGTTCAATCCCGGCATGAAAGAGAACGGCGGCATCTTCACCCACACCCAGGGCTGGGCGGTGATCGCCGAGACTATGCTGGGTCACGGCGATCTGGCTTGGCAGTACTTCCGGGCCACACTGCCAAGCGCCTGGAACACCCGTGCCGAGGTCCGCGAAATCGAGCCTTATGTCTACTGCCAGTTCACCCACAGCAAAGCGAGCCCGCGTTTCGGCGCTTCGCGCGTGCCGTGGCTGAGCGGATCGGCCGCATGGTCATACTTCACGGCGACGCAACACATCCTGGGGCTGCGGCCGGAATATGGCGGGCTCAGGATCGATCCTTGTATTCCCACTTCATGGAAGGGTTTCACCGTGTCGCGGGTTTTCCGGGGCAAGAAGGTGCGCGTGGAGGTTCACAACTCCGCTGGCGTCCAGAAGGGCGTAAAACGGTTGGTGCTGAACGACAACCCGCTGGAAGGCAACTTCATCCCTGCCGAGAAACTGGCCGAGGAAAACCGGGTGGTTGTGGAGATGGGCTAAGGCGAAAGTTTTTCCGATGTGTACTCTCACACGTCGAGGCGGCCCGTAGCGGCTACGCGGCCGTACCAGGTGCCGGAGTCCTTGACGATGCGGCGCTGGTCGGGAAAATCCACCCAGGTGAGGCCGAAGCGCTGGCTATAGCCTTCCGCCCATTCGAAATTGTCGAGCAGACTCCAGGCGTGATAGCCGCGCACGTCCGCTCCATCCTTGATGGCGCGAGCGAGCTCCGCGAGCAGCGCCTTGTGGTACGCGGTTCGCCGGGCGTCGGGGACATGGCCATCCGGCTCAGGGCCGTCGGCATAAGAGCAACCGCTTTCCGTGATCTCGATGGGCAGTTTGTAGTCGCGCGTAATGCGCATGACGGTGTCGTAGATGCCCTGAGGCCACATCTCCCAGCCGATGTACGTGGTCGGACCTTGATGAGGGATCTCGCTGGAATAGCGCCAGTACTTCGATCCGAAGCCCTGTGTGGAAGCGGAGACGATTTGGCGGAAATAGTAATTCACGCCGATCCAGTCGAACGGCGCCTGCATGATTTTGCCGTCGCCCGGCCTAAAGCCCATGACGTCGGTGGGCGGCTTGCCCACGAACGCCTTCGGGTACCTGCCGTGAATCGCCGTGTGGAGGAAATACACGTTGTTCAGGGCATGATAACGCTCCGCCGCCGCGCGGTCGGCCGCGCTTCGGGTAGCGGGCGTGCCTGGAGACATGCTGAAGGCGCTGCCGATCGAGGCTTTCGGTGAAGCCGCTTTCATCGCGCGGAAGGCTTCGCCTTGCGCCAGATTGACCGTATGCGCCGCGCGCAGAAAGAGCGTTTCGCCTTTTCTGCCCGGCGCGTGCGCCCCGATGCCGTATCCCACGTACGTGAACACATAGGGCTCGTTGAAAATCGCCCAAGTCGCGACGCGATCTCCCAGCGCCTTGGTCACGATACCGGCATAGTCGGCGAAGATGCCGGCAAGATCGCGGTTGGGCCAGCCGCCCTTGTCTTCCAGCGCCTGCGGAAGGTCCCAGTGATAGAGCGTGCAGACGGGACGGATGCCGGCTTCAAGCAATGCATCGACAAAGCGGCTGTAATGGTCGAGGCCCTTCCGATTGGCCGCGCCTTGGCCCATGGGTTGAATGCGCGGCCAGGAGATGGAAAAGCGGCAGCTCTTCTGGCCCAGCTGCTTCATGATGGCGATGTCTTCGGAGTAGCGGTGATAGGAGTCGCAAGCGATATCGCCGGTGTCCCCGCCCTTGATCTTGCCGACGGTATGGGCGAAGCGGTCCCAGATGGATTCGCCCTTGCCGTCCTCGTTCCACGCACCTTCCACTTGATAAGAGGCCGTCGCCGTTCCCCAGAAGAAGCCTTCGGGGAAACGAGCATCTACTAGGTCGGCTGGAACTGGGACGATACCCGTGGCAGCCGCGTAGGGTGCGGACTGGGCGACCGCCTTGCGGGCAAAGGCGCTAGCGCCGACCATGGCGAGGGAAGCGGCGAGAAAATCGCGGCGATTGCTCACTGGGAACTCCCTTCCTGTTTGAGAAGCAATGGCGACGCCGGCTGCGGAAAGAGACCCTCCACGGCAAGTCGGACGCGGGAATATCCATCCTTCAAGAGACCGTTCAGAGGCGCGGGGATAATAAACCGGGGGGTGTCGTGCGCTATCCTATCGGAATGTCCGCCGGGCGGACAAGGATTCGAACTCCGGCCGGTGTGCCGTAGTGCTTGTCGTAATTCCGGCACTTGGCGGCATCCGAATCGGCCCCAGTCGAACTTGCTCCGCAACCTTGTCGTGTTAGACTCAAGCTCGAGAATATTGGTTTATAGCGGGTTATTGCGTAGCTCGGTTGCATATTTCTCGTATTCGAAAGCCTCGGACCCAGCAAGCTGAGCGTACAACATGTCTCGTTTTCAGGGTCCGACGGAAGATGCAGTCTAGAGTTCGCAATGGGAATCACGGCAGAAAAGGCATCCGGAAAATGAAATTCTCCACTTTCTCGCTGCGGACCGCGATCGCATGTTGCGCTCTCGGTCTGTTCACTTTGCCGGGAGTCTGCCGGGACAATTCTTCCGCACCGAGAATCCAACGCACCCATAATGGCATGCAGTTGAGGACCGGCGATCTGAACGTGAAGGTGCAGTTCTATGCGCCGGGCACGGTTCGCGTCCTGAAATGGCCCGCCGGCGGCACATCCGAGAAAGCAAGCCTCTCCGTTGTCCAAAAGAAGCTGCCCAAGCTGCGCTTGCGCTTCGGGCAGAGCGCCTCGGCAATTACGCTGGATTCCGGCAAGATCAAATTGCAATTGAACAAACACGACGGATCGATCCGCTATCTCGGGCACGACAACCGGATCATTCTCGCAGAACAAGGATCTGCCGTTTTCACTCTGTCGCAACTCGATCGGGAAAAGGTCGCGTTCAGCGTTCAGCAGAATTTCAAGTTGACGCCCGATGAAGGGGTGTACGGACTTGGACAACACCAGTCCGGTTACATGAATTACCGCGGACGGACGGTGAAGTTGGTGCAGGCCAACACCGAAGCGGTCACGCCGTTTTTCGTTTCGACCGGAGGGTACGGAATTTTTTGGGACAATTATTCCAAGACGATTTTCGCCGATAATCCCGAAACGACGTCACTGTGGTCCGAAGTGGCCGACAGCGTCGATTACTACTTTATAGCCGGTCCTTCGATGGATCAGGCGATCGCCGGATACCGGCGGCTCACCGGACAGGCTCCGATGTACGGCAAATGGGCGTACGGCTATTGGCAGAGCAAGGAACACTACGCGACCCGCGACGAACTTCTTGGCATCGCCCGGAAATACCGCGATCTGCACATTCCGATCGATAACATCGTCCAGGACTGGGCGTACTGGGGCGGCAACGACATGTGGGGCGGAATGGTCTTCGACGAAACGAGGTACCCCCGCCCGAAGGAAATGATCGACCTGCTTCACCAGCAACATTTCCACGTCATGATTTCCATCTGGCCCGCGCTTGGCCCGGCGTCGCAGATTTATCAAGACATGGACCGCCGCGGTTTTTTATATCCGACGGTAGGCTGGGCCGGATTCAAATATTTCGATGCCTACAACCCGGCGGCCACGGATTTGTATTGGCAATACGCGAAAACCGGCCTGTTCTCGACTGGCATCGACGCTTGGTGGATCGATTCGACCGAACCGGACGTCGTCAATGCGCTGACGAAGGAGTCGGAAGAGTTCGAGTTGAAGCGGATGGCGGACAATCACCTTGGCACCTTCGCCAGGTACCTGAATCCCTACTCGCTTCCCATCACGGAAGCCCTTTATAAGAACCAGCGGAAAGACACCGACCGCAAGCGTGTCTACATCCTGACGCGGTCGACCTTCGCCGGTCAGCAGCGGGCCGCAGCAACAACCTGGTCGGGCGACATCGGCGCGGACTGGGACGTTTACGCCAAGCAGATACCCGCCGGCATCAATCATAGCATGGCCGGCATTCCCTATTGGACCTTCGATATCGGCGCCTATTCGCTTGGCTGTCAGGGGGGCGTGTTCTCGAACGGCGGCAAGGATCCGGCATATCAGGAACTGTACACGAGGATGTTTCAGCTTGGCGCTTTCTCTCCCATATTCCGGTCTCACGGTTCGGAGACGCCGCGCGAGTTCTGGGAGTTCGGCGACTACACGCCCGTGCTCGTGAAGTTCGACGATCTGCGCTACAGGCTGCTGCCCTACATCTATTCATTGGCATGGCAGGTCACCCACAATGGGTATTCGATCATGCGCGGCCTGCCGATGGATTTCCCGCGCGACCGGCAGACATATTCGATCGGCGATCAGTTTATGTTCGGTCCCGCGATCATGGTATCCCCCGTGACTCAGTACATGTACCACCGGCCTCCGGAAGACAGCGTCCTCGTCGGACCCGAGAACTTCAAGACGAATGACGGAAAGCCGGGCCTAGACGCAAAATACTATTGTGACGATCAGTGGCAGAAGCTGTGCCACGAAGCCGTGGAGCCGGATATCGATTTGTATTGGTACACGGGCTGGCCGGGCTTCATCACCGGTCCCAAATTCTCGATGCGCTGGGAAGGCAAGCTGGTGGTGCCTGTTACCGGGCAATATCGCTTCAATATGAAAAGCTTCGGGCCCAGAAAGATCTATCTCGACGGCAAGGAATTGCCGCACAACTACGATTCGATGGCGTCCTGGACCGTCCCTGTGCAACTGGAGGCCGGAAAGGAATATGCCTTCAAGTTCGAGACCGCGAATTCCGTCTTGGGCGCGTTCCGTTCGCAGGTCTACTGGAAGACCCCGGAGATTTTCGCAAGAGAAGCTGCGCCCGAGGAGTCTCGGGCGAAAACCAGAACGGTCTACTTGCCGGCCGGAAATCCGTGGACGGATTTCTGGACGGGTGAACAACTTGCGGGCGGTCAAAGCGTGACCGCCGATGCCCCTATCGACAAGATCCCGCTCATGATTAAGGCGGGCTCCATCGTGCCGATGGGGCCATTTCTTCAATACAGCACGGAAAAGCCGGCTGACCCCATCGAATTGCGCATTTACGCGGGCGCGAACGGGGACTTCACGCTGTATGAAGACGAGAACGACAACTACGATTACGAAAAGGGCGTCTACGCGACGATTGGCTTTCACTGGGATGACGCAAAGCGCCGGCTCACGATCGGCTCGCGAAAAGGAACCTTTCCGGGCATGTTGAAGGCGCGAACTTTTCGTGTCGTCCTCGTAAGGAAAGGCCACGGTGCAGGGGTGGAAGACACGAACAACCCGGACAAAGTGATTTCGTATCGGGGCGTGCAACAGACCGTTCAATTGCCCCACTGAGCCCGCTTGTCTCGCAATAAGTTCCGATTGCATCGGGGGTCGTCCTGCGGGCGCTGGCGAAGCATCAACGACGGTATAAGTGCTGCATACGCATCGCCATAACGATCCGGTAGCCGCTGCGTTCGATGTTGAGAATTATTCATGAATGTGCCGAAGGGTGATGTTTGACGGGGGTTAAGTCCGTTCGGCGGCGAAGATTCGTTCCTTGCGCGGCAAACTGAGTAGTTTCCGAATCTACCGTTCCCGCTTGGCCGACACCTATAGTTCCGACCCATGGACCCTCGGCCAGTTGACCTGACGGCTGACTGATCACGGCATCGCCCGCTGATGCCGTAGCCGGCAAGTTGCGGTCAACTTACAGCAAAAGGGATGTCAGCAATGAGAACTTCGATTTGCGGCGACGTCTCTGGCTCTCACCACGAAATTGGAAAAGGACGAAGGCATGACCTACCAAAGCCTCAACCCCGCTACCGGCAAGCTGCTGAAAAAATTCGAGGAGCTGACGGACAAAGAACTCGAGACGAAGATCGTGACAGCCGCGAAATGCTTTGAGGCCTGGAAACACAAGTCCTATACCGAGCGAGCAGTCGTCGTCGCCAAGGCGGCTGCGCTTTTGCACGATAAAGCCGACGAGTTCGCGCACATTATGACGCTCGAGATGGGCAAGCGGATCAGCGAGGCGCGCGGCGAGGTCGAGTTCAGCTCAAATATCCTCGCCTACTACGCCAAGAATGCCGAGCGTTTCCTGGCGCCGGTGAAGCTCCATCCGACTCTCGGCGAAGGCCATATGGAGAGCAGCCCGATCGGCGTGGTCTTCGGTGTGGAGCCTTGGAACTTTCCCTACTACCAGCTTGCCCGGGTCGCGGGTCCGCATTTGATGGCAGGCAACGTCCTGATGGTGAAGCACGCGGGCATCGTGCCGCAATGCGCGATCGCCTTCGAGAAGCTTTGGATCGAGGCGGGTGCGCCCGTAGGACTGTATACCAATCTGCTGATCTCGCACGATCAGTCGGACCGCGTCGTCGATGACCCGCGCATCAAAGGTGTGGCGCTGACCGGCAGCGTCGCGGCCGGCAGGAGCATCGCGGCGCGAGCCGGAAAGAACCTCAAGCCGTCTTCGATGGAGCTCGGCGGCAGCGACGCGTTCATCGTCCTCGAAGACGCCGATCTCGAACACACCATCAAGTGGGCTGTCTGGGGACGGATGTACAATACGGGACAAACCTGTTGCGCCGCGAAGAGGTTCATCGTCGTCGAAAAGCTCGCCGACAAGTTCCTGGAAAAGTTTAAGGCGGCGCTTGCCGTTCTGAAACCGGGGGACCCGCTGGACGAGAAGACGACACTGGGTCCTCTGTCTTCGGAATCGGCCTTGGTGGACCTTTTGAAACAGGTCGATGGCGCGGTCTCCAAAGGCGCGAAGGTGGTCATGGGCGGCAAGCGTATCGACCGTCCGGGATCGTTCATGCAGCCCACGATCCTAACGAATATCAAACCCAATAATCCCGCCTTTCGGGACGAATTCTTCGGGCCGGTCGCGCTGTTCTTCCGGGTCAAGGACGAAGACGAGGCCATTGCGCTCGCCAACGATTCCGACTTCGGTTTAGGCGGCTCCGTCTTCACCAGGGACGTCGAGCGCGGCAAACGCGTGGCGAGCCGCGTCGATACAGGCATGATGTTCATCAATAACATTAGCTGGTCGGACGCCGAGCTTCCCTTCGGCGGCATCAAGAACTCCGGGTATGGGCGCGAGCTCGGCGATATGGGCATCCAGGAGTTCGTGAACAAAAAACTGGTCCGCGCCCTGGTTGCCGAGGCGCCAGTCTGAGACGTCGGCCTGACCAATGGGATGAGGCGTTCCAAGCCTTCCGAACGCCTCATCCCGCAACGTCCTATCACTTCAAAGAACCCCGGTCTGGCGCCGGCCTGCAATGCGCGATGACGCCGCAAATTTCGTCGCGCTGGCGCTTTAGCGCAAATGCTGCATGGCCAACTGGCGCCACGGATCGGTACGCTCCTCTCAAAAAAATCTCACCACCCGGAACATCCCGCTGCCGAGATGAATAGGTGCGGCTAGGTAAACACAAATTCATACGTCTTTAAAATAATTAAGCACGAAGACTTCATAACAGAAAATACAGTCGAATTTTGCATATGATAGTAAATGAATGATTATTGCAGCTATATAGATGAATGAAAATTATCCAACTGGATGAGTATTTTCCGAACCTAACAAAATCGACTCTGAAACATATAGTGCGCTTCTAACCGTGGAGTGGGACGGATCATGCGAACAACCCAACAAGAATTGGAACCTGAGAGTTCTGAGCAGAACGAAGTGTCCATCGACCATTATGCCGGCGCCAATATAAGTTCCGATGCACGCAATTTCATAATGGCCGGTTTTCGCCTGCCTCCGCCCGGGTCCAAGCGGTGGTGCCCTCATAGGAAGGCGGCCGTTGTGGCTGCTGTGCGCGGCAGAATTCTCACTCTCGACAAAGCCTGTGAGCAGTATGCGCTATCGATTGAGGAGTACCTCACTTGGCAGCGTGGAATCGACTGTTTCGGCTTGAAGGGATTGCAAGTGAACGGGCCGCAGCGTCGGCGCGCCAAAACTCGCACCGCAGGCTGAACCGCCGTCCTTAAAACGGTTCTCCTTGACGTGTGTTTTTGTTCAACAATGGCCGACACGTCGTCGTCACAGCTCCTACGGGCGTGCCGGTGTTTTTGCAGATAAAGTCAAGCTGATCTTCGTTGACGTGATCGGCCCGGAAAAGACAGGCCCATGCTTGAAGCCGC
Source organism: uncultured Alphaproteobacteria bacterium (assembly GCA_963710025.1). GTDB lineage: Bacteria > Pseudomonadota > Alphaproteobacteria > Micropepsales > Micropepsaceae > Rhizomicrobium. Next base: position 31,528 of record CAVPYO010000021.1, on the reverse strand, counting down.
GGGGAACGATCTGGGCCGTCAATGGGAGCGCGAAACAACCGTGCGCGTGATGACGGCCTATGTGGCGCACGAACTCAACCATCCGCTGGGAACCATCATCAATCTCGTCAACACGCTCTCCCGGCATCTCGCGAAGTCCATGGTCAGACCTCTCGATATCGACGAGTACCTCAAGGACATCAAGGCGGAAGCGCTGCGCGCATCCACGACCATCAAGCATCTGCGACTGTTGACCGAGCGTCGGCCGACGACGAAGTCCAGCGTTGAACTCACCGACGTGTGTCGGGAGGAAATTGACCGGCTCAGGCCACTGGCGGACGCCAAGCAGATCCGGATTCGTCTGGAGGTCCGCACCGATCGGACCCGGGTGAATGGCGTCAAGGAACTGCTGGGAACGGCGCTCTATAATTTCTTGATCAACAGTATCGCAGCGCTCGACGTTCCGGCGATCATCGCTCGAAAACTGATGATCCGCATCGTCTCGAAGAACCCGGAGGCGACGGCGGTTCAGGTCTTCGACAATGGCTGCGGACTTCCCGAGGCCATCCGCGACAAGATATTCGAACCCTTCGTCACCTCACGCGCGGACGGAAGCGGACTCGGGCTCGCCATCGCGGGCGATATCGTGCGCTGGCACCGGGGGCGCGTCTCCTGCCGTTCGAAGCGGCGTGGAACATGTATAGAGATGATCCTGCCGAGCGAATAAGCGCTAGGAGCTGGAGAAAGGCGCGTCAATAGATCATGAGCGGCCATGTTAACATTGTCGATGACGACGATCGGTTTCGGGACTCATTGTGCGCCCTGATCGAATCCGTCGGCTTGCGAGTCGAAGGGTGGGGCGATCCCGACACTTTTCTGAAAAAGGCGAATCTCGATCGGCCGGGCTGCGTCGTTCTCGATTACCGCCTACCGTCGCTCTCGGGTTTGGAAGTGTTGAGACTGTTACGACAAAAGAGTTCGGTGCCCGTGATCCTGATCAGCGCTTATGCCGACGTTCAGACGACGGTCGCGGCCATGGAGATGGGCGCCGCCACCGTGTTCGAAAAGCCCCTCGACGACAATTCCTTTCTCAACAGGCTGGAACGCTACTGCTTCGAAGACCACCAATGGGTCCTCAAGCGCCGGAGCTGCGAAGCGGTACAGAAGACGATCGCCCGGCTGACCGAAACCGAACGAGCCGTCCTCGACCAGTTGAGACTGGGCCTTTCCAACAAGGCGATTGCCCGTAACCTGTCGAAGAGCGTCAAGGCCATCGAACGCCAGCGGCAGAACGTGGTGCACAAGCTCGACTGCAGCACCGCGATGGAAGTCCTGCACAAGGTGCAGTCGTGCCCGATGCAGACCGCTATGCCGCTGGCGTGTTCCCGCGACAATTGCCCGGCGAGTTTCAGTTGAGTCGCGACGCGCTCATACGAATTACCGCGGACGCGCGCCCGCTTCGGCGCTACGCGACCTCCGTCAGCATCAATAAAATTTTACCAAATCAAGGCGTCGAAGCTTGTCCGCTGCAAGCGTCAAACGAAATCCCAAGATGGTACGCGCATTTCCTCTGTGTTGGGGAATCACTCCCACAAAGACGGGAGTCTCCGCAATGGCGCCGCCCCGTGCTTCTTGAGAGGTTGATCGCGTTCCGTTGCGAACGAAATCCTTCGTCCGAAGGTCCCAGAACTGGAGAGCTAAATGGCAATCGAGAAAATGAATGCGTCTAGTAGCCTGGCCGAAGTCGTCGATCGTATCCTCGACAAAGGCATCGTGGTCGATGCTTGGGTGCGTGTATCGCTCGTCGGTATCGAACTGCTGTCCATCGAGGCGCGCATCGTCGTGGCCGGCGTGGACACCTACCTGAAATACGCGGAAGCCGTTGGTCTCACCGCGGCCGCCGCCGCCTAATGGCCCCGGTGCCCAGGGGAACGCCCATTAGGCGTCTCTGGGCACCAAAGCCTGCCGCCCACCGCTGACGAGGAGCTAGCAAAATGTCTTTGACGAGCGAAATGTCCCGCATAACGAAAGAATTCGAAGCGGCTCAAGGCGAGCGCCTGGGCTCTATCGCAAAAATCGGACCGTGTGTGACGCGAGAGAAGCGCAGTAACAGGGCTTCCCTCAAGCACACGATGGCCGCGCATCGCGCCGCCACCAAGAGTAGCCTACGCGATATTTTCGGCATTGCGGCATTCACACGCGGCGCCGCGGTGGATCTCGTCGAACGCTTTGGGAATGAACGCGAGGAGTCGACGAACGAACTGCTGGACCAGCTTGCTTCCTATGTCGCCGATCTGCGGGAAGCGGTCGGCGAGGAACTCTCGCATCTGACGGCAACACGGCTGAAGACCGCGCGCCGGGAAGATAGCGCGCGCCATACTCAGTTGAAGGACTTGCGCAAACGCGTCGAGGCCCTGCTCAAGGACTTCTACCAGGACCGCCAACAGGCTGGCCAGGTTTGGAAACAGCATCTGCGCACCGCCTTGCGGCAGCGGCGAGCGCCAGTAAGGGCGGCCACTAAGGTCGCGGCCGCACCGCGCAAGCATACAGCGAAAAAAACGGCAAAGAAGAGAAAGCACGCACGCGCTTGAGCACGGAAGCAAAACGCTTGGCGCCCAGTCTCCGGCGTCAAGCGGGATGGCGAGTCAGAATTTTGAGTGCGTGTTCTGCTAGGAAAAATGGAGCGCGATCTGTTGCTCCGGCTGCATCGTTATCCTGGCCGAGATGAAAGATGAACTTAGATGAGCGATCGAGGCATGTGATGCATTTCGGAAAACGCAACATCCGCTCGGCAGGACGCAGCAGCGGCAGCGTCGAAGTCACCTTGCCGGTTGAACTCGCCGTCCTGGAGGGCATTGCCTGCCGCCTGTCTCTGCGCGACGGGCTCGCTCCGGAGATCGTCCTTCAGCCCGATTTGCTGGTCATCATGCCGGTCTTCGAGAAATTGTGGGATTTGCTGCGCCTTGGCCTGGAGGAGATCGACGAGATTGGGGATTTCGCCGAGGCGGACTACGGCTTCGGTCTCTTTCGGGCCTCCAAATTGGGTACGATGCCTTCGCTTGCCTACACGGATGCGCTCTCGATTCATCGCAGCCTCGGCTCCGCTGCCGACGCGACGCCGCAAATGCTTGAGGCCTTTGCCCGCATCATCGAGAGCATGGCGGCGGTAGCCGGGAGCCGCTTGGGCCTGTCGAACGAACGCGCCGCGTTGTTCGGCAACGAGGTGGCCTATCTGGTGAGCGGTGAAATGATCGGCGCGCGCGACGCCTTCGCCCGCAGCCTTGCATCGCAATCTTCGAGCACGCCGCGAGACGCCGGCTGGTGCCGGAGCGCGCCCTTAAGCACGGACAATTGGCACCGCACACAGAATGCTTTGATTCACGTGTATGACCAAATCAAGTCCTGGGACAACGACCCCGCCGTTTTCACCAAGGAGCGGGAGCTCTGGTATCGAGCCCGCCATTTCGAAGCGCAGGTCCGCGCCACCCAAGCCTAACCCAGATCCACGGCGCCGCCGGCGCAAACCGGGAGATCGAAAGAGTATGTTGAACATGATCCATTCGGAAGAAGCTGATGTGGCGACGACGCTCGAGCTGCGGCCTCGCGCCGGCTTCGTGCACACGCAGAGTGTCGAAGCGATAACCAAGCGAGCGCTGGCTTATCTGAAGGCGGGCTTTTCCGTCCATTTTCGCGGACCCGCCGGCACCGGAAAGACGACTCTGGCCTTGCACGTGGCCGCCCTGCGCGGCAGGCCGACGGTCATGATCACCGGCGACGAAGAAATGGCGACGTCGGCGCTCGTGGGTACGCAGCAGGGTTATCATTATCGTAAGGTCGTCGACGCCTACATTCATACCGTAACGAAAACGGAAGAGACGGCCGACAAACATTGGACGGATCACCGCCTGACGACGGCCTGCCGCGAGGGTCACACTCTCGTCTACGACGAGTTCACGCGCTCTCGCCCCGAGGCGAACAACGTCCTTCTCAGCGTTCTGGAGGAAGGCCTTCTCGTTTTGCCGGCGCAAAACCAGGACGAGCCCTATATCAAGGTCCATCCGGAATTCCGCGCGATCTTCACCAGCAACCCGCAAGAATATGCCGGCGTCCACGATGCGCAAGACGCGCTGGGTGACCGCATCGTGACGATCGACGTGGGATATGCGGATCGCGATCTCGAAGTCGCGATTGCGGCGGCCCGCTCGGGATTGGCGCCGGCGAAAGTCGCGCCCATCGTCGATATCGTGCGCGAGTTCCGCGAGACGGGCGAATACGATCAAACGCCAACGCTCAGAGCCAGCATCATGATCTGCCGTATCATGGCACAAGAAAAACTGAAGCCTACGATCGACGATCTCCAATTCGTACAGGTCTGTATGGACATCCTGGGCTCGAAGTCCGTGTTGACAGGCAAGGCGGACGGCAAGCGCGCGCAGCAGCAAAAAATGCTGCTCAGCCTGATCGAACACCATTGTCCCGGCCGCCCGGTTTTGGCAAACGCCAACGCGAAAAAGGTCTAACCGGGCGCCGCTAAGAGAGAGACTGCGATGACGAAAGACAAGAGAAAAACCCCGAACGGCCTTCGCAGCGTTGCTACGCTGCAGACGCTCGCGCGGAGCACTGAGCCGCAGGAACGCTACCAGATCGCCAATCGTTACGCGCGTTTGGAGAACGAGCGTGCTCGGTTGGAGCGCGAAATCGGCATTTGGGAAAATCGCCTTCAAGCAACAGCACAAAAGCTGACGAAGGTTCGCGAGGAGATCGACACGGTGCGGCCGCAACTGGAGGAGGTGCCGGCCAAGAACGCCGTCTGCCGAAACGGTCGCGGGCAACGTCGCGGTCCCGCTTTGGCGGATGCGGCGGGATCGTCCACGGCGCAGAGACGGACGATGCAGCTTGGATATTGAACCCGAAAACCAGATCGCGCGGCGCGCATCGTTCCAACAGCAGATGAGAACAGGAGACACTCCATGACGAAGAGCACCAAACCCGGTGGCAAACCCGAAATCGAGATCGGCGGCCTCTTCCGCAGTCTGGGCGAAGCGGTCGACCTGCTGGGAAAACTGGTCGAAACCGGAGGCACGCATACGCGCGAGGGCGAGTTCAGTGTCAAGGGACTGGGAGACAAGGCCCGTGGCGTCTACGGCTTTAGCATCCGCACTGGGCTGGGCGGCGGGGACGGCGCGCAGGTCGAGCGCTTCGGGAACGTTCGTCCAAGCCGCGAGGGATTTGTCGTCGACGAAGTCCGCGAACCGCTCGCCGACGTGTTCGACGAACACAACGAGGTGGTGATAACCGCGGAGCTTCCCGGCGCGAAGGAAGCCGAAATCGCTGTGGAGCTCAAAGGCGACATGCTGACCATCGAGTCGAAGGGCGAGCGGAGCTACGCGAAGGAGATCGTGCTTCCCGTCGAGGTCGATGCGGCAAGCCTGCGCAAGAAGTACAACAACGGCGTACTCGAGATACGGGTGCGGAAAAAGGCAAAGTCGTGAACACGTCGCTGGCGAGCTCCCCGGGACGGATGGCTCAGAGATCTTCTGGGGACAGGAAGATAAAGGAGAAAGAGTGCGCGGAAGGCAAATATCTCTACGCCATCATCGCGTGCTCCGAGCCGCGGGAGTTCAAGACCCGCGGGATCGGCGAACGCGGCGACGTCGTGCAAACCATCAATTATCGCCGTCTTGCGGCGGTCGTGAGCGCTTCTCCGATCGTCGAGTACGAAAACAGCCGCCGCAACATGATGGCGCACACCGTGGTGCTCGAAGAGGTGATGACCGAGTTCGATCTTCTTCCGGTGCGGTTCGGAACGGTGGCGACCAGCGCGGAATTGATCGAAAGCCGTCTGCTCGCGCTGCGTTACGACGAATTCTCCGGGTTGCTCGAAGAGATGCACGGTAGAATCGAGCTTGGTCTCAAAGCCTTCTGGCACGAAGGCGCGGCCTTCGAAGAAGTCGTGAGGGAAAACGAGAAGATACGAAAGCTGCGCGCCACGCTCCAAGGACGATCTCTGGAGGAGACCTATTACGAACGGATCCAGCTCGGCGAGGAGGTGGAAAAGACCATGAACCTTATCCGCGCCCGCGACGAGGAAATGATTTTGTCGCGTTTGAAACCGTTTTCGCACAAAACCAAAACCAACAAGATCGTCAGCGATCGTATGGTTTTGAACGCCGCCTTTCTGATCGATCGCGAAAACGGCGCGGCGATGGACGAGGCGGTGAAGCGTCTGGACGAAGAATTCAGCGATCGGTTGATGTTCAAATACGTGGGCCCGGCGCCGCCGTACAATTTCGTCAACATCGTCGTCAATTGGGAAGGCTGAACGGGTCATGGGAATTCTCGGCAGCCTCCTGACGTCGCCTGTATTCGGACCCATCAATGGCGTCCTTTGGCTCGCCCGCACCATCGAGCAACAGGCCAATGCCGAGCGCTGGGACGAGGGCAAGGTCACCGCGGGGCTCCAGGAACTCGAGCTCGACCTCGATCTCGGCAAGATCACCATCGAAGAATACGAGACGCGTGAAGCCGTGCTGTTGCAGCAATTGAAGGAAATCAGAGAGGCCAAAAATGACTAGCAGCGCTAACAACCCTCTTTCGTCCGATCTGGATATCCGGCTTTCGGTTGAGAGCGAAAGATCGCCAATTCGGCATCGCAATCCGCAGACCTTGTTGAACTCGGTAGTCGTGATCGCCCGGGCGCGTGACGAACTCGCGGCGCTCACGGGCTACAAGGCCGATAGTGTCTCTGGGTTTGAGAGAATGGACGAAGGCTGGCGGCTCATCGTCACCGCCGTCGAACTGCGCCGCATTCCGCCGTCGACGGATATCCTCGCCACCTATGAGGTCACTCTCAGCGACGCCGGCGACATCATCGGTTACAATAGAAGCAATAGATACCTGCGTAACCAAGCAGGAGAGAACTAATGTCGTCCCTTTCGCCGCGGATCGTGTGCCCGATCGACCTGTTCGCCGGCTGCGAAAGAGAGATCGAGCGGCTCACCGCGGCGATCAATCACGCATCCGCGCAGGAGGAAAAGGGACGCTTGGCGCGCGAGTTGCTGGCCAGCGTGTCCACGCTGCTCGACTGCAAGGCCTACGATCAGAACAACCTCTACTGCCGCCTCTGCCGCGAACTCTCGACGTTGCGTCACAAGACGGCGGCCGTGATTGACAAGGCAACGGCATTGGGCCGCTAGCCGGGTACCGAAACGGAGCCGAACAATGGCCGTCGCAAATGGACGTATGGAACATTCGGTACAAGGCGCCTCGCTGGCGGATATCCTCGACCGGATTCTGGACAAAGGGGTCGTCATCGCCGGCGATATTACGATCTCGCTGGTCGGCGTCGAGCTGCTCAACATCCGTTTGCGCCTGCTGATCGCGTCAGTCGACAAGGCGATCGAGATGGGCATCAACTGGTGGGAAACCGATCCGTACCTCTCGTCTCAGGCGAAAGTCACCACGGAACAAAACCGCCAGCTACAGGAACGGCTCGATCGGCTCGAGACACTGCTCGCAAAATCTCCGGTCGGGGTGCAGCAGCAATGAATACGCTGCCCATCGGCCGTCCTTGGGAGACCTCGATCTACGTCTACGCGGTTATTCCCGCGCAGCCGGGCGCCGATGAGGCGATCGGCGCTAGCTCCGCTTCGGGCCGGCTCTGGACGATTGCAGAAGGCCCGTTTGCCGCGGTGCTCGGCGACGGTCCGAATGCCGAAAGCCGAGGCCTGAGCCGGGAAGATTTGGTGCGGCAGCTTCTCGCCCACCAGAAAACCATCGAGCAGATCATGCAGGCGGCGCCGGTGCTGCCGGTAAAGTTCGGTACGTCCGTGCCGGACGAGGCGAGTGTTCGCAGCTTTCTCGAACGCGGACGCCCGGCCTTTCAAGCCGCGTTCGATCGGCTCGCGGGCTGCGTGCAGATGGAAATCCTCGTCAAATGGGATGTCGATGCCGTCTTCGCGGAGATCGCGAACGAGGAGGCCATAGCCGGGCTTAAGAAAAAATGGAAACTGCACATCGACGCGCCGGAAGATGCCTTGCGCTTCGCAATAGGAAAGCTGGTGAAGCAATCGCTGGACCGCCGGCGCGAGGCGCTGGCCGCCTCGCTGTCCGAGGCGCTGCGAACGGTCGCCGTGGATGTGATCGCCAATCCCGTGATCGCCGATCGGGTTGTCTCGCATTTGGTGCTGCTCATGAAGGCCGGCGAGATGCCCGCGCTCGACCGCTGTCTCGAAGCGTTCGATGCCTCGCATGGCGGCTTGACCTGCCGCTGCGTCGGCCCGCTTGCGCCGTACAGCTTTGCGACGGTCGAAATCGAGATCGTCGACGCGGCGGCGCTGAACAAAGCCATGCGCCTGCTCGGCGTCGGCCCCCACTCAAGCGTCGCACAGGTGCGCTTGGCTTACCGCCGTGCCGCTAAGAGCGTTCACCCCGATGCGGTGGGCGCCGGCGGCAATGCAGGCATGGCGGCGCTGAGCGAAGCCTGCCGAATTCTTTCGCTCAATGCGGAAACCGGCAGCAGACAGCTCGGCATGGATAAGGCCTCGTCCGCCGATCGCTCGGTCATCGTTTCGGTGCGGCGCCAGGAGGGCGCGTTAGATGCTGCCGCTTGAAAGTGAAGAAAGTCGCCATGCGCCCCCCGAGGCGCTGCGCGTTTATGTTTACGGAATCATCCGCGCAAACGAGGACGGCAGAGAACCCATTATGCCGCCTCTCAAGGGGCTCGCGGACAACCCTGTCCATACCATCGTCGGTAACGGCTTGGCCGCGCTCGTCAGCATGGTGGCAACGCCCGAAGACGGCACACCCTTCGAAGAGGAACTCCAGGATCCCGAGCAGGCCAAGAGACTGATCCTGGATCATCACCGCATTCTTCAATGTTTGTTCGATATTCGAACCGTGCTGCCCATGCGGTTCGGCGCGTTGTTCGCGGACGATGAAAAGGTGTCCGAAGCGCTGCATGAACATCGCCAAGGCCTGCTCGACGCGCTTGAGCGGGTGGAGGGCGCGCGCGAGTGGGGCGTGAAGATTTTCTGCGACCGCTCGGTTCTGAGCCGTCATCTCAGCGAAGCGTCTCCCGCCGTGCTCGCGGCACAGAACGAGCTAGCGGCGGCGGCGCAAGGCCGCGCCTTCTTCCTGCAGCGGCGGATCGAGCGCCTCGCGGAGGAGGAAGCCGAACGCACCGTCGCGCAAGGCGCGGAAGAGAGCCGTCGGCGCCTGTGCGAGGCCGCTCGTGCGGATGCGCCCATGAAGATTCAGCCCGCGGCCGTTCACGGACGCGCCGATGACATGGTGTGGAACAACGCGTTCCTTGTGGCCAAGCCCGCCGAAGAGCGCTTCTTCGCCCTGATCGACGAATTGCGGAAGGCCAATCGGCCCCTCGGCTTCGACTACGAGATCAACGGACCCTGGCCGCCGTTCAGCTTCGCCGATTACCGGCTGGGAGAATAAAGATGGTTGTTCGGATGGGCCATGACGATGACTTGGCGTTGGCCGATCTTCTCGATCGCGCGCTGAACAAGGGCGTCGTTCTGTGGGGCGAAGCGACGATATCGCTCGCCGGCATCGAGCTGGTCTATGTCGGTTTGAAGGTGCTCGTGGCTTCTTATGGGACGGCGCAGAGATTCCTCGATCCGGCCATGCGCCGCGCCGTGCCGGTCAAAAGCGAAGGACTCTGACAATGCTCTATGTGTACGGCATAGTGGACTCGCATTGCTTCGAGATCATTCCTAACGAAGGGCACGAAGCGAACGATATCGTGCCTGTGCTGTGCGGCGCGTTCGTCGCGGCCGTCAGCGTCTTGTCCGCCCGCACCATCGAGGCAACGCCGCAAAACGTTTGGCGCCACGAACGAGTTCTTGAGCGCCTCATGCAAGATCACACCGTGTTGCCGCTGCGTTTTGGCACGATATGCCCGGATGCGGATGCGCTGAGAGAATTTCTTGTGCATTCGACGAACGAACTTTTGAACGACCTTGAACGCGTGCGCGGCAAGGTCGAGATCGCCTTGCGGATCGTGGACGACGATCGAAGCGTCGAATTGCCGGGCGGATACCTGCGCGACTGCGTTCCAACCCGGCAAACCGCGGAGGCCGTTCCGGGCAAGGCGTCGAACGATGATGAGCTGGTCGGCCGCGGCGCGGCCTATCTGCGCGCTAGATTGCGGCATCACCACGGCGAGATGGCGCGGGAAGATAGCGGAAAGCGATTGGGGCGAATGCTGCGACAGCACCTTGATGCGGTCTTGAAAGACGTTGTTTGCGCCATGCCCGCAGACGCATCGGCCGGCTATCTGGTCTCGTGTCTGGTGGAACGCGATCGGGTCTCGGCGTTTGCCGATGCGCTCGATCGCTTCCGCGGGGATCATCCGCGGTTCGATGTGAGCTGCACCGGCCCCTGGCCGCCCTATTCCTTTGTGGCCGCCGCACCCCTTTCCGGTGGGCTGTGATGACAGTGCAAGCGCATGATCCTCTGACGACTTCGGATAAGCTTCTGAAGGACATCGTGCAATGGCCCGCCCCCGCAGATTCGGAGCGCCATGGACTGCTTGCCCGCCCAGCTGGCTCAGCAGTCTGTGTTGATCCCGACAAAACGGGTGACGATCTCGCTAGACTTGTTCTGGTCCTGGTCGAGACCATCCGCCAACTTGTCGAAAAGCAGGCGATCCGGCGCGTCGACAGCGGCACGTTGAACGAAGAGGAAATCGAGCGCCTGGGGCTCGCGTTGCTCCGGCTGGAAGAACGCATGACGGAATTGAAAGAGCATTTCGGTTTGACCGACGACGACCTCGCTCTCAGGCTCGGCGGCTTTCACGATATAGCCGACGAGGCGCGCCATGGATGAGAAGAACGTTGCCGTGAAAGAGCGCGGCGCCCGGAAGCAGGAAATCACCAGGAAAGTTGCCGAGGCGCTGCCCAAGGATGTGGGCCGTGGTCTGGCCCGCATCGATCCCGCCGACATGGTCAGCATGGGCATCGAACCCGGCGACGTCATTCGGCTGATCGGCGAGCGGGAAACCGCCGCCAAGGCCATGTCTGCCTTTCCGGGCGACCGCGGCAGGGGAATCGTGCAGATCGATGGGCTGACGCGCGATAACGCGAAGATCGGACTGGGCGGCAAGGTCCGGCTATTCGCGACACCATATGCCGCCGCAACCAGGGTCAAACTTGCGCCGGCGGATGACACGTCTCAGGCCAAGGGCCGCGGGGATTATGTGGCGAGGCTGCTCGAAGGTCTCGTGATTACCGAAGGCGACCGCGTCCGCGCAACCCTGATGGGAACCCGTACCCGCGATTCCACCGTGCTGAAGACGGTGCCGCAAGGCGCCGTCGTGATTCATCCGGCGACGGCCATCGAGGTCAGCGGGCAGCAGACCGGCGTCGCCCAGCAGCAGCGGATCGCCTATGAAGATATCGGCGGCTTGCACCGCGAGCTTGCGTCGATCCGCGAGATGATCGAGCTGCCTTTGCGGCGCCCCGAAATATTCGAGCGGCTCGGCATCGATGCGCCGAAGGGCGTTTTGCTTTACGGCCCGCCCGGCTGCGGCAAGACATTGATCGCACGCGCCGTGGCCAACGAGACCGACGCTAAGTTCTTCGGTCTCAGCGGCCCGGAGATCATGCATAAATTCTACGGCGAGAGCGAAGCGCATTTGCGCAAAGTGTTCGAGGATGCCGGCGCGGGGCCTAGCATCATCTTTCTCGACGAGATCGATGCGATCGCGCCAAAGCGAACCTCGCTCGGCAGCGAACAGCAAGTCGAGCGCAGGGTTGTCTCCCAACTTCTGACGCTGATGGACGGACTCAAGGGCAGGGGAAAGGTGATCGTCATCGGCGCCACCAATATCCCGGACTCCATCGACCCCGCCTTGCGCCGTCCCGGCCGCTTCGACCGCGAAATCGCCATTGGCGTTCCCGACAGGCCGGGCCGCCTGCAGATTTTGCAAGTGCATTCGCGCGGAATGCCCTTGGCGGAGGATGTCAGCCTCGATCGCCTGGCACAGGTCACGCATGGCTTTGTCGGCGCGGATTTGCAGTCGCTCTGCCGCGAAGCGGCAATGGCGCGGCTGCGCAAGCTCTTTTCCGGCTTCAGCCTAGACCTTGACGACGTTCCCGCCGACGATTTGGAGAAGCTGACCGTCGGCATGGATAATTTTCAGGAGGCTCTGGCGCTGATCGAGCCTTCGGCCATCCGCGAGGTGTTCACCGAGGTGGCGGATGTCAGATGGACCGACGTCGGCGGGCTGGACGAAGCCAAGCGCATCCTCAATGAATTGATCGAATGGCCGGCGCAGTATCCCGACCTATTCAAGAAAGCCGGAGTCGTTCCGCCCAAGGGCATCTTGTTGTATGGGCCGCCGGGCGTCGGCAAGACGCTCCTTGCCAAAGCCGTGGCGACGGAAAGCGGCGCGAACTTCATCTCGGTCAAAGGCCCCGCCTTGATGAGCCGTTGGGTAGGCGAGACGGAGCGGGCGGTGCGCGAACTGTTCCACAAGGCGAAACTCGCCTCGCCCTGCATCGTCTTCCTCGACGAGATAGACAGCATCGCGCCGCGACGCGGCGGCGGCGAAGGCAGCTCGGTGACCGATCGCACCATCGCGCAACTCCTCACCGAGATGGACGGCGTGCAGGAACTGAAGGGCGTCGTCGTCTTGGCCGCAACCAACCGCAAGGACCTTGTAGATCCGGCGCTGCTGCGGGCCGGACGCTTCGATTTCCTGATTGAACTGCCGCCGCCGGACCAGGCCGCGCGGCTCGCAATTCTCAAGGTTCATACGCGCGGCCGGCCGCTTGCTGCAGATGTGGATCTTGCGGTGCTCGCCGGCGCGCCAAGCGAAGGGCAGAGTGGCGCCGATATCGAACTGGCCTGCCGCAACGCCAGTCTCGCCGCGATCCGCGAGTATTTGGCAATTCACAAGGACAAAGCCGAAACCGGTGAGCATCTTGCCATTCGCATGGAGCATTTTCAGGCCGCCGTTCGCGGAACCGGTGTGGACCGTTAGGCAGCGCGTTGGCCGAATTGGAGCAGAATCTTGAGACGGCTCATTCATGTTCCGATCGTCCACAGTCAGGCCGATCTGGGTCCGGTCCAGGAACGTGTGCGCCAAGCCTATATCGAAAAAGGTGGAGAGAAAGCGTGGAAGGAGAGCCGAGAAGCTCTCACCGAATTCTGGAACGCACTGGAAATCGCCATGCACCGCATCCCTCTCGATTTCACGAAGGTGCGGCTCTACCAGGATGGCCTGCCGGTCTGCGGACTGGAGGAAAAAATCGTACGCGACCTCGCGCAGCAAGGCGGAGCGAACTACCGCATCCTGCTGAAACTGGCGGAACGCGGCGCAAAAATCGAGGGGACGGAAGACGCCGACCTGCTTCGAAAGGAATACGAACTGATCATGGCAGGTGTGCACGCCGGCGCGGGCAGCCTCGGCGCCGACATGGACACGGACGGAAATGCCGAGGTCTTGCGCGATCTGTTGGATCGCCGGGATCGCTTCGTTGCGCAGCGCATAGACAAGACCCTGCAAGCCGGCGAGACGGGCATTCTTTTTCTGGGCGCTTTACACCACGCGGCCGCGATGCTTCCCGATACCATCCAAGTGATGTCCTTGAGCGAATTCCTGCGCGCTAGCCCTCCGGGCCGACGCTAGAAGCCGTCGTAGACACGGCGCTGCACCAAAAATGAGCCCTAAAGTGGTCGCTGATCAACCTGCGAGGAAAGCTTGTGAAGATCAACTTCGCAATGGCGCGATCACGCAACAGCCAAGGCCCTTTCCGTGCTACCTTAGGCGGAAAACCCTCACTCAGCTTGGTCAAAGAAATCGGGAGGAGACTACTCATACGGCACGGCCTTGTCACCAAACATTCATAAATTACCAGTCAACCGTCGTGATACTCGGTACGGCTTGAAAACGGTCAAGACGTCATGAAAACCCTGGTTATCGAAGACGATCCGCAAACAGCTCTTTATGTGACAGAAGGTCTACGGACGCATGGGCATACCGTGTGCTGGGCGCCGACGGGGACCGACGGTTTCGAACAGGCGCGCGCGGGCGATTGCGCTCTCATCATCGTCGATCGCATGCTTCCCGGCCTCGACGGTCTGACGCTGGTCAAGAGTCTGCGTGACATCAACGTCCAGTCGCCGGTCCTGTTCCTGACCACGATGGACGGTCTCGACGCCCGCGTCGAAGGGCTAAACGCCGGCGGCGACGATTATCTCACTAAGCCCTTTGCGATGTCCGAGCTGCTGGCGCGGACCAACGCCATCATGCGGCGCAGCCAGATGATAGGCGCGATGCAATCGCGGCTGCGCGTCAGAGATCTGCAGATGGATTTGCTGGCGCGCACGGTGTCGCGCGACGGTCAGCCTATCGAATTGCAGCCCCAGGAATTCAAGCTGCTCGAATATCTGATGCGCAACGTCGGACGCATCGTGACGCGCACCATGCTGTTGGAGAGTGTCTGGGGACTCACTTTCGATCCACACACCAACGTCGTCGAGTCTCATATGAGCCGCCTGCGCGCGAAGATCGACCGCGGGTTCGAGGCGGACCTGATCCATACAGTGCGCGGTTCCGGGTATGTCGTCCGTGCGGATTAGGCTCTTCCAGACCGAAAGTTTCCGGCTCGCCGCCGTATATGCGGGGTTGTTCTTCGGCTCCATGGCGGTGCTGATCGTACTCATCTATCTCATCGTAGGGCACGCGTTCGAACGGGACCTGCTGGAGGATTCGAACGACGATCTCGCCTCCATCCACAAGGCCTATGCCACGGAACTCCTGAAGCGGCCGGGCAAGGCGGTCCACGAAGCCAAGGAGATGATCGACGATCGCCTGCTCGCGGCGGACAAGGACGATGTTTTCTTGCTGCAGAGCGGGACCAGCACGCGTCTCGCCGGCAACCTTCCGGTGATGGCGCCTGAAGCAGGCATTTTACGGTTCCGCAACCCGATACCTACTGACGGCGACAAACGCGAGCATATGATCCTGGGGCGCGGGGAGGTTCTCGCGCCCGGCCTTTACGCTTTCGTCGGGCGGGATTTGCACGAGGCGCAAGAAGCAGAGAGCGAAGTGCTGCGCGCCTTCGGCCTGGTGATGCTCGCAAGCCTTCTCGCGGCGGCGGTGGGCGGACTGTTTCTGAGCCGAAGTTTCCTGCGGCGCGTCGATGCGATCACCGGCACCTGCCGCGCCATCATGGCGGGCAGGCTCGGCGACCGCATCGCGATGCGCGGCACGCGCGACGAACTCGATCGCCTCGCCGCCACCATCAACGACATGCTGGACCGGATCGGCGCGTTGATGGAAAGCCTGCGCCAAGTCTCCAACGACATCGCCCACGATCTGCGCACGCCGCTCGCGCATTTGCGCTACCGCCTGGAGATGGCCAAGCTCGAAGCGAAAAGCACGCAGGATTACGAGACGGCTGTCGAGGCGGCGATCGCCGATTCCGATCAGCTCCTGGAGATGTTCGCAGCACTTTTGCGGATCGCCCAGATCGAAGCGGGCGCGCGACACGCCGGGATGGAGGAAGTGGACCTCGCGGTGCTGCTCGGCCACGTTGGTGATCTCTACAAGCCGGTGATGGACGATACCGGCCATCCCTTCGAGGTGCAGCTCGCGCCCTGCGCGCCGGTGCGCGGCGATCCGCAGTTGTTGCTTCAGTTATTTGCGAACCTGCTTGACAATGCCGTGCACCACACGCCCGCCGGCGCGCGCATCAGTCTGATCGCGCAAATGGACGGCGCGCGGCCGATGATCGTCGTGGCGGATGAAGGACCCGGAATACCGGTTGAAGACAGGCAGAAGGTATTCCGCCGGTTTTTCCGACGCGAACAAAGCCGCACCACACCGGGAAGCGGGCTCGGTCTGGCGCTCGTCTTAGCTATTGCCGATCTACACGGCGCCGAGATTTCGTTATGCGACAATAATCCCGGTCTACGGGTTGTAGTGAAATTTCCGGCCTCCCTGCGAAGAGCCTCATCGTAATATGGCGGTTTTTCAGGTATTTCTCGCTCACCTTATGAGCGCCGGCGCGAAGGTTGGGCTTCGGTAATCTAACTTCTCCGAACGGTCATCGATCCATTTCCAAAGCTTAACCTTGCGGATCGATTGATAGCCCCAATCTGGGGGGCAGCGAAGCTGCGGGCGCGCCAACCCACAACGATTGACCGCGAGTGGGGATAGATCATGAAAAATCTCGGCCTTAACGCACGCCTTCTTTGTTCATGCGCGTCTATTCTGTTTCTTGCCGGCGCGGCTCAATCGGCGATGGCCCAGACAACCGGGGAAAACCAAACGGTCGAGACGGTCGTCGTCACAGCCTCACGCTATCAGGAGGCGGCACGCCAGCAACAAAAGAACGCCCTAAACATCGTCGATGTTCAACCGGCCGAGGAAATCATCAAGTATCCTGATTTCAACGCTGCCGAGTCGCTCAGTCGCATTCCAGGCATCTCGCTTCTCAGCGATACGGGCGAAGGCCGTTTTGTCGAAATTCGCGGTCTTGACGGCAACCTCAATGGCGCGACCTATGGCGGCGTGGTTCTGCTTAATACATACCCCGGAGGCACCTACAACGGCGGCGGTGGACGCGCGGTCGAATTCGATACGGTTCCCGGCGGTGCGATCGACGGTATCATCGTGACCAAGACAGGTTCGCCGGACCACGATGCCGAAGGACTGGGCGGCACGATTGAGTTGACGCCGAGGACGGCCGCAAACATCACTAAGCCGTTCGCCGAAATCACATTGGGCGCCGGTTATGAGCCGATCCACGATCATACCGGCCCGTTCAATGCGGAAGTCGCCGTCGGTGCACGGTTCGGTTTTGATAACGGCGGGCTTGTGATCGAGAACGGTCAGAGTGCAGACAAGGTCATGCCGGGGTGGATTTCCAACCCCACCCCCTTCTCGTTTGTGCTGACCGGCTCCTATCGCGAAGACCGCCGCGGTTTCGACGACATCGAAGAGGATTATACGAACGATCCTTCCAACCCAACCAACCCGCTCGACAAGACTTACGCGGATCTCCAACTGCGGCATTACGACTATCATCGCCGCCGCTTTGGTGTCGGCGGTGAATTCGATTTCAAGCCGAACGACGACCATCGCTATTATGTGCGCGCCGACGTGTTTGGTTACGTCGAATTGGTGATAAAAAACCACCTAATCTATAACGACATCGATGGCAGCACCGGTTACCCGGTCTCTGTTTCCCCTTCCGATCCAAGCGGCATTGTGACTCAGTCCGATCTCCAGCTTAAGAGCACCAACGAAGAGGAAACACACCGCAACAGCGTTTTCGTGACCGGTGGTGAGGATGACTTCCAGGTTTTTAAAATCGACTATCGTGTCGCCTATTCGCGCGCGACGTTCGATCAAGGGCGCAACTATGGCGCCACGTTCAACGGCCCCCAGGGCGTCAACGTCACTTACGACAACATCACCAGCCCGAATTATCCCACCATCAAGATCACGGATGGAACCAATCCGAACGATCCGGCGCTGTTTACGCTCAGCAAATTCAGCAACGCCACAGAAAAGGACGCCGACCAGGAATGGTCCTATGCGGGCAATGTGGCGGTCCCTGTCGATTTATTGAGCAGCTCCGACCAGCTGAAGGTCGGTTTCGAAGTGCGGCTCCGCAACAAAACTCAAACACCGTATACGCAAGCTCTGACGACTCCCTCAGGCGGAAAGGTCTCGAAGCTTAATATCAACCTCGCCACCCTATCGCCGCTCGCACCCGATACGACCTATTACGGTAATCGGTACACGAACGGACCCGGCATCAACGCAAACGCTCTGCTTGGGCTCATCTCGAACGGCACAATCGCCGCGGGCCCTATGACAGAGGACCAAACCGGCTACTTTGATGCCGACGAGAACGTCTATGCAGGCTATGCCATGTACACCGGTGAATACGGTCCGTGGGGCATGCTGGCCGGTGCACGCGTCGAATTGACCGATGCCAAATACGGTTTCTACAACTTCGATCAGAATGGTAACCCACTACCGCCCCCGCTCGATTACACAGTTATTCCAAAACAATATACCAACGTCTTCCCCACGCTGCAGTTGCGCTATGAGTTCTCCAAAGACTTCATAGGGCGCGCCACTTATTCGACGGGGATCGGTAGGCCCGGGTTCAACCAAGTTGCTGGAGCGACCTCGGTGGACCAAACGACTGGTTACATCTCGACCGGAAATCCCAATCTGAAACCCACGACTGGCGATAATTTCGACCTGAGCTTGGAGTACTATCTGAACGACAGCGGCATCGCCCAGTTCGGTGCTTTCGACAAGGAATTCCAGAACTATGTCTTCTCGCGCGAGCTCATAGTCCCCAACGATCCGCGTCTTCCAAACTGGAGCGGTGTCGTGCATCTGGATAGCTATGGCAACATCGGCTCGTCCTATGCGCGAGGCATCGAGGCGGCTTATCAGCAGAAGTTTTCCTTCCTGCCCAGGCCGTTTGACGGACTTGGCTTTGAAGGAAATATCACATTCGTGACGAGCAGTGGTGCGCCTCGGGACGGCGAAGAACATGCATTGCCAGGCACTTCGCCAACGACTTTCAATGCTTCCGTGTTCTATGAAGCCAACGGAGTGTCTCTGCGCCTCGCCTCCGAATATGTCGGCCACAGCCTTTATCAGGTCGGCGGCAATCGCGCTGAAGACCAGTTCGAGGACTCGCGTTACACTCTCGACTTCACCTCGAGCTACGACTTCAATGAGAACTGGTCCGTCTACTTCAACGTCAAGAACATCACCAACGCGCCGCTGCGCATCTATATGGGCTTGCCCAACTGGCCGATCCAACGCGAGTTCTACGACCAGACCTACGAGTCCGGCGTGCGCATCAAGTTATAGGCAGGAACAATGAACCTTCGTAATTCTTTGGCGCGGATCGGTTCGGTCTTCTGTATCGCCTTGGCATCGGCGTCCGCCCCCTCCGGGGCGGGCGCCGAGCCTGCCATACCGCGCTATCAGCATATCTTCGTCATCATTCTGGAGAACAAGGGTTACGACCAGATCATGACGCATCCGGAATGGACGCCCGTACTTCATCGGCTGACGAGCGAGTACGGCGTCGCGTCGCAGTTTTACGCCGAAGTGCATTCGAGCGAGGCCAACTACATCGCCATGCTCGGCGGGGATACGTTCGGAATTCACGACGACGATGCGTTCTTCTGCAAATCGGGGGTAAAAAGCGAATATTGCGCAAAGACGGATGAACCCGATTATGCGGACCACAGTCTGACCGCCAGAAGTCTGATGGACCAGTTGGCCGACAAGGGGCTGATCTGGAAAGCGTATATGGAAGACATTCCCTCGGCCGGCTCGCTTGTTCCGCGCTGGCCGACGGCGGACTACCCGGTGAAGGGCATGGCCAACGAGCTTTACGCGGCCAAGCACAACGGCTTCGTGAACTTCGCGCGTGTCCATGACGAACCCTTCGTCCAATTGTCCGAACAGTTCGTGGGTTTCCCACAGCTCGACAAGGATCTCGCCGACGACCAGTTGCCCAATTACGCCCATATCGTCCCCAACCAATGCAATGAAATGCACGGCAAAGACGGCGCAAATGTTCCCGCCGATTGCATCGAAAGCACCAATCTGCCGGGTTTGATCCGGCGCGGCGATGCCGAGGTCGGGATGCTGGTCGATAAGATCATGCATGCCAAGGTCTGGAGCGAACCCGGCAACACCGCAATCGTCGTGACCTTCGATGAGAACAACAAGGAAGAGCGCAAGACCGGGCCGCAAGGATGCTGCGGCTACGATCCTCACAGCCTCGCCAATTTCGGCGGCGGACACATCCTGACGCTGGTCATCACCAATCATGGGCCGCGTCACATCGTCGATCCGACCCCATACAATCATTACTCTCTTCTGCGTACGACGGAAGCCGCGTTCGGCATCACCGAATATCTGGGTCACGCCGCCGACACGGACAAGGGCGTCGTCGGCATGACGCCGCTGTTCGCGGTAAAGCAGTAATCTCGCTTAATCGAATACAATAAGGAAACGCCATGGCGCCGTCCCGTTGCATTCTCGCTCTCATTGCGGTTCTCGCAGCCGCAGGCTCGCTCGCAACGCCTGCCGCCGCAGGAGACGCTGCGCCGGTCTACAAAATCGTCAAGGAAGTGCCGCTCGGCATGCCGGATAAATGGGACTTCGTCTATTTCGACGCCGGGCGCGTCTATGTTTCGCACGGCACGGAAGTGACGGTGATCGACGGGCGCAGTGGCGAGTTGATCGGTCGCGTTCCGGGTATCGACGGCAGTCATGGCGTGGTCGCGGCGCCTTCACTCGGGCGCGGCTATGCCGACGCCACTAACGCCAACAGCCTCGTCGCCTTCGACCTGAAGACCCTCAAACCACTCGCGACGATGCCGGCCGGCGAGGATGCCGACGACGTCGTCTACGACCCGGCGACCAAACGCGTGTTCGTTATGGACGCGGACGGCACGGCGATGACCGCCGTCGACGCCGTGCAGAATAAGACGATCTCGACGACGCCGCTAAACGGTAAACCGGAATCGGCGACGGTCGACGGCGCCGGAAATCTTTTCATCAACAGCGCCAGCACCAATGAAGTCCTTCGCGTGGATACGCGCAGCCTGGCCATATTGTCGCGCTGGCCGGTGCCCGATTGCCAAAGTCCGCACGGCCTGGCCATCGATACGGCAGCCCATCGGCTTTTCGTCAGCTGCGTGAACGCCAAACTTCAGGTCGTCTCAAGCGACGACGGCCATGTGGTCGCCACTTTGCCGATTGGCAAAGGTACGGATACCGCCGCCTTCGACCCCAAGCGCAAACTGATTTTCAGCTCGAACGGCGAGGGGACGTTGTCGGTGATTGCCGAGCGCGGCGCTGACGATTTCGTGTCGCTGGGCGAGGTGCCGACCGCGCCTGGCGCGCGTACGATGGCTGTCGATCCGGCAAGCGGACGCGTTTTCCTGGTGACGGGCGAGGTCGCGAAAACCGAACCGCCGACAGTCAAGGGACGCGCACCCCATTTCGTCTTTGTGCCAGGATCGGTAAAGCTTCTCTTGCTCGATCCTCAGACTTAATTAGGCTGCGATCTGCCCGCTTGGGCAAAAGGTATGGATCGTCGCCACGGGGTAAAGAGAAAGAACGAGAGCTTTACACCCTTGGACCAAGCAATTTGGCTCGGGGGTGCATCCTTCTGGGCTCTGTTCAATGTCCGTATTACTCAGAACGAATACGACGAAAAAGCACGTCTGCTAAAGCAGCAGCAGACTGAGATCGCAGCCCGGATCGAACAGCACCAGACGGGCGATGACGCATTCCGAACCACACTGGAAGCCCTAGTTTCTGCTGCTTCCCGTGGGGTCCACATCCCAAGCTTGAATCACGCCTCAGCACGCAAAACAACTCATTCTCAAACGGACTCCGAGATCGAACGACCCGGGAGATGTTGCAGCTGGGTGCTTGCCGGCGAATGACGTCACCTCACGCCGCAGTCCCCGATTCCGCATAGGGCCGCACGCTTTCGGCCACGGAATCGGCGACATGCTCCTTGGTGATGACGCCGGCGACGTCGGACGCACGGGGCACTCCCTTGCCGCGTACAACAACGATCATCGTGGCTTTCTTGCGCCAGAAGCGGTTGATCACACCGAACATGATGTCTTCCTCGTGCGCAATCGTGAACACCGGGCTTGCAACGTCGCCCAGCGTCACGCCGGTATAGGCGCCTTCGAGGCCGCGCCTCAGTGCGGTGTTCACGCGCACCGTGCCCACAATCTTCTCACCGTCAGCCACGACGATGTGGCGGAATGGGGCGTTGTAACCGGGCTGGCGCAGGAATGCGTCGAACTCCATATCGCGCGGCAGGATCTGGAAATCCTTGTCCATCACATCGCCCGCAGGGCGGATCAGGAACATGTTCGCGTGCATCGCCTTGGGGATAAAGTGCCGTCGCGCAACCAGCTTGATGGTGTAAATATTTTCGCGGCTTAGCATCCGGCGGACGCCGATGCTGACGGCGACAGCAACGATCATCGGCATGACGATGTCGTAGTCGCGCGTCATCTCGAAGATCATGGTGACGGCCGTCATCGCCGCACCGGTGCTGCCGCCGACCATCGCCGCCATACCGATCATCGCGAAGGCCTCGATGCCGACGCTGGGCAGGGGGAAGAACATGTGAGCGACGGCGCCAAATGCGCCGCCGAGAGTGGCTCCCATGAACAGCGAGGGTGAAAAAATCCCACCCGATGAACCGGACCCAAGGCTGAGCGATGTCGCCGCGAGCTTGCCGGCGAACAGAACGATCAAGAGCGGCGCAGCGGCCAGCCCACCGATCAGGATATCCTGCACCGTCGAATAGCCGACGCCGTCGATGTGGTAATGGCCGGTGCCGAGCAGGAACGCGTACATCATCAAACCGACGACAAACATGCCGGCAGCGTGGCGTAGATAGGGATTATGCGTGCGCTCGAAGTACGATTCGGCAGTGTGCAAGCCGCGAATGAAGGCGGTTGACGCAAGACCGACGACCGCGCCGAGAACGACGCAGAGCAAAAGCGTGGTTAGCGACGAGGGATGGTCCGACAGAAACAACTTGGTGGGCACTTCGAACGCCGGGCGTGGTCCCAGGAACAATCTGCCGATGTAGGTCGCCGTTCCGGTGGCCAGCGCCACGGGCAGGAAAGTGCGCACGCTGACCTCGGGCATCATCAGTTCGATCGCGAACATGACGCCTCCGATCGGCGTGTTGAAGGTGGCTGCGATACCAGCGCCCGCACCGGCCGCGACCAGCGTGATACGCTGCCACGGGTCCATGCGGATGATTTGTCCGATCGTCGACCCCAGCGAAGCGCCGATCTGGATAATGGGTCCCTCGCGTCCGACGGCCGCGCCCGTCCCGATGGCAAGTGCCGAAGCCAGCGACTTCACAATGGCGACCACCGGACGAATTTTTCCGTCCTTGTAGAAGATCGCGTCCATCACTTCGGGGACGCCGTGACCGCGTGCCTCAGGCGCAAATGTGGACACCAGGAACACGACGCCCATTCCGCCGATCACCGGAACGAGGATGATGGCCATCCCCCATGGGCTCGGCGGCGTGTAGACGTTGGCGTTGTAGGCAAGGGAAAGATGGCCGAAATAGAAGATATTGTGGATGAGGCCGATCAGGCCCCGGAAGAAAATGGCGCCAAATCCCGTAATAATACCGACGCCGACGGCCACGATAGAAATTACCCCAAGGCCGATGGAGCGTTCGGATGTGATGGTCTTTTCCATGATTCGATAATTTGCTTGGATGCGCGCAAAAAATCTAGCCCGCTAATGCTAGGCCGAGTCCCGGCGCCACTTCCCAAAGGTTTGCACGAAATCGGCACGTGCTGATGCACGTCGACCTGCTTACAGGAATACGGAGAAATTTGCTTGTTGCGCAGACCGCCCGACTAAAAGTCAGATCACGACATCACGCCGGCTACGATAGCGGTTACTCCTCGCCGGTTCTGAGCCCAGCATGCCTCTGTCGACTCGGCGCATATGGGGCGTTCCTTACCATAGGAAATCGTGTCCACGCGGCCCCTAGAAACACCGAGGCTCACCAAGTATTCCTTCACGCTGTTGGCACGCCGGGCGCCAAGCGCAAGGTTGTATTCACGCGTGCCGCGTTCGTCGCAGTTTCCCTGAATTGTCACGCGCACCGCAGGATACTTGTTCAGCCAGGTCGCTTGACGCTGGAGCACGGCTTTGTCCGCATCGCGCAAATCGTAACGGTTGTAGTCGAAGTGAACCGTATCACCGACGTTCACTTGAAAGTCTTTTTCGCTGCCCGGAGGAATGGACGACTGCTGAACTTGCGAATTCGTCAATGTCGGGTTGTTGGGCGCTGTAGCCGGCTTGGACGCGCACGCGGCAACGAAGAGAAGCGCGCAAACACTCGCGAGCCGTCCATACTTCCAGGTGTCGTACATGTATTCTTCCTCTAGTGGCAAAACATGTTAAACTGGCGGCAATCAGTCTGTGGTCGCGAAACGCAGTCCGTTCAAACTTGATCGAAACCGGTATCCGCTACCTTGCGATGACGGAGCCGCAGCAAAGGATGCGGTGGTTATGCATTCGAAGTGCCAGTGCATGCTCTGACTATAGTCAGATTGTGGTGGTATATTTTCATAAATTCCTCACGGCCTCAATTTCGCGAAATTGCACCGAGGAAAACATGGCGAGTTCGTCGAAATCTGCCGCAGCGGCAAGGCTGCCCGAAATCCGAGCCCGCCTGTTTGATCGCGAGCGCGACCCGCCGTCTCAAATCGAAAATCTGCTGACACGAAAGCAGCAGGTCGAATTTGGGAATATCGCCACAATGCTCGACTATAGGCGTGGGGGGATCACCATATTTTCGGAGGGCGAAGACGCCCATTTTGTGTACTCCGTCGTGGCAGGTATTGTTCGGATAAGCCGACACTCGGACGGCGGACGACGACAAGTCCTGGCCTTCATGCTTCCAGGAGACATCTTCGGTTTGCCCGATTCAGGCATCTATGTGAACTCAGCCGAGGCGGCCTGTCCTTCGTCGCTCTGCCGCGTTCCGTGGGGCCAATTGCGTGAACTCATGATGCGGGAACCGACAATGCAGCTCAATCTGCTAATCAAAGTTGCTTATGATCTTCGAGAAGCACAGCGGCGCATTATGATCCTAGGCCAACAAAACACTTACCAGCGCCTTGCGTCGTTCCTGCTCGATTTCGTTCAGCACCGTGCGTTTTACGATGAAGAACGCGCCCAGCTGACGTTGCCGTTAACACGCTTCGATATGGCAGATTATCTAGGTACAGCTCCCGAAACGGTGGCTCGTGGATTCTTACGGCTGGAGCGTGAAGGCCTGATCCGCCGCATTGCCCCGCGCGTCATCGAGTTGCGCAACTTGGCCGGCTTGCGCCAGCTTCAGGGACAAAGACGGCGCAAAGAGAGTTAAGGTCGCGCGCACGTTAGGTTGGAAATCCGACAACGATCCTTCTACGCGAGCAGTCCAAGCCGACAGAGAAGCGGCTTCATCGTCAGCCCTTGGACGAAAACGGAGAAGACGACAACGCCGAATGCGGCAGTCAGGATTTCGTTGTGAAACGTCAAGGACGGCGGGAGCGCGAGAGCCAAAGCCAACGCGAGCGCGCCGCGCAGCCCGCCCCACCAAAGGACATACTGTTCAGGTAACGGGATCGCCCATTTCGAACGCCAAAAGAGCAGGCAGAGTGGATAAACGGTCAGAAGCCGTCCGAACAGTACCAGCCCGATTGCTATTGACAGAGCCATGATGCCGAGACCGGCAAAAGGTATTCTTGCAACGGTCACACCGATCATGAGAAAAACGAAGGAATTGGCGATGAACGCGGCGAACTCCCAGAATGCGACGACAAATTCGCGGCCTTCTCCGGAAATTAGATGCTGCTTTGGATCGCCCCGCAGCGCAAAATTTCCCATCAAGAGTCCTGCGGCGACTGTCGCAAGTACGCCTGAAAAATGAAAATGCTCGGCAAGTAGGAATAAGCCGTAAGCGGCGACTGCCGTCAGCGCGGTTTCGGCCAGACGATCGGTCGTGCGCCCGGCCAGGGCAATGACCGCCGCGCCAAACGCCAGGCCGACTGCGATGCCGCCGCCCGACGTAAGGCCGAGCGTAATAGCAATAGACACCGGGCCAGCTGTCGAACCGCCGGATGCCTGAGCCCATGCGAGAGCGAGGCCGAACAGCACGGCCGCAACGCCGTCGTTGAACAGGCTTTCGCTTTCCACCAGCAGCCGAAGACGGCCTTTTATGCCGGTATCCTTGAACATAGCAATGACAGCGACGGGATCGGTTGCGGCGATCAAAACACCAAAGACCAGAGCGGGACCGGTCGGCCAATTCAGCAGATACGCCATTCCAACCGCAACAACGAGCGCCGAGACCACGACACCCACTATGCTGAGCGTCAGTACGGGCAGCATGTCCTTCTTCAGCTCTCTCCAATGAAGGCTGAGCGCTGCCTCGAAGAGCAGCGGGGGAAGGATGACATCAAAAATGAAGTCGTGCGTAAGCGTCAGTCCCGTTTCGATATGTGCGAAAGCTAGGCCTGCGCCCATGACGACAAGGCCGACCGTATAGGGAAGAGACAAACGCCGCGCGACGATGGCGACAAGAATTGCGACAACGAGGAGGCCGACGGTGCGGGCGAGAATTACATCCATGGAATCAAAGTATAACTATGTTGGACGTGATCTGTCACGCAATGCACGATAATCGGCTGCCATCGGATATAGCCATCGCCAAAGGACAGCCGACAGGGCCTAATGATAAACCAACGATACCGCCGGACAGCAAAGACAGGATGATCTGGACCGTTGTCATCTGCAGAACAGTTGTTTGAGCAGGGAAGTTGTATGCCTGACGCGCACATCCTGCGAAAGCCGATAGAAGATTGATTGGGATTTCCGGCGTGTCTTGACGAGGCCTTCCGCGCGGAATTTTGCGAGGTGCTGAGACATTGCTGACCGGCTAATTCCAACGACATCCGCGAGTGGTCCAACCGACATCTCGCGGTAAGACATGAGTTCGTAAAGGATCAGCAGGCGCTTGTTATTGGAAAGCAACCGAACGAAATTTGCCGCTTCGTTGGCATTCGTCTTGAGCGCTTTCAGATAGCTATCATTTTTCATGGATAGTCCAACTAAGCATCCGCGCTGCCGTCATTTCTGCGTGAACCGTCCATAGAGACCTTGCATCCGGTCAGTCAGCGAAACGATGTAACGCCACCAATTCATCGGCGCCGGCGGAGGGCTGTCGGGGTCGCGCAGCCAGACGTAGATTGCCGGGATCACCAGCACCGTCAGCAGCGTCGAAGACGCCAGCCCGAAAAGCAGCGAAATCGCCAGCCCCTGGAAGATCGGGTCAGTGAGAATAGTCGCGGCGCCGATCATGGCCGCCAAGGCCGTGAGCAGGATAGGCCTAAATCGCGTCGCCCCGGCGTCGAGCAGCACCTGACGCAAGGGCTTGCCGCTTTCGCCTTTGCCGTGGCGGATAAAATCCACCAGCAGGATCGAATTACGCACGATGATGCCCGCCAGCGCGATGAACCCGATCATAGAGGTGGCGGTGAACGGCGCACCGAACAGCCAATGGCCCAACACAATGCCGATCAGCGTCAGGGGGATCGGCGTCAGGATGACGAGCGGCAGCTTGAAGCTTCCAAACTGCGCGACCACGAGGACATAGATTCCCAACAACGCGACGATAAAGGCTGCGCCCATGTCGCGGAACGTGACATAGGTGACTTCCCACTCGCCATCCCACAACATGGAAGGCTTGCTTTCGTCGTTGGGTTGGCCGTGGAAGAGGATTTGCGGCGGCGTGAGCTTGCCCCAATCGTACGACTTGATGAGCTTGTCAACCGCGAACATGCCGTAGATCGGCGCTTCGTATTCGCCGGCGAGTTCGCCGGTGACCATGTCGGCGTAGTGCATGTCGCGGCGGAAGATCACAGGCGATCCCGCCTCGCGCGTGACGCTGACGATATCGCCAAGTTCGACGACGGCCTTGTTCCCGGGCTGCGCATTGGCCGGCACGGGCGTCGAGGCCAGTTTCTGCGACCATGTGAGGTCGTTTTTTGGCATTCGCACGACGATTTCGATGGGGTTGCGGTCTTCGCCTCGATGCGAATACCCGACCGGCACGCCGCCAAGCAACGCGCTCAACGTGTCGTAAACGTCGCTTTGCTCGACGCCGAAATACTCCAGCTTGTCCTGGTCGATGGTGATGCGCAGGCGTGGCCGCGGCTTGCCGTAGGAGTTGTCGACATCGACGATGTAGGGCACCGATTTGAACAGCTTTTTGACTTCTTCCGCCTCGGCGCGGCGCGTCTTGGTATCGGGGCCGTAGATTTCGGCAAGCAAAGTGGACAACACCGGTGGTCCGGGCGGCACTTCCACAACTTTCACGACCGTGCCTTTTGGCAATGCTAACGTGGCGAGCTTGCGGCGCAGATCGAGCGCGATGGCGTGGCTTTCACGGTCACGGTCTCCCTTGTCGGCTAGGTTGACCTGAAGTTCGCCCAACTCTGGGCTTTCTCGCAGGTAGTAATGCCGCACAGGGCCGTTGAAGTTAAATGGCGCGGGCGTGCCGGCATAGGCTTGAATTGAACGCACTTCCGGCAAACTCTCGGTAACGGCTGCCGCTTCCAACAGTACGCGCGAGGTGTCTTCCACCGTCGCGCCTTCCGGTAAATCGACCAGGACCTCCAGTTCCGACTTGTTGTCGAACGGCAGCAGCTTCACCGTCACGTTCTTGGTGACGAATAGCATACAGACCAGAACCGTACCTAAGGCGACATAGGCCAGAAAGCGTTTGGCGTTCTTCTTCGAACTGATAATAGGCGTAGCCAAACGCCGGTAGAATTTTCCGATGGCTCCTTCGGTGTGGTGCTCGCCCGGTGGCGGCCCCTTTCCTTTACCCGCGAGTTTGAGCAGCGCCCAAGGCGCAACTACCATTGCAACGAAGAACGAGAACAGCATGGCCGCCGAGGCGTTGGCCGGGATGGGTGCCATGTAGGGGCCCATCATACCCGAAACGAACAGCATCGGTAGCAGGGCGGCGATCACGGTCAGGGTCGCAACGACGGTCGGGTTTCCGACTTCCGCAACGGCCCCAATCGCCGCCTGCAGCCTTGTTCGCCCGTCATTCATGTCCCAATGCCGGGCGATGTTTTCCACCACGACGATGGCGTCGTCGACCAGGATGCCGATGGAGAAGATGAGCGCAAACAAGCTGACGCGGTTGATCGTGTAGCCCATCAGGTTCGCGGCAAAGAGCGTCAAGAGGATCGTGGTCGGGATGACGATCAGCGTTACCGTCGCCTCGCGCCAACCGACCACCAGCCAGATCAACAACACGATCGAAACGGTCGCGAGTGTGAGATGAAACAACAGCTCGTTTGCCTTATCGTTCGCGGTCTTGCCGTAATCACGCGTGACTTCGACATTGACATCGCTGGGAATGAGCCAACCTTTCAGCGCATCGGCGTGTTGGATGAGCTGCTCGGCTACCACCACAGCGTTCGCGCCTGGCCGCTTGGCGAAGGCGACGCTCACGGCCGGGGCTGTGGACCAGGCCTTCTTGCCCAGGCGTGTGAGCGACCAGACATGATGCTCCGCCGGGCTGGGGCCAATGACGACCGTCGCCAGATCGCGCACATAGACCGGCCGCCCGTCGCGCGTGGTGACGAGCAACAGGCCAATGTCCGGAACGCCCGAGAGCGTCTTGCCGGCGACCGCCTGCAACATGCGGCCGCTGTCGCGCAACTGGCCCGCCAGGAAGGAACGGTTGGCGCCTTGGATTTTCGCTTCGAGCTGCTGCAGCGTGACGCCATAAAGCGCCAGCTTCTCGGGATCGGGCTCGACGCTGATTTCATCTGCGGAGCCGCCTTGGATATAGGTCAGGCCTACATTGTCGACCTTGGCAAGTTCCGCCTGCACCTTCGTCGCCAACGCATAGAGGTCTTTTTCGTTCCAGCGCGCAGCCGCTTCGGGCTTGGGCGACAAGGTCAGGACGGCCACCGCCACGTCGTTGATGCCGCGCCCGACGATCAACGGTTCCGGTATCCCTAGCGGGATTTTGTCGAGATTGGCGCGAATTTTTGCCTGCACACGCAGAATCGCATCGTCCGCGTTTGTGCCCGTCAAGAAGCGCGCGGTGACCAACACGCGGTCGTCTTGCGTTTGGCTGTAGACGTGCTCGACGCCGTAGATGCCCTTGACGATTTCTTCCAACGGTTTGGTGACTAGCTCTGCGGCGTCCGGCGCTTTCAGCCCATCAGCCGTGACGAAGATGTCCACCATCGGCACGCTGATCTGCGGCTCTTCCTCGCGTGGGATCGTGACCAGCGCCACAATGCCGAAGACAATGGCGGCAAGCAGAAAAAGCGGCGTCAGCGGCGATTGGATCGTCGCGCGCGTCAGCCGCCCCGAAAATCCCAGGTTCATGGCTTGAGAAGCCTGTCGCCGACACCTAATCCGGAGAGGATTTCGATTCCGTCGCGCTGCTTGGGCGTGTGGATTTCCTGTCCGCGCTGCACCGGCACGTCGATCGCTTCGCCGCTCGCCAGTCGCAGGCGTACATAGTCGATACCGGAACGGGTGACGATGAGGTTCGCCGGAATCACGATGGCTTTACGCTGGCCTGCCGACACCCAGACGCGGACGCGCTCACCGACGAAATAGTCGCTGAAGCCTTCCACCGTAGCGTCCGCGACGACGTGGCCGTTATCGATTTGAGGATAGACAAGCTTGATCGTGCCGAAGCGCGGTCCGTCCAGCCCCATATCGCTGCCGTCCATCCGAACCGGATCGCCGACCTTGATGTAGCGCGCATGGCGCTCCGGTACTTCCAGCCGCAGCACAAAATCTTGCTGGGCGACCGTTGCAACGGTGTCACCCGGCATCATCACGGTTCCGGCCGTAACCGGAACGGTAATCACGCGCCCGGAAGTGGGCGCCAGCACTTGCCCCTCGGCCCCCTGTTGCTGAATAACAGCCCGTTGCGCGCTCAGCGAGCGCACGTTCGAGGCCGCGACATTGTAGGTCGTACGCGCTTGGTCGTAGGCGTTCCTTGCAATGGCGCCGGCCGCAATCAGCCTCTGCGCGCGTTGATAGTCGAGCTGTGCTTGCGCGAGTTGCGCCTGCGCGGCCTGCACCTGGGCGCTGTAAGAGTTCACCTGCAAGCCCAGCTTCGGGTCGCCGACAGTTGCGATCAATTGTCCCTGTTCTACGTGGTCACCTTGCTTGACCTGTAGTTCGATAAGCGTACCGCCGTTTCGCGCACGCGCGGGCACCACGTTTGCGGATTCGATGGTTGCGAACACGGCCTTTTCGTCCGTAACGGACGACTGCGCCACCAGATAGGTCGGCGGTGGGGGTGATGAGTGATGCGTAGGCGCGCCCAGGCCGAAGAAAGCCAAAATGCCGGCGAAGAAATTTTTCAAATGCGCACCCTATCGACGGTCACGTGTTTGACCTGTTGCAGGATCGACGATGACGGTGGGCAAGCCTGCCGCTTTCCAGGCCTGGATGCCGCCCTTCAAATGGCTGTCATGAGGCAGCCCCGCCTTCTGGCAGGCGGCGACGGCTTTTGCCGACCGGATGCCGGAACCGCATTGAAAGACGACGGTACGCTTACCGCAATCTGGCAAGGCGTGCGGATCGAAGGTCGAGAGCGGAAACAGCAGAGCGCCGCGAATGCGTTCCGCAGCATATTCCGCCGGCTCGCGCACGTCGATCAGAATGATTGCATCCTCTTTGAGCCTGCGTTCGACGTCAGCGGCGGTAAGATTCTTGATTGTCATTTGCGCGTTTTCCTATTGGTTGCGGCGGCGCGCCGTGCCTCAGCCGGCTTACACATTGCCGTTGGCGCGCAATAGATTTGATAAAGTGTCTCCAGCAGCTTCCGCGCCGGTGCGCTGGTAATCGCATACCAGATCGTCTGGCCATCGCGGCGGGTGGATACGAGGCCGTCCTTGCGCAGCAGGGCGAGATGCT
>CAVPYO010000020.1:0-484620 GCA_963710025.1 uncultured Alphaproteobacteria bacterium | reverse complement strand
AGTAGTGGCGAGCGAACGCGGACCAGGCCAGTGGCCTTCGTTTAAGAACCGGAATGTTCTGGAAAGAACAGCCATAGCGGGTGATAGCCCCGTACGGGTAGAAAGAACGAAGGTCCTCGAGTAGGGCGGGACACGTGAAATCCTGCCTGAAGACGGGGCGACCACGCTCCAAGCCTAAGTACTCGTGTGTGACCGATAGCGAACTAGTACCGTGAGGGAAAGGTGAAAAGCACCCCGGCGAGGGGAGTGAAAGAGACCTGAAACCGGACGCCTACAAACAGATGGAGCAGGCTCACCAGAGGTGAGATGCGAATCTGAACTTGCTGAAACGAGTAGTGAGTGGCGAAGTGCGAATAGCGAATGGCAAATGGTGGGCGTAATGCCGACTGTTTGCGATTCCCTATTCGCTATTCGCTATTGGCTATTCGCTTCTTCACGTTCCGCGTCTCGCTTCCGGCGAGCCTGTGACATCGTACCTTTTGTATAATGGGTCAGCGAGTTCGTCTGTCTAGCAAGCCTAAGCCGTCAGGTGGAGGCGTAGCGAAAGCGAGTCTGAATAGGGCGACTGAGTTAGACGGATGACACCCGAAAGCAAGTGATATAGCCATGACCAGGCTGAAGGCGCGGTAACACGCGCTGGAGGGCCGAACCCACGCCTGTTGAAAAAGTCGGGGATGAGTTGTGGCTAGGGGTGAAAGGCCAATCAAACTTGCAGATAGCTGGTTCTCTGCGAAAGCTATTTAGGTAGCGCGTCATGTATCACCATCGGGGGTAGAGCACTGGATGGGCTAGGGGGCTTCACCGCTTACCAAACCTAACCAAACTCCGAATACCGATGAGTGCTGAGCATGGCAGACACACGGCGGGTGCTAACGTCCGTCGTGAAGAGGGAAAAAACCCTGACCTACAGCTAAGGCCCCTAATTCGTGGCTAAGTGGGAAAGGATGTGAGGTTCCCAAAACAACCAGGATGTTGGCTTAGAAGCAGCCATCATTTAAAGAAAGCGTAACAGCTCACTGGTCTAAATAAGGAACTTTGCGCCGAAGATGTAACGGGGCTCAAGCCACGAGCCGAAGCTTAGGATTTCATCGCAAGATGGAATGGTAGCAGAGTGTTCCGTATGCCTGCGAAGGGGAAGCGTGAGCGACCTTGGAGGTATCGGAAGTAAGAATGCTGACATGAGTAGCGATAAAGAGGGTGAGAGACCCTCTCGCCGGAAGTCCAAGGGTTCCTGCGTCAAGTTAATCTGCGCAGGGTTAGCCGGCCCCTAAGGCGAGACCGAAAGGTGTAGTCGATGGGAACCAGGTGAACATTCCTGGGCCAGCGGGAAGTGACGGATCATGCAAGTTGTTCGCCCTTACTGGATTGGGCGGGCCGCGAAGTGGTCCCAGGAAATAGCTCCCGCGTAGTCCGTACCCCAAACCAACACAGGTGGACTGGCAGAGTATGCTAAGGCGCTTGAGAGAACGGTGTTGAAGGAACTAGGCAAATTGCCCTCGTAACTTCGGAAGAAGAGGGCCCGGCCTTCACGCAAGTGATAGCCGGGGGCACATAGCAGGGGGTGGCGACTGTTTACTAAAAACACAGGGCACTGCGAAATCCAAAGATGACGTATAGTGTCTGACGCCTGCCCGGTGCCGGAAGGTTAAGAGGAGATGTGAAAGCGTCGAATTGAAGCCCCGGTAAACGGCGGCCGTAACTATAACGGTCCTAAGGTAGCGAAATTCCTTGTCGGGTAAGTTCCGACCTGCACGAAAGGCGTAACGACTTCCCCACTGTCTCCAACACCGGCTCAGCGAAATTGAACTCCCCGTGAAGATGCGGGGTTCCCGCGGTCAGACGGAAAGACCCCGTGCACCTTTACTGCAACTTTGCACTGGCATTAGGACTGCGATGTGTAGGATAGGTGGTAGGCTTTGAAGCGGAGGCGCTAGCTTTCGTGGAGCCGTCCTTGAAATACCACCCTTTGCGATCCTGATGTCTAACTGCGGCCTCGAAACGAGGTTCAGGACCATGCATGGTGGGCAGTTTGACTGGGGCGGTCGCCTCCCAAAGAGTAACGGAGGCGCGCGATGGTAGGCTCAGACCGGTCGGAAATCGGTTGTTGAGTGCAATGGCACAAGCCTGCCTGACTGCAAGGTCGACGGACCAAGCAGAGACGAAAGTCGGTCATAGTGATCCGGTGATCCCGCGTGGAAGGGTCATCGCTCAACGGATAA
Source organism: uncultured Alphaproteobacteria bacterium (assembly GCA_963710025.1). Lineage (GTDB taxonomy): Bacteria > Pseudomonadota > Alphaproteobacteria > Micropepsales > Micropepsaceae > Rhizomicrobium. The sequence continues at coordinate 482,401 of CAVPYO010000020.1, read as the reverse complement.
AAGGTACGCCGGGGATAACAGGCTGATCGCACCCAAGCGTCCATAGCGACGGTGCGGTTTGGCACCTCGATGTCGGCTCATCACATCCTGGGGCTGTAGCCGGTCCCAAGGGTATGGCTGTTCGCCATTTAAAGTGGTACGTGAGCTGGGTTTAGAACGTCGTGAGACAGTTCGGTCCCTATCTGCCGTGGGTGTTCGAAACTTGAGAGGACCTTTTCCTAGTACGAGAGGACCGGAAAGGACGTACCTCTGGTGGACCGGTTGTGGCGCCAGCTGCATTGCCGGGTAGCTAAGTACGGACGAGATAACCGCTGAAAGCATCTAAGCGGGAAACTCACCTCAAAACCAGGTTTCGCATGAGAGCCGGGGAAGACGACCCCGTCGATAGGCCAGGTGTGTAAGCGCAGCAATGCGTTGAGCTTACTGGTCCTAATCGCTCGATTGGCTTGATCGCAAGCAACACGTTCCATGTCTGGAAAGAAGTCCAGACGCCACAACAAGCAAAAGCTCATTCAAGAGTGTCGTAAGTTTCGCGAATAGCGAAATAGCGAGTAGCGAAGTGTTTCTATTCGCCATTCGCTACTCCCTATTCGCGTTTTCCATTCTGTCCTTTGCCGGACTGGTGGTCCTAGCGGAGGAATTCCACCCGATCCCATTCCGAACTCGGCCGTTAAAGCCTCCAGCGCCCATGGTACTGCGGCCCAAGCCGCGGGAGAGTAGGTCGCTGCCAGTCCTGCTAAGGACAGAATGAAAGATTCACCTCCTCCTTGTGGGGAGGTCGACGCGGGCGAAGCTCGCGTCGGGTGCGGAGCAGACGTCGAATGTACACGCTGTTCCCACCAAGAACCCCGCCATCACACAAAAGCCCCGCCGGAGAAATCCGGCGGGGCTTTTTGTTTTGTCCGGCATGGACGCCAGTGGCGCCTTTTTTGTAGACATCTGGGCGTCATTGGCGTACAGTCACCCTATTGTCGGTACGGCTCATCACGGTCGCCGAAACACCGCTTTTCGTGCGTCAGGCCGAAAAGGTTTGGAACGACGAGGAGCGGGAAGCCTTCGTGACGTTTATCGCGGCCAATCCCGAGGTGGGCGACGTCATCCCGGACACCGGCGGCGTGCGCAAGGTGCGGTGGGCAAGAGCGGGTAGCGGCAAGCGTGGCGGAACGCGCGTGATCTATTTTTATCATGACGCCAATCGGCCGCTTTATCTGCTTCTGGTGTATGCGAAAGCGCGCCAGGAAAATTTGTCGTCCGACGAAAAGCGAGATGTGCGCAAGCTTGTGGCGATCTTGAAGAACAAAGTGAAGGTGGTCAGAACATGAGTAAGTTCGGCGGCGACTTGATCGAAAGCATGCAGCAGGCGGCGCGCCATGCCTCGGGCCGCAAACTGCCCGGCATGCGGATCACCACGGTGGAAGTCCCGGATGTGAAGGCTATCCGCTTGGCGCTTCGCATGTCGCAACAGCGCTTCGCGGATTCCTATCGTATTCCGCTTTCCACCCTGAAGAATTGGGAACAGAAGCGCCGCGTGCCCGATGCTCCGGCGGCTGCCTATCTGCGCGCTATTGCCCGCCGTCCGAAGGAAGTCATGGAAGCCGTGGCGGGCTGATCGCGGGTCGATCTTTTCTGCCCTCGCTTGGGAGCGGAAATTCGGCCACCCCGTTTTTAGGCGTTTTTGCTTATCCCGCTCACCCTTACGCCCGAAGCCTCTGATTTCGTTCGCCAACTCGCCATCGCCGCAAACTTATCCTCGTTCGCGATTCCGGCCTGATAATAGGCGGCTCGATGATTTGGAGAACCGCGATGAATCACCCCGACCAGCAACCCGCGCCGGATGCGCGGCCCATGGCACAGACGCCACCCACACCGCAGACACCGCTCGCACCCGACGCCGTGCTCGCCGAGCAATTGGCGCAATGCCACAAGGCGATAGCGGAATGCTTCGTATGCGGCAGCGACAACAGGCTTCCGCTTTCGATGCAATTCGAAGCAGTGACCGTCGCCGAGCGGCTCATGCGCGTCAGCATCGCGCTTGCGCAAGCGCTCGGCAAATCGCCCAGGGAATTCACCCATCGCATCATCGTGGAGCGTCCGGCGCCGATGATCGACGTCACGCCGGAACGTACGGAAGGCCCCCCACCCCCCAGGCCGAAGTCGAAAACAATTCATAGTGGCCGCGAACCGCGGGTATACAATATTGGGTAGGGGCGCGCCGCTCGGCAATCGCAATGCCTTCAAGACCGGCAAGCATACGCGCGAGATGCGGGCGTTAAGGGCGCGGGCTTGGGCGCTGTGCCGCTCGGCGCGCCAAACTCTGGCTGCCGCCGACGGGCGGCGCCGTGCGAATGGAACCCCACTTCGCCATTCGCCGCTCTCTATTCGTTGTTTGTTAGTTCAGTGCTGCCGTGCGGAAGGACACGAAGCCCTTGATCGGATAGACGCGCGATCCCAGCTGCCCCGAGCGCGTGTCCCACACGCGCACGCGGCTCCAGTCGTTGCTCTCGCTGACGTCGATGATCGGCGCGTTGAGATAGATGTTGCCGTCGCGTCCCCAATTGGCGTGATCGACGCGGATTTCGCGGTTCGAGACGATCCGCCTCACCACGGCGACATGGCCGAGCTTCATCTTCTGCGTGCCGGCGAAGACCATCACCGCGCCCGGCTTCGGATCCGTCCCTTGGGCGTAAAGGCCGCGCGCTTTGTCCCACCAGGTCCTAGCGTCGCCGAAAATCGCGATGCCGGAACGCAGCCGGGCGAACTCCACGCAATAGACGTGGCGTATGGATCTGATGATCGTCGGCGTGTCGGCGTCGGCCGCGTCGTCGGCATCGTCGGCGATAATGTTGAACGTCGGCGGCGGGCTCGACACCGAAGAGTCGCCGTCCGCATCCGCGCTGATGCCGCTCGAGAGCATTATGGAAGGTTTGGGAGTTGGGACCGGCACAGCCGCATGATGCCGCGTTGCCGCAACCGCAGCGTCGGCGGAGAGGATCAAGATGGCTGTAAGCGAAATCGCTGCGACGCGACGGGCACAGTCAAGATGAATCATGAAGCACGTTTAGCCTAGACTTAAGATGTTGCCAACCGTGGCATGAACAACACAGGTGTGCAGAAAGGCCACTAGAAGTGATTCGGTCGTAAATTAATCCACAGGCTATAAAAAAGGAGTGAAAGGGGCTCCGCGATGGCCGTCGATATGCTCGAACATTTCACCGTGCGCTGCGCCAGCCTTGAGCGCACGCGCGATTTCTATTGCGAGATTGTCGGTCTGCGCGTCGGTCCGCGGCCCGAATTCGATTTCGCCGGTTATTGGCTTTATCTGGGCGATCGGCCCGTCGTGCATCTGGTCCTCGAAGGCGAGCGGGCAGATGCGCGCGCGTATGTCGCGGGGCGGGACACCGGCGCGCTCGACCACATCGCCTTCCGCGGTGGAGATTTGGAGGGTGTGCGTGCGCTCTTGCATGCCAAAGGCGTCGATTTCAAAGAATGTCCGGTGCCGGGCAAGCCTCTGCATCAGATTTTCGTCCGCGATCCCGACGGCGTACTCATCGAATTGAATTTTCGCGGCATCGAGCCGAGTTGACGCTGCAAACCCCGGCTAAGTGCGAGTATTACCGCTATTTCATGGCGCTGCGCCCACTTTCGGCCACGCCGTCGTGCGGTTATGATGCTCGAAAGAGGGCGCCTCGGCGGGCGCCGCGAAGTGGCCGCGAAGCGCGGAGTGTGGGGGCGTTGTGATTCTCGATCCGAAACTGCTGATAGCCGGTCTGTGTCTTTTTGCGATCGCGTTCGCGCTGGCGTTAATCCAAAAACAGCTGCGCGGAAGGCGGCTGCAAGCCGCGATCGCGCCGCGTCCGATGGCCATGGCGAGCGCCAAGCTTCTGGCGGACGCCGACGGCAACAAGGCGCGATTCGACGGCAACGGCGCCAAGACCATCGCCATCATCCACGATTTCGACAATCCGCACGGCGGCAACGGCCATCGCGAAGAATTGACCGCGCGCGAAGCGTTCGAAGTCCTGGCCGAAATCCGCGCGGTCGACAAGAACGCGCCCCTCAATATCGTCCTGCACACGCCGGGTGGCATGCGCCTTGCCGGCGAGATGATCGCCAACGCGCTGAAGGACCGCGCGAACACCACCGCTTATGTCCCTTATTGCGCGATGTCGGCGGGCACCATGATCGCACTCGCCACCGAAAAGGTGGTGATGGGCCGTCACGCTTCTCTCGGGCCGATCGATACGCAGTTGGTGGGATTTCCGATGGATTCCTACGCGCGGCTGCTCAAGGAAAAGCCCGTCCAGCACATCAGCGATATCTGGCTGATGCTGTCGTATCTGGCGGAGAAAGACCTGAAGAACGCCAAGCAGCGCGCCTGCGATCTGCTGAACAGGAAACATTTCCAGAATCCCGATGCGTGCTCGCTGACGGATTTCCTGGTCAGCGGCGACATGCCTCACAGCGAACGCATCGGCCGCGACCGCGCCGCGGAATTCGGCGTCAACGTCGCCAAGGAGGATTGCCCGGAGTGGGTCTACCGGATGGTGGAGGCGCGCCTGGAATTGCTCAATGCCGCGAACGGGTCCAACGGCTTCGATCCGGATTTCGGTTCTAAGGCGCCGCGCGAGCCGTGAAAGACATCGATGTCGCGATCGTCGGCGCCGGTCCAGCCGGCCTGATGGCGGCCGATATCCTGAGCGCGCGCGGCCTTGCCGTGACGGTCTACGACCGCATGCCTTCGCCGGGCCGCAAGTTTCTGATGGCCGGCCGCGGCGGCCTCAATCTCACCCATTCGGTGGATTTCGAGTCCTTCCTGTCGCGCTACGACGCGGCGGCTCCGCGCCTTCGGCCGATCCTGGCCGCGTTTGGGCCAAAGGCCTTGATTTCCTGGTCGGAGGGATTGGGACAAGGAACCTTCGTCGGTTCGAGCGGCCGCGTCTTTCCCAAGGCAATGAAGGCGTCTCCATTACTGCGCGCCTTGCTCGCGCGATTGGCGGCGCAAGGCACGCAGCTGCGCACGCGTCACGAATGGCGCGGCTGGGACGAAGATGGCTGTCTGCTCTTTCGCGCCGGCGGCAAGGATATCCGCGTCGAGGCCCGCGCCACGATCCTGGCGCTCGGCGGCGCAAGCTGGCCTCGCCTCGGGTCCAACGGCGCCTGGACGGAAATTCTGCAACGGCGCGGCATCGCCGTAACGCCTCTCGCGCCCGCCAATTGCGGGTTGGTTATAGACTGGAGCACGCCGTTCCGTGCCGCGTTCGCGGGTCATCCGCTTAAGGGTATCGCGCTCACTTTCGCGGGGCGCACCGTGCGGGGCGAGGCCGTCGTGACCGCTTATGGCATCGAAGGCGGCGTCATCTATGCGCTGAGCGCCGCGCTGCGCGAGGAAATCGCCGCCAAGGGAAGCGCTACGTTCGACATCGATTTGCGCCCCGATCTTTCCCTGGCGGAGATTGAAGCGAGACTCGCCGCGGCAAAGCGCGGCCAATCTCTTTCCAACATCCTGCGCAAGGCGCTGCATTTGGCGCCCGTCGCCGTCAATCTTCTCAGGGAAGCGCACGGCATCCGCTTGTCGAGCAAACCCGAAACGCTGGCGCGTTGCGTCAAAGCCCTGCCGCTAAAACCGATCGCGACTGCGCCGCTCGAACGGGCCATCTCCACGGCGGGCGGCATCGCACTTTCCGAGCTCGACGAGAACCTGATGCTGCGCGCCATGCCGGGCGTCTTCGCTGCCGGCGAAATGCTCGACTGGGAAGCGCCGACGGGCGGTTATCTTCTGACGGCCTGTTTTGCCACCGGCGTTGCGGCGGCCAAAGGCGTGATTCAGTCCTTCGCCCGCTCCACGTAGGCCCCATCTTCGGTCATCACCACGACGCGCGTGCCCGGTACGATATGCGTCGGCACCGTGGTGCGCACGCCGTTGGAGAGCATCGCCGGCTTGAACGAGCCGGACGCCGTCTGGCCCTTCACCACCGGTTCCGTATCCGTCACAACCAGCGTCACGCGCTGGGGCAGCACGATGGAGACCGCCGTGCCGTTATAGAGGGACAGCTGCACCGGCATGTTCTCTTGCAGGTAGGGCGCCCAGTCGCCGACCACGTCGGCGTCGACATGCAACTGGTCGAAATGTTCGGGGTCCATGAAGACGAAATGCTCGCCGTCCTGGTAAAGGTAGTTGTAGGTTCGTTCGTCGATGAAGGCCTTTTCCAGGCTTTCGGTCGTCTTGTAGCGATCGCTGACCTTCACGCCGTCGCTGATGCGCCGCATATCGATCGTGGTGACCGGCGTACCCTTGCCGGGATGGAAGCTTTCCGCTTTCAGGACGACATACAGCTTGTTGTCCTTTTCGATGACATTGCCTTTGCGCACGGAGCTGGCGATAACCGAAACCACAGGCGACCTCGTATCTGGAGCGGCGAGGCTATAGCAGGGGCTTGGCGCAGGGCCAAGCGGGCACAGTGGCATGGAGCCGGAAATGAGCGTTTCCCCCTGGTGGGCGCCTGACAGGCACGCCGACCGCCGCCCGGCCCTGATTGCTCGGGGGCGGATCAAGGCCGTCTTTTGCGCCCATTTCGAGGCCCAGGGCTTTACCGAGGTCGAATGCGGGGCTCTGGCGGTCTCGCCGGGCAACGAGGCCCATCTATCGGCCTTTGCCACCGAAGCCGTCGGTACGGACGGTGCGCGGCGGACGCTTTACCTCCACACCTCCCCGGAATTCGCGGCCAAGAAGCTGCTCGCAGCGGGGGAGAGCAAGATCTTCGATTTTGCCCGTGTTTACCGCAACCGCGAGCGGGGGCCTCTGCATGCCCCCGAATTCACTATGCTGGAATGGTATCGCGCCCGCGAGCTCTATGCCGCCATTATGGACGACGGTCTCGAACTTTTGCGCCTCACTGCCGACACGGTGGGGGCAACGGCTTTTTCGTTCCGCGGCCGAAACTGCGATCCGCGTGCCGAAGCCGACCGCCTGACGGTGGCCGACGCCTTCACCTTCCATGCGGGCATCGATCTGATGGCGACGCTTTCGGACAACGGAGTGGGCGACCGCGATGCGCTGGCCACGCGGGCGCGGCGCGGCGGTATCGAGGTGGCGGAGAACGACAATTGGACCGACATTTTCAGCAAGATACTGGTCGCGCGCATCGAACCGCGCCTAGGCCTCGAACGACCGACCATTCTCTATGAATATCCGCGCTGCGAAGCAGCGTTAGCGCGCGCCACGCCGCACGACCCGCGCGTCGCCGAACGCTTCGAGCTTTATGCTTGCGGGGTGGAACTTGCGAACGGCTTCGGCGAACTGACCGACGCCGCCGAACAGCGCGCGCGCTTCGAGGCGGAAATGGACGAGAAGGAACGCATCTACGGCGAACGCTATCCTATCGATGAGGATTTTCTCGCGGCGCTCGTTCATATGCCTGAAGCCTCGGGCGTCGCACTCGGCTTCGACCGTCTCGTCATGCTGGCCGTCGGTGCGCGGACGTTGGAGGATGTGATCTGGACGCCCACGCCATGACGCTGAAATCGTTGGATGGTTTAGCCAAGGCCGGCTTGATCGCGCCCGAACGCGCTCTCGCGCTCGCGCCCGTTGCCGCGCGCTATGCCGTCGCCGTTACCGAAACCATCGCACGGTTGATCGACCGCACCGATCCCAATGATCCCATCGCACGCCAGTTCATCCCGTCCGAAGCGGAGTTGATTGCAACACAGGAAGAACGCGCCGATCCTATCGGCGACGAGGCACATTCGCCGGTCCCCGGCATCGTGCATCGCCACAGGGACCGCGTGCTGTTCAAACTGGTCCATGCTTGTCCGGTCTATTGCCGTTTCTGCTTTCGCCGCGAGATGGTCGGGCCGGACGGCGAAACCGCGCTGTCGCCGCAGGCTTTCGAGGCCGCGTTGGCTTACATCGAATCCCATCTCGAAATTTGGGAGGTAATCCTCACAGGCGGCGATCCCTTCATCCTCAACGCGCGGCGCGTGGGCGACGTGAGTTCACGCCTTGCCGCTATCCCCCATGTCAAAGTCATCCGCTGGCACACGCGCGTCCCCGTCGTCGATCCGGCGCATATCGATGACGACTTTGTCGCTTCGCTGATCGTGCCAGGCGCCGCGACGATCGTCGCGCTGCACGCCAATCATCCGCGCGAGCTCACCGCCGAGGCGCGTGCGGCCTCAGCCCGGCTGATCGACGCCGGCATTCCGATACTCAGCCAGAGCGTGCTTCTGCGCGGCGTGAACGACCATATCGAAACGCTGGAAGCGCTCATGCGCGCGTTCGTCGAAGCGCGCATCAAGCCCTATTACCTGCACCATGCCGATCTAGCGCCCGGTACGTCGCATTTCCGCGTGCCCATCGAAGAGGGGCAGCGCCTGATGCGCGAATTGCGCGCGCGCGTCTCGGGCGTTTGCATGCCTCAATATGTGCTCGACATCCCTGGCGGTTACGCCAAGGCGCCGCTGACCTCAAGCGACGTGGAGAAAACCGAAACCGGCTATCGCCTGCGCGATCAAGAGGGTCGCTGGCATCGATATCCGCCGGAAGGCTGAGCGCCGGTTTAGCGATATTCGGCGTTGACGGCCTCGAGCGCGTCGGCGCCGGGGCACAGCTCGTCTTGCTTCAACCGATTGAGGGCCCCGTCAATCGTGCCCAGATGCCCGTGCAGATCTTCCGGCTCCGCATCGAGGTAGAGAAGGCCGGTCGCAATCTCGCCGGCTTCCAAGCGATCCTGCAAATACGCCATCGCTGCCACGCGGCTGCCCGGGTCGTAATCGGAGCGGAGTTTGACCAGCTTCAGCAGCGATCCGTCGTGCTGGCGAACGATTTCGGTGGCACCTTCCTCGTAATCGACGGTGATCTCCTTTTCCGCAGGAACATAATCGAGCTTGTTGACCGCCTCGTTGTGGTCGCGCACGAAATCGAAGCTCTTGGTCGAGCCGGTATGGTTGTTGAACGTCACGCAGGGGCTGATGACATCCAGAACCGCCGCGCCCTGGTGGGCGATCGCCGTCTTGATCAGGGGAACGAGCTGCTTCCTATCGCCCGAGAAACTGCGCGCCACGAAGGTCGCGCCCAGCAGGATCGCCAGCGACACCAGATCGATGGGCGAATCCGCGTTGACGGCACCGCCTTTCGCTTTCGACCCCTTGTCGGCGGTGGCGGAGAATTGGCCCTTGGTCAAACCGTAGACGCCGTTGTTTTCGCAGATATAGACCATGTTCACGGCGCGGCGCAGGCAGTGGGCGAACTGGCCGAGCCCGATGGAAGCGCTGTCGCCGTCGCCCGAGATGCCCAGATAGATCAACTCACGATTGGCGAGGTTGGCACCTGTCAGCACGCTCGGCATGCGTCCGTGTACGGCGTTGAAGCCGTGGCTCTGGCCGAGGAAATAATCCGGCGTCTTCGACGAACAGCCGATGCCCGACAGTTTCGCCACGCGGTGCGGTTCGATGTCGAGCTCGAAACAGGCCTGGATCACCGCCGCACTGATCGAATCGTGGCCGCAGCCCGCGCACAGGGTGGAGATGCGTCCTTCGTAATCGCGGTGCGTGAAGCCGAGCTTGTTGGTCGCAAGCCCAGGATGATGCAGTTTCGGCTTCGTGATGTAGGTCATTCGGCCGCTTCCTTGGCTTTGACGAGTCCCGTACGTTCGGCGATGGCCGCAGTAATGAAGCGCGCGGTGATCGGCGTGCCGTCGTAATGCAGAATGGAAATGAAACGCGCCGGATCGATGGCGCATTCGTTGACCATCAGCTTCAACAATTGGGCGTCGCGGTTCTGTTCGACCACAAACACGGCTTCGTGGGCGCCCACGAAATCGACGACCTCGTCGCAGAACGGGAAGGCGCGCACGCGCAGCGCGTCGAGATGGAGTCCCTGGCGTTCCAAAACGTCCAGCGCTTCGTCCATGGCGCCCGAAGTGGAACCATAATAGATCACGCCATATTTCGCTTTTTCCTTCGCCGGCCGTGCGATGGGCTTGGGCGCCAGCGACTTGGCGGTCTCGAATTTCTTCAGCAGGCGCTGCATCCCGGCGACGTAGACGTTGCCTTCTTCCGTATAGCGCGCAGAACCGTCGTGGCTCGATCCGCGCGTGAAATAGGCGCCTTTCGAAGGATGCGCGCCCGGCAGCGTGCGATAGGGAATGGCGTCGCCGTCGACGTCGAGATAGCGGCCGAACGTCCTGCCGGCTTCCAGCTCCTCGGCGGTCATCACTTTGCCGCGGTCGAGCTTACGGTCCTTGTCCCAGACCAATGGCTTGCACAGCCAGTCGTTCATGCCGATGTCGAGATCGCTCATCACGAAGACGGGCGTCTGCAAGCGCTCGGCCAGATCGAAGGCCGTGGCCGCGAACTCGAAGATTTCGTGCGGGTCTTCGGGGAACAGAAGCACATGCTTGGTGTCGCCGTGGCCGGCATAAGCCGCCAGCATGACGTCCGACTGCTGCGTGCGCGTCGGCATGCCGGTGGAGGGTCCGCCGCGCTGGATGTCAAACACCACCGCCGGCACTTCGGCGTAATAGGCGAAGCCGAAGAACTCCTGCATCAACGAGATGCCGGGGCCGCTGGTAGCGGTGAAGGCGCGCGCGCCGTTCCAATTCGCGCCCAGCACCATGCCGATGGCGGCGATTTCGTCCTCGGCCTGCACGATGGCGTATCGGTTTTTTTTGCTGACGGGGTCGACGCGGTGGCGTTCGCAGTGCTTGGCGAAATATTCCGGCAGCGAGGTGGACGGCGTGATCGGATACCAGGCGCACACGGTGGCTCCGCCCCACACGCAGCCCAATGCCGCCGCTTCGTTGCCGGAGATGAAAATGCGGTTGCCAACCTTGTCCGTGCGCGCAAGCTTCAGTGCGCAGGCGCCTTTCAGATGCGTGCGCGCATAATCGTGGCCGAGATTGAACGCCTGCAGATTCGGCGCGATCAGCTTCTCTTTGCCTTCGAACTGCTCGGCGATCAGCCATTGGACGGCGCTCGCTTCGATACCGAGCAGAAACGACAGCGCGCCGACATAAGCGATGTTCTTGAACAGCTGGCGCTGACGCGGGTTGCTGAAGGCGCGGTTGCAGAGTTCGGTCAGCGGCACCGGCAGCAGCGTCACGTCCTTGCGGAATTTCGCGGCCGGCATGGGCTTGGTCGAATCGTAGAGCAGATAACCGCCGGGATCGATGGAAGCGACGTCCTTGTCCCAGGTCTGCGGGTTCATCGCTACCATCAGATCGACGCCGCCGCGCCGCCCCAGCCAGCCGTCGCCCGAGACGCGCACTTCATACCAGGTCGGCAGGCCTTGGATGTTGGAAGGGAAGATGTTGCGCGAGGCCACAGGCACGCCCATGCGCAGGATGGTGCGGGCGAACAACTCGTTGGCGCTCGCCGATCCCGTCCCGTTGACGTTGGCGAATTTGACGACGAAATCGTTGGTGGCGCTTATCGGCTGCATGCGTGCGCCTTTGCGGGTTCCAGAGTGAATTTCTGCATGTCCCAGGCGCCTGTCGGACAGCGCTCGGCGCACAGCCCGCAATGCAAGCAAACGTCTTCGTCCTTCACCATGATGTTGCCGGTTTTCAAATCGGCGGAGACGTAGAGGTCTTGCGTCAGGTTCGTCGCCTGCGCGGTCAGCATCGCGCGCAGCGTCGGCTCGGGCGCGTTTGGCGTGAAGGTGATGCAGTCCATCGGGCAGATATCGACGCAAGCGTCGCACTCGATGCAGAGATTCTTCTCGAACACCGTTTCAACGTCGCAATTGAGGCAGCGCTGCGCTTCCTTGAAGGCGAGTTCCTTGTTGAAGCCCAGCTCGACCTCCATGTTGACGTCCTTGAGCGTCAGCTCCTTGGGTGCATGGGGTACTTTGAAGCGCAGATCCAGCGACACGTCGTTGTCGTAGGACCATTCGTGGATGCCCATCTTCTGGCCGAGGATGTTCACCAGTGGGCTAGGCCGCAGCGTCACGTCCTCGCTGTGGCAGAAAAGATCGATGGACAGCGCCGCTTCGTGGCCGTGCGCCACCGCCCAGATGATATTCTTGGGGCCGAAGGCCGCGTCGCCGCCGAAGAACACTTTCGGATGAGTCGATTGCATGGTGGCGGGATCGACCTTAGGCATGTTCCATTGGTCGAACTCCACGCCGCTGTCGCGCTCGATCCAGGGGAAGGCGTTCTCCTGTCCGACCGCCACCAGCACGTCGTCGCATTCCATGTGCAACGGCGGTTCGCCGGCCGGCACCAGTTTGCGCCGCCCTTTTTCGTCGTACTCGGCTTTCACCTTTTCGAAGACCACGCCGGTGAGCTTGCCGCCCGCGTGCGTGATTTCCTTGGGCACCAGGAAATTATGGATGGGAATGTCTTCGCCCATCGCATCGTCTTTTTCCCAGGGCGAGGCCTTCATCTCCGCAAAGCCCGAACGCACGACGACGTCCACTTTTTCGCCGCCAAGCCGGCGCGAGGTGCGGCAGCAATCCATCGCGGTATTACCGCCACCCAGCACGATCACGCGCTTACCGATACTCGTGGTATGACCGAACGAGACCGACGCCAGCCAATCGATGCCGATATGGACGTGCTCGGCGGCTTCCTTGCGGCCGGGAATGTCGAGATCGCGTCCGCGCGGCGCGCCGCAGCCCACGAACACCGCGTCATAGCCTTCCGCGAGAATTGCTTTCAGCGATTCCACTTTCTGGCCGAAGCGGGTTTCGGGCTCCAAGCCCAGGATGTATCCGCATTCCTCGTCCAGCACGCGTTCGGGCAGACGGAATTTTGGGATTTGCGTGCGCATCATGCCGCCGGCGAACGGATCGGAATCGTAGATCACGCAGCTATAGCCGAGCGGCAGAAGATCGCGCGCCACTGTGAGCGAGGCTGGTCCCGCGCCGATCAGCGCGATGCGTTTGCCATTCTTTTGCGCCGCGGGCTTGGGCAGCCGGTCGCGAATATCATCCTTGGAATCTGCGGCGACGCGTTTCAGCCGGCAGATGGCGACGGGCTCCTTCTCCACCCGCCCGCGCCGGCAGGCCGGCTCGCAAGGCCGGTCGCAGGTGCGTCCGAGCACGCCGGGAAACACATTGGAATGCCAGTTGATCATGTAGGCGTCGGAATAACGCCCGGCCGCGATTAGGCGGATGTATTCGGGCACGGGCGTGTGCGCCGGACAGGCCCATTGGCAGTCGACGACCTTATGAAAATAATTCGGATTTGCGATGTCGGTCGGCGCCATCCCTGCGCGGCGCGCCGGCCCGGGCGACGGTGTGCGCCCTTTAGCCGATACGGAACTCATTGTTCTGAATTTTCTCCCGGCAATACGCGCTTCTCGCCGCTTCTGCTGATCCCGTCCCCCCGGGGGCGCCTTTATAGCGTCTTCGGCTGGGCGTTTCCCCTTGTTTCGCCAAATAATTTGGCGCAAATGCATTTGCAATCATGCGGCGCAGCCGTGGCGGCAATTTGTAACATATTGAAATTGCTCAGTATTTATCCATGGTGAAATTATGGATATCGCCCTGAACGAAGACCAGCGCGCCATCGAAGACGGCGTCGCCAAGATCTGCAGCCGCTTCGGCGACGACTACTGGACCGAATGCGACACCCTCCCGCGCTTCCCCCTGGAGTTCCATAAGGCCATGGCCGAGGCGGGCTTTCTCGGCATCACCATGCCGGAGGAGCTTGGCGGCTCCGGGCTGGGCGTCACCGAAGCCGCCGTCATGATGCATACGGTGACACAACATGGCGGGGGTATGGCAGCAGCCTCGACCATCCATATCAATCTGTTCGGGCCCCATCCTATCGTCGTGCACGGCACGCCGGAACAGAAGAAGCGTTGGCTCGAACCGCTGATCGCCGGCGAGCACAAGGTGGCGTTCGGCATCACCGAACCTAATGCCGGCCTCGATACCACCTCCATCGAAACTTTCGCGCGGCGCACCGACGATGGCTACGTCATCCGCGGGCGGAAAATGTGGACCACCACGGCGCAAGTCGCCGACAAGATCCTGCTTCTGACGCGCACCACGCACAAAGCGGATTGCAAGCGTCCGACCGACGGGATGACCTTGTTCTACACCGATCTGGACCGCTCCAAGATCGAGGTCCGCCGCATCCCCAAGATGGGGCGCTCGGCGGTCGATTCCAACGCCGTGTTCATTGACGATCTTCCCGTGCCGGAAGCGGACCGCATCGGCGAGGAAGGCAAGGGCTTCCGTTATTTGCTCGACAGCCTGAACCCGGAACGCATCCTGTTCGGCGTGGAAGCGATTGGGCTGGGCCGCGACGCACTGCGGCGGGCGAGCCAATATGCGCGCGAGCGGCACGTTTTCGGCCGCGCCATCGGCCAGAACCAGGGCATTCAGCATCCGCTGGCGGAGAATTGGGCTTATCTGGAAAGCGCGTTCTGGATGTGTATGCGCGCGGCCTGGCTATACGACAACAAGCAGCCCTGTGGCGCGGAAGCCAATGCGGCGAAGTTCCTGGGCGCGCGCGCGGCCTTCGAGGCGGCGACGCAAGCGGTGATGACCCATGGCGGTATGGGCTATGCCAAGGAATATCAGGTGGAGCGGCTGTTCCGGGAATCGATCCTGACGCGCATCATCCCGGTAACCGAGCAGCTCATCCTCTCCTTCATCGGCGAGAACGTGCTCGATCTACCGAAGTCCTATTGAGAGCCTGCACGGCCGCTTGCGGATCGTGCTTGACCGGCTTCTCTAAAGCGTTGCTTCGTTCAATGCGCCGGTCCGCCGACGTCTTTCGCCACAGAGTTCTGCGTCACGCCTTTTGGCACGTGATCCACGATCAAGAGGCGCACGGGCGTTTTTCCCCGATTCTCGCCATAATGCCAAGTGTTCTGCATCTCGGCGAGGAATTGGCCTTTGGTGATCACGAAACTCTTTCCGGTTTCGACATTGGTGATCGTCAGCGTACCTTCCAGCACATAGGCGTAATGCGGATAAAGATGCTTGTGCACCGGCGTGCGCGCGCCGGGTGCGAACGTGATCGTAGACACGATCACCGTCGGGTCCTTTGGGACCTCGATCTTTTGTCCGATGATCGTGGTGTCCGTGCTGACGATCGGCGTGGTCACGGGCGCCGGGGCCGCGAGGGCCGTAGCCGAAAGGGCGGAAAGGGCGGAAAGGCACAGTGCGAAGAGAAGTCGTTTCATCATGGCCCCCTTTTGAGATTACGATCAGACCGGAACCGGGGTTCAGTTTCAAGGCCAGGGAGGGATAGTCGCATCCCCAGGATGAGGCGCTCGGCGGTCGATTCCAACGCCGTGTTCATCGACGATCTTCCCATGCTGGAATAGGCGATGATGATCCACGACGGCATGGGCTATGCCAAGGAATATCAGGTGGAGCGGTTGTTCCGCGTATCCATCCTGACGCGCATCATCCCGATGACCGAGCAACTCATCCTCCCCTTCATTGGCGAGAATGTGCTGGATTTGCCGATGTCGTATTGAGTCGCTGCACCTTCTTTCCTCCCCTTACAGGGAAGGGAATCTCATCAGCGCGCGTGTCGGCCTTCGGCCTCTTTCGAGCCCTTCGGCACATGGTTCGTTTGCGGCTGGGTTTCAGACAGCTGCATTACATGTCCTGCAAGCGGCGGTGAAATATCAATGATGGTGTAGCCGAGAGTTTCCAAGCGGCGGAGTTGTCTCGATGCATCTGCTTCGGTCGGAACGAACATCCCGGAAAGACTATGAGGCAACTCAGGACGTCGGAATCGAATCATATGGCTCATGCATTGCCTCCGCAGGAAAGTCGAAGCCCCCGATCAGCAGAAGGGGACCGCTGTCGGGGACTTCGAAAGTGTTGCCTCAGTCAGAATGCAGGGTGAGGCACTCAGAAATTGGCATTACTTATTTCAGGCCGGAAGATTCGGAATCTACTTAGATCGCCCAGCCGTCGGACCTCGATTTCACCCATGCCGGACGGTATTATGCCCACACGCGCCGTTCGCCGCCGCTGCAGACCAATGTTCGGCCGGGAATATCACGCTCGTTGCGTATCGATCATGTTCGCCCGCAGGAGGGATAGCCGCAGGGTCTTGACGGTATTGCGCGGCCTACCCACATCTTTTTGGGTTGGATCTATGCCGGTAGCGTAGGTATCCAAAGGAATCGGCGGGCAAGAAGATGAAGGGGGGGATCGAAAAATCGAAAACAACCTCCGAAGGATATTCGCGAAGAAACAGATGGTTGGGCTTAGAGGGGTGCCGCCCCTCGATTTTTCGATGGACAATTCCGTTTCCCAGCAATCTCTCAAGAGGACACAAAATTGCCGAGTCTCACTTTCGAAGAATTCTCCGTCCGCCGGAAATTCAACCGACACGTCGCATCTTGCACAGGCGCATAACATTCTGACGCTTGCCGAAGCTCTCGATAGGTGAAAATAAAAAAGAGGGAGAGCGTTTGGCGCTCTCCCTCTTCTTCCCCGACATCCCCGATTTGCCCCAAGGAGATGTCTCTCGCGGTGCGCGGTATTCAGTTGCCGGTCGAGTAGTGCACGACTTGCGCGCTATTGCCGACGGCCTGCGAAGTGACGCTGATGCTGCCGGCGACGTTGGAAACGGTGGCGGTGGTCATCGCGTTGACGTTGGCGTGATTGATTTGGAGCGTCGAGACCGGCATGTTGGTCGCATTCGAATCCGCCTCGAACGTATTGCCGGCTGCCAAATTGGACACGCTGAGATCGCCGCCGATGCCGTTCGCATAGACATAGGTGCCGGAGGTGGGATCGATCGCGTCGCATTGCTGCGTGTTGTTGATCGCCGTTATATGCGGGTCGGTTGAAATGCTGGCGGAGTTGCAGACCGCTTGGCCCTGAACTGACACGCTGCCGCCGACATTGGTCACCGCGGCGCCCAGATCGGAGCTGATGTCAACGCTCGACACATACTGGTTGTTGGTCACGTGCGTGTCGTTCATGGTCGTGACGTCGAGCGTGTTGCCTGCGGCTAACGATTGCACGCCGACGTCCTGGCCGACGCTATCAATTGTCGTGTGCAGCGACGAGTCCGCCGTGTGCAGCGCTATCTGACCGTTGAGGATCTGACTGCCGCCGGACGGGTCACTGGAGCTGTCCGCGAAGGCCAGAGTCAGCGGCAGTATCGCCATCGCTGTACCAGCGATAAGGTTCTTGGCGAGACGTGTCATTGTTCTTCTCCTCGTTCATGGCGGTTGGCTTGGGTTGTGCGGGTTCGGGGATAGGCCGGCGGTCGGTCGCATCGGCCAGGGGATCGCTATCGGTGCCTAGGCCCGCCGCGCAGGCCGTCTGCGGCGCGCGGTAAAGGCGGGACATCATCTCCAGCGTGGCGCGTTCGATCACGGAGCGCACCGCCAGCTGAATGGGTTCCAGCGCACTTTCGCCGACGCTCGCGTCGAAAAAGGTCTGCCCCAGGAAATCGAATACGCCGACGGAAATCTGCCGTCCGATGATCTGCTTCTGGTAGGAGATTACGTCGACGACTTCGAGCGTGGTCGTGTCCACTAGGCGAAGGTCGAGACCGACGTTCATCACATACATGGATCCGCCAACCGTACCTTTGATGGCATTGGTCGCGGTGCCGCCGCCGTCGGCGTTGGCGCCCTCCGACCGGATATTGAAGTTCAGTTCCGTGATGCCGCCCACCAGGTAGTAGTTTGAACCTGTGATGGAACCCGCCATGATCTTGCGGAAGTCGCCGGGACCTTCAGGCTTGTCGTCGCCGATCAGTTTGTTGTTGGCGTATTTGAGCTCCATTTCGGCAACGGAGGTGTCGAAGCGCTCGACCAGCGGCACGCCGGCCTTGGAAAGCGCACTCATCGCCATCAGGGCCGCGCCCTGGGTGAGCTTGCGCCCGGAATTGTCGGCCTCGACCTTACCCGTGTAGTCGGCGATCTGTCCCACGGCGACACGCAACGGCCTGTTGGCCGTATAGCGGCTCAGACAGCGCAGGGCGGACGAATAGGGCGTCTCGTTGCTGATGACGGGCGAACCGCCGATGGGCGCGGTATAACGTCCGCTTGCCGTCGGGATCGGGCTGATGCAGCCTCCCAGTGCGACGGCTGCGATTACAACCGCCAGAGACCTGAGAAGGTATTTACGTCCGCGCGGGGTCATGGGATGGGGTTCCCTTTCTTACTTTCCATTGAGGTTGACGGACGCGCTCTGATTTCCGTTGTTGGTCTGGGTTGAATTGACCACGACGGTATTGTTGTTGCCGACCGTCACGACATTGAGCGAATTGCCGATCGCCGTTGCGTTGCCGTAAGCCGCGCCGGAGGCGCTGGTGCCGAGCGAGGACAGCGCGCCGGAACTGATCGTGCCCATGCTTTGCACGCCGGTCTGCTTGCTGAAGGTGGAGCTGGTGAACTGACCGTCGACGACGGTCAGATTGCCGTTCGAGTCGCGCAGGCTTGGATTGATTGTCTGGTTTTCCGCTCCCGCCGACAGTCCGTACGGGCTGTTGTAGCTCGCGGCGCTGCTGTAATCGTTTGCCTGGGCAATGCCTTCCACGGCAATGGCGCCCAGTACGGCAAGGCTTGCGAGCAGAACCTGCTTAATATCGAAGTGCATGTGTGGCGTCCAAACTGTCTCGAACGCTATTCAGCAATGGCTGTGCCAGCGCTTAACGGGCGTTAAGGCAAGGTGGCGTGCCAAACCGGCACGGCCGCCGTAAAGGTGCAATTGCCGCTTAACCCGCCTCCGTTCAGTATGCCGGTAGGCGATATAGAGCTAGCTCACGGAAGAATGTCCGTCGCCGGATGCGACAATCGTGTATGGGAGGTTCATCGTTGGCGCTATGAACGTCCTACAATGGGACAATCGGGACTCGCGACGAACCGCGTCCAATAAGCAACGGAAATCATTGCCATGGCCTTTCTGCAATCTGAGCCGCCGCGCGAACCGTTTCTGCACGCGCCGGCGTCCGTCCTGTGGCTGATCGGGGCACTTGTGCTTGCGCATGTCGCGCGAGTGGCCGCGCCGGCTGCACTGTCGGACGACCTTCTGACCCAGTACGCCTTCATTCCGGCCCGCTATGGCGCAAGCTTCGGTACGAGTGGGCTGTTTGGCTTAATGGCGCCCTTCGTCAGTTACATGTTTCTGCACGCCGATTTCGTCCATCTGGGGGTGAATTGCGTGTGGCTGTTGGCTTTCGGGCCGATCGTCGCGCGCCGTTACGGGACTATGCTTTTTCTTCTGTTCTTTGCAGTTTGCGGCGTAGCAGGAGCCGCGACGTACCTTGCCTTCGACTGGGGTTCGCCGGAGGGCGTCATCGGGGCATCTGGCGCAATATCGGGGCTCATGGCGGCCGGCATCCGAATGTATCCTTGGCCGGGATCGCCGATGGCGCGCCCAATGGCGCCGATTTTCTCGTCGCCGGTTCTGCTTTTCACCGGGTTTTGGCTAGTCACCAACCTGCTATTCGGTCTTACGGGAATCGGAACGGGCGGTGAAATCCAGCAGATTGCCTGGCAGGCGCACCTCGGCGGGTACTTTATGGGGCTAGTCTTGGCCGGAGGGTTTGAAGTTTTGCGCGGCCGTCGTTACGCGAAAAAGCCGGACGGGGGTTGAAGATTACGCCTGTAACCCCAAATAAGGACCGTGGTGCCGTGATGATCGCTTAATCTTGGAGGGTATTTGCCATGACCGACGCTCCCACAGGCAACGGAAGCGACGCTCGAATCGCCGTGCGTCCGCCATTTCCGGCCGTGAGACTGCTATATGCCATCGGTTTTGCCGTGGTTGCATGGTGCGTCTTCTGGGTCGTTATGCTGCTCGCCGTGTTCCAGTTCGTGGTTGTCGGGGTCAAGGGCAAGCTGAATGACGAGCTCAAAAGCCTCTCTTTGAACCTCGTCCAGTATCTTTGGGAATTGCTTGCCTTCATCACATTCGTTCGTGACGAGCAGCCGTTTCCGTTCGGCCCGTTTCCGCACGCAAATGCGGCGCCTGTTTGAGGCAGGAAGCCGTCGCGGCGTCTAAGTTGCATGCCGAACCTGCCCGGCGACGTTGCCCTTGCCGAAACGCGCGCTGACCCGGTCGAGATACACATAAATCACCGGCGTGATGTAAAGCGTCAATAACTGAGACAGCAGCAGGCCGCCGACGACGGCAAGGCCGAGCGGGCGGCGCGCCTCCGAACCGGTACCTAGGCCGATGGCGATAGGGAGCGTCCCCATCAGAGCGGCCATGGTCGTCATCATGATCGGGCGGAAGCGCACGATCGCCGCTTCATAGATGGCCGTCGCGGCCGGAACGCCCTCGCCGCGCTGACGGGTCAGTGCGAAGTCGATCATCATGATCGCATTTTTCTTCACGATGCCGATCAGCATGATCATGCCGACGAAGGCGTAAAGGCTGAGCGATGTGTCGAATGACACGACGCCCCCTAGGAACAAGAGGTGGAATAGGCCCAGCGTCGCCAACGCACCCACCGCGGCCGAAGGCAGGCCCGACAGGATGGTCAGCGGATGGATGAAGCTCTCGTAGAGAATTCCCAGAATGATGTAGACCGTGAAGATCGCAATGGCGAGCAGAATACTCATATTGCTCAGGGAACTCTGGAAAGCCTGCGCGGTGCCTTGGAAGCTCGACTGGATACCCGCCGGAGTCCCGATCTGCTGTTGGACGCGGTTGATGGAACTCACCGCATCGCTCAACGCAACGCCGGGCTGCAGATTGAACGAAATCGTCACCGCGGGGAGCTGGCCCAGATGATTCACGCTCAAGGGCATCGTGCCGGTCACCAGGCGGGCAACCGCGCTGAGCGGAACCAGCGGCGGCGCGGACGACAGGGAACCGGCCGCCGAAGTGTTGCCGGAAGACGAGTCGGACGCGCCTCCCCCGGTGCCGCTAGATGCGTTGGTCGCGACATAGAGCCGGTTCAAATCCGACGGATCGTTCTGATACTGGGGCAGCAATTCCAGCATCACCCAATATTGGTTCGAGGTGCCGTACATCGTGGAGATCTGTTGGCCGCCGAACGCCGCGCCCAGTGAGGTTTCGATGGTCGAAGGCGACACACCGAGCGCCGCAGCCCTGTCGCGGTCGATCTGCACATTGATGGCGGGGCTTGAGAGATCCATATCGCTCGTCACGTCGACGAAGCCCGGCGCGCGTGCAAGCGCCGCCTGCAGCTTGGTTGCGTATTGCTGCAGCTCGGCTTGGTTGAGATCCTGCAGCGTATATTGGTATTGCGATTTGGAAGACATGCCGCCGATGCGGATGGCGGGCGGATTCTGCATATAGACATTAATGCCGGGAAAGCGGGAGAGTTTGGGGCGCAGTTCGTTGATGATTTGGTCGGCGCCGAGTTTACGCTGGCCGCTCGGCTTGAGCTTCAAAAGGATCGTTCCGGTGTTGGTTCCCGACCGCGCGCCGCCCGCGCCGACCGACGACATCACGCCTTCCACATTCGGGTCCTTCGCCACGAAGTCCGCAACCTGCTTTTGGTATTGCACCATCCGGTTGAAAGAGGTGCGGTCGGACGCCTCGGTAAAGCTCGAGACCTGCCCGGTGTCCGAACTGGGCAGGAAATCCTCGGGCATGATCATAAAGAGCCCGACGGTAACAATGAGACTTGCGAAGAAGATCATCAAAATGACAAAGCGGTTATCGAGGCTCCAGCGCAAGGTTCGTTCGTAGAAGGACTGGACCTGCTCGAAGGTATGTTCGCTCCATTGATAGAACCGGCCATGCTCCCTGCTTTTGCCGGGTGTGATGAAACGGCTGCACAGCATGGGCGTGAGGGTGATGGAAACGACGCCCGAAACGACGATGGCCATCACGATGGTCACGGCAA
Organism: uncultured Alphaproteobacteria bacterium; assembly: GCA_963710025.1. GTDB lineage: Bacteria > Pseudomonadota > Alphaproteobacteria > Micropepsales > Micropepsaceae > Rhizomicrobium. Next base: position 460,640 of record CAVPYO010000020.1, on the reverse strand, counting down.
ATTCGTGGAGCAGCCGTCCCACGATCCCTCCCATGAAGACGACCGGGATGAACACGGCTGCCAGCGAAACGGTCATCGACAGGATGGTGAAGCCGATCTCCTTTGCGCCCTTCAGCGCGGCCTCGAACGGGGCCTCGCCGCCCTCGACATGCCGCACGATGTTTTCCAGCATGACGATGGCGTCGTCCACCACGAAGCCGACCGACAGGGTCAGCGCCATCAGCGAGAGATTGTCCAGGCTGTAGCCGAGGAAGGCCATGCCCGCGAAAGTCCCCACCACCGCGATGGGAAGCGCGAGCGAGGGGATGATGGTCGCCGACAGCGTGCGCAGGAACACGAAGATCACGGCGACGACGAGCACCGCCGCGAGAATGAGCGTGGTCTGCACGTCGGAAACGGACGAGCGGATCGACTGGCTGCGGTCGTAGATGACGCTCAAGGTGACCGAACTCGGCAGCGACGCCTTGAAGTGCGGAATGACGCTGTTGATCTCGTTCACGATCTCGATCGTGTTCGATCCCGGCTGGCGCTGGATGGCGAGCACGATGGCGCGCTGGCCGTTGAACCAGCTTGCGGCGCGGATGTTCTCCACGCTGTCGATGGCTCTGCCGATATCCTGGAAGCGGACCGGCGCGCCGTTGCGGTATGCGATGATCTGGCGCCCATAACTGGCGGCGTCCAGCAACTGTCCGTTGGCATGGATAAGCGTAGTCTGCGAGGGGCCGTTCAGCGTGCCGGTCGAGACGTTGACGTTGGCGCCCTGAATGGCGGAGGCGACCTGCGCAATGCTGAGATTGCGCGCGGCCATGGCGTAGGGATCGGCCTGCAGGCGCACGGCATAGATCTGCGAGCCGTAGACGTTGACCTGCGCCACGCCGCTCAATGTGGAAATCTGCCGCGCCAGCAGCGTCTCGGCATATTTGTCCACCTCGTACATCGGCATCGTGGGGGACTGCATTGCGATAAAGAGGATGGGCGAGTCGGACGGATTCACTTTCCTGAGCGAGGGCGGGCTCGGCATATTGGTCGGCAACTGCCGCGTCGCCGCCTGGATGGCGGACTGGACGTCCTCGGCGGCGCCGTCGATGTCGCGGTCGAGATCGAACTGGATGGTGATGCTTGTCGATCCCGAAGAGCTTTGGGACGTCATCGAACTGACGCCCGCGATCGTCGAGAACTGGCTCTCCAGCGGCGTGGCAACCGCGGAAGCCATCGTTTCCGGATCGGCGCCGGGCAAGCTTGCCGAAACGGTAATGGTCGGAAAATCGACGCTGGGAAGCTCGCTGACGGGAAGCGTCGAATAGCCGAAGGCGCCGAACGCCAAGAGCGCCGCCATCAGCAGCGTCGTCATGACGGGGCGTACGATGAAGGGTTCGGAAATGTTCATTGCGCGCCGCCAGACGGCTGCTGCGCGCCGCGGCCTTTGCCCGCGATCTTCACCGTGGCTCCCGGAACCACCCGCGACTGGCCATCGGTGATGACCTTGTCGCCGGCTTTGACGCCGCCCTGGATCGCATCGTTGGTACCGTCGTCATTGAGAACCGTCACGATCTTCATTTCCGCCTTGGATTGCGCATCCACCACATAGACGTAGCTGTTGTCGGGGCCGGCGTTGACGGCGTTGCGCGGAACGACCGTCGCCTTGGGAATGTCCTTCAGCGTCGTGCCCACATCGACCATCTGGCCGGGAACCAGCCTGAGATCGGCATTGTCGTAGGTCGCGCGCAGCTCGATCGTTCCGGTTTGGGCGTCGACTTGGTTGCCGACGAAATCGACCTTGGCCGTTTCGTTGCCGCCCGGCGCGCCTTGCATTGGTATGACCGCCAGAAGCCGCCCGGCCTTCATCTGGTTCTGGATCTGGGTAAGATCATCCTGCGGCAGGAAGAAAGAAATCTTCACCGGCTGAATCTGGGTGATGGTGAGCAGTGGGGTGGTCGCGTCGGCGGTGACGAGATTGCCGGGCTGCACGAGAATAGGCCCGGTCTTGCCGTCGATCGGTGAGTGGATCTGGGCATAGCCGAGATTGAGACGCGCGATGTCGACGGCCGCGTGGTCCGACTGCACGGTCGCGATAAATCCCCTGGCGGTCGCGTCCGCTTGGTCGCGCTGCTGCTGGGACGCCGCATTCTGGGCGAAGAGCGTATCATAGCGCTTCTGGTCGTTGAGGGCGCTGACGAGCTGGGCTTCATCCTTGGCGAGTTGCGCGCGCGCTTGTTCAAGCGCGGCGATGAACGGCTTGGGATCGAGCTGGAACAGGAGATCGCCGGTATGGACCATCTGTCCTTCTCTGAAGCCTGCGCTCATCAGTTGACCCGAGACGCGCGCCGTCACCTGTACGGTTGAATTGGCGACGACGGTTCCGATCGTGTGTTCGACGACGGTGACGTTCCGGCTTGTGGCCGTCGCGACAATGACGGGCGGCGGCGGCAATACTTTTCGTTTGGCGGTTCCGCCAAACAGCAGATACAGCAACAGGCTCAGAACGGCGACAGCCGCAACAGCGATGACGATCAAGCGCGTGCGTTTGTCGAGGCGCTCAAAAGCTTGCGGGACGCGTTGCGCACGCCCTGACAAGGTTTGGAAGGTATTGGCGACCCAGATATTCATTGCTCTGTCCTGAAGGCCGGTTGCCGTTTCGGCGCCGACAATTGACGGCTCAGCCGACGGCAAGCGGCGTTTGTATAGCCTATCGGTCGCGCGTCGGGAAAAATTGTGGCCGACGCACTAGCACGACGGGAGAGAATTGCCGAGTCTCGCATCACTTTTTGCATTCTACCGCTCGCTTTTCATGCAATTGTCACTTTGCGCTTTTGTCCCATTGTACGAGGCCGCGGCCTCGTCAATAAATTGGTCGCGTCGCAGGGTCGCGGCCGCGGGCCGCAACTAAGGGGGACCGAGACATGTGGGGACGGAAGCACAAAAGGCTTGCGATCGCGCTGACGTGCGCGGATTGGCGTCTGCACCAGCGCAAGGTCGACATGAACCGGCGACTCGGCGAGTTCCTCAACGTCGAAGGCGTCGATCTGATCGCAGTGCCGGGACCGGACGGTCTGACGAAGCCCGAACGCAGCGCGGAATGGCAGGCGGCGGTCGGCCAGATCAAGCTTTTGATCGGGGTGCATGCGCCGAGCGCCGTTGTCGTTGCCGCCCACCAGCGCTGCGCCGGCCATCCCGTGTCCGACGCCGAACATGAGACCGACGTGCTGGCGACGGCGAAGGCGCTGAAGGCGCAAACGGGATTTGACGGCCCGGTTCGCGCCGTGCTGCTGGTTTACCATTCCGACACGTCGTGGGATCTCAAGCCGATCGGACAATTTTAACCGCCGGTTGCTCCCGGTTGATGTCGCGTCTATAAGCCGGCGCTCAAAGAGCGCCGACCCATGGACATTAGAAATATCGCCATCATCGCACACGTCGACCACGGCAAGACGACGCTTGTCGACCAGCTGCTTAAGCAGTCCGGTTCCGTGCGCGAAAACCAGCATATGGAGGAACGCGCGCTCGATTCCAACGATCTGGAGCGGGAACGCGGTATCACCATCCTCGCCAAGTGCACCAGCGTGGAGTGGGGCAAAACCCGCATCAACATTGTGGATACGCCCGGCCATGCCGATTTCGGAGGCGAAGTCGAGCGCATCTTGTCTATGGTCGACGGCGTCGTCCTGCTGGTTGACGCTGCGGAATCGGTCATGCCGCAGACCAAGTTCGTGCTCTACAAGGCATTGAAACTGGGTCTGAAGCCCATTGTCGTCATCAACAAGATCGACCGCTCCGACGCGCAACCCAAGGAAACGCTGGAATCGATCTTCGATCTGTTCCTGGCGCTGGAAGCCAGCGACTATCAACTCGATTTCCATGTTCTCTACGCATCCGGACGGCAGGGCTGGGCGGTCGCCGAGCTGGACCAGGAACGCAAGGATTTGTCGCCTCTGTTTGCCAGAATTGTCTCGGATGTTCCCAAGCCTAAGCCGCTGGCCCAGGCGGGCGACGATTTTCCCTTCGCGATGCTGGTGACAACATTGGAGGCCGATCCGTATCTCGGCCGGGTGCTGACCGGACGTATCGAATCGGGCGCCATCACCATCAACCGCCAGATCAAGGCGCTGAGCCGCGAGGGCAAGGTCGTCGAGCGCGCCCGCGCCACCAAACTGCTTGCCTTCCGCGGCTTGGCGCGCGTGCCGGTGGAGCGCGCCGAAGCGGGCGACATCGTCGCCATCGCCGGGTTGCAGACGGCGACCGTCGCCGACACGCTGTGCGATGTGCAGGTCGAAACCCCGATCTACGCCACGCCCATCGATCCGCCGACCCTGGCGATGACGGTTTCGGTCAACGATTCGCCGCTGGCGGGGCGCGAAGGCGACAAAGTTCAAAGTCGCGTGATCCGCGACCGGCTGCTGCGCGAGGCCGAAGGCAACGTCGCCATCCATGTGCGCGAGACCGGCGAAGGCGCCTACGAAGTCGCGGGGCGCGGCGAGCTGCAACTCGGCGTGCTGATCGAGACCATGCGGCGCGAGGGTTTCGAGGTTTCCATCAGCCGGCCGCGCGTGCTCTATCGGAGCGATCCGAATAGCGGCCAGCGGCTGGAGCCTATCGAGGAAGTCACCGTCGACGTCGACGATCCTTACACCGGCGTGGTGATCGAGAAGATCTCGAACCGCAAGGGCGAACTGGCGGACATGCGCCCGACCGGCGCGGGCAAGACGCGGCTGACCTTTTTGGCGCCGTCGCGCGGACTGATCGGCTATCACGGCGAATTCCTCACCGACACGCGCGGCACCGGCGTCATCAACCGCATGTTCCACGGCTACGCGCCGTACAAGGGCCCGGTCGCGGGGCGCACCAACGGCGTTCTGATTTCCACCGGCGACGGCGAGGCGGTCGCTTACGCGCTCTGGTACCTGGAAGAGCGCGGCAAGCTGTTCGTGGTGCCGGGCACGAAAATCTATCAAGGCATGATCGTCGGCAAGCATGCCAAGACCAATGACCTCGACGTCAATCCGCTGCGCGCCAAGCAGCTCACCAACATTCGCACGACGAGCAAGGACGAAGCGGTGCGCCTGACGCCGATCGTGCCGATGACGCTGGAGCAGGCCATCGCCTACATCGAAGAGGACGAGCTGGTGGAGGTGACGCCCCAGTCGATCCGCATCCGCAAACGGGCCCTCGATCCGCACGCCCGCAAGCGCGCCGCGCGGGCCGCGGAAGCGGCGGATTAGCCTTTCTTCGCCGGCAACCCTCGCGAATAGGAGGCGAAACGGCGGGGCAAGTGCTACGGTTCTGTAAGCGATTCCGAGTGTTTTTCCATGCCCATCGACGACGACATCGCATTCGCGCGCAGGCTTGCCGACGCGGCCGGGGAGGTGATCCGCCCCTATTTCCGCAAGCGCATCGAGGTGATCGACAAAGGCCAAGGCGTCGCCATGTTCGATCCGGTGACCGCGGCCGACAAACGCGCCGAGGAAGCCATCCGCACCCTTATCAAGGCCGAGCGGCCCAAGGACGGCATCCTGGGCGAGGAATATGGCGAAGAGGCGGGTACCAGCGGGCGCGTCTGGGTGATCGATCCGGTCGACGGCACGCGCGCTTTCATCACGGGGCAGACCCAATGGGGCACGCTGATCGCACTGAACGAAGGCGGGGCGCCGGTGCTCGGCATCCTCGACCAGCCGGTGCTCGGCGAGCGCTTCGTGGGTACGGCGGCCGGCAGTTTCCTGCATTCGCGCGAAGGCAAGAGCCGGCTCCAGGTGCGGCCCTGCGCGGGGCTCGGCGAGGCCGTGCTGATGAGCACCAATCCCTGGGACTATTTCAGCGAGTCCGAACAGCAGATATTCCGGACCTTGTCGCAAACCTGCCTGCTGACGCGCTTCGGCGGCGATTGCTACGGCTACGGGCTTCTGGCGATGGGCTTCGTCGATCTGGTGGTGGAGGCGCGGCTCAAGCCTTGGGACATCCAGGCGCTGATCCCGATCGTCGAGGCGGCGGGCGGTGTGGTGACGGATTGGCGCGGCGCGCCTTGCCCCGAGGGCGGGCGCGTGATCGCGGCGGGCGACGCGCGCGTCCATGCCGAGGCGCTGAAGTTCCTGGCGGGCTGAGGCTACCGAATAAGCCAGGCGGCGCAAAGCCAGGCGTACGCGCAAACGCAACGCCCGCATTTCGGCCGTATGACGGCCGGTTTTCAAAGCATTGGTGTTGCCTTTGGGAGCACCGCCCCGGTTTGGGACCGTCATCGCACATGCGGCTCGGGGGTTGTTTTCGAAATTTTCGAGGGGGTCCCGAAGGGATGTTCGCCTCGCGCGCGCGCTTCCTCGCTCTTCCGGCGCTCCGCGGCATGTTCGGCGGCGGTCGGCAATGGATAGGAGTAAGGCGCGGGCTCTTGCCTGGGCCCTTCGACGGCGCGTTCGACGATCAGCCGGTGGCGCGACTCCGGAATTTCGCCCCTGAGGCGCGCGAGCACGAAATGCGCATTGGTGCATGCCTTCAGGATGCGCGCGGCGATGTTCATCGCCTCCATGCGCGTAGCGAGGCCGCGGTCGGATTTAAGCGCGACCTCGGTCGCTTCATGCAGCATGGCGTGAACTTCATCGAGATCGATGGCGAGCCGGCTGATGCGGTCCGGTTCGCCTGCGGTGTCTGCCGGATTGGCGCCGGCGCGCGTGGTTTCATCTGTCATGCCTCCATTATAAGGCCGAACGGGAGAACATGGATAAGTTCGACCGAAAGTAGAATTCATGGCAGGCGCCGGCTATCCTATGCCCGTCGATTCATTCTGCTTTTTTTATTTTCTCGAGGGGGAGACGGCGATGCGGTTTGTATTGGATAAGAAAAATCAGTGGAGCGACGTGGGCTTGAAAATTGCTCTTGTCTCGGTTGCGGCTGTGACGGTGTTGAGTTTGCTTCACGGAGTTATGGAAGGGCAGTTTCGCGATACGGGCGAGAGTCACAATTTCACGATGTGGCTCAACTGGTGTTACGATTTTCGCATGCTATTCGGACAACTCATCCTTCCTGGCACGGTCCTATTTGTCGGCGCGAAGTTCATTGAGACGCGCAGCATCTTCACGGTCGGGTTCGACAAGATGGATGCGGCGAAGGTGAGCATGAAAGGCCCCGACGACGACAACATCGTCTGGATCGGCCATCGCTACGGCTCGCGCATGGAAGCCGACACCGTCGCCGCGACCATCGAGAGCAGGCTGAAGGAGAGCGAGGGGTAGTCGCCCAAACCTCGATTGTCATGGCCCACGAAAGTGGGCCATGACATGTTGTGTTTGGTGTAGGCGGGGCGATCTGCTTTTGCAGGCCATGACAATTTAAGGGATGACTCTTTCCACAAACTTGTCGAACGCCTGCCAGAACCGCGCGCGGATGGCGTCGGATTCCATCAGGATTTCGTGTCCGCTGTCTTCCAGTTCCAGATAAGTGCCGTGCGGCAGGCGGCGCGCGAACTCGCGTTCGGCTTCGAGGCGCACGATGCGGTCGCGCCCCGCGGCGCAGATCAACACCGGCGTTTGGATCGCTTCGGCGAAGCCCGGCGCCATTACGCGCGCCATCGAGCGGTATGCGGCTTCGAGCCAGCCCCAGCTCGGCCCCGCCAAGCGGAGCGTGGGATGGCGCATCAGGAATTCCTGCGTGCGCGCGAAGCGGGCGCGGTCGGAAGTACAAAGCTGCCTGTCGAAGTCGACGAGGAACGGATCGCGCTCCGCCATGCCCCAGGCGAATTCGTCCGCTTGTCCGAAAGCATTCTGCAGCGCGGTCACGAGGCGCACGACCGGCGCGGGATAGCCGCGCGCCGAAACGCCCAGCATCGGCGCGCTGAGCGCGGCGGCGCAGATCGCGCCCGGCTTGTCGTGCAGGCTGCGCAAAAGAATTTGCCCGCCCATGGAATGCGCCAGCGCGATGGGCGGTTGCGGCGACAACGGCCTCACCACCCGTTCGAGGAAGCTCGTCAGATCGTCGTCATATTCGGCGAAGTCGCGGATGTGCGCTTTCAAGGGATCGGCGAGCAGGCGCATGCTGCCGCCCTGGCCGCGCCAGTCGAAGGTAGCGACCGTGAAACCGCGCGACTGTAGCTCGCCGATTACCTCGACATATTTTTCGATGAACTCGGTCTGGCCGCCGAGCAAGACGCAAACGCCGCGCGAGGGCGTCGCCTCGAACACGCCCGTGCGCAAGCGCGTGCCGTCATGGGTGGAGATGTATTGGGGAGAGAATGGTGGCATCGCGAGTAGCGAATGGCGAGTAGCGAATAGAAGCAACTACTCGCTATTCGCTATTCCCTATTCGCTTTTTTACCCGCGCGCCTTTTGCAGGATGGGGCCGAGCTTCATCGCCAAGCCCATGTCGCCCGCCACGCGCAGTTTGCCCTGCATGAAGGCCGAGGTGCCGTCGAGTTCGCCCTTGACCATCTTCTCGAAGGTTTCGAGGGAAACCGTTATCGTGCAGTCGGCGCTCTTGCCGGCGCCGTCGGCCACGGTATTGGGCGACGACTTGCCGTCGATATAGACGCTGCCCGGCTCGCCGAAATCGAACTTGAGCGTGCCGCCCAGCCCCGAATTGGCGCCCAAACGCGGGCCCATTTCGCTGATGATCCGTTGTACGTCTAGCGTGCTCATGAACGTCCTTCCCGCTAAGAGTTGCGGCCGCAGCCGCCGGTCCGATCCGACGAGGATATATCCTCGGGATCGAGCCGGAAACGAGCTTAATTGAGCATTTGTCAGTCTTTGTGACAACAGGCATGCTGGCTTGACCACGGGGCAGGGAATCGAACCGCATGGCGACCGCACCCGATGACGAAACGACCGCCGCGCCGGCGCCGCCGCGCGATCTGCTGGGCAAGACCTGCTTCACCCTGCACATCGCGATCATGCTGATCATCGTCGCCGGCTGGGCGATCCCGGCACGCGGCGCGCTGGCGTTCTATCTCGTTTTCCTGCCCGCCATGGCGCTGCATTGGCGGCTCAACAAGAATGCCTGCGTGCTGAACAATATCGAGTCTTGGATGCGCACCCGCCGCTGGCGCGATCCGGAAAACCGCGAAGAAGGCCAGTGGCTGCGCACCCTGGTCAAGGACGCGACCGGCCTCCAGCTCACCCCCGCCCAGATGGACGCGTTCACCTATTCCATACTGGCGGTGCTGTGGGGGCTAGGGCTATGGCATCTGCTGGGGTGACGCACCCCTTGAAGCCGCCTTTTCCCCACCCCATCTAAAGGGAGCCGGGAGGCCATACGGGTCCCGGCAAGGAAAACGGTCCTGGCCGCAAGGCAGGGCCTCAACCAAACGCTTCTAGGAGGTTTGACCATGCGTACATTCGACTTTTCCCCCCTGTTCCGTTCGACCGTCGGCTTCGACCGTCTGTTCGACCTGATCGACAGCTACGCCGAGCAGAGCCAAGGCTATCCGCCCTACAACATCGAGCGCTCCGACGAGACGCACTACTGCATCACGCTGGCCGTCGCCGGCTTCGCCGAAAAGGATCTGAACGCGGAAGTGCGCGAAGGCGTGCTTTGCGTCACCGGCAAGCACGACGAGCCCGAAACGTCCGAAGGCAAGGGCTTTCTCTATCAGGGCATCGCGGGGCGCGCTTTCGAGCGCCGCTTCCAGCTCGCAGAGCACGTGGAAGTGCGCGAGGCCAAGCTCGAAAACGGCCTGCTCCATATCGACCTGGAGCGGGTGATCCCCGAGGAGAAGAAGCCTCGCCAGGTTCCGATTAACGCGCCGGCCTTGAAGACCATCGAGGCCAAAGCCGCCTAATCGGGACAAACCGATACCGGAAAAGCCGGGAACGAACCTCGTTCCCGGCTTTTCTTTTTCGGCCGGCGATGCTGTATATCCACGCCACCGATCCTCGAACGTCCGGTCCCGATATGCCTAGCTGGCAAAGCGCCTTTTTCAGCCGTTTCTCCCGTATGGCGAAGCCGCATGCGACCGACGCCAGCACCGACATCGCCGAATTGCGCCGGCAATACGCCTATTTGTCGGATCGCTTCGGGGCCGTGCCGCGAGAAGCGGTGTTCGAACCGGCTGCACTGGGGCCGGTGAAAGGCGAATGGGTGCGCACGGCCAATTCTTCGCCGCGCCGCCTGATCCTGTATTTCCACGGCGGGGGATACATCTCGGGCTCGCCCGAAACCCACCGTGCGCTGGTCGCCAAGCTGGCCCATGCCGCCGAGGCCAGCGCCTTTTCCGCCGCTTACCGTCTGGCGCCGGAATATGTTTTCCCGGCGGCCGTGCGCGACGGCATCGATGCCTACCGCCAATTGCTGGGCCGGGGGCTCGAGCCGCATTCGATCGTGCTGGGAGGCAACGGATCGGGCGGCGGCCTTGCCTTCTCGGTGCTGCTGGCTATCCGCAATGCCGGCCTGCCGATGCCGGCGGCCTGCGTGGCGATGTCGCCCTGGGCCGATCTGTCCCTGTCGGGATGGAGCGTGCTGCAGAACGCCAGGACCGATACCGCGCTGTCTTGGGAACTGTTGTTCGTCAGCGCGCGCCACTACCTGAAGCGCACCAATCCGAGCGACCCCTACGCTTCGCCGGCCTTCGCCAGCTTCAAGGATTTTCCGCCCATCATGGTCCATGCCGGCAGCCTGGAGATGTTGCGCGACGACGCCTCGAGGCTCGGCGACCGCGCGGCGGATGCGGGCGTGCCCGTCAGCGTCGAAATCTACGACGGCATGCAGCACGTCTTCCAGGCAAACCCTTACGTGCCCGAAGCGCGGGTCAGTTTGCAGCGGCTCGGCCAGTTCATCCGTTCGCGCACGCCCACCGCGCGCGAAGACGAGCCGGTCGCGGCGCATAGATAATGGATCATCACCCCGCGGCGACGGCGTTCTCGACGAACATGGCGGGAAGCTTGGCGCCGGTAAGATCGGCCTCTTCGGTGTCGGCGTCGCGCAGATTGGCGTCGATGAAATTGGCGTAGGACAAAGCGCCGCCAATCAGAATGGCCCTTCTCAGATCGGCGCCGCGAAAATCGGCGTAGCGCGCGGATACTTTGTCGAGGCGCGCGGGCAGAAGCCGCGCGTCCGAAATCATCAGCGGTCCGAGCTTGGCATCGCGCAGGTCCGCGTAATTCAGCTTGGCGCCAACCAGATTGACGCCTCGTAAGTCCGCGCCCACCAGCCGGACGGTGCGCAGGTCGGCGTTCTGCAGGTTGCTGCCCTGCAGCGAGGCGCCTTCGAGATTGAGGCCGTAGAAGGTGGCGTCGGGCGCGATCAGCGCCGTCAGCGGCCGGCTGCCGAGCGCCGTTACCTTGCGCAAATCCATGCCGGAAAGATCGGCGGGCTTGCCTTCGCGCCCGTCGGTCTCGACCCAGCGCGCATGGGCTTCCAGCATCTCGTCGATGGAGACGGGCAAATGCCGCGGCTCGGGGCCGGCGGCTTCGCCGGTGAGCACGTTGGTCAGATCGGCGCCGTCGGTCACCGCCAGATCCATGCGGGTTCCGACCAGCACCGCGCCGACCAGGCTGGCCCCGGTCAGATTGCAGCCCGAAAGGTCCGCGTTCTCGAGATTGGCGCCCGTCAGCCGCGCTTGGCGTAGATTGGCGCGTGACAGCCGGCAGCCTTTCATCATCGCGTCCGTGAAATCGGCCTGCACGGCGATCACGCCGTTCATCTTGGCGCGCTCGAGATTGGCGGAGTTCAAAAGCGCGGCCGGCAGTTCGGACGGACCGACATCGTGCATCAGCACGCGCAGGTTTCCGTATTTGTCCTTTTGTGCGATGGTGCCCTCGCGCAGGTCCGCCTCATAGAGGTCGGCGCCGATCAGATTGGCCCCGCGCAGACACACGCCGCGCAAATCGCCACGCCTCAGACTGGCATGCGCCAAATTCGCACGCCTCAAGTCGGCGCCGAAAAAACTGGCCGAATCCAGGCGCGTACCGGCGAAATTGGTCTCCTCCAGGAGGGCGCCGGTGAAATCGGCGTCCGCCAGATTGCGGTCCGAAAGATCCAGTCCGCTCAGATCGGAGAAGGCAAAAACGGCGCGCGCGCCGCCCATTCGCCCCGAATAAAGCATTTCGTGGCGCGCCGCGGCGGCCGACGCATCCTTCTGCGTGAGCTTGACGAAGCTTTTGCCTTTAATGACGCTCATGGACGTATTGCGACCGGCTCGTTAACAATTCCCCGGTCCATTCTTGCCACAACCGCCTAATACCTGATTAAAAAGCGGAAATTTGCCTTTGCACGCCGCGGGCGCTAGGTGAGGCGACGAAAATTGGTTATGGTCGCGCCAGCTCGCCGATGTTTCTTGGGTAATCGCGCGGCTCTGACACAACGATAATGCCAGGGTTGGGTGCCTACGCGCCTGACCGCGGGCCGCACAGACGGAAGAGGTCGCACTTGAACAAGCGTAATTTGATGCTGTCCGCCGCCACGGCCGCGTTGCTGACCGGGCCCGCTTTCGCAACCACCTGCAGCACAGTCACCACCACCAATCCCGACTGCGTCACAACCGGCCTCACCACGGCGCTCACGACAGGGGCTCAGTGGAACACATCGGCGATAAAGGGCGTCGGCACTGCGCCGGTGGGCGATATCTATATCGAAAGCACCGGCTCCGTCGCCATCAAAACCGCCGGCGTCGGCGCCATCACGGTCGACAGCAACAGCTACGTCTACAGCGACGGCGCGATCTCCAACGACAAGGTCGGCTCCGCCACCATGACCTCTACCGTCAGCGGCAGCACCGCCACCACCACCACCGGCTACGCCAGCGGCATCCTGATCGATGTGTCGAAGAATGAGGATCTGAGCGGCGCTTCGTTCACCACTGTCCTCAGCACGACTACTCCGGTTACCGGCGCCGGCATCTATATGGACGGCGCGTCCAGCTTGAACCTGACGGACGTCGGCACATACAAACGCGGCATCTGGCTGGACGCCACCAACGGCGACGGCACCTACACCGGCGATATCACTTTTTACACCGGCTCGACCGCTGTGATTGACGGCGACCAGAGCTACGGCATTCTCATCGATAAGACTAGCAACGCTACGCCCAGCGCTACGACCATTGGCGCGACCCTCAAAGGCAATCTGAGCCTCGGCGGCGCGTTCACGGTGAGCCAGACGACGGCCTCGAGCACGGCCGGTTCAGGTCTTTACGGGCTGCTGATGGAAGGCAAGGTCATCGGCAACATTTCCATACCGTCCGGCGGCTCCATGGCCGTCTACGGCGCCGGCGCCACGGGCATGTCGATCCAGGGCGCAGGCGTCACCGGCAGCATTTCGATCGGCGGCTCCCTTACTACGATAGGCGAGGATTTGAGCAGTGCCAACGCCACGGCGAAGTCCGTCAGCAGTAATAACAGCAACACGGTGTACCCCGAAGCCGGCAGCGCGCTGGTGGTCACCGCCAATGTCACCAACGGAATCGCGATTCTCGGTAAGAGCTATTCAAGCGATGCGACCGCGTCGGCTAGTGTTACGAGCGAAGGCACATCGGCGACGCCGGCCATCTTAATAAGCCCGGGGCTGAACGATATCGTGGATTCGCCGACTTACGAGGGTGGTCAGACCGCGCCGCTGACGATCGGCGTCTATACGGGTTATACGGCAGCCGGCGTCACTTATGCGGAGACAGCCGATCCCGGCTTCAGCTTCTACAACCGCGGCACGATCTCGCAAACGCCGATGAACTACAGCAATAGTGCTTCGGACAGCTACAACACCATGGCGATGGAGATCGTCGGCTCCTCGTCCGCGTTTCCGACCATCCTCACGGGCGGCATTTACAATTCCGGCAATATCACCGCGACCGCCGCCACCACCGGCACGACCGCCAATTACGACACCGCCATGGCGATGGAGATCGGCGCCTACACGGTGTTAGACAACGCCACGTGGGACGCGGTTAACAATGTATGGCTTTACAACGCATCGAATGATCTGAGCCTCGCGAACAAGGTCAGCGGCATCGACCAGGCTGCCCTGGTGAACACCAACGCAACGGGCCTCGGCACGATCTCGGCGTCGATCAGCGGCACGCGCGGCGGCTTGGCCAAAGCCCTCTACATCGCTGCCAACGCCTCGGTGCCGTCGCTCATCAATTTGGGGACGATCTCGGCCTCGGCGACCGTCACCGACCAGACGATTACGAACCCACTTGAGGCAATCGCCATCGAAGACGCATCCGGCACGCTGACGTCGATCTATAACACGGGCACGATCGAGGCGCGCGCGGGCGTGACGTTGGTGACCGCGTCGGGGACCACGTCGTCGACCCTGACGGCGCTGAACAATGATAGCCAAACCGCCATCGCCATCGATCTTTCCGGCGACGTTTTGACGACGCCGTCTGGCGCGGGCGTCAAGATCACCGTTCAGTCCACGTCGACCAACACCGCATCAATCCTCGGCAACATCCTCTTCGGCGGGGGCGACAACCAGATTCTTACCATCAATCCCACCTCCGCGGGTACTGCGACTGTGATCGGCAATGTTGGTTACGGCAAGGGTACCGGAACTGAGAACGACCAGCTCACCATCGGCACTAATGGCGAACTCATCGGCATTGTCACCAGCTGGGACGGTTCCGGCGTCGCGGTCGATGTCAAACCGTACGGCACCCTGGAGCTGCAGAGCACCACGACGCAGAGCACCATTACGCCGCTCTACGCCACGACCTTCGACATCGAGAGTTACGGCAATCTCAGCCTAGGCGTCACGGAAGCGTTGAGCACGAGCAATTTGGCTACTGTCATCGCGGATAAATCGGCAACCATCGCCCCCAATGCCGATCTCGGCGTCGCCTTCGAAAGCTTCGTGAACAATAGCGACACCTTCGTGCTGATCACCGCACCGCATGGCCATCTGAGCATCGCTCCGGCGACGATCAATCTCTACAACACATCGCTTCAGACCAATGTGAGCAGCGGCGGCGCCCTGCCGTTCCTTTTCTCTTCGGCAAACCTTGCCGTCGTGAACAATACGAGCAACGCCACCGACGAGCTTGTTCTAAACGTCGTGCCCAAGACTTTAGGCAAGGGTACGAACCAGCTCAATCTTACGGCGGGCAGCGTTGCCAATACGCCGCTTCCGATTAAAGGCGGGACGACCACTCTTTTCGCCCTGGCCAACACGGCGCTCGCAAACGACGACGTGCTGGGCGCGGCGATGGTCAACGGCATCCACAACGCGGCTCAGGCGCAAGCCGCCTACAATTCCTTCGCCCCGAACGTCACCGGCGGCAGCCGCGCGATCCTCGTTTCCATTACCGACCAGGCGACGGGCGTGGTCGGCGCCCGCCTTCGCATGCTGAACCTGTACGGCAAGCAGGAAGGCGGTACGACGCTGTGGGGCCAGGAATTCTTCCAGATGATCAAGGATCCCGGCCAGGGCGCGCCCGACCCCAACACCGGCGCCAAACTCGTATCCGGCTTCAAGGATCACGGTTTCGGCTTTGCGCTCGGCATCGACGGCGGCTCTCCGAAATATGGCTGGTACGGCGGCGCTTTCACCTTCTATTCGGGCGACGTCGGCGAGCTGACGCGCGATTCGCACACCAACGAGCAGTGGTATCTGCTGACCGGCTATTCCGCCTGGCGCGGGAAAGGTCTGTTCTTCGACAGCAAGATCGACGCGGGCTACGGCCAATTCAGCGGCAAACGCTTTATCGACTTGGCGCTTAGTTCGACTTCGACCTACACGCGCGAGGCCGACAACAAGCATCCCGGCACGATGATTTCCGGCGGCTTCACGACGGGCGGGATCTTCGACTATGGCGCCGCCACCTTCTCGCCGCTGCTGAGTGTCGACGGCCTGCTCATGCGCGAAGAGGGCTATACCGAATACAATCCGGGCACCGCCACGGTGGGCGACGGCTTCGATCTGAAGGTCAACCCCTATTACGCCAAGTCGCTGCGCGCGTTCCTGGGCGCCAATGTGCGCTACGACCTCGATCTGTGGGACTTCTACCTGCAGCCCGAAGCGCACGCCGGTTACCGCTACGATTTCTTCAACGATCCGGTGAAGCTGAAAGCGGCGTTCGCCTATGCCGATACGACGACAGGCACCACCGCGGGTCCCGGCACGGTGTTCACGATGACCGGGCCCGATCCCGCGCAAGGCAATTTCGTCGTCGGCGGCTCGCTCGCGGCCACCACCGACACCTGGACGATGGGAGTCAATTTCGATTTCGTGAAGGGCTCCAACGGCACCTTCGAAGAGGTCGGAACGCTCAATCTGCTAGGACGGATATAGGGAAAAGGCGAATAGCGAATAGAGAAAAATTTCTATTCGCTATTCGCCACTTTCACGAACCGCGCGACATCTTCCTCCGGCGTGGCGAAAGAAGCGACTAGACGCACCAGCGTGTGTCCGCCCTCGGGCGGCGCCCAATCGTAGAACGCGGCGCCCTCGGCGCGCAGACGCGCCACCGTGGCGTCGGGCAGCCAGACGAACACCGCATTGGCCTCTACCGGATGGGCAAGCTCGGCGCCGGCGACGCGGCCGAGCCCCTGCGTCAGCTTTTGCGCCAGCGCATTGGCGCGGGCGGCGTGCTCGAGCCAGCGCGCGCCCTCGAGATAGGCGTCGAGCTGGGCCGAAACGAAGCGCATCTTCGACAGAAGATGGCCGGCCTTCTTGCGGCGGTACTCGAAATCGCGCGCCTCGGCCGGATCGAAGAAGATCACCGCCTCGGCGCCGAGCGCGCCGTTCTTGGTGGCGCCGAAAGACATCGCATCGACGCCGGCGCGCCAAGTCGCTTCGGCGGGCGTGCATTCGAGATGGGCCAGGGCGTTGGCGAAACGCGCGCCGTCCATGTGCACCTTCATGCCGTTTGCGTGCGCCAGCGCCGAGAGCGCCGCGATCTCGCCGGGCTTGTAGACCGTTCCCAATTCGGTGGACTGAGTGATGCTGAGCGCCGCCGGCTGGACGTGATGCACGAAGCCCTTCTGGAAATGGGAGAGCGCATGCTCCAGCGTTTCGGGAACGAGCTTGGCGTCGTCGCCTTCCAGCGTCACCAGCTTGGCGCCGTGGGTGAAGAATTCCGGCGCGCCGCATTCGTCGACCGCGATATGGCTTTCTTCGTGACAGAAAATCGCGCCGTGCGGCGGCACCAAAGTCGCCAATGCCAGCGCGTTGGCCGCCGTGCCGCTGATCACGGGAAAGACCGCAAGCTCGCGTTCGAACAATTCGCAAAGGCGCGCGCGTACTTTCGCGGTGAGCGCGTCGTCGCCATAGGAAGGCACGGCGCCGGCGGCGGCCGCACCGACCGCTGCGATGATTTCCGGCCAAGCGCCGTAGGAATTGTCGGATGCGAAGTTCATGCGGATTCTACCAGTTGCCGGTGTTTGCCATCGACGCCCAGGGTTCTTTCGCCGGCAAGGCGGCGCCGTCCTGCAGCAATTCGATCGAGATGCCGTCGGGCGAGCGTATGAACGCCATGCGCCCGTCGCGCGGCGGCCGGTTGATGACGACGCCCGCCGCCATAAGCTTTTCGCACGTCGCATAGATATCGTCGACGCCGTAGGCGAGGTGCCCGAAATTTCGTCCGCCGGCGTAAACCTCGGGGTCCCAATTGTAGGTGAGCTCGAGCAACGGAGTGCCTTTGCGCGACGCGCTTTCGCGATCGCTCGGCGCCGCCAGATAGACCAGCGTGAAACGGCCTTTCTCGTTCTCGCGTCGGCCGACTTCGCCGAATCCGAGTT
This sequence comes from uncultured Alphaproteobacteria bacterium, assembly GCA_963710025.1. Classification (GTDB taxonomy): domain Bacteria; phylum Pseudomonadota; class Alphaproteobacteria; order Micropepsales; family Micropepsaceae; genus Rhizomicrobium. Next base: position 442,995 of record CAVPYO010000020.1, on the reverse strand, counting down.
TTGCACAAAAGAAATCGAGCGCCGTTTCCAGGTTGGCGACCCGCATCATGCTATGCAGGTACCGCATGGCGTAATCCCTCGTACGATTCACCTTCCGGGCGAAACATCCCGCATATTGGCCGTCGTGTGAACTTATATTGCGTCGCGGCAAAATTTTTCGCCGGAGCGCGCGACATCGCCGGTAAGCTATTTTGTACAATGCATTTTTTGCCAGATGTGCAAAGCCGCGCGGATTGGTCGCGCGCGGGGAACCCAAGTGTCACGCGTCAAAATGCAAGTTTTCCTCTTGTGTTTCTTACAACAATGTTATGAGACGCTGCGTTTACGGGAACCGACTCGATGGTTTGTGCGTTGTTAACCAAGCTTTGCGAGAATCGGCATTTCTCGTTGGACCCTCTGGACCGGCTCGCGAACGATGTTTACGATTGGTTTAACAACGGTGGTGAGCGCTCGAGGCAACGGGCGCCCGGTAGGGGACGCGTGAGCTTGGTCAGCAATGGAAAGGCCCGGCGCGTTTGCGCCGGGTTCAGTTTTATCAGGTATCGGTAAATCCATGGAACAGCCAATACACACAATTCGCGCCGCGCATACGTCATGGTTGGCGCCGCACCGCATCGTAGCGCTCGCCGCTTCGACCGCGATCGTCATCGGTTTCGCGTGGGCGTTATCGACGGGTCTGGCGAGGACCTTGGTGGAACACGTCAATGACGTGCTCAAGGCCGAGGTGTTGCCGGAGAAGCTTCCGGACAAGACGCCGCCGCCGCCGCCGCCGGACCTGAAGGCTCCGCCGCCGCCCTTCGTGCCGCCGCCGGATATCGTCATCCAGACGGACGCCGCGCCCAGTACCAACACCATCACAGCGCAGAGCAAGGTGGCGTCGGCGCCCGCGATCTCGTCGCCGGCTTCGATCGGCAGGCCTCATACCTGCATGCAGAACTATCCGCCGATTTCGCAGCGCCTGGGCGAGGAAGGGGTCACTCTGCTCGCCTTCACCGTCACGGCGGACGGCGATGTCGCCAATATCACGGTCGCCAAGTCGAGCGGTTCGGATCGTCTGGACAGCGCCGCCGTGAGCTGCGCGGCAAACTGGCACTACAAGCCGGCCATCGAAGCAAATCATCCGGTTTCAGTTTCGTGGAAGACGAATGTGGTGTGGAAGCTCAAGTAAGACGCCACTGAAAGATGCAACGTTACGGTTTAATTACGACAGCTACGGAGTAGTACTGACATGATCTCGAAACACCTGACGATCGCAGCCGCCTTCGTCCTTCTTACCGGTTTCGGCGTCGGCCCTGCGCTGGCGCAGGCCACCGGCGGCGCGATGGCGCCGGCCACCACGACAGCCGCTCCGGCCACACCCGCTCCCGCGGCAGCCGGTCCGACCATTATCAAGGTTCCGACCACTGCGGCGGCGGGCCAAGATAACCCCTACGGTCTTACCGACATCATCAAGAAGAAGAACCCGGTCTCCTACGGTGTGCTGGCCATTCTGCTCGTGATGTCGATCGGCACCTGGTACATCTTCTTCACCAAGTACCTCGACCAGAGCCGCATCCTCGGCCAGGCGCGCGTCGTCGAACGCCGTTTCTGGACCTCGGGCTCGCTCAATGAGGGGGTCGATAGGCTGCCGAAGAACTCCATGTTCCGCGCCATCGCCGAAGCCGGCGTGAAGGCGTCCGCGGGCGGCACCAGCCTCGTCGGTCTCAACGACTGGATCGCGATGTCGCTGTCGCGCCAGCTCGAAGACGCCACGGGGCGGCTCGGGGGCGGCATCACTTTCCTCGCATCGGTCGGTTCGGTGGCTCCCTTCGTCGGTCTGTTCGGTACGGTGTGGGGCATCCTGCAAGCTCTGATCGCCATCGGCGTGGCCGGCCAGGCCTCGATCGACAAGGTCGCGGGTCCGGTGGGTGAGGCGCTGATCATGACGGCGCTGGGTCTTGCCGCAGCCGTTCCGGCCGTGTTGCTCTACAACTGGCTCGTCCGTCGCAACAAGGTCATCACCGAGAAGCTTCGCGGTTTCGCGGGCGACCTGCAGACCTACCTGATCACGAAGAGCAAATAGAGCCATTCCGATCTCAGGTTAGGTTCGCGGAGAACAATTATGGCTGCTTTGAACGTTCAGGCTGGCGGCGAACAGGAAGAAGCCGGGCTGCAGAGTGCGATCAATACCACCCCCTTGGTGGATATCATGCTCGTGCTGCTCATCATCTTCCTCGTCACCATCCCGGTGATCGTGAAAACCGTGCCGTTGACGCTGCCCAACGCACGCAATGTCGCCACGGTCACCAAGCCGGAAAACATCGTGATCTCGGTGGACAGGAACGAAAACGTCTACTGGAACAACGCGCCGGTCGATTACTCGGAACTGCGCGGCAAGTTCGAGCAGGCGCTGCTGCGTTCCGTCCATGCCGGCACGCCGCTTCCGGAGGTGCATATCCGGGGCGACGCGAATGTGCGTTTCCAGGCCCTCGGGCGCGTGATCCTGGCAGCTCAGGAAGCAGGCGTTCCGAAGGTCGGGTTCCTCACCGAACCGCGTAACGACGGGACGCAGTAACCGCGTCGCGATCCAAGAAGGGTATCTTTGCCATGTCAATGAATGTCGGGCCAGCCGGCGGCGAAAACGATCCGATGGTGGAAATGAACGTGACGCCGTTGATCGACGTTATGCTCGTTCTGCTGGTCACGCTCATCGTCACCCTGCCCATCCAAACTCACGCGGTGAAGCTGGACATGCCGCCGCCCAACCCGCCTAAGCAGATTATTATTCCTATAGTTGACAACGTGGTGGTGGATTTCGACGGGTCGATCCTGTGGAACGGAAACACGATCGACCGCGGCACCCTGGATTCCTATTTCCAGAACGCGGCCCAGCAGGACCCCCAGCCCGAAATCCACCTTAATCCGAACAAACTCGCGAAATACGATATCGTCGCGAAGGTGCTTGCGGACGCGCAACGTATCGGCGTGAAGAAAATTGGATTTACCGGTCTAGACCAGTATATGACACAGTAATGTAATGTGAGGGGTGGCCGCAGTATCTCCGAGCATGCGCCAGCATGCCTCGGAGATTTGCGTCCGGGTGTAAAGACAAAGAGGTCTCTGATGATCCCGAAGAAGCTGCGTGCCGTTCTTACGGCGTTGATATTGGGCGCTGCGACGGCTGCGGCCGGCGTCGCCTTGACCGCCGCTCCCGCCCAGGCGGCCGTGCGCTCGGTCGTCGGCAAGCCGCTACAGGCTGCTTTGGCCGCCGCCGCCGCGGGTAATTACAGCGCAGCGATGGCGCGTGTGCACGAAGCCGAGGCCGCGGGCGGGCTGACGGCCGAAGAGCAGACGATCATCGCCAAGACGAGGCAGTACATCGAGGCAAAATCGGGCGGCTCGGTCGGCGTGAGCGATGCCGTCGGCGCCCAGGCGAAGTTCGACACCGACTATCGCGCCGGGCGCTACAACGATGCGATCAACGACGCCGATCTGCTGCGCAAATACGGCGCGCTGAACGGCGCCAACATGGTGATCATCGCGCAGGCCTATTACCGCATGGGGTCCTTCAAGGAATGCGCGCGCTATGCCGAAGATCATACCGGCCTCGGCCAGGATATGCTCGAGCTGCAGATGCGCTGCGCCTACGAAGCCCATGACGACGCCACGATGCGCGCCGCCCTCGAGCAGCTGGTCGCCTCGACCAACAAGCCGGAATATTGGGTCCGGCTGCTGAAGGTCGCGGAAGCCTCCAAGGCCCTGACCGACCATCAGACGCTGGACATCAACCGCATCAAGCTGTGGACCGGCACGATGACCAGCGACAGCGACTATTTCCTGCTGGCGACCCTGGAGATCCAGTCCACCCTCGGTTTCCCGAGCGAAGCGGTCAACGTGATCCAGAGAGGCTTCCAGGCCAAGGTGCTGTCCGGAGACCGCGCCAACCGTCTCTTGAACCTTGCCAAGAGCAGCGCCGCCGCCGACCTCGCCAATCTGCCCAAGACGGTCGAGGCCGCGAACAAGGCGAAGAACGGCGATCTGCTGGTCAGGCTGGGCGAAGATTATTGCGGCATGGGCCGTTATCAGGACGCCGTCGCCGCCGTACAGGCCGGCATCGCCAAAGGCGTGAGCGATAACGACAATGCCGAGACCCGTCTGGGCCAGGCGCTTTACGGCGCCGGGCAGAAGGATGCGGCGCTGAGAGCCTTCGCCAAGGCGAAAAACACGCCGAACGGCGAGATGATCGCGCATTTGTGGTCGCTGTACGTGCGCACCCACTAGCCGATTGCGGCTTCGAAAAAGATCAAGCGCGGCGGCATCCCCGCCGCGCTTTTTTTTCAGTCCGCCCGACGCATCCGGGACAACAGATAAGCCCGCGCATCGATGTCGGGCGGAGCGGGCACGCCTTTGCCCGGCCCCGGGGTTTTCAGTTCCGCCAGGTTAAAATCCATTTGCGCGTCATAGGTGCGGTCGATCTGATTGCGCAGATTGTGTTCGGCCTCGTACCAGGCCGTCTTGAGGGTGTTGTCCGGGCACGGCGCGTATTCCTCGCCCGACGTCGCACCCCAGCGCCGTTCGACGCACTGATAGGGATCGAAGGACATGTCGAACAGCCGGCGGCGCGCTTCTTCGTAACCGAACACGATCTGCGAGCCGTCGCTGCGCCTGTAGGTGATGTGGCACCCGGCAGCGTGGCGGTCGTAGACGGCGAGCAGATCGGCGGCGAGGTTCGTGCCGCGGTAGACGAGCTTCTTGTCGCGGCGGTCGGCCATGCCCACGAAGCGCTCGGCGACGTCGCGCAGCTCCTTGAAGGCGGTTTTCAGGCGGGCGTCGCGCGAGGGCGTGGAATAGGTCTCCCAGTCGCCCTCGGTGCCGTAGATGTTCGCCGGCAGGCGGTCCGGCTCGGGCTGCTTGTCGAGGCCGGCCTGGACGGCGAGATCGACGGCCTGGACGCGGTAACCCAGATCGGCGCAGTTCGAATCCACCATATCGGCGATTTCCCGCAGCGGGTCGAAGGAAAGCGTGCCGCCGGCCAGTTTGGCGCGCACGTAATCGTAATAGTCGAGGACTTCCTTGTTCAGCGTGAAGACGCCCTCGTTCCAATCGGTATTCTCGGCGGGCCGCGGCCCGTTGCCGAAATACTGCTCGTCGGAAAAATCGGCGATGTCCTTGTTGGCGGCGAGCGCGATATGGCCGCCGGTGTAGGTTCCGTCGGCCTGTTTGGTCGCGCCGACGAGGCTCTGCGGCCGCCAGTTCTTGAAGCCCGCGCCCATGCCGGGAGAGGATCGCACGAAACGCAGATCGTAGAAGCCGCGCGTCACCGAGAAATCCGGATGGGCGTCGAGATAATGAATGCGCCCGTCGGGGTCGGTGCGCCACACCGTGGCCAGGTGGCCGTTGGGATCGTAGATCACCGTGCCCGGCCTGATCGATCCGGGCGCGAGGACGGGGGAATAGAAATCCTGTTCGTACGGCTCTTCCAGATCGGGATCGATGCGATAGGTGGCCGAGGACACCGCGTCGCGTATCTCGTTCAAAATCGCGTATCCGTCGCCGCCTGCCGGCTCGGTGCGGCCGGCGACGGAATTGCCGGATGCGCTGTAGCGCAGGTCGTTGGCCGCGCCGCGCGGCTCGACGTCGCTTTCGTAGGAAAAAGGCAGACCGCGCTTCCAGGCGAAATAGAAGCGCAGCACATAGGGCAGATCGGCGCAGTCCGAAGCGAACACCATGCCCGGCGGATCGCTGCCGCGGAACGGATTACGCGCATCGTGCAGGCAGGCGTCGACCGTGGCGCAGCCGGAATCGCCCAGCTCGGCGATGAAGCGCCCATATTCCTTTTCGTCGGCCTCGGACCAATGGTCGTAGCGGATCACATAAGGCGAGGAGGGCGCGGCCGGCGGCGGCTGCGCCTCCTGGCCATGCGCCGCCGCCGCGACAAAAAACGCCGCCGCCGCAACTTTTCCGGTTAGCCCCCTGCCCATACCCCGGACGGTAAAGTCTAAGTGTGACGGGTCAAGTGTCGCAGGGGGCCTTTAACGATGCCGGTTATGGCGGGGCCGGGGCGTTCACCCTAATCTTTACGGGATGACCGAGATTCTGTCTCCGGCGGAAAGCCAAGCGCTTTTGCTCTCCCTGCGGGTTTCAGGGGTGGCCATAGCCTGTGCGCTGCCTTTCGCGTTCGTTACGGCGCTGTTTCTGGCGCGCACGCGATTCCCGGGCAAAACCCTTGTGGACGGGATCATCCATCTGCCGCTGGTGTTGCCGCCGGTGGCGGTCGGCTTCCTGCTGTTGATGGCGTTCGGAACGCGCGGCCCGGTCGGCGGATGGCTGCTGGCGCATCTGGGCATCCGTTTTGTCTTCAGCTGGACGGGGGCCACGTTGGCCAGCGCCCTGATCACCTTCCCCCTGCAGGTGCGCGCCATCCGCTTGGCGCTGGAAGGCGCCGACACGGGCCTCGGCGAAGCCGCCCGCACCCTGGGCGCGCACGCCTTCGACCGGCTGGCGAACCTCACCCTGCCCTTGGCGCTGCCCGGCATAATCAGCGGAGCGATCACCGCGGTTGCCGCCAGCCTGGGCGAGTTCGGCGCCATCATCACCTTCGTCTCCAACATTCCCGGCCAGACCCAGACCTTGCCGCTGGCGATCTACGCCGCGCTGCAGATCCCCGGCGGCGAGGCGGAAGCGGCGCGGCTTTGCGGGCTCTCCGTCCTGCTGGCGCTTCTGTTCATGACGGCGGGCGAGTTCGCCACGCGCGCTGCGAGGGCTTGGCGATGAGCGTAGAGGTTTTCCTGCGCCACCGCCGCGGCGCCTTCGCGCTGGATGTGGCGTTTGTGACGCGAGGCGGGGTGACGGCCCTGTTCGGCCCTTCGGGCGCCGGCAAAACGAGCATCGTCAGCGCCATTGCGGGGCTGCTGCGGCCGCAGGAAGGGCGCATCGCCGTCAACGGGCGGGTACTGCTCGATACCTCTACGCGCCTATCCGTGCCGGCCGAGGCGCGGCGCACCGCCATGGTGTTCCAGGACAGCCGTCTGTTCCCGCATATGAGCGTCAGGGACAATCTCCTGTTCGGCTGGCGGCGAGCGCCGGTCAAAGCGGATGCGGCGACCATCGACCATGTCGTAGACCTGTTGGGGCTCGGCGGCTTGCTGGGGCGCGCGCCGCGCGGGCTTTCCGGGGGCGAGAAAAGCCGCGTGGCGCTGGGCCGCGCGCTGCTGGCCTCGCCCGATATGCTGCTGCTCGATGAGCCGCTGGCCTCGCTCGACGCCGCACGGCGCGACGAAATCCTGCCCTATCTCGAAAAGCTGGCGCGCGAGACCAGGCTGCCCATGCTCTATGTCAGCCATTCGGTTGAGGAAGTGGCGCGGCTGGCCGACGAGATCGTGGTGCTGCAGGACGGACGTGTTAAGGCGCAAGGCTCGGTGTTCGATCTGCTGACGGACGTGGACGCCATCGCCGGCGCGCCGCCCTTGGGCGCGGTGTTCGAGGCCACCCTCGCCGGGCAGCGCGCGGACGGCCTCAGTTTGCTCGCCTTCGACGGCGGAGTGCTGGCGGTGGCGAAGCTGTCGCGGCCGCCGGGCGCGCGCCTGCGTGTACGGCTCAGGGCCGAAGACATCATGCTGGCGTGCGAGGAACCGCGCGCCATCAGCGCCAACAATGTTCTGCCGTGCATAGTGGGCGCGGTACGCGCGCACGGCGATCAGGCGGACATCCAGCTTCTGTGCGGCGCCACAAAGCTGGCGGCGCGGATCACGGGCGCCTCGCGCGCGCGGCTGGGGCTGGAGCCGGGTGTTTCCGCATTTGCCATCGTCAAAAGCGTGACGGTGGAGCGGGAGGCGGGGTAAAGCGATTTATTCGGCGGCGGGGTGCAGGGCCCGGCGGACCGCGCCCGGTTCGCGTTCGATGATCGTCAGCAAGACGCGCGCCGGGCCGTGGGGTTGACGGCGACCTTGTTCCCATTGGCGCACGGCGGCGGCCGTAAAGCCGAAGCGAGCGGCGAATTCCGACTGGGACAGACGCAGCTTTTCCCGGATGGTGCGCACGTCCACCTTGGCAGGAGGCACAAGGACCACGCGGCCCTCTCGAACCATCTTCCTCCAGACGCGATCGGATGGCGTTTGCGTGCCGTCTTCCCGCGCATGACGCGCAATATCCGCTTCGGTCGTTGCGTCGACTTTAGCCCAGTCAACCTTCGTCGCCCGCGCTTCATTTGCTGAGATGCTGACGATAGAGTCGCGCTTCCCTGGTATTTGCTTTACGGAACGAGATGATCCTGGCCGCTTCCCCGCGCCGGGTGAACGTAGCGAAGAAAATCCGGCCTTCGATCTCCCCGAGCGTGTTAATGCGAACTTCGCCATAGTCTTTCCGCCTGTCTTCCCATTCCAGCCGAGGACCGTCAAACAGCGGCGCCGCCTCCGCAAAAGGCAGACCGCGCTCGCGTTCGTTCTTCGCGCTTTTGACCGGATCGAATTCGATCTTCATCGGACATTAGCTTTCCGGGAAATATATGTCAATGACACATAAGTCAATGACATATACTAATTCCGAAACACCAGTTTCTTCGACAGCGTGAAATTGAAGACCAGTCCAGCGAGGATGCCGACGGCGAGCGCGATGTACGGGATGTTCAGCGGATAAGGCGCGTCGCCGATCAGCAGGGCGTAGATCGCGAAATTGGCCGCCGCGCCCAGGCTGTTCGTCGCCACGAAGCGCGCCCATTCCGCCAGAATCCCGATGTGATGGCTGCTTGCCTTGTCGGCGAAGGTGAGATTGCGGTTGCCCCACCAGGTGAAGGTCACGGCCGGAACGAAGGCGATGAACCAGCCTGCGCGGGGACCGGCTCCAAGAAGCCCGTGCGCCAGCACCAGCGCCGCCTCGTTGACGAAGAAACCCGCCCCGCCGACGACGGCGAACCGCAGGAAACGCGACGCGGAGAGCCGCTGAAATAGTTCTTTCACGGCTTCTTCAAATCCTGAGGTCCAGGGATTCCCAGATACCGCAAACGCTTCATCTCCCAGCGCCCGCGCGTGACGGTGTCGAGCATGAGCCCGGTGAAGAGCGACAGGAACGCCAGCACCATCATGCCGGTGACCAGCACGGCTGTAGGCAGGCGCGGCACCAGCCCGGTCTGGAAATACTCGATCACCACCGGAATGCCGATCGAGAACGCGAACAGCGCGAAGAAGGCGAAGATGGAGCCGAAGAAGATCAGCGGCCGTTCCCTGCGCATCAGGCCCACGATGGTGAGCAGAATGCGAATGCCGTCGCGGTAGGTGTTGAGCTTGCTCGTGGAGCCCGCCGGGCGTTCTCTGTAGAGCGTCCCCACTTCGGCCATCGGCACCTTCATGCGCACCGCATGCACGGAGAGTTCGGTCTCGATGCCGAAGCCCTTGGCGGCGGACGGAAACGACTTCACGAAGCGCCGCGACATGATGCGGTAGCCGGTCAGCATGTCGTGCAGCTTGACGCCGAACATCAGGCTGGTCAGGCCGGTCAGCAGCCGATTGCCGAGGACGTGGCCGGTGCGATAGGCGGAGGCGTCCGTCGCCTCGCGTCGGCCCGAAACGATATCCAGTCCTTCGTCGATCAGCTTGGCGATCAGCGCCGGCGCGACGGAAGCGTCGTAAGTGTCGTCGCCGTCGACCATGACGTATACGTCGGCCTCGATGTCGGCGAACATGCGGCGCACGACGTTACCCTTGCCCTGCAGCGTCTCGCTGCGGACGACGGCGCCCGCAGCGCGCGCGCGCGCCACGGTCGCATCGCTGGAATTGTTGTCGTAGACAATGATCACGGCAGTGGGCAGGCTGGCGCTGAAATCGTCCACCACCTTGGCGACGGTTGCTTCCTCATTGTAGCAGGGAATGAGAACGGCAATTCTCGGTTCGGGCTGGATCATGGGCTGCGTCGCACGAGCGGGCACCATTGATAGGCGCCGGTAAGGTTGGTGTCGAACATCCGGCATTTCAGCCAGTCTATGGCCAAGCCGTAATCGATGACCGCGGCGCTGGCGCGCCCCATGTCGTAGGCGTCGGCGATCAGGAACAGCGGGCCGTTATGGGCGTAGACGCGCGCTTTCATCTTTCGAGTCAAGAGCGAGCCGTCTTCCGGCTGGATCATCCAGCCGTCGATGCGCAGCACCGGCACCTGCGGCGGCAAGGTCGGCGCGATGAAACCAAGCGGCGCATCGCCGGTCATCAGCACCATGGTCTTCGCCGGATCGGCGATCTTCGGCAGATCGGCGGTGATATAGGGATCGCCGAGCGGGGCATGCTCGAGCTGGGCGCTGCGCGTGAACAGCATCGCCAGGAAGAACAGGGCGCCGATGGCGATCAGCTGTATGCGGCGCGGCAACGGCAACAGTCCCACGCCCATCGCGATGAGCAGCGGCGCAATCATCTCCAATTGCAGGATATAGCGATAGATCGCGAAGATCTTAAGCCAGCAGAAATAGGACACGGCGGCAAAGGCGAAGATGATGGCCGCCACCTTGGGGTCCGTCAGCGGGTCTTTCGAGCGGCGTCCCATGGCCCACGCAACCAGCGCGGCGATCACGACGATATAGGCAAGCCCCACGCGGATATCGAGATTGGGCAGATCGTTCGCCACCCGCCAGTCGATCGAGAAAAGAATGGGAAACGCCAGCGCGGTCCAAAAATCGGTGGGAATGAAGCGCATGTCGCGATAAGGCGAATTGAGCGCCAGGGGCGAATGGAAATGCTCGTTGAAATAGGGGAACAGCGGATTGCCCGTGAGCTCTTCCATCCGCCACATCCAGAAGCCGGCGCACAGCATGAAGCCCATGATGCCGCCGAGCGCGCCTGCCCCTAGCCGCGCGAATAGATGCTTGCGGTCGCCGCCCACGGCGATCAGCGCCGCCGCGAAGCCCATGGCAAACGGCGCCTCGGGCAGCTTCAAACCGGCCGCGCCGCCGGTCAGCAAGCCGCCGAGCGCGCACCAAAGCGCCGTGTTGGCGAGCGACCCGCGCGCCAGCTCCTCGCGCTTCACCACCAGAATGGCAAGGCTGCCGAGCGTGAACACGCTCAGCACGTTGTCGTAATAATGCGTGCCGTAAAGGCTGAGCATCAGTCCGCCGGTCATGCCGAAAATGGCAATCGCCGCCGCTCCCAGCCTGGCTTCGGAATGGCGCAAGGCGTGACGCGCCATGACATAGATCGGCACGATATTGGCGGCCTGGAACAGGCCCAGCACTGCGATCGCGAACCAGGAGGTGGTGTGGATGGCCAGCCAATAGAACGGAATGTCGACGAACGGATTGTAATAGCTGGCCTGATGGGCGACGACGACGTCGATGTCCATGCGCCCGTTCAGGAACGCATACGGGATGTACCAATGGTAATTGCGGAAATCCCAGGAGGTGTCCTTGCCGAGCCAGACGACGAAAGCCGTCCCGACGAGGATCGAGACGCCGAGAAAAGCAAGCTCGCACGGCGCCAGGCGCGAAGCGTGCGGAGAGGCATTGGCTGAAGACATCGGACCCGGCGAAGCGGTGAAGCAACCGGACATTATCTAGCGCATTTTGGGGGCGAGGGGAGGGGCTTCTTAGGGCTCGGGTTCGACGGCCAAGTTGGACAGGAACTGCTGGGTGCAGGACCGCCAGGAATGGTCCAGCGCGAACGACCGGGCGGCGTCGCGCGGGATTGCGAGCGCTTCGCGGCAAGCCTTCGCCAAATCTTCGTCCAGGACCGCGACGGCCGCATCGTCGACCACGTCCTTGGGCCCCTGCACCGGATAGGCAGCCACCGGCGTGCCGCAGGCCAGGGCCTCCAGAATGACCAGCCCGAACGTGTCGGTGCGGCTGGGAAAGACGAAGACGTCGCTCCCCGCATAGGCTTCGACCAGCGCCTCGCCGGTCTTCTGTCCGAGGAATTTCGCCCCCGGATAGGCGCGCTCCAGCGCCGGGCGCGTCGGGCCGTCGCCGACCACCACCTTGGTGCCCGGCAACTCCAGCTTGAGAAACGCCTCGATGTTCTTTTCGACCGCCACGCGGCCGACATAGAGCCAAACTGGCTTGGGAAATGGCAGCGCCGCGCCGGCCAGCGGGCGGAATTGATCGGTGTCCACTCCGCGCGACCAGATGCGCACATTGTGGAAGCCGCGGCTCTCGAGCTCGTGCGCGAGCGATTGCGTCGCCACCATCATCGCGGTCGCGGGCTGATGGAACCAGCGCAGGAAGCGGTAGACCGTTTCCTCGCCGATGAAGGGAAAGCGCGCGCGGACATAGTCGGGAAAGCGCGTGTGGAACGAGGTCGTGAAGGGGATGTTGTATTTTATGCAAAGGGCGCGCGCCGACATGCCCAGCGTGCCTTCGGTGGCGATGTGAATCGCGTCCGGGGCGTATTCGCGAATCTCGCGCTCCAGAACGGCGCGCGGGAACACCGCCAGCCTGATCTCGGAGTATGTCGGCAAAGGCAGCGTGAAACGGCCTTCCGGCGTGGCGTAGCGCACTTCGTGGCCCAGCGCGCGCAAATCGCGGCCCAGGATTTCGAGCGTGCGCACGACGCCGTTGACCTGCGGCGCCCAGGCGTCGGTGACGATCAGGACCTTGAGGCTGAGCGCTTCGGCCGCCCCGATGCCGGCCGGCATCGGGCCATGCCTGCGGCGGCGAATCCTACGCGGGTATAAGCGCAGTTTCACCTCGGGCGCCCGCCGAGGCGCGGGCAAGATCGCTCGCAGGAGAAGAGGATGCCCAGCGCAGAATCTCCAAATGTCCGCAGGCATCTTCGACAAGGGCGGTACAGCTTTCAACCCAGTCACCGTCGTTGAGGTAGAGGATGGGGCCGATTCGGCGGATTTCGGCCTGGTGGATGTGGCCGCATATCACACCGTCGACGCCTTTGGGCGCGGCCGCGCGGGCTACCACCTCCTCGAACCGCGAGACGTACTCGACGGCGTTCTTGACCTTGCGTTTGAGATAGGCCGACAGCGACCAGTAGGGCAGGCCGAGGCCGCGGCGCAGGACGTGGAGCCGGTCGTTGAGCGCCAGCGCCGCCCCATAGGCCCAATCGCCGACATGGGCCAGCCATTTGGCATAGCCGATGACGCCGTCGAACTGATCGCCGTGCAGCACCAAAAGACGCTGGCCCGCGGCGGTCTCGTGGATCGCTTCGCGCACCACTTCGATGCCCGCGATGCTGCGTCCGCAATATTCGCGCAGGAATTCGTCGTGATTGCCCGGCACGTAGACGACGCGCACGCCTTCATCGACCTTGCGCAGAATCTCGCCCACGACGCGGCTCTGCGCGGCGCTCCAGTACCAGCGCCGCTTGAGCTGCCAGCCGTCGACGATGTCGCCGACGAGGTAAAGCGTGTCGCACGTATTGTGCGACAGGAAATCGGCCAGCAGCTCCGCCTTGCAGCCGCGCGTGCCAAGATGGACGTCGGAGATGAAGATGGTGCGATGGCTGTGTCCCGGCGGCCGGCCGGAACGGGGCGTGCGGAACGGCGGCGTGGCCCGCATACGGCGCTCCATGGCGGGCGAGCCGGGGCGAAGGTACAAAGTGGGGGACCAGGCTATTTCGGCCATACGCGGGCTCCCTGATGCCGCTCGAATCACGGTGCGGTTTCGCCCTGTGGGTAACTTGTGCGCACGAATCTTTTGTTGCAGCGCGAAGACATTGATGTGAAACAACCTAAGCTTATGATATTTCCCAAAGGGTGTTACCGGTAACATTTTGCGTCGCACAATATGACGGCATTGTCTGACTAAATTTTGTGCACGCGACATTTTTTACAGGGAAATCCTGAAAATTATTTGGGGAAATATTTTAGAGATCATATAAAATTACGCTTGCTTGCGCCCACCTATGATGCCATATTGTTGCAACGCGGCATTGCGGAATTCTTTTCTGCGACGCTGCGGCCCTTCCTGGGCGTTTCCTCCCTGAACTTGGCCGCTCCCTCGGGGGCGGCCTTTTTTTTAGGCGGAATCACGCAGTGATTATGTTTTGCGCAAAGCGCTTTGTGCGAGCGCTCGCCATCCGCAAAGCGTGCGAATAGTCAGACATTTCGCGTGCAGTTTTTACGGATACGCCGCGTCGTCATTCCGCCGCCAGGGACGAACGCGGCGGATTCTGAATCAACGCGCTCGTATCCACCGCGACGAGTTTTCCCAGCGCCTCACCCAGGCGCGCGCGCGTTTCCTCGAAGCGCGCATGACGTTCGATGTGTTCCTCGTCGAGATAAAGCGTGCGGTTCAATTCGATCTGCAGCGCGTGGACGCCGCGTTCACGCCGTCCGTAGAGATGCGTGGTGTAACCGCCGGCGTATGGCGTGTTGCGCGCGGTCGAAAAACCGCACGCTTCGAAAGCAAGTTCGGCATGGCGCATGAGGGTGGGCGAGGCAGAGGCGCCGTAGCGGTCGCCGAACACGGCGTCGGGGATCGACGCCGCCGACGGCATGGAATGGCAATCCACCAGGATCGCCACGCCGAAACGCAGACGGGTTTCCTCGATCAATCCGGCCAGCGCCGCGTGATAAGGCCGGTAGAGCCGCGTCAGCCGCTGCTCGGCTTCTGCGGCGGAGAGCTTCCGGCGATAGATCTCGGCGCCGTCGCGCACGATCTTCGGAATGACGCCCAAGCCCGACGCGACACGCGCGCTCGGCGCGCCGACCTCCACCTGCAAGGCGTCGTCGAACATGGCGTTGTCGAGCTCGGTCGGCGCGCGGTTCACATCCAGGAAGGCGCGCGGGAACCTGGCCGCGATGATGGGCGCGCCCCGCTCCACCGCGCTCTCGAACAATTCGTCGACGAATGCGTCTTCGGAACGGCGCAGCGCCAAGGGCGTGAGCCAACTCCCGGCCACGAAATCTGCGGGATAATGCCGCCCCGAATGGGGGGAGGCGAAGACGAAGGGCGCGGTCTGCTTGCCGGGCCGCACGATCCGGAACGGCTCGCTGTAAAGCCCAGCCAGGACCGGATCGGCCGCGCCACCTTCCTCCTTGTCAACGGGTCCCGCCATGGCCGAAATCCGCTCAATCTCCCGAAAAGCCCCGGGAATTCCCGGAAGAACGATGACACAGACGCCAGTGGACCATTAACCCGCCCCACTGATCAAGCGTCGGGCGCCTCTAGGGAAGCTCGGAAGCGTGCTGCGACGGAGGCGCGGCTTTAACCGGCATTTACGATTTGGCGATTATACGGTTTAGTCCTGTCAGGGCGGTGCTGCGCATGGTGCATATCCTACTGGTCGAAGACGACGAATCCTTGCGCAAGTTTCTGGCGCAGGCGCTGATCCGCGCCGGCCACGAAGTCACCGACTTCGGCAACGGCGAAGACGCTTTCGAAAGCCTGTTAGGTTTTCGCTTCGATCTGCTGCTCACCGACATCGTCATGCCCGGCATGGACGGCATCGAACTCGCCAAACGCGCCGCCGAAATGAATCCGTCGATGAAGATCATGTTCATCACCGGCTTCGCCGCGGTCGCCCTGCATCCGTCGTCCAACGCGCCCAAACAAGCGAAGGTCCTCTCCAAACCGTTCCACCTACGCGAGATCGTCGCCGAGGTGGAACGCATGATGGCGGCCTAGTTCCGCATCCGCGGAAAAAAACATCGGACAATTTTTCGACGGCAACCGGCCACAATCGCGCCGAAGTTGAGGCCCAGCCTTTTTGCGTCCGGCGAGGGCCGGGCGAGGAATCCGAATGGATCCGGCTCCCGCTAGGCGCAGGCCGTTTGAACGGCTTGATGAAACCTGGGGAGGAAACGATGCAGACAAGTGACCATGCCATCGCCCTGGCGCGGCCCAAGGGCATGACGCCGCAACGCGTGACGGGACTCATCTTCGCCGGATTGCTGCAAGCGGCGCTGATCCTGGCTTTGATCGAAGGACTCAACATCAAAGTCTGGCCGACGCCGGTGACGGGAACCACGGGGACCGTCATTAAGACGGCGCCGTCGAAGCCCGGACCACCGCCCACCCTGAATATGCATGAGCCGACCCTCAACAATCCCGTCGAACCGAGATTCGTGATCGACAACGGCCAGCCGCAGCAGGGGGACTCACGACCGTCTACGGGCCGCCGCAGCCGCCGAGTTACGATCAGGCCGCCACGGCCGTCGGCGATACCCACACCACGCCGCCTTATCCGCCGCTCGCCATTCGCCTTAGCGAGGAAGGAAGCGTGCGGCTGCATCTGACGATTTCGGCGCAAGGCTATGTGATGGACGCGGCGGTCGTGCGTTCCAGCGGTTACGAGGATCTCGACCTGGCGGCGCGCAATTGGATCATGGCGCATTGGCGCTACCGGCCGGCGATGCGCGGCGGCGCGGCGACGACCAGCGCGGCCGACGTCCAGGTCCGGTTCGACCTCAAGAACGCGCATTAGAGCATGACTTGCCAGTGTTGCCGGGCGGGGGCTATAGAACGGCCCCCGTCAGGCGGGCGCGTAGCTCAGCGGGAGAGCACTACCTTGACATGGTAGGGGTCACAGGTTCGATCCCTGTCGCGCCCACCATATAACTCGCTGAAATAGACAGATAATTTTCTATGGCGGCAATCTGGCCGCCGCTTCGGCCCGCGGTCCGGAAGCGACCTGAGTGCGTTGACCTCACGCGCGCGGGCTGTTCGGGAAACGGGCGCGAGTCATTTTTCCACATCTCGCGGCACCGTGCGCCAGCCGTTGCGGTCGGCCAAGCTTTCGCTTTTCTCGGACAGGGGCGGAACGACGTCTATGCGAACCGAAGCCAAGCAGGCCCGTTTCATTGCCGACATCTGCGCGGACTTTCTGAAAATTTTATGCGGCGCGCGCGCTTTCCATCTCGAATTCTTATGGCCGCCGGTCCTATCAAGCAGCGCAGCGGATAGGCATCTTGGCGCCCGTCGCGCGATGGCGGGATCGGCGGCCGCGATAAGGATCTCATGAGCGTACAAGGACACGGCGACGTCAAACTTCGCATCGGCGACGAAGAGGCGAGGTTCTGGCCCGATGTTTCGCGCCGGGCGATTTTGGAACGCGACTTGCACTTGAGGTCCGCCAACTCGCCGCGACAGGTGTTGTTCGAAATCGGCTTGATCGTTGCGATCGTACTGGCGCTTGCGCTCGCCGCCAATCTGCTGATCCCGGGGCCGTGATCGCGCATTCCGTAAAATCTTTATGGAATTCTTATGCGCGCGTCTCGTTTTCCGTCTCGATCCTTTATGCGGATAGGGCCTAGGTGATTGTCGCGATCCGTCGCAAGAAATATGGGGTTTGAATGCTCGATCTTCTTTTCATCGCCATCGGCTTGGCGTTTCTCGGCGTCGCGATACTCTACGCCGTCGCCTGCGAACGCTTGTGAGGACCGGTTCATGATCATCGATTATGTCCTGGGCGCGATCGTTACGGTCGGCCTTCTCGTCTATCTCGTCACCGCGCTGATCCGCCCCGAGCGGTTCTGAGGCTTACTTCATCATGACAATCAACGGCTGGATTCAGATCGCGTTTTACTGCGCGATCATCATCGCGATCACCAAACCCTTCGGCGGCTATATGACCGCCGTCTTCAACGGCGAGCGCACGTTCCTGTCGCCGCTGCTGCGCCCGCTCGAACGCGTCCTGTACGCGATTTCCGGCGTGGACGAGAAGGAAGACCAGCATTGGCTAACCTACGCCATCGCCATGCTGGCGTTCACGGCGGCGGGATTCCTCAGCCTTTACGCGCTGCAGCGTCTGCAGGCGTTACTGCCTTTCAACCCCCAGAAATTCCCCGCCGTCGGCGAACACCTCGCCTTCAATACGTCGGTGAGCTTCATCACCAACACCAACTGGCAATCCTATGTGCCCGAAACCACGATGAGCTATCTGGTTCAGATGGCCGGGTTGACGGTGCACAATTTCGTCTCGGCGGCGACGGGCATCGCGCTCGCCGTCGCGCTGGTGCGCGGCTTCGCGCGGCGGTCTGCAAAAGGCGTCGGCAATTTCTGGGTCGATCTGACGCGCTGCACGCTCTACATCTTGTTGCCCATCTCGATTGCGGTCGGCCTGTTCTTCGTCTGGCAGGGCATGCCGCAGAATCTGAGCGCCTACGTCGACGCCACGACGCTGGAAGGCGCCAAGCAGACCATCGCCATGGGACCGGTGGCTTCGCAGGAAGTCATCAAGATGATGGGCACCAACGGCGGCGGATTCTTCAACGCCAACTCCGCGCATCCGTTCGAGAATCCCAACGCGATCACCAACCTAGTCCAGATCATTCTGATCTTCTCGATCGGTGCGGCGTTGACCAACCTGTTCGGCCGCATGGTCGGCAACCAGCGCCAGGGCTGGGCGGTTTTCGCGGTCATGGGACTGTTGTTCCTGGCGGGCACCGTGACGACCTATTGGGCCGAGGCGCCCGGCAATCCCGCCTTCACCGCGCTCCACATCGACCAGAAGCCCAGCGTCTTGCAGGCCGGCGGCAACATGGAGGGCAAGGAAGTCCGCTTCGGGATCGCGAATTCCGCGCTGTTCACGACGATCACGACGGACGCGTCCTGCGGTGCCGTCAACAATATGCACGACAGTCTGATGCCGCTCGGCGGACTGGTGCCGATGGCCAACATCATGCTCGGTGAAATCATCTTCGGCGGCGTGGGTTCCGGCCTCTACGGCATGCTGCTGTTCGCCATTCTGGCCGTGTTCATTGCCGGACTGATGGTCGGGCGAACCCCGGAATATCTCGGCAAGAAGATCGAGTCGAAAGAAGTGAAGATGGCGATGCTCGCCATCCTCATCCTGCCGATGTCGATGCTTGGTTTCACGGCGCTGGCGACGGTTCTCCCCGCCGGCCTCGCGGGCATCGAGAATCCCGGACCGCACGGCTTCAGCGAAATTCTCTATTCGTATGTTTCCGCCACCGGGAACAACGGCAGCGCGTTTGCCGGCATCTCGGCCAACACACTGTTCTACAACACGACGCTGGGGCTGGCGATGTTCATCGGCCGCTTCCTGATGATCGTGCCGATGCTGGCTGTGGCCGGTTCGTTGGCCGCGAAGAAGATCGTGCCGCCTTCGGCCGGAACCTTCCCGACGGATACGGGACTGTTCGTCGGCCTCTTGATCGGCGTCATCCTGATTATCGGCGGCCTCATCTTTTTCCCGGCGCTGGCGCTCGGCCCGTTGGTCGAACATCTCGCGATGCACGCCGGCACCCTCTACTAAACTCCATAGAGACATACACATGGAACTCTCGAAAACCCGCCATCGCACGTCGGCCGCCACGGTCACCGATCCGAGGATTCTGATCCCGGCGATCGGCGATGCCTTCAAGAAGCTCGATCCGCGCGTGCTGATCCGCAATCCGGTGATGTTCGTGGTGGAGGTCGTCGCCACCCTGACGACGATCCTCTTCATCCGCGATCTCTTCACCGGCGTCGGCAACTATAGCTTCTCGTTCCAGATCAATCTTTGGCTCTGGTTCACCGTGTTGTTCGCGAATTTCGCCGAAGCGGTCGCGGAAGGGCGCGGCAAGGCGCAGGCTGCGGCGCTGCGCCAGACCAAGACGGACGCGGTCGCCAAGCTGCTCGACAAGGGCGACGCAACTCCGCGGCTGGTGCCAGCGACGGCGCTGACGCAAGGCGACATCGTGCTGGTCGAGGCCGGCGACCTCATCCCCAGCGACGGCGACGTTGTGGAAGGCGTCGCCTCGGTCAACGAAGCGGCGATCACCGGCGAATCCGCTCCCGTCATCCGCGAGAGCGGCGGCGACCGCTCGGCGGTCACGGGCGGCACGACCGTCATTTCCGACTGGATCAAGGTGAAGATCACGGCGGCACCCGGCCACACCTTCCTCGACCGCATGATCGCGCTGGTGGAAGGCGCGGAACGCCAGAAGACGCCCAACGAGATCGCGCTCAACATCCTGCTCGCCGGCCTGACGATCATCTTCGTCTTTGCCGTGGCGACGATTCCGAGCTTCGCGGCCTATGCCGGCGGTCATATGTCGGTGCTGGTGCTGGTGGCGCTGTTCGTGACCTTGATCCCGACCACCATCGGCGCATTGCTGTCGGCGATCGGCATCGCGGGCATGGACCGACTGGTTCGCTTCAATGTGCTCGCGATGTCCGGGCGCGCCGTGGAAGCGGCGGGCGACGTGGATACGCTGCTGCTCGACAAGACCGGCACTATCACGCTCGGCAATCGCCAGGCCACGGAGTTTCTTGCGATACAGGGCGTGACTGCGCAGGAACTCGCCGACGCGGCCCAGCTTGCCTCGCTGTCCGACGAGACGCCCGAGGGCCGTTCCATCGTCGTGCTGGCCAAGGAGAAATACGGCATTCGCGGCCGCGATATGGCGCCGATGAACGCCAGATTCGTTCCGTTCTCGGCCCAGACGCGCATCAGCGGCGTGGACGTCGCGGGCTCGACGATCCGCAAAGGCGCGGTGGATGCGGTGCTGGCCGGGTGCGCCTCGGCTCCGGCTGCTTCCGTCAGGGACATCACGGCCATCGCCGAACGCATCGCCAAGACGGGCGGCACGCCGCTGGCCGTCGCCAAGGACGGCAAGCTGCTCGGCGTCATTCATCTGAAGGACATCATCAAAGGCGGCATCCGCGAGCGCTTCGCGGCGCTGCGTACGATGGGCATCCGCACGGTGATGATCACCGGCGACAATCCGCTGACGGCGGCCGCCATCGCGGCGGAATCCGGCGTCGACGATTTCCTGGCGCAGGCGACGCCGGAAACCAAGCTCAAGCTGATCCGCGACGAGCAGGTCAAGGGCAAACTTGTCGCCATGTGCGGCGACGGCACCAACGACGCCCCGGCACTGGCCCAGGCCGACGTCGGCGTGGCGATGAACACCGGCACGATGGCGGCGCGCGAAGCCGGCAACATGGTCGATCTCGACAGCGATCCGACCAAGCTCATCGAGATCGTGGAAATCGGCAAGCAGTTGCTGATCACCCGCGGCGCGCTCACCACGTTCTCGATCGCGAACGACGTGGCGAAATACTTTGCCATCATTCCGGCGATGTTCGTCGCTTTCTACCCGCAGCTGCAAACGCTGAACATCATGGGGCTGCATACGCCGCAAAGCGCCATTCTTTCGGCGATCATCTTCAATGCGCTGATCATCATTGCGTTGATCCCGCTGGCGCTGCGCGGGGTCGCGTACCGCGCGGTTGGCGCCGCCGCCTTGCTGCGCCGCAATCTTCTCATCTATGGCCTCGGCGGCATCATCGTGCCGTTCGTCGGCATCAAGCTGATCGACCTGGCCGTCACGGCCGTCGGTCTCGTCTGAGGACATGCCCATGCTGAAACATATCCGTCCCGCCATCATGATGATCGTCGTGCTGACGATCATCACGGGCCTCGCCTACCCGCTGGGAATGACCGGCCTCGCGCAACTGCTGTTTCCCCATCAGGCGGGCGGCAGCCTGATCGAGAAGAATGGCAAAGTCGTAGGCTCGACGCTGATCGGCCAGAACTTCGCCAGCGCCAAATATTTCCACGGCCGCCCGTCGGCCGCCGGCAACGGCTACGACGCCGCGAACTCGTCTGGTTCGAACCTGGGTCCCACGTCGAAAGCGCTGGTCAAGCGCGTTGCGGGCGATGCGGCCAAGCTGCATGCCGAGAATCCAGGCGCGCCGGTGCCGGTCGATTTGGTGACGACCTCCGCCAGCGGCCTGGACCCCGACATCACGCCGGCGGCGGCCTATTTCCAGGTGCCGCGGGTTGCCAAGGCGCGGGGATTGTCCGAGGACGCGGTCCGCAAGCTGGTCGACGCGCATATCGAAGGGCGCGTTTTCGGCTTGATCGGCGAGCCGCACGTCAATGTCTTGAATCTCAATATCGCGCTTGACGCGATGCAAGCCGGCGGGAGCTAGGCTAATCTCCCGGGATGGCGACGCGAATCAGCGAAGACCGTCCCTCTCCGGAAGCCCTTCTGGAGCAGGTCAAGAAGGAAGGCCGCGGCAAGCTCAAGATCTTCCTGGGCGCGGCACCCGGCGTGGGCAAGACGTTCGAGATGCTCACCCAAGCGCGCCAGCGCCGGCTGGATGGCGTCGATGTCGTCATCGGCGTCGTCGAAACCCACGGCCGTATCGAAACCGATGCCCTGACCAAGGGCTTCGAGACCATCCCGAAAAAGCGCTCCCTCTATAAGGGGCACGTCGTCGCCGAGATGGACCTCGACGCCATCCTCCAGCGCCGGCCCAAGCTGGTGCTGGTGGACGAACTGGCCCACACCAACGCGGAGGGCAGCCGCCATCCCAAGCGCTATCTCGACGTGGCGGAGCTGCTCGCGGCGGGCATAGACGTCTACACCACCGTCAATATCCAGCACATCGAGAGCTTGAACGACGTCGTTGCGCAGATCACACGCATCCACGTTCGCGAGACGCTTCCGGACGAGGTTCTCGATTCTGCCGACGAGATCGAGCTTGTCGATACGACGTCGGACGACCTTTTGCAGCGCCTTCGCGAGGGCAAGGTCTACGTCAAGGCGCAGGCCGAACGCGCGCTGCGCCATTTCTTCTCGCCGGGCAATCTCACGGCGCTGCGCGAACTCGCGCTGCGCAAAGCGGCCCAGCACGTCGACCGCGACATGGTCGACTATATGCAGGCGCACGCCATCAGCGGCCCTTGGCCGGCCGGCGAACACGTCCTGGTGTGCATCAGCGAACATCCGTCTTGCGCCGAGTTGGTGCGCCGCGCGCGAAGATTTGCGGATAGCCTCAAGACCAGCTGGACCGCGCTCTATGTCGAGAGCCCGCGGCACATGGGGTTGAGCGAAGTCGAAAAGGACCGTGTCGCCGACACGATGCGCCTGGCCCAGCGTCTCGGGGGCGAGTCCGTGACGATTCCCGGCCGCGACATCGCGCAGTCGATTCTGGAATACGCCCGCAAGAACAATGTCACGCAGATCATCATCGGAAAATCGGAGCGCGCGCGCTGGTTCGAGATCCTGCACGGCTCCGTCGTGCGCGACCTCATGCGGGAAAGCGGCGCCATCAGCATCACGGCCGTATACGCCGAGGGCGACGCCGTCGCGCCAAAGTCCGTCAAGACGACAGCGAGCGCCAACGCGTTTCTGTGGCGGCACTACGCCTGGAGCACGCTCGCGATCGCCGTCACCGTCGGCGTCGCCTGGCTGTTCAATGCCACCGTTTCTCATGTCTTGGGAAGCGTGGGAATGCTGTTCCTCGTCCCGGTGCTGCTCAGCGCGGTGTGGTTCGGGCTCAGACCCGCGCTGTTCACCGCGTTCGTCAGCGTGATGTCCTACAATTTCTTTTTCCTGCCGCCGCTCTACACCTTCACCATCGCCGATCCCAACAATTGGGTGTCGTTCGCGGTCCTGCTTCTCGTCGCGGTGACCGCCGGCAATCTTACGGCGCGCGTGCGCGCCCAGGCGGACCTCGCCGCGGCCCGCGCCGAGCTTGCCGGCGAGCTGTTCCGCTTTACCGGCAAGCTCGCGGGCATCGCGCGGCTCGACGACATTCTGTGGGCCGCCGCCTTCCAGATCGCGTCGATGCTGAAGACCAACGTGGTCGTTCTGTTGCCCGATCCGGCGACCAAGCGCCTCGAAATCCGGATCGGCTATCCGCCGGAAGACGAACTCGACGCCCAAGACCTCGCCGCCGCGGCCTGGACTTGGGAGAAAGGCAAGGCAGCCGGGCGTAATGCCGAGACGCTGCCCGGCGCCAAGCGCTTGTTTCTTCCGATGCGCACGGGCGGAGGGCTGGTCGGCGTTATCGGCCTTCAGCGGCAAGATAAGGCGCTGTTGACCCCCGAGGAGCGCCGTCTTCTGGATGCCTTGATCGACCAGACGGCCTTGGCGGTGGAGCGCGCCGAACTCGTCGAACGCGTCGACGAGGCCCAGGTCCGCGCCGAGGCCGACAAGCTGCGCGTGGCGATGCTCACCTCGCTGTCGCACGATTTACGTACGCCGCTCGCGTCGATTCTCGGCGCGGCAACGACCCTGACGGCCAATCGCGGACTCTACGATGCCGGTCAAACGGATGAAATGCTTTCCACCATCCGCGAGGAGGCGGAACGGCTCGACCGTTTTGTCGGAAACCTTCTCGACATGTCGCGCCTCGAAGCCGACGCCCTGGGCGTCAAACCGGAAGCGGTCGATCTGATCGATCTTGTCGAGGCCGCCGCCAAGCGCCTGGCCCGGCGACTGTCGGGCCATCGCATTGCGCTCGATTTGCCCGACGATCTTCCCTTGGTATCGGTCGATCCGCTGCTTCTGGAGCAGGCCATCGTGAATCTCCTGGATAATGCCGCCAAATACGCGCCGTTGGGATCCTCTATTCGTATCCGCGCGCGCGCGGCGGAAAAAAGGGTCTTGCTTACGGTGGAGGATGAAGGGCCCGGCATTCCGCCGGAGTCGTTGCCTCATATCTTCGATAAGTTCTATCGCGCCAAAGCGGCCGACCGGCGTGTCGCCGGAACCGGTCTCGGGCTGGCGGTGGCGCGCGGATTTGTCGAGGCGTTCGGGGGAAGCCTGGATGCCGCAAACCGGACCGACAGAAGCGGCGCCGTGTTGACGATATCGCTGCCGACGGCATCCGAAACGGTGAACGACGATGGCCGCTAAGCTGCCGAAGATTCTCATCGTGGACGACGAGCCGCAAATCCGGCGCTTCTTGCGCGCGAGCCTGCCGGCGCACGGTTATGAATGCATCGAAGCGGGCGACGGCGCCGAAGCGCTCAAATCGTTTGCCAAGGAAAAGCCGGACGCCGTCATTCTCGATCTGGGCCTGCCGGATCAGGACGGTTTCGCGGTGCTCAAGTACATTCGAAGCGGCGGGCTGACGCCGATCGTCGTGCTTTCTGCAAGAAGCGACATCGAAGGCAAGGTGAAGGCGCTCGAACTTGGCGCGGACGATTATGTCACCAAGCCGTTCGATATGGCGGAACTGCTTGCGCGCCTCAAAGCGGCGCTGCGCCACGGCCTGCAGACGATCGGAGAGGCGCCGGTCTTCCGCACCGGGCGGCTTATGGTCGATCTCGTCAACCGGCGCGTTCAGCTGGACGATGCCGAAGTTCACCTGTCGCCGAAGGAATACAATCTGCTGCGGTTTCTCGTGAGCCACGCCGGCAAAGTGGTCACGCATCAGCAGCTTTTGCAGGAAGTATGGGGTCCCGCGCACGTGGAAGACGTGCAGTATCTGCGCGTGCTGATGCGTCAGTTGCGGCAGAAACTGGAGCCTGATGCAACGCCGAACGTGCTGATCACGGAACCCGGCGTAGGCTACAGGCTGCTCTTGCTGCCGTGAAAAAATGCAAACGGACCGATGCAGACATCGGCCCGTTTGACTGAGACGCGAAAGAAACCCCCGCGCTTCTCGAGGCGGTTTTATTACAGCGTGGTGATCTGCACCTGACCCGCCAGCTCGCTCACGACGTCGGGCGTGCACAATCCCGTGCCGGGCGACAGCAAGGCGGCGCTGCCGGCGGCGACCGCCAAACGAAAGGCCTCGGTCAAGCTTTTGCGACTGGCCAGCGACAGGACCAGCAAGCCCAGGAAGCTGTCGCCGGCGCCGACCGTGCCGCGCACCGTCACCTGCGGCGGTTTGGCGTAGAGCGCCAGATCGCGCGAGACCAGCATGGCGCCGTCCGCGCCCATGGTCAGAGCGACGATCTCGGCCTTGCCGTTGGTCACCAGTCCGCGCGCGGCGGCCAGACAGGCCTGGTGATCGGGATTGCCCTGATCGAGCAGATCGGAGAATTCGCTGAGGCTCGGCTTCACCAGATAGACGCTCTGATCGAGCGCGTGCTTGAGTGGCGGTCCCGAGGTGTCGAGCACCAGCTTGGCGCCGCCCATGACGCGCAGGTTCCGCGCCAGGCGCGCGTAGAAATCGTGCGGCACGCCGCGCGGCAGGCTACCGCTCGCCACCGCGAAGCCGCTCGTCGAGGCTTGCGTCATCAAGCCCAGGCCCGCGTTCCATTCCTCTTCGCCCAGCGTCGGCCCCGGCAGCACGAAACGGTACTGCATCCCGCTGTCCATTTCGTTGGCGGTGAAATTCGCGCGGCAGTCGCGGGAGATGACGAAGGATTGATGGCGCACCTCTTCGGCCGCCACCAGGCGTTCGAGCATGTGGCCCGACGGCCCGCCCATCGGGAAAATCGCCAACGGATCGGCGCCAAAGCGCTTCAAGGTGCGCGCCACGTTGATGCCCCCGCCGCCCGGATCGCGCCGCGTCTTCAAGCAGCGGATCTTGTGGTCCGTCATCATGTGCCTGACCGATGCGCTGACGTCGATCGCCGGGTTCATGGTCAGGGTGACAATGTTCTCTGTTTTCATTCACGCCTCGTTCAAGTCCTGACCCTAAAACCCTGGCCCAGGGCATGCGTCGCCTCGGCAACAATCTGGTCGATACCATATTGTGGCGATTGCTCAAATTGCGACGAGAGCTTGCCGGCGAGATGTAAGGTCACAGCCCCATGCAGCGTCGCCCAGAATACATGGCCGATCAGTTCCGGATCGCCTGAAAGGATACCCTCCGCGACAAGGTCTTGCACATGCGACGTCATCGTGGCGCGCGCACGCGTCATGGCGCGGACGAGGTCGGGATAGGCGTCCTCGGTGGGCTGCGACAAATCGAACATCAGCCGGTAGGTTGCGGGCTCCTCGAGCGCAAAACGCACATAGGCATCGCGCTTGGCGCGCGCACGTTCTGGCACCGTACCGGGCCCGGCATAGGCCTTTTCCAGCACTTCGGCGAAGCGATCGAAGGCCCGTGCGCGTACCGCCGCCAGGATGTCGTCCTTGTCGCGGAAATAGCGGTATGGCGTCATAACGCTGACGCCCAGCGACGAGGCCAGTTCGCGCATGGTCACGCCTTGCGGCCCTTTGGCGGCAAACAGACGGGCGGCGACGGCGCACGCGCGGTCGCGGAAACCGGTGACATCGCTTTCGCTCAAGACCCGCGGCATGCCGCACTCCAAATCCCCCCGCGAGGAGGTATATCTTACATTATAAATTTACATGGTAAAATTATTATCTCGCCTTTTATTTTTTGAAGAGGGTAGGGCAAAGAACATCGTGGAAAAAAGAATCAGGTCATCGCCTCGTCGCGATCGAGGCGGCATACTCGCAGCCATGCCAAACCGCCGCTTCCTCGCTCTGTCGCTCACCGCCGCCATCGTCCTTTGCACCGGCGCGCAAGCCGCCCGCCAGCATCATCCGCCCGCGCCGCGCGAACCGGACGCCGCCAGCATCATCGTCACGACCATCGAGGCGGTCACGCCGGCGCCGGAGGGCTCTTTGCGCTCCGCCTGGGTCCAATACGGTCCCGGCGGCGGCGTCGAAGCGCGCGCGGTGGTGGATGGAAAGGTTTGTCCCGCCATCTATGCCGACCTGCATGAAAAACTCATGCAGGTTCGCGCGGCCTCGGATGGAAAATTCGCAACCGTTTGCGCGGCGTCTCTTCCCAAGGGAATCTCGCAAGCCGCCATCGTGTTCCGCGTGTTCCATGTGCCGCCGCCGCGTGTCGAGGCGGGCGAAGCCGCAATGCGAGCTTGGGTCAAGGAAGAAACGGGCTTGTCCGCTCCGGGACCGGGCGCCAGCGAGGCCGATTGGATGGCCTTTAGCGACGCGGTCAACGAAAAAGCGCAATACCATATCGTTCCGCTGGCGCTTCCGGCACCCGACCCCCGTCGCATCATCGTGTTCGGCGACACGGGCTGCCGCATCAAAGGCAAGGAATTGCAGGATTGCAGCGATCCGAAGGATTGGCCGTTCCCCGCAATCGCGGCCAAAGCGGCCAAGCTCAAACCCGATCTGGTCATCGATGTCGGCGATTATCTGTATCGCGAGGATGCCTGTCCTGCCGGATACGCCGGCTGCGCGGGTACACCCTACGGCGACAATTGGCTAACCTGGGACGCGGACTTCTTCGCGCCGGCCAAAACCTTGCTGGCCGCGGCGCCTTGGGTATTCGTGCGCGGCAATCACGAGGATTGCGACCGCGCCGGGCCGGGCTGGCTGAGGCTCTTGGGGCCATTGGCGGTCGACGCCGGCGCGCCCTGCGCGGCGCATTTGGCGCCCTATTCCGTGCCGCTGGGGGCGATGAACCTGGTGGTGATGGACGATGCCAACGCGCCCGATACGGCCGTCGCCTCCGACATGGTCGGGGTCTATCGCGGCGAGATCGCCGCGCTGGCGACCGCCGAGGCGCCGAGTTGGCTGCTGCTCCATCGTCCGATCTGGGGCGCGGTGGCGGGGCCTTTGGGGCTTCCGGTCGGCGGCAACCAGACCATGATCGCGGCGGCCGGCGTGTCGGGCATTCCGTCGCCGGTCGAGCTGATGCTGTCCGGGCATATCCATACCTTCGAAGCGATGAATTACGGCATTAAGGATCACGTGCCGCCGCAGCTCATCGCCGGTTTCGGCGGCGATAAGCTGGACCCCACGCCGGCGGTCCTGAAAGGAACCATCTTCCAAGGCAAATCAGGCGTCAGCGTAAAAGACGGGCTGTCGCTGCCGGGCTTCGGCTTCTTGCTAATGACCAAGGATGCGGACGGCTGGACGATCGACGTTCACGACGTCCACGGAAAGGTCGAGCGAACCTGTCTCTTCCATAGCGGGAGACTCGATTGCCCGGCGAAGGATTAGGCCGCCTTAGCTGCAGCGCAGCAAACACCTTCGACACCAGCTTTCCTTTCCTTAGTCATGGCGCCGCCACGTTTGCGAGCGATGGTGAGCGAATTGCCGCATTCTGTTTGCGGTTGTAGTCTCTGGCTGGGCTTAACGGGGGCGTGCGATGGGGAAATATCGTCATTGGATTCTGATCGGCGGCGGCGTTGGCATTGCCTTCGTTCTGGCAGTGGTCGTCACGCTCTATGTGCTGGGCGGACGTGAAACCAGCGGCGGCGGGTTTTTCGAACGGCTGGCCAGCGGCGTCTCCACCGTTACCTCCAGCCTGAAGCCGGCCGCGACGGAGGCCGGCGCCGAGTTCGCCTTCCATCGCCTCGACATCGACACGACGAAACCGCAGGCTGCGGCCTGCCTGGTTTTCACCCGCGATCTCGACGCCTCGGAGCACACCCATTACGAAGATTATTTCGCCATCGATCCCTCCACCCGAGTGGCCGTTCATGTGGTGGGCCCGCGGCTGTGCCTGTCGGGGCTCGACTTCAACAAGACCTACACCGTCACCCTGAAGGCCGGATTGCCGTCGGCCTCCGGCGACAAGCTGGTCGAAAACGAAACGGTTCCCGTCGAGCTGCGCGACAAGCCTTCCATCGTGCAGTTCAACGGCGGCATCATTCTGCCGCGCGACAACGCGCAAGGCGTACCGATCACGACCGTCAACATCACCAAGCTCAAGCTGAAGCTGATCCGCGTCGGCGACCGGCTCCTGTCGCAGATCGAAAGCGGCACGGTGGACGACACCACGCTCTATTCCTGGAACGCAAAGGACATCGAGAACAACCAGGGCTCGCTCGTTTGGCAAGGCACGATGGACGTCGACAACGTCAAGAACGATTCCGTCGTCACCCTGATCCCGATCCACGACGTCCTGAAAAACCGTTTGCCCGGCGCCTATGTGCTGATCGCCTCCGACGCCAACAAAAAGACCGGCGACGATTCCGACGACGACTATTCGGCCGGCGAGATGGCCGTGCAGTGGGTGGTCGATTCCGACATCGCGCTGACTACCTTCAACGGTGCGGGCGGGCTGACCGTGTTCGCGCGCTCCTATGCCAGCGCCAAGCCGCTGTCCGGCGTCAAACTCTCGCTGGTGGCGCGCGACAACAACGAAGTCGCCACCGCCAAGACGGATTCGGACGGCCGCGCCGATTTCGATCCTGGCTTGATGCGCGCCAAGGGCGGCGACGAGCCCGTCGTCGTCATGGCTTACGGCGACAAACAGGATTTCAGTTTCACCGATCTGCGCCGTTCCAGCTTCGATCTCACCGACCGCGGCGTGGGCGGGCGCGAAGTGCCCGGACCGATCGATGCGTTTCTTTACACCGAGCGCGGCGTCTATCGTCCCGGCGAGACGGTGTATCTCACCGCCATGCTGCGCGACCGCATCGGCGCTGCGGCCACCGCGCCGCTGACGCTCGTCGCCACCCGGCCCGACGGACTGGAAGTCGGCCGCATGACGGTTCCCGGCGCCGCGCTCAAGGCGGGCACGGCGACGTGGACTCTGCCGCTGTCTTCGAGCGCGCCGCACGGGCGCTGGCAGATTGCAGCCTATATCGACACCTCGAAGGACGCCGAGCCGGTCGGCCGCGTGCAATTCGACGTGCAGGACTTCGTGCCGCAGAAGCTGAAGGTGGCGCTGACCGTCGAGACCAAGACCGTCAAACCGAACAGCGAGATCAAAGTGCGCGCCGACAGCCGCTTCCTCTACGGCGCGCCGGCGAGCGGTCTTACGGGCGAAGGCGTGGCGCGGATCTCCACCGACTTCACGCCGTTCGACAATTACACGGGCTGGCAGTTCGGACGGGTCGACGACAGTTTCTCCGATGTCGACGTGCAGATGAACGTGCCGACGACCGACGCGGGCGGCTCGACCGAAGTCACCGGTATGATCGGCGATCTCACCGACACCACCTTGCCGCTCAAGGCGATGGTGAAAGTCTCCATCCATGAGCCGGGCGGGCGGGTCACCGCGAAGACGGTGGAAATCCCGGTGCGCAACCATGACATCATGATCGGGCTCAGGCCGCAATTCGGCGGCGGGTCCGTCGCCGAAGGCGCGCGCGCCGGCTTCGAAGCGGTGGCGCTCGATTCCGACGGCAAGCGCATCGCGCTCAACGGCGTCACCTATTCGTGGGTGCGCGAAGACACGTCGTATCAATGGTACGAGGACAACGGCGGCTGGAAGTACAAATCGGTCACGCGCGACCGGCTGATCACCTCGGGCACCATGTCGATCGGCGCGGGCGCGCCCGCCAATCTGACGCAAGCCATGGCGTGGGGCACCTATCGGCTGACGCTGACCGATCCGAAAACCGGGGCCTCCAGTTCCTATCGCTATTATTCCGGCTGGGCGGCATCGAGTGCCGGCGACCGGCCCGACCGCATCCCGGTCGCGGCCGACAAGCCCGCCTATCGCGTGGGCGAGACCGCGCATGTGCGCATCAAGCCGACGGCGGACGGCAAGGCGCTGGTGGTGGTGGCCTCCGACAAGGTGTTCTCCTCGCAAGTGGTCGATGTGCCGGCGGACGGCGCGACCGTCGATATTCCCGTGTCGGACGATTGGGGCGCGGGCGCCTATGTGCTGGTGACGGATTATCGCCCGCTCGACCAGGCGACGGGGCATGAGCCGGTGCGCTCCATCGGCTTGGTCTGGCTGACGCTCGACAATTCGCAGCGCACGCTGACCGCGCTGATCGGCGGACCCAAGAAGATCCTGCCGCGCCAGCATCTGAACATTCCGGTGCTGGTGAAAGGCCTGTCGTCCGGCGAGGAGGCGTATCTCACGCTGGCCGCGGTGGACGAAGGCATCCTGCAGCTCACCGAATACAAATCGCCCGATCCGGTGTCGTATTATTTCGGCAAGCGGCGGCTGGGCGTCGAAATGCGCGACGATTACGGCCGTCTGATCAAGGCCGAGAAGGGCGCGGTCGGCGCCATGCGCGAAGGCGGCGACACTTTCGGCGGCCGTTCGCTGGCCGTGGTGCCGACCAAGACCGTGGCGCTGTTCTCGGGGCTGGTGAAGGTCGGGGCCGGCGGGATGGTCAACGTTCCCGTCGACGTTCCGGATTTCAACGGCGAATTGCGCCTGATGGCGGTGGTGTTCAGCGCCGGCAAGCTCGGTCACGCCGACCGGCCGCTGACCGTGCGCGATCCGGTGGTCGCCGAGATCGTGCTGCCGCGCTTCCTGGCGCCGGGCGACCGCGCGCAAGCGGCGCTCAACATGAACAATGTCGAAGGCAGACCGGGCGCCTACACGGCCACCGTGACGGCCAGCGGGCCGGTCGGATTGGCGGGCGGCGCGCAGACCGTGGTGACGCAGAATTTGAACGTCGGCCAGCGCGTGCTAGTGCCGGTGGAAGTGGACGGCAAAGGACTCGGCATCGCCAATATCGCGCTCAAGCTGACGGGTCCCGGCGGATTCTCGGTGACACGGTCCTGGCCGATCCAAGTGCGTTCGGCGCAGCTCGACATTGCGCGCGACGAAACCGTGCCGTTCGTGGCGGGAGCGAATTACACCGCCAACAAGGCGCTGATCGCCGATCTAGTGCCGGGCACGCAGACGGTGGGCCTTACCGTCTCGGCGGCGCACGGCTACAGCGACGTGCCGGGCCTGCTCAAATGGCTCGACAAATATCCTTACGGCTGCATCGAACAGACCTCCAGCCGCGCCATGCCGCTATTGTTCTTCAACGACCTCGCCAATCTGGCGGGATTGCCGACGGATAAGGCGCTGCACGACCGCGAGCAGCAGGCCGTCGATTCGGTGCTCGACATGCAGAACTTCGCGGGCAATTTCGGCATGTGGGGACCGGGCTCCGACGCCGATCCGTGGATCAGCGCGTTCGCGCTCGATTTCCTGCTGCAGGCCAAGGCCAAGAATTATGTGGTGCCCAACGACGCGCTGAGGCGCGGCGCGGCCTGGCTGCAGCGTGCGTCGACCTCGGATTCCAACGACGACGCCACGCGCGCCTATGCGTTCTATCTCTTGGCGCGCAGCGGACAGGTGAACGTCAGCAATCTGCGTTACTTCAGCGACACGCGCGGGCCGGAATGGAACACCGCCATCGCGGCGGCGCTGACCGGCGCGGCGGCGGCGGAAGTAGGCGACCGCTCGCGCGCCGCCTACGGCTTCAACCGGGCGCACGAAATCGCCTCCAGGGCCAAGCCGAACACCTATCCGACGACCGATTACGGCTCGCTGCTGCGCGATCTGGCGGGAGCAACCGCGCTAGCGGCCGAGAACGGCGAGGCCGAGTTTGTCCCGGCCTTCCTCAATCAGAGCGCCGCGCTGGATATGCGGCTGAACGCCACCACGACGCAGGAAAAGGCCTGGATGCTGCGCGCGGCCTACGAGCTGACGCGCCAGCGCACGCGGCTCGACATCCTGGTGAACGGCCAGCCGGCGCAGCCGCGCGACGGTGCGATAAGGCTTGCGCCGGATTACGGACAGCTGAACGCGGGGATCACGCTGAGCAACAAGGGCGACGCCACCGTGTGGCGCACGGTCTCGGTGCAAGGCACGCCGGCGCTGCCGCTGCCCGCCGTCGCCGATGGGCTGACGCTGACCAAATCGGTGTGGACGATGAGCGGCTCGCCCGCCGACCTCGCCAACCTGCATCAGAACGATCGCGTGATCGTGGAAATCTCGGGGCGGATGGCGAACAATTATGCCCGGCAGATGGGCGTGATCGATCTCTTACCCGCGGGGATCGAGATCGAGCAGGCGCTCTCCGGCGACGACGGCAAGGTGTACAACTTCCTCGATCAGCTGACGGACACCAGCATGGCGGACAAGCGCGACGACCGCTTCGTCGCCGCCTTCACCATCGGCTCGTCCTACAGGAGCGACGAGGACAAGAAGAAAGCGGAGCCGCAGCCGGTGTTCCACATCGCTTACGTGGGGCGAGCGGTGACGGCGGGCACCTTCGTCATGCCGGCCGGCGAGGCGGTGGACATGTACGCGCCCGGCGTCCTGGCCCGCACGACGCTGGGGAGCGTGACGGTCAAGCAGTGAGGGCGAATAGGGAGTAGCGAATAGTGAGTAGGGAAGTGCGGATGGATTCAATTCGCTATTCGCTATTCGCTATTCGCCGCTTGCTTGGACGGCTAAGCATTCTCCGTTCGCGCTTTGCCATCGTCGGCGTCGCGCTGCTGGGCTTCGTCGCAGTGCTGGCGATCGCCGATTTCGCCTTTCCGCCCGACATGTCGAACATCGAGAACGTCTCGCCGGAGGTGGTGGACCATCACGGCGTGCTGCTGCGGCCGTTTCTTTCGCGCGGCGGCTATTGGCGGATGAAGACGAGCGTCGGCGAAGTCTCGCCGCGCTATCTCACCATGCTGAAGGCTTATGAGGACAAACGCTTCGACGAGCATTTTGGCGTCGATCCGTTCGCCATGGCGCGCGCGGCGCTGCAATACGCCACCGCCGGGCACATCGTGTCGGGCGGCTCGACGCTCACCATGCAGGTGGCGCGGCTGCTCGAACCGCCCAAACACCGCTCCATCCTCACCAAGCTGTTCCAGATGGTGCGCGCCGTGCAGTTGGAGGAGCGCTATTCCAAGGATCAGATTCTTTCCTTCTATCTGACCCTGGCGCCGTTCGGCGGCAACCTGGAAGGCGTACGCGCGGCTTCGCTGTCTTATTTCGGCAAGCCGGCCAGCCAGATCGATTTGGCGGAAGCGGCCCTGCTGGTGGCGCTGCCGCAATCGCCGGTGAAGCAGCGCCCCGATCGTCACGCCATCGCCGCGCTCAAGGGCCGCGACAAGGTGCTGACGCGCATGGTCGAGGAAGACGTGATCAGCGCGGGCGATGCGCGAATTGCGATGAAGGAAGGCGTGCCGTTCGCCCGCCAGGCGATGCCGCTGTCCGCGCCGCATCTCGCCGACCGGCTGGTGCGCACCAATAAGTCCACGCGCATCGTCACCACGCTGGACGCGAACTTGCAGGGCGCCGTGGAACGCCTGGCGATACAGGAGAGCGGTTATTTCGGCGACGGCGCCACCATGTCCATCGTCGTGGTCGAGAACAAAACCCGCAACGTGCTGGCCTATCTCGGCGGCACGAATTACTGGGGCAAGGCCGGGCAGATCGATCTGGCGCGCCGTGCGCGCTCGCCGGGCTCGGCGCTCAAGCCGTTCATCTACGGGCTGGCGTTCGACGATCTCATCCTGCATCCCTCCACCATGATGGAGGACGCGCCGACCTCGTTCGGCGATTACGCCCCGCGCGATTTCGACGGCGGCTTTCAGGGCGCGGTGACGGCGCGCGACGCGCTGCGCATGTCGCTGAACGTGCCTGCCGTCATGGTGCTCGACCGCGTCGGCCCGCTCGCCTTTACGATCGATCTGCAGAACGCGGGCGCGCGTCTGGCGTTTCCCTCGCGCGAGGAAGGCCCCAGCCTGCCGGTGGCGCTGGGCGGGCTCGGTATTTCGCCGGCCGACATCACCATGCTCTACGCGGGCATCGCCGAAGGCGGCGCGGCGCGCGGCCTGCGCACTGTCGAGGGTACGCCCGACGCGCCGCAGCACCGGCTGTTCGGCTCAGTCGCCGCTTATTATCTGCGCCAGATCCTCGACGGCGTGTCGCTGCCGGCGGGCTGGGCGATGGGCGAAGGGCTGATGCGTCAGCGCACCATCGGCTTCAAGACCGGCACGTCTTACGGTTTCCGCGATGCGTGGAGCGTCGGTTTTTCCAACGATTATACGGTGGGCGTGTGGGTCGGCCGCGCCGACGGCACACCGCGTTCCGGCCGGGTCGGCGTCGATACGGCCGCGCCGATCCTGCTCAAGGTGTTCGGCCTCTTGCCGGCGGACAAGCGCCCCGCGCCGTTGCCTCCCGCGGGCGCCATCCTGGCGGAGTCCACCGATCAGCTTCCGCCGTCGCTGCGCGTCTTCAGCCGCGAAGCCGAGACGCAGGTCGCGCAGCAGCCGACCACCGTGCCGCCGCCCATGATCTCGTTTCCGCCCAACGGCACGGTGGTGCCGCTGCCGCCCGCCAATGCCAAGGACAAGACCATCATGCTGAAAGCCGACGGCGGACGCGCGCCGCTCACCTGGCTGGTGAACGGAGCGCTGTTGGGCAGTTTCGACCGTTTCCAGCCGGCGCTTTATCTGCCCAAAGGCGAGGGGCTGGCGCGCATCACGGTGGTGGATTCCGATGGCCGCAGCGACTCATCGCAGGTGCGCTTCAAGCGGGACCGGTGATTTAGAGTCGTTTTTGGTTGGTTTGAATCGCCGCCCCCCTTCGACAAGCTCAGGGGGAGGGGCTCGACTGATCCTTCATGCTGAGCTGGTCGAAGCATGAGCTGGTCGAAGCATGAGGGCCACGAATGCGTATACCAAAACCAAACCCGCTTTAGCTTCACGCTTCCCATGATGAAGAGTGGAGATTTTTTCACCACGCGCCCTATTGCGCCTTCGCCTTCGCATCCATCGCGATTCGGGTAAGAAGGTCTTCGGTGTCGAAGCCGTCGGCAGCGACGGCGTGCTTCTTCTGCCAGGTGCGCACGGCCGCGCCAACGACTCTCGTTCAACTCTCCAAGCCGGTGTTGTTGCCGGTATGGACGATCACGCGCGGTGGGAAATCGTGGCTCTGCAGCCGCTTCAGCTCTTTCTCCAGCAGGGCCTTCACCCGCGCCCGCGAGCTGCGCGCGGTCTCCAGCATCTGCTTGGTATTGAGGATCAGCGAGGCGCCTTGATGTCCCCTGGGGCCTGGAATTCCCAGCAACAACGGCACATCCCCGCAGACGCCGACCATGACGAATTCGATGAACCAGCTTTGCCGGATCGTCCGGAGCGGATTGCCCAGCAACACCAGGCTGAGGCCGGTTTGGCCGTCGACCGGTTCAAACTCCACGAACACGCCCGACCGGTCCGGCCGCCAGCTGTCGTCCAGGATCGGCAATTGCCGCCAGCCGCAATGATAATCGCGGCAGAGTGCCGGGCGCGTCTCGTAAATCGCGCAGCCCGCACTGCAATGGCGGCAGGTCGCGCCCGCCTCTTTCTGGATTTCCGGTTTGTCGATCGCCATAACGGTGCAGCACACCGTGCATTCGCCGCACGCCCGCCCCGGAACCAACGCGATATCATAGGCCGTCATGGGGCCAACGATGCCACGGCTTCAGCGGCATCGCCAGCGGCGACTGTTTGTTGCGGAACGCAGCAGATTGGCACCGACTGGCGTCCCCCTTTCGCCGCTTGCAGACATTGCATTGTCCAATTTTCAATCGTTGATATCCTGCTCTCGCACGAAGGGGACACATAACATGCCTACGAGTTGGAAAATTGCCGTCTTGGGCGCCAACGGTCACACAGGCCGGTTCGTGGTTGCCGAATTGCAAAAGCGCGGGCTCGTTCCCATCTTGATCGGGCGCGATCGCGAGACGCTGGCGGCCCTCGCGCACAAGACCGGCGACGCACCTTGGCGGGTTGCCGATT
Organism: uncultured Alphaproteobacteria bacterium; assembly: GCA_963710025.1. GTDB lineage: Bacteria > Pseudomonadota > Alphaproteobacteria > Micropepsales > Micropepsaceae > Rhizomicrobium. The sequence continues at coordinate 405,996 of CAVPYO010000020.1, read as the reverse complement.
ATGCGGACTCTCATTCCTTGGACGAGGCCGTGGCGGGCGCCGCCATGATCGTCAACTGCGCGGGGCCTTTCTTCGATACGGCAGAACCCGCGATCGCCTCGGCGCTGCGCCGCAAGATTCACTATCTGGACGTGACGGCGGAGCAGATTACGGCACTCAACAGCTTTCACCGTCATCACCATAACGCCGTTCGTGCGGACATTGCGATCGTCCCGGCGATGGCATTTTACGGCGGGCTCGCGGACTTGATGGCAACGGCCGCGATGGACGATTGGCCGAGCGCCGAACGGCTCACCGTGGCGATCGCGCTCGATCTCTGGCATCCGACGCAAGGTACGCGCCAGACCGGTGCGCGCAATACCGGCCGGCGCTATTGGCTCAAAGAGGGTCGCCTCGATTTTCTTCCCGACGCGCCGCCGGAGGTCTTTTGGGAATTTGCGGAGCCTTTCGGCCGGCAAGAAATGGCGCATGTGCCGTTATCCGAAGTGATCACGGTATCGCGGCATCTCGATCTGCGTGAAATCATTTCGCTGATGAATCTGGCGCCCCTGCGCGATCTCAGCAATCCGCAGACTCCGCCGCCGGCGGCGGTGGATGCCTCCGGCCGCTCGTCGCAGCGTTTTGCCGTCGAGGTCAAGCTCGAACGCGGCAGCGACAGCCGGACGATGTCCATTGCGGGACGGGACATCTATGCGACCTCTGCCGTGCTGGTGGCGGAAGCTGCGCTTTGGCTCTGCGAGGGCCGTGTGCTCGAGCGCGGAACGCTGGCGCCGGGCTATGCTTTCAGTGCAGCGAAGTTCTTGGCCGCCACGCTCAACCGCGAGGCTGACGAATAATCGCGGCAACGCCGTGCTTGGTGAGTGCAGAGGCTACCCTCCGTACGTTTTTTATTGGCGGCGGGTTCAACGCATCCCTGCAAACGCTCCTGATCGACACTCGCATGAATGTGCGACATTGTGTCGTTGCATCTAGGGTTGAAACGGGATTTCGCGCTTCCCATCTCGGTATCGTGTGTTCGAGGAGACGCAGGCGGCACAGGGCCCTCTTAAAGGCCCGATCGGAAAAGCAACGGCGCGAAACGTCATACAGGGCTGGGTGCACCTCGCGCGCATCCGACACGAAGCTAGGCCGAGGTACTCCCGCTCAGGCGGTGGATGCGAAGGCCGGCGGCGTAAACCCCGTGGGAGAGCAAAGGTGCTTGGGGTCTCCGCCTGAAAAACGGAAATCACTGGCTAGCCGTAGCTTGTGGTCAGGGGCGGGTTCGCCGGGCGCGGTTCGACAATAGGCGCTCGCTGTGCCCGCCTTTTCGTTTATGGAGTTGGCGTCTTCGCCTTTGCATCCATTGCGATGCGGGTGAGCAGGGTTTCGGTGGCGAAGCCGTCGGCGGCGACGGCGTGCTTCTTCTGCCAAGCGCGCACGGCCGCGCGCGACTTGCCGCCCAGCAGCCCGTCGGCCTTGCCGATGTCGTAGCCGAGCGCGGCAAGCGATGTTTGCAGCGCTACGCGCTCGTCGCGGTTCAAAGGCGTTTCGTCGCGCGGCCAGGAAGCGGCGACCGCCGGCGCGCCTTTCAATTGATCGGCCAGCAGACACACCGCCAGCGCATAGCTCGCGGCATTATTGTATTTCAGGATGGCCTTGAAATTGGGGAAGACGAGGAAAGCCGGCCCGCGCGCGCCCGCCGGAAGATAGATCGAAGCCTCCTCGTCGTTCGCCGGCAAGGCGTCGCCCGCCGCCGTTTTCACGCCGCGCTTCTTCCATTTCGCGACCGGCTGCGCGTTGCCGAGATCGGCGTCTTCGTAGGCGAAGTCTTTCGGCAGGACGATTTCGTAACCCCACGGCTTGCCGTCTTTCCAGCCGGCGTTGGAGATCACGTTGGCGGTGGAGGCCAGCGCGTCGGCCACGGAATTCCACAGATCGATCTTGCCGTCACCGTCGCCGTCCACGGCCTGGTTGAGGAACGTGGTGGGCACGAACTGAGTCTGGCCGAAGGCGCCTGCCCAGGACGAGACCATGTCGGCGGCGGCGTATTTCTGCCGCTGCATCATCTGCAGCGCCGCGATCAGCTGCGGGCGGGCATAGTCGGCGCGCGGTCCGTCGTAAGCCAGCGTCGCCAGCGCCTCGAACATGTTGAAGCGGCCCATGCTGCGGCCGTAATCGGATTCGTTACCCCAGATCGAGATCAGGATTTCCTTCGGCACGCCGTATTTCGTCGCGATGGGCGCCAGGATGTCGGCGTCGCCCACCAGCAGCGCGCGGCCGTCGGCGATGCGCTGAGGCGAGACGGCGGTGTCGAGATAGGACCACACCGGAGAGGCAAATTCGGGCTGATTGAGGTTGAGGTCCGAAACCCGCGGGTTGCGGGCGATCTTGCCCATCGCCGCGTCGTAGGTATCCGGGGCAATACCGGCGGCCAAGGCGGTGGCACGGAAATCGCGCACGAAGCGGGCGAAGGCCAGGTCTTCGTCCGGCGCCGGGGCCGGAACGGGAACCAAGGCGGCCGTCGACGGCACAGGGATTGGCGGCGGCACGTTCTGGGCGGTCGCCCCGTAAGCCGCAACCAGGAGCATCATGGATAGGATGTAGGCCAGAAATAGCACGATCAGCCGCACGAAATTCCATTCCCCCCGGCCCGATTCGGGCCACTCTTTAGCATATGGTCTTTGACGAAATTGCGGCAGAAATCCCGCATTTTCCCGCTGTTGACACACAAATCCCCGCCGACTAGCTTCCGCGCCTCTTTAGGCGGGGCCAGCTCGGCCAAGTCCAGGTTCAAAAGGCGTGCCATGAAAGTCCGTAATTCGCTCCGCTCGCTCAAGAAACGCGACAAGGACTGCCGCGTCGTCCGCCGCCGCGGCCGGACCTATGTCATCAACAAGAAGAACCCTCGGTTCAAGGCGCGCCAGGGGTAAGTTCAGGTTTTCAACATCTATCGCGGCCCCGATGGCGGCGCGGACGGAGCGACGTTAAGCTCGCCGTCATGCGTGTCGCCGCCTTCCTCCTTTGCTTGATGCTTCCTGTGACGGCCTGGGCCGCGCCGCCCAAGGCACCGCCCAAGCCGCTCGACGCGCTGTTCGCGCAACTGCGCGCCGCGGGGTCGCCGGAAGAAGCCAAACCGCTCGAGGAGCAGATCCTGGCGCTGTTCCAGCCGTCGGGAAGCCCGAGCGTCGATCTCTTGATGACGCGCGAGGCGGCGGCCGAGGCTGCCGACGACAAGGATACGGCGCGTCAGCTTATCGCTGCGGTGACGGATATCGCTCCGAGCTACGCCGAGGGCTGGCACCGCCGCGGCCTGCTGCAATCCGGCGCCAACGATGACGAAAACGCGATGGTGTCGCTGCAAAAGGCCATCGCCCTCAATCCGAGGCAGTTCCAGGCGATGGAACAATTGGGCGAGATGCTGGAGGATTACGGCGACAAGCCCGGTGCGCTGAAGATGTACCGTCGGGCCCAGGGGCTCGATCCGCAATACGAAGGCCTACAGCGCCATATCGACGGACTGTCGCGTGCCGTCGAGGGGCAGGGGATTTAGCGGGAGACGGAAAACACCAAATCACCGGTGACTTTTTTCCGGCCAGGAATGCAGCGCGCGCAACGTCGGAGTCTTCTTGACCCGGTTCTCGCCCATGCGCCTCAGCAGACGGTCGAGCGCACTCACGCCTTCGGTGAGGTTCGGCCCCTTGTTCAGCATCACGCATTCGGCCTGGACCGCAGCTGCCGCGTCGGTCATCTCGCTGCGCGACGGCAAGCCTTCTTGAATGAGTCCGTCCAGCACCTGGGTCGCCCAGATCGCCGGAACTTGCGCGGCCTCGCAAAGCCACAGAATCTCTTCCTGCATTTCGGCAACCCGCTCGAAACCCATTTCCACCGAGAGGTCGCCGCGCGCGATCATTACTGCAAGCGGCTGGCGTCCAGCCGCCTGAACGATGATCTCCGGCAGGTTAAAGACCGCCGCCGGGGTTTCGATCTTGGCGACCATCCCAAGCCGCTGCCAGTCGGGCCGGCGCGCCGCGAGTTCCCTCTGCAATTCGGCGACCTGATCGCCGTTCTGCACGAAGGAGAAGCCGACGAGGTCGGCATGTCGCGCGACAAAGTCGAGGTCCCGGCGATCCTTCTCGGTCAGCGGATTGAGATTGAGGTCGACGGCCGGAAAATTGAGTCCGCGCCCGGGCTTGATCTTCACACCCTTGTTTCGGCCTTCAGTCACGTTGACCGCGAAGCCGCCGTCTTCCTGGCCGACAATCGTGCCGCGCAGCTTGCCGTCATCGATCGAGACGACATCGCCGACTTTCAAACGATCCAGGACGCCGAGGGGCGTGCAAGTCGATTGAAAGGGAAAATCCGCGCGCCAAGCATCGACGCGGCGACAGAGGAGGATTTTGTCGCCCACCAGCATGCGCGGCCGGTCGGGCGGGGTGACGACCTCCTTCATGCGCACCTTGGGGCCGGCGATATCCATAAGCACGCGGAGCGGGCGTATCCGCGCTGCCGCGCGTGTGTTCTCGATCATGCGCATCCAGGTGGTGGCGTCGTCGTGCCCGCAGTTGATGCGCACGACGTCCGCCCCCCGTTCCGCCAGATCGGCAATAAACGCCGGGTCCGCGGCGGCTTCCTTGCCGAGCGTGACCATGATGCGTCCGATGCGCCCCTTGTGCTCCGGACCGAAGAGTTCGGCGGTGTTTGAGCGGAGCTTTCGCTCGCCACGGAAGAATCGGCGGTCGGAGGGAAGACGGCGCGACTCCGAACCCGACAACTGGGCAAGCGTCCAGGCGATGGTATCGAGCGTCGTAAGCACGTGACCTTCGGCCCGGCCGAGCGACGACAGGCCGAGCACCATCAACCGGCGCTGAAGATGGCGCAGATCGATGCGTCTCATCGCCAGATAGTGTGCAAAATTGAGCGCGCTTGGCGCAAAGGCCGGCCGGTCGATCCTGTCGCGCCATGTGCGATAGAGCGATGTCCCGCCCGTCGCAACTTCGGTGCGAAGCGCGACGACGTCATTGAAAAGTGACGCTAGCGACCCGGCTTTCACGTCGGCCATCACCGCGGACCAGCCTTCCCAGTAATTTGTTGAAAGAAATGTGACAGTTGCTAATCGCGGGCAACAATAGACGAAAGGAGAATGCCAAGCAAAAGCACCAATTGACGCCAATACATATCATCCAATCGGAGGCGAGCGCTAAGCATCAGGAATTGATTTCTGCGCTACCGCGATTGCGGGCCGACGAACGCCACGCGCAGCATGTTGGTGGCGCCGGGCGTGCGCAAAGGCACGCCGGCCGTCACTACAATACGCTCGCCGATCTTGGCGAATCCTTCCTGGAAGGCGAAACGCGCGGCGCGGTCCACCATGTCGTCCAGGTCCTGCGCATCCTCGGTGTAGACGGAGTGCAAACCCCAGACGAGGGAAAGCCGCCGCGAAATCTCCAGGCTCGGCGTCAGCGCGATGATCGGCGCGTCGGAACGTTCGCGCGCGGCGCGTAGCGCGGTGGCGCCGGATTTCGTCCAGCAGACGATGGCACGGGCGTGGATCGTATGCGTGACTTCGTGCACCGCAGCCATGATGGCGTCGGCCGTGGTGGATTCCGGCGCGTTGCGCTGGGAATCGATGATGGAGACGTAAAGTGGATCGCCTTCCACCGTGGTCGCGATCTTGTCCATCATGGTGACGGCTTCCACCGGAAATTGGCCGGCGGCGGACTCCGCCGACAGCATCACCGCGTCGGCGCCTTCGAAGACGGCGGTCGCGACGTCGGAAACTTCGGCGCGCGTCGGCACCGGGGCGGTGATCATCGATTCCAGCATCTGGGTGGCGACGACCACCGGCTTGCCGGCCTTGCGCGCCGCCCGGGTGATGTGTTTCTGCTTGCCCGGCACTTCCTGGACCGGCAGTTCCACGCCCAGATCGCCGCGCGCCACCATCAGCGCGTCGGAGATATCGAGGATGTCGTCCAACCATTGAATAGCCTTGGGCTTTTCGATCTTGGCCAGCGCCGCGGCGCGCCCGCCGATCACCTTCTTCAGTTCGGCGACGTCGTCGGGGCGCTGCACGAAAGACTGCGCGATCCAATCCACGCCCAGATGCAGGGCGGCATCGAGGTCGCTGCGGTCCTTGGGCGTCATGGCGGGGATCGGCAGCACCGTGTCGGGCAGGTTGACGCCTTTCTTGTCCTTCAGCAGGCCGCCGGCCTCGACCTCGGCGTCGGCCCATTCCTTGCTCGCATCTAAGATCTTGAGCCGGATCTTGCCGTCGTCGACCAGGATGTTCTCGCCGGGCTGCAGCGCGGCGAACACCTCGGCATGGGGGATGGGAATGTCGGTGGCGTTCTCGGCCGCCATTTTGCGCACCAGGTGCAACTTGTCGCCCTTGTGCACTTCGCGTACGCCGCCGGGCAGGATTCCGAGGCGGATTTTCGGGCCTTGCAGATCGACCAGGATGCTGATCGGCCGGCCGGTGGCCTCGTCCAAAGCGCGCACCGTGCGGTGAAGCTCGGCCAGACCCGTATGCGAGGTGTGGCTCATATTGATGCGGAAGGCGTCGGCCCCCGCCTCGAACAGCGCGCGGATGAGCTCCGGCGTCGAGGAGGACGGGCCGAGGGTTGCCAGAATCTTCGTCTTACGCCTGCGCCGCATCTATCCCATTCCAAAAGAAGCCGTGTCCGAAAAGCCTAGCCCCCAAGCGATTGCGTCCAATCCGCGTTGTCGCCCGTGTCGATCTCGAAGAACCCCATGCTGTCGTAACCCCTCGCTGCGCAATGACCGCGGCCCGCAATCGAAAAAGGCCCGACGGCCGCCGTACAAAATCCCTTGCTGCCGTTCCACGTTCCCGAGCCGCCGTCGGTGCCATAAAGGTAGTAATAGCGCGCGTCGAGCCGACCGGAGAGCAGGGTTTCGCATTTTTGCGGAAGAATTGTCCACCAGCCTTCGCTCCGCCAGGTTTTTCCGTCGAAACGGCCGAGCGCCACCTTGGCCGGCAGGCTCGCCTTGTTGCAGACCGCAAATCTCGCCTGGGCGGGAACGGTCGCAAGCAGGGTGGCGGTCAGTACGGCGATGGTCAGACGCATTGGGTTATGCACGGTGTCGCCCAAGGGGCCGAATCTGTCAACGCGCTTGTTTACCCTGGTTTGCGGGCTCATGTTTCCATTTATATGACAAATCTCTAACGAGGCGGCCCCCCCGGCCTGCAGCGGCGTCACCGCCGGCAACCGGGCGGCGCTCTAAAGACTCACAGCTAGCATAAGAGGCGGCGTTGCGTCGTTTGTCGCTCGCGCGCTAGGTTCCGCGCCCCAAAATGGCAGAGGCAAACAATGGCCAAATCCGGCTTCGCAAAAGAACATCTGCGCTCGTTTATCGAACGCATCGAGCGGCTGGAGGAAGAGCGCGCGGCGCTCAGCGCCGACATCCGCGAAGTCTATTCCGAGGCCAAGGGCCAAGGCTTCGACAGCAAGATCATGCGCCAGGTCGTACGCCTGAGGAAACTCGACACGGCCGACTTCCAGGAACACGAAGCGATCTTGGATCTCTATCTCGGTGCGCTGGGGATGCGCAGCTAACCGGCCAGTTGGCGCGGCGGTTCTTCGGTGGACTCCGGCACTTCGCTTTCGCTCGATTCCAGGCCGAAATCCTTCAGCTTGCGGTACAGCGTCGAACGGCCGATGCCGAGCCGGCGCGCGATCTCCGACATGTGTCCGTCGTAGCGCGAGATGGCGAGGCGGATGATCTCGGATTCCATCTCATCCAGCTTGCGCATATGGCCCGAGGCATCGGTGGCCGACAGCGCATAAGGCGAAGACGCGGGCAAGGCCGGCGCGAAGACGGTGGCGTCGAGGTTGGGCGCGTCGGCGGTGAAGACGCGGCGATTTTTCGCGTCCACGCCCATGGCGGCGGCAATCTGCGGGAAGTCGCAGACGTCGAGCAGCGAGCCGTCGCACAGCACGACCGCGCGGAAGATCGTGTTTTCGAGCTGGCGCACATTGCCCGGCCAGGAAAAGCGTTCGAGCAGGTCCGCCGCTTCGGGCGACAGGCTGGCGACCGGCTTGTGCTCCTCAGCGGCGAAACGGGTGATGAAGTGGCGCGCCAGCGCCGGGATGTCGTTGCGGCGCTCGCGCAGCGGCGGCACGAAGATCGGGAACACGTTGAGACGGTAGAATAAATCCTCGCGGAACCGGCCCTCGCGCGTGAACTCGGAAAGATCGCGGTTGGTCGCCGACATGATGCGCACGTCGACCTTCACCGGGCGCTTGGAGCCCACCGGATCGACCTCGCCCTCCTGCAGGGCGCGCAGCAGCTTGACCTGCATGTCGAGGCGCAGTTCGCCGATCTCGTCGAGGAACAGCGTGCCGCCGTCGGCTTCCTGGAACTTGCCCAGATGGCGCTCGCTGGCGCCGGTGAAGGAGCCTTTCTCGTGGCCGAACAGGATCGACTCGATCAGGTTCTCGGGAATGGCGCCGCAATTGACGGTGACGAAGGGCTTTCCCGCGCGCTCCGACGAACCCTGGATGGCGCGCGCGATCAATTCCTTGCCGACGCCGGATTCGCCTTCGATCAGGATGGGGATATTCGATTGCGCGGCGCGCAGTCCGAGCCGGAACACTTGTTTCATTTCGTCCGATTTGGCGACGAGATCCTCGAAGACCAGACGGTTCTCCGACTTCTTCTTCAGGCGCGTGACTTCGCCCGACAAGGTGCCGATTTTGAGCTGATTGCGGATCGAGGTCGTGATGCGTTCGGGACTGGCCGGCTTGACCAGGAAATCGTTGGCGCCCGCGCGCATCGCTTCCACCGCGGAATCGATGCCGCCCTTGGCGGTGAGTACGATCACCGGCAGCTCGGGGTGGGTGACGCGCAGTTTAGCGAGCACTTCCAGACCGTCCATGTCCGGCATGACGAGGTCGAGCAAGATCAGCGCGATCTGTTCGCCGCGCGGACCCGTCACCAGGTCGAGCGCCGGCCCGCCGCCGGGCGCGGTGATGACCGTCATGCCGGAGCGGCTGATTGCAGCCTCGAGCAACCGGCGCTGTACGGGATCGTCGTCGACAATGAGAATCGTCTGTGCCATCGGGCCCTCGGCTGTGAAGAGGCGATGGTTACGCGCGACAGGTAAAGGCCTGTTTAAGAGATGTCCTTGTGTGGCACAGTTCGTCACTGTCGCGTGATGGTGAACAAACGGTAAAACACAAGGACCACAAGCCGTTCGCTTGGCTTGAGCGGCGGGGATAAGCGTGCCAGCCTCGGCTTGCAGAGCAAAGCGGCGAATCTTCCTCTTATGCCCGGAGCTGGAAAAATCGATTTTCCCGATTTGGAAACGCCGCTTGCCGCGCTCGCCGGCGCGCCGCCGCCGGCGCCCGTCTGGTTCGCGCAGGCCGTCGCGACCCTGCCCGAAAGCCGGTTCGTCGAGGTCGATGGCGCGCGCATCCATTATTTGCGCTGGGGCGACAAGACTCGGCCCGGACTGCTGCTCGTCCACGGTAACGCGGCGCATGCCTATTGGTGGAGTTTCATCGCGCCGTTCCTGGCGCGCGATTACAACGTCGCCGCGATTGACCTTTCGGGCATGGGCGACAGCGATTGGCGCGCCGGCGGTTACACGATGGAGCAGTTCGCGCACGAGGAACTGGCGGTGTGCGAAGCCGCCGGCATGTTCGCGCCGGCCGAGCCGCCGATCATCGTGGCGCATTCCTTCGGGGGCTTCGTCACGCTGCTCACGGGCGCGCTTTACGGCGAGCGTCTGTCCGGCACGGTGATCGTCGACTCGCCGGTCAACCCGCCGGACCGGGCCGGCGGCGGGCCGCCGCATACGAGCAGACCGCACAAAGTTTATGCAACGCTGGCCGCGGCCCTGGCGCGTTTTCGGCTGCTTCCGCCCCAGACCTGCGACAACCTGTATCTGCTGGACTGGGTGGCGCGCCATTCGCTGAAAGAGACGGACGGCGGCTTCTCCTGGAAGTTCGATCCGGCGATCTGGCGCGATTTTTCCATCGGCGATCTGGCGGCGCGGCTCAAAGCCACCAAATGCCGAATCGCGGTATTTCGCGGCGAGCATTCGATCCTGCTGCCGCCCCAGATCGGGGAATACATGTTCAACCTGCTCGGGCGGGCCGCCCCCGTGGTCGAAATCCCCCAGGCGCAGCATCACGTTATGCTCGATCAGCCCCTGGCGCTGGTGGCGGCATTGCGCGCGCTGTTGGCGGACTGGGTTCATTCGCTGCCGCGGCGCAGGATTTAGACCGAACTCCCGGCTTTGCCGGCCGCTCCGCTTTGCTATAGTCCAGGCTGTAATTATGGGGATAGAGATGGCGGCGCACGACCACGACGGCGAGCAAACCGGAACAATGGACATCAGTGACCATGTTCGCACGTGGAAGCTCTTCACGGGCCTCGTCAAATGGTCGATGGTCTGTATTGCGCTGCTCATGCTGGGGCTGCTGATCTTCCGCACGCACGGTTAGACCGTCATAGCCTCGCGCGACTGAAAAAATCCGCAACAGTCCGTGTGTGACAGGACGCGAAATCGCGCCGTACAGGCCGACAGACTGCGCGGATTTATGCTCGTCTTTTAGGCGTGGGAATGGTGCGCGATGCCGCATACGTGCGGCGTTGCCTAACCACACTGTTTGCTATATTCCCGCGCCGTACCTCAGGGGCGCGGCATGCCCGCTGACGCTCTTCGTTCACGGTTTACGCGGCTGATCTCTGCCGACATTTTTCCATCGCCAGGATGGGGGCTTGTCCGTCGTCCTCGAACAATCCAACCAGATGCGTGAAATCATGCCTCAGACCATTGGAATACCGAAAGAGACGTTTGCCGGCGAAAAGCGCGTTGCGACGGCGCCGGAAGTCGTTTCCAAGCTCATCAAGCTAGGCTTTGCGGTGATCGTCGAAAGCGGCGCCGGCAACGGCGCAAGCTTTTTCGACGATGCCTATGCCGCCGTCGGCGCAAAAATCGCCAAGAGCGCGGCCGAAGTCTGGTCGTCGTCCGACATCGTCTTCAAGGTGCGCGCGCCCGATGCGGGCGAAGTCGCCCTGCTGAAGGCAGGCACGACGCTGATCAGCTTCGTCTGGCCGGCGCAGAACCCGGATCTGATGAAGGCACTGGCCGCCAGGAAGGTCACGGTCTTGGCCATGGATGCCGTGCCACGCCTCTTGTCGCGCGCGCAAAAAATGGACGCGCTGACCTCGATGGCTGGCATCAGCGGTTATCGCGCGGTCATCGAAGCGGCAAACGCTTTTGGCCGCTACTTCAATGGCCAGATCACCGCGGCGGGCAAGGTCCTGCCTGCCAAGGTGTTCGTCGCCGGCGCCGGCGTCGCCGGTCTTGCGGCGATCGGAACCTCCGTCGGCCTCGGCGCCATCGTCCGCGCCAACGATACGCGCGCGGAAGTCGCCGATCAGGTCAAGTCGATGGGCGCCGAGTTCGTCAAGGTCGACTACGAGGAAGAAGGCTCGGGCGGTGGCGGCTATGCCAAGGTGATGAGCGAAGGCTTCCAGAAGGCCCAGCGCGAGATGTACGCCAAGCAGGCCAAGGACGTCGACATCATCATCACGACGGCCCTCATTCCCGGCAAGCCTGCGCCCCGCCTCATCACGGCCGAGATGGTCCAGTCAATGAAGCCCGGCAGCGTGATCGTCGATATGGCGGGCGAACAGGGCGGCAACTGCGAATTGACCGAGCCCGGCAAGGCCGTCGTCAAGCACGGTGTGACCATCATCGGCTACACCGATCTGGCCTCGCGCCTCGCCAAGCAGTCTTCGACGCTCTACGCCACCAACCTGTTGCGGCTCACCGAAGAACTCTGCAAGGCCAAGGACGGCCAGATCGTCGTCAACATGGAGGACGATGCGATCCGCGGCTTCACCGTGATCAAGGACGGCGAGATCACCTGGCCCGCCCCGCCGCTCAAACTTCCCGCGCCGCCCGCGCCCAAGGCTGCTGCGGCGCCGGTGGTGAAGAAAGAGAAGAGCGCGTTTGCGAAGTTTGTCGGCGCTCTCACGATGCCGGTCATCGCCCTGGCGCTGTTCGCACTGATCGGCCTTTATGCTCCGCCGGCGTTCATCGGCCATTTCACGGTCTTCGTGCTGGCCATCTTCGTGGGCTATATGACGGTGTGGAACGTCACGCCGGCCCTGCATACTCCGCTGATGAGCGTCACCAACGCGATTTCCAGCATCATCACCATCGGCGCGTTGATCCAGATTGCTCCGCAAGTTCCTGCCGGCACTGTCCGGCCGGACGAGCTGATCCGCTGGATCGCCATCGTCGGCATCGCGCTCACTTCGATCAACATGTTCGGCGGCTTCGCGGTGACGCGGCGCATGCTGATGATGTTCCGCAAGTAGGAGACCGCACCCATGCCTGCAACACTCACAACGGTCTCCTACATCGGAGCCATCATTCTCTTCATCCTCAGCCTCGGCGGGCTTTCCAATCCGGAAACCTCGCGCCGCGGCAACTGGTTCGGCATCATCGGCATGACCATCGCCGTGCTCGCCACGATTTTCGGGCACCGGCTCACGTCGACGGGCGCAGAGGAAGTGCTGGTGACGCTGAACGGCTATGCCTGGATCGTCGCGGCGATGGCCGTCGGCGGCACCATCGGCATCATCGCGGCCCGCGTGGTCAAGATGACCCAGATGCCGGAACTCGTCGCGATCATGCACTCGCTGGTCGGCTTCGCCGCCTGCACCATCGGCTTCGCCAGTTTCATCGACACCTCGACGGTGTTCCCCACCGCGGCCGAGCACTCCATTCACATAATGGAAATTTACGTCGGCGTTCTGATCGGAGCGGTGACCTTCACCGGGTCGGTGATCGCCTTCGGCAAGCTCTCGGGCAAGATCACCGGCAAGCCTGTGCTGCTGCCGGGGCGCCATCTGTTGAACCTGGCCGGTCTCGTCGCGGTGATCTGGTTCGGCCATCAGTTCGCGACCGCGGGATCGATCCAGGCCGGCATGCTGCCTTTGATCGTGATGACCGTGATCGCGCTTCTGTTCGGCGTTCACATGGTGATGGCGATCGGCGGCGCCGACATGCCGGTGGTGATCTCGATGCTGAACAGCTATTCGGGCTGGGCGGCGGCGGCCACCGGCTTCATGCTGTCGAACGATCTTCTGATCGTGGTTGGCGCGCTGGTCGGCTCCTCGGGCGCGATCCTCAGCTACATCATGTGCCGGGCGATGAACCGTCATTTCCTCAGCGTCATCGCTGGTGGTTTCGGCACTAGCGAAGGCCAGGCTGCCAAGCCGGGGACCGCACCCGCCGGCGAAGTCACGCCGATCAGCGCGGTCGAAACCGCCGAGCTGCTCCGCGAAGCCAAGAGCGTCATCATCGTGCCGGGCTACGGCATGGCGGTCGCGCAGGCGCAGCACTCGGTGTACGAGATCACCAAGCTGCTTCGCGAGAAGGGCGTCAACGTGCGGTTCGGCATTCATCCGGTCGCCGGGCGCATGCCGGGGCACATGAACGTGCTGCTCGCCGAAGCCAAGGTGCCGTACGACATCGTGCTGGAGATGGACGAGTTGAACGACGATTTCCCGGACACCGACGTCACGATGGTGATCGGCGCCAACGACATCGTCAATCCGGCGGCCGAGGACGATCCCACCAGCCCGATCGCCGGCATGCCGGTGCTTGAAGTGTGGAAAGCCAAGATCTCCATCGTGATGAAGCGTTCGATGGCTTCCGGTTATGCCGGCGTCGACAATCCGCTGTTCTACAAGGAGAACAACCGGATGCTGTTCGGCGACGCCAAGAAGATGCTCGACGAGGTGCTGTCCGCGCTCAAGGGTTGAGCGTATAATGGGGCAATGACGGCCCGCAATTCCACACGCTCGTTTCTACAAGCCGCGCTCCTGGTGGCTGCGCTCGGCGGCGTCGTCGTGGGGCTTCTGTCGGGCGTGAACGAAACCGCGCGTCAATGGCGGGCCGGCGGATTCGATGTGCGCGAGCTTATCTTTTTCGCCGCGGCCGTGGGGGCGTTGCTGATCGTCGTCGCGAACGTGATGGCGCGCAACACCCGCAAGGGAATCCCTTTCGTCTCCATGATTGCCGGATTCGCGATCGTCGGCATTGCTTTCCATGGCCTCATCGGCGACTTCACCGGGAAAATTGCGGAATTTTTTGTGTGGGCTTCGGGCTGTTCCTTTGGAGCGGCGATTGGATTGTTGCTGGCGCGCTGGATGATGCGCCGCGCACAACGCAGAGAAGATAAATAAAGGCCGATCTGACGGCATAATCTGCCGGTTAGCCCCGCAACCAACATTAAGCACGATTTAGCCCGTTGCGCCTTTCGGGGGCTGGAAGCGCGCGGCCTTGCGGGATATGTATGGGCTCCCGCGCGGTCTGTAGCGGCGGAATAGAGCGAAAGGGCGTCCCGGTGCACGAAACCATTTCAAGACTGCTCGCGGCGGCTTCAAAACTGTCGGCGACGATTCTAGCGTCGATGCAGACGCGCAAATGGTGGTGGGCCGGCGGCGGCGGCGCGGCGCTCGTGGCGATCGCGGCCGCGGTGGTCGTGTTCGGCGGCTTTTTTGGCCCAAGCGGCAAAGCCATCTGCACGGTCGCGCTCCAGGACGCCCGCGATTACGGCGTCGTTCCCAATACCGCCGCCTTGGCGAACTCCGACGCGAAGAGCACGGACGTCGAGAATCGCAGGCTGTGCACGGCCGTGGCCGGCGGCGACACCTACAACATCACCGCCGACGTCGCCACCGGCGACACCGCCGACCTCAAGTGCAAAGATATCACGAAGAACCCGGACTGCGTTACGCTCTATAGCGTCCAGCGCACGGACGGCCTGACGACCTACCAGGTGCGCCAAGTGCCCGACGACGACACCGATGCGGCCGTGGCCCCGGACAATGGCCAGGCCGCTGCCGACGACGGCGCGCAGAACTCCGATGGCACCCAGAACGCCGGCGGCGGCGCCGCTGCGGACGACAGCGAGGTAGCGCCGGCCACGGGCACCAACAGCGGCGATGCCAGCCAGCAGCAGCCGGACGCCGGGCCGCCGCCGCAGTAAGCGCACGCCCTTTTGCGATCGCCTATCTGATCCCGCTCATGGCGCAAACGATTTTCCACTCGGCGGACGCGACCGGCTGAACCGAAAGCCGCGAGTTCTTCACCAGCACCATGTTCTGCAGCTTCGGTGTGGCTTTGATCTCGGCCAGGGTCACGGGCTTGGGAATATCGCGCACCGCCTTGACCACGACCATACCGAACCGGTCGCTTGCGTCGGTGGGGTCGGGGGCATATTCGCCGATCACCTCGACGATCCCCACGATCCGCCGCTCTTCACCGGAGTGATAGAAGAAGCCGACATCGCCCTCGCGCATCGCCTTCATGGCGTTGGCGGCTTGATGATTGCGCACTCCGGTCCAGGGCTCGCCCTTCGCGCCATTTTTCTTCTGCTGGTCCCACGACCAGGTTTCCGGCTCGGTTTTGAACAGCCAATACGCCATCAGAGTTTCGCCTCGATAGGATTGAAAGTGGCCTTCCAGGGCCTCACCTCGGAAGAAACGAAGAGTCCGGCCTTCACATAAGGATCGCCCGCGTGCCAGGCCTTCGCGGCGTCGAGATCGGCGGCTTCGACGATCATCAGGCTGCCCTTCATGTCGCCGTTGGCGTCGAGGAACGGTCCGCCAAGTTTCACGACGCCGGTCTCGCGGACAAAGGCGAAATGAGCTTCGCGCGTGGCCAGGCGCAGCGGCAAACCATTCTCCTTATCGATGGCGATAACGACGAACAGCATCGGCGTCTCCTATTCCGGTTTCAGCGGTCGGCTCATTAAACGTACGATGGCGTCCGCGGGCGGTAGAGAGCCGTCGAGCACGCAGGCGACGGTCTCCGCCACGGGCAGTTCGATCCTCTCCTTGGCTGCGCGTATGACAAGAGCCGGTGCCGTTGCAACGCCTTCGGCCAGCGGCTGTCCCGGCGCGCGCAGTTCGTCCGGCGTGCGGCCTTTCCCGATCTCGTGGCCGAACCGGTAGTTGCGCGAGTGCGGGCTGGTCGCGGTGAGCACAAGGTCGCCCAGTCCCGACAGGCCCATCAGCGTTTCCGGACGGGCGCCCAGCGCCTTTCCGAGCCGCCGGAGTTCGGCGAAGCCGCGCGCCAGCAGCGCCGCGCGTGCGCTCTCGCCCAATCCCAGGCCGTCGACGATGCCGCAAGCGATGGCGTAGACGTTCTTCGCCGCGCCGCCCAGCGCCACGCCCAGAATGTCGTCGCTCGCATAGGGCCGGAATGCGGCATGGCCAAGGCTCGCTTGCAGACGCTGGGCGATGGGCAGGCGGGCGGCGATGGTGACGGCCGTAGGCAGGCCCAGGGCCGCGTCGCGCGCGAAAGACGGCCCCGACAGGATCGCCGGCTCGAAGCCGGAGGCGGTTTCGCGCAAGACCTCGGTCAAGAGCTTGCCGCTGTCCCGTTCGAAGCCTTTGGCGCAGAGCACCAGCGGGATGGCTTTGGGCGCCAGCACCGCGATGGCTGTCAGGCTGGCGCGCAAATGCTGGGCCGGGGCGGCGACCAGGAGAACCTCGGCGGTCACCGCGGCCGCCAGCTCGCCCGTGGCCGCGATGGAGGGGGGCAGGGCAATGCCCGGCAAGAAAAGGGTGTTCTCTTGGCTGCGGGCAATCGACTCCACCACCTCGGACTCGCGCGCCCATAAGGTGACCGCGCGTCCGGCTCTGGCCGCGATCAAGGCCAGGGCAGTGCCCCAGGCGCCGGCGCCGATCACTCCGATCCGCTCATAAAGTATTGCCATATCGGACTTTACTGCCATTTTGCGGTTCCAGTCTCCGCCTTATAATGCAGTGCGGAAGATTGAACGATTTGTTGAACGTTCAGAAACAAATACTATCCTGAATTGGGGAATAAGCGCACGCCGGTCGCCGGAGCCGGTAAAAGGGGCATGGCTCATGGCCGAAAAAGACGCCGTCCGCGAACAAATCATCCAGGCCGCCAAGAAGCGCTTTTGGCATTTCGGTTACGCCAAGACCACCATGGCCGAGGTCGCCGCCGATTGCAGCATGTCGCCGGGTAATCTTTACCGCTTTTTCCCCGGCAAGCTCGACATTGCCGAAGCCATCGCCACCACCGAGCACGAAGAGCATTTGCAGGATATGCGCAAACTGCTGGTCGCGCCCGGCAAGAGCGCGCGCGAACGGCTGCACGATTATTTCTTCGAGGAAATGCGGCACACCTACCGCATGCTGGAAAAGAACCCGCGGATTCACGAAATGGCCGGCGTCATCGCCCATGAACGCCCGCAATACGCCACTTGGTTGCTCGCCAACGAGCGCAAGCTACTGGTCGAGCTGTTCGTCGAGGCCGAACGTGCCGGCGAGTTCCACTTCGACGACAAGGAATTCACCGCCGAGATGATCCAGTCCGCGACCATGAAATTTCGCTATCCGCAGCTATGGTCCAAATCGACCCTGCCCAAGCTGGAGCACGAGCTCGATGGCGTGCTGACGCTCCTGGTCAACGGCCTTGGCGCGCCGAGGCCGCGCAAGAACGCGGACCACGCGGCATAGAACGGCATAACAGCTATTCGCTTCCTTCCGTCGCGAATTCGTCTTAGACAATCCGCGATGCGACGTTTGGCAAACCTGCTTCTGATTGCGCTCTTGGCCGCCGGGCTCGGCGGAGCCGGCCAGCCCGCGCCCAGGCGCATGATCGAATTCAGCGACGCCGACCGCGCCGATCTCGACCGCGTCAGCGCCTATCTCAATTCCATCCGCACGCTCGAGGGCGATTTCGTGCAGATCGATCCCGACGGCCAGATCGACCAGGGCCGCTTCTATCTCGAAAAGCCCGGACGCATCCGTTTCGAATACCAGCCGCCCAATCCCATCCTGATCGTATCCGACGGGCACACCGTCGCGGTGGCCAATCGCAAGCTCAAGACCGTCGACCGTTATCCGCTGTCCGCCACGCCGCTCGGACTGATCCTCGCCGACAATATCGATTTGAGCCACAACGATGCGATCCTGGCGGTGCGCCACGAAGCCGGCGCGCTGATCGTCGAGGCGCGCACCAACGCCAACCGCAGCAAGCCCAATCTCGCGATGGTGTTCGCCGATCCGGTGCTCGAACTGCGGCAATGGACCATCCTCGACGATCAGGGACTGCAGACGACCGTGGCGCTGCGCGATCTGGAGCCGGGCGCGGCCATCGACGGACAGCTGTTCGTGCTCAAGGACGCGAGGGCGCCGGTCGGGGTCAAATCGCGGGATTGAGCATGCGTTCTTCGCGTCCCATCGTCGGGCTTGTCTGCGATCACCGCATGGTGGAGGACCAACCTTACCATTTGGCGAACGAGAAATACCTCGCGGCGTTGCGCGACGGCGTGGGCGCATTGCCTCTGCTGATTCCGGCGCTCGATCCGCCGCTGGAGCTCCAGGACATTCTGGCGAGCGTCGACGGTTTCTTGTTCAGCGGTTCGCCGTCCAACGTCTCGCCGCGCCATTACGGCGCGGAAGCTCGGGGCGAGGAGTTGCTGCAGGACGAACGGCGCGACTCCACCGCGCTGCCGCTGCTGCGCGCCGTCGCTGAAAGCGGCAAGCCGGCGATCTGCATCTGCCGCGGCTTCCAGGAATTGAACGTCGCCATGGGCGGCACGCTGCACCAGCGTGTGCACGAGGTCGAGGGCCGTCTCGATCATCGCGAAAACGAGACCGCGCCGCTCGACGAACAATATGGTCCGGCGCACCCGGTGACGGTGGCGCAAGGCGGCTTACTGGCGCACATCGTGGGACAGCGCAGCTTCGCGGTGAATTCGCTGCACGGCCAAGGCATCGACAGGCTGGCACCGCCGCTGTTCGCCGATGCCCTCGCGCCGGACGGGCAAATCGAAGCGGTCTCCATGCCGGGAGCGAAAGGCTTCCTGCTCGGCCTGCAATGGCATCCGGAATGGCGCTGGGCCGAGAACGAAATCTCGCGCGCGATTTTTGCCGCCTTTGGCGCTGCGCTGCGCGAGAAAACATGACCGCCGCACACTTTTCCATTCTGTCGGTGAATGTCGGCCTGCCGGCCGTCATCGGCACGGTGCAGGGCAAGGATGTTTTCTCGAGCATCGTCAAGCGGGCGGTGGAAGCAAATAGCGTGCTGGTGCGCGCCGACGGCATCGAAGGCGACGGGCAGGCCGATCTCGAAGCGCACGGCGGAGCCGACAAAGCGGTCTATTGCTATCCCAGCGATCACTGGCCGTGGTGGGAGACGGAGAAGAACCTCTCCTGCGCGGCGAACACCTTCGGTGAAAATCTGACGCTTGCCGGCGGCGACGAAACCTTCGTGCGCATCGGCGATCGTTTTCGCTGGGGTGAAGCGATTGTGGAAATCAGCCAGCCGCGCGCGCCCTGTTTCAAGCTCGGCATTCACACTGGGCGGCCGGATGTGTCTCAGGCTATGACGCTCTCCGCCCGCTGCGGCTGGTATTTGCGCGTGATCGAGGAAGGGACCGCGCCCGCACGGAATGTGGCACTCGTTCGAGTTGTGCCGGGAACCGGCCCTACCGTGCACGAGGCCTTTGTCGCGTTGTTTTCTACAGCCCCCGACCGTGACGGATTGCGCCGAATTCACGATGCGCCCGCGCTCTCCGAGGCCTGGCGGCATTCCATCAACAAGAAAATCGCGGCTTTACGGGGCTGATTTCAAATCGTGTCAATTTTACCGCTGTCATTAAAAATATCTTAAGCATGCCCTGGTTCGAAAAAATAGTTGAAAACTGTGACCAAAATGCATATAGTACTTTTCGAAGGGCAAGAACGTCCGGCAGGCACTGCCCCCCCGCTCGCACGCCGGATGGGCTCTTCAACAGCGGTGTCGGTCATCCCCTCCCGGCACTTAGCGCGTAACGGCGCAAATGACGCCCGGTCGGCACCCCCGACCGGGCGTTTTCTTTTGAGCCGGCCGCGGCCGCGCTTCCTCCGGTGGAAATTGTACAAAATATCCGGCAAAGGGCGCATGAAGCAGGCGCATTCAAGACATGGGGAAACCAGATGCAGCTTAGCAGGAAAGCGCTCAACGCCCGCTGGGCTTGGACGAGCGCGGCGGCCATCGCGGCGTTGGTGGTCTTGAACTTGGCCGATGCCTCTCTCAAGGCGAAAACCGGCTATGGCGCGGCCGATCTGCAAGGGGTGCCGACGAACTGGGGCATCCGCTCGATCATGGATCATTGGACCAGCCCGCCCGACTCGGCGTTGGCCGGCTTCGGGCTGGGCTTCGATTACCTGTTCATGCCGCTCTACGCAGCCGCGCTCTATTACGGCGCCATCGTGGCGCGCGAGCGTTTCGCGCCCAAACCCGGCCGGGCGCGGCGGATCCTGGCGTTGATGGCCATGGCTCCTGTCGCCGGCGCCTTGTTCGATGCCTGCGAGAACGGTTTGCAGATGGTCATGCTGACCCATGGCCCGAACCAGACCTTGGCGACGTTGACCGTGGAAGCGACCACCGCGAAATTCGCCGGTATCTTCGTCGGCTTGGTGCTGACGCTGGCGGCGGTGGTTGGGTTGTTCTTGAGGCAAAAAGCGGAAGAGAAATGAAAACTCTGTCGGGCGCGCTGAGCGCGTTTCTTCTTGTCACGTCCGCTCTCGCCGCCGCGCCCGTCGCGACGCCATGCCCGGCCAACAGGCAGCCTTACAATTTCAAAGGTGTGGTCCTGAAAATGGGCGTCACGGCCGAGGGAAGGTCGTTCTACGCGATCTCCGCCGCCGCTTGCGGCGACGAACATCATCAGATCAAGGTTTTTCCGCTGGCGGCCGTTCCCGCTTGCGCCATCGGCAAGCGCGCGCAAGCCAGCGGCCTCTATGGCAAGATCTGTATCGCCTCCGACGCGGGCCCGGTCTGCCTGGCCCAGGTCGGTCTCGACTCTCCCTACGGCGCGGCGCTCGCCTGCAACTGACGGGCCGCCGCAGCGATCAAAGCCCGAACGTCAGGCTCAACGCGCCGAACTGGTCTGCCGTCGTCTGCGAGCCGTACTCGCGCGAACGGAAGACGTGGGTGAAGGCGAGCCGCGCGTGGGCAACGGTGACCGCCGCGCCCAGTTCCAGATCGCCGACCAGATTCTTCTTCACCACCGAACGGCTGTCCTGCCAGGTGTTGCCGTCGAGGAAGATGTTGCGCGCCAGCGCGCGTCCGTCGACGCCCGCGAAGACATAGGCGCTGAAATCGCCGGTCGATTTGAAGAAATTCGATCCCGGCAGACCAGGCTCGATCCTCAGCGGACCGTAATCGTCCGGCAGGTTGAAGCCGAAACGCACCATCGCGCCGACATTGACGTAATCGTAGACATTGCCGACGGCGCCGCCGAAATGCGGTTCCGCGTCGAGGACGAGGCCGAGCAGCGATTGCGGTGGGATAAGCTTGAGGCTGCGCTCATAGGTCAGCTCCAAGCCGGGCTCGTCGCGCAATTGCGTGTACCAGCCCTTGGGCTTGGCGTCGTGAATGATCGAGTGAACCATTTTCTGCGCGTCTTCGGCCAGCGAGGCCGGGCCGATCACCCCAAGCTGCAGCTGGAGTTGGTCGAGCCGCGTGTCGTTCTGCTCCATCAGACCGAGTGCGCCATAGAGGAAGCCCGCATAGGGCCGTTCCGTCAGCGGCGGGTTGACGAGGTCGGTGTCTTTGGGCGTGTAGATGTTCTGGCCCAGCGCATAGCTGGTGCGCACCTCGCCCGAGGGCGCGAAGAAGGGCAGCGCCCGCGCCGCGTCGACGGCCCAATCGTAGTTCCGGTCGGGCCCCGTCGTGTAGGCGAGTTGCACGCCGTTGGTGTAATCGCGGTCCGTGTTGAAGAACACGTCGTTCTCGAACAGGATGCTGAACGTGGCCGGCTCGCTCTCGGCCCGCGCCGCTTGCGCGGCCGCGGCCAAGAGAATTGCAGCCCCGAAAATCGAAGCAAAACGACGCGTCATGCCAGTCCCCCGTCGGCACGAACACTCATTCCGCTTCGACCGCCAACCGTGCCCCTCCGGCGGCCGAGCGTGCGAAAACGGCGTATTATAGCCCAATTCCGGCCACGGCGTTTGTCCGAATTGTGCCGAAGCTGGCCGCGGAATGTTTGTGAATGAGAGGCAGTCTAGGGTTAAAGCAGCTTTTCCTGCGTGCCCTTCATCTCGCGCTTGGCTTTTTTGAAGACGGAGGAGTCGATCCAGGGCATGTCCGGCTTCTGGCCGGCGAAGAGTTGTTCGATGGTGAGAATCTGGATTTTCGCGTACTCGCCGTAATCCGTCTTATAGAAACCTGCGGCGATGGCTTCCTTCTTCATCGGGGCGGTGGGTTCGGCCAGCGAGATCAAGATGCCCATCTTGGCTTTCTCGCGATCCGTCACGGCGATCAGGTCGCGGATCATGCCGACGCCGACATTCTCGCCGCCCTTGACCGAGACGATGGCTTTCTCGGTGATCTTGCCGTCGGGCTTGAAATAGATGAAACCGTCGATGCCGGAATCCGCACCCTTCTTTTTGCCGCCGTAAGGCACCGCATCGACCAGCGACACCGCCCACCATTGGAACTGATACTTGTCCTGGGCCGCGAGGGCCTCAGCGCCGCCCAAATCCTTTGGCGTGCCGTGGACCACAATGGGAATGGCGCCGAAGGCGTCGCGCAGGCGCTTCTGGATCAGCGAAATGGCGAGGTGCGTGATGTCGATGCCGATCCATTCGCGCCCCAACTTCTGCGCGGCATGAACGGTCGTGCCGCAGCCGCAGAATGGATCGAGCACCACATCGCCTTCGTTGGAGGAGGCACTCAAGATGCGTTCGAGAAGGGCAAGTGGCTTTTGTGTGGGATAGCCGAGGCGCTCCGCGCTGGTTCCTCCAATGGTGACCAAATCAGTCCAAACGTCCTGCAACTGCACGCCTGGTAGCTCATCTTGGTAGCTTTTTAGCCGAAGGCGCCCACCCGTCTTCTGCGGATAGTGCAGGCGATTTTGCACGTCGAGTTCAGCCATGCGGTCCGGCGAATACTTCCAACCGTTGGATGGAGGTACGTATGTGATTCCATTTTTGGCAGTGAACTCATACATCAAATTCGGGCGAACAGCAGGATTACCAAGATTTTGTTCCGCCCATCGCCTGCCATCCGGATCAGAAAATTTGAATCTCTCTTTGATGTAATCGTCGTCGTATGTGGAGAACTGCTTGTTGAAAGTACAAGTCTGACCCTTTTCATAAAACAACAAAATGTCATGCACCGCGCCATAGGTATTGGAGTTGCTATGTGCTCCATATCGCTTCCAAACAATCTCACTCAAGAACTGGCGCGGCCCAAACACTGCATCCAACAAAATTTTCAAATAGTGACTCGCCGTCGGATCGCAGTGCAGATAGAGCGAGCCCGTCGACTTCAGCACGCGATGTAGCTCGATCAGCCTGACCGCCATCATCGCCAGATACGCCATCATGTCGTTGTCATGCAGGAAGGAGCGCATGGCACGCAGCATTTCGGCGGCGTCGGAATTGCCCGACTGCATCACCTCGTCGAAGGCTTTCTCCGCCGTCTCGTTCCAGTGCCAGGTGTCCTCGAACGCCTCCATCTGGGCATGGCTCTCGTGCCCGTCCGGCGCCTTGAACAACACGTTGTAAGACGCGTTCGAGTTGAACGGCGGGTCGAGATAAACCAGATCGACGCTCTCGTCCTTCACCTGCTCGCGCAGGATGGTGAGATTGTCGCCGTAGTAGAGAGTGCCCATCAGTTCCGCCGAGATTCGATTTTTCAGACCTTACTGACTTGCCAAGCGAAAAGGATCATGTATGATGTTCCCGGTTTGTTCAAGGAATGCGTTGACCAGGATTTAAAAGCACCCTCCGGTCGCCTTGATGCACGCTCCGGTCGCTTGGCGTCGACCGGCTAGGAAAGGAAATTAACAGACGAATCAATGAGATATATCGAAAAATCGGTATTCGAATTCGACTTTTCGATATTTGGGGGACGATCGCTGCCCCGCTCCGTTCCGGCGGTGTGCGCTGACCGGGCGAAGGCCTTGGCTGTGCGGCTTGACCCCGGCGTTCGCGTCAGTATATTGCGCGGCTCCTTGGGGGTAGGTCCCTTCAGGGAAATCATATCTTTTCAAGGATTTAGCTCATGTTCGCGGTGATCCGCACGGGCGGCAAGCAATACAAGGTGGCATCGGGCGACGTCCTGACCATCGAAAAGGTCGCAGGCGAGGTCGGCGGCGAGCTGAAACTCGGCGAAGTCCTGATGCTGGGCGGCGAGACGGCCAAGACCGGCGCGCCTCTGGTCGCCGGCGCGTCCGTGACCGCCGAAATCGTCGCGCAGGGCAAGGGCGAGAAAGTCATCGCCTTCAAGAAGAAGCGCCGCAAGAACACGCATAGGAAGCGCGGCCATCGTCAGCCCTTCACCAAGATCAAGATCACCGGCATCTCGGCCTAAGGAACCAGATCATGGCTCACAAGAAAGCAGGCGGTTCTTCGCGCAACGGTCGCGACTCGGCGGGCCAGAGGCTCGGCGTCAAGCTGTTCGGCGGCCAGAAAATCACCGCGGGCAACGTGATCGTGCGCCAGCGCGGCACCCAATTCCATCCGGGCAAGAACGTCGGCATGGGCAAGGACCATACGCTGTTCGCGCTTACGGAAGGCCAAGTGACGTTCCGCAAGGGCCTCAAGCGCCGCACGTACGTACACGTGACTGCTGCGGCGGCTCCGGCGGCGAAGACGGAATAGGCGGCAAAAACATAGGCCGCCATGAATTTGGCGGCCCATTGAGGCGAGGGAGATGGTCCGCCATCTCCCTTTTTTATTCCCTCGCCAGCGGAGGGAATGACATGCCTAGATTGGAAACGGAGAGACTGCTCTTGCGCCCGCCCGAATTTCGCGACGTGGGGGCGATCGTCACCTGGATCGGCGATTACGACGTCGCGAAAAACCTTGCGAGCGTGCCCCACCCTTATCGCGAGGACGACGCGCGCGAATTCGTCGCTCGCGTCCTGGAAAAGCTCGCCGCCGGCGAGGGCTTTTGCTTCGCCGTGACGCGCAAGCTGGATGGCGTCTTCATGGGCTGCTGCGGGCTACAGCTGAAGGATGGACAGTTCGAGCTCGGCTATTGGCTGGGCAAGCCGTTCTGGCGTCAGGGCTATGCCACCGAGGCGGCGAAGAGGGTGGTTTCCTTCGCCTTCCGCGACCTCAAGGCCACCAGCGTCTGGGCCGGCTGGTTCCACGACAATCCGGCCTCGGGGCGTGTGCTGGAAAAGCTCGGCGGCAGGCATGAGGGGACCGCGCCGCGGGTCAGCCTGGCGCGCGGACAAGAGGTCGCTTGCCACCTGATGGCGTTGACGCGCGAGGAATTCGGGCGAAAAAGACCCTTCGACAAGCTCAGGGTGACGGAGACCCAACCCTCATGCTGAGCCTATCGAAGCATGAGGCCACCAAAGGAAAACGATGAAGTTCCTCGATACGGCCAAGGTCTATATTCAGTCGGGCGCGGGCGGCAACGGCTGCGTCGCGTTCCGGCGCGAGAAATTCATCGAGTACGGCGGACCTTGGGGTGGCGACGGCGGCAAGGGCGGCGACGTCTGGGCTGAGGCGGTGGAAAACCTCAACACGCTCATCGACTACCGTTTTCAGCAGCATGTCCGCGCCAGGAACGGCGAAGGCGGCATGGGCAAGGATATGTCGGGCGCGGGCGGGGACGACGCGGTCATGCGCGTACCCGTCGGCACGCAAATCTTCGAGGAAGACGGCGAGACGTTGATCGTCGATCTGGCGCAGTCGGGCGACCGCGTGATGCTGTTACGCGGCGGCAACGGCGGCTTCGGCAACGCCCATTTCAAGAGTTCCACCAACCAGGCGCCGCGCTTCGCCAATCCGGGCCAGCCGGGCGAAGAAAAAGCGATCATCCTCCAACTGAAGCTGATCGCCGACGTCGGCTTGATCGGCTTGCCCAATGCGGGCAAGTCGACGTTCTTGGCGCGTGTCTCCGAGGCCAAGCCCAAGATCGCGGATTATCCTTTCACGACGCTGAACCCGCAGCTCGGCGTGGTGCGCATCGACACGACCGATTTTGTGCTCGCCGATCTGCCCGGCCTGATCGAAGGCGCGCACGAAGGCGTGGGGCTGGGCGACAAATTCCTCGGCCATGCGGAGCGCTGCAACGCGATCCTGCATCTGATCGACGGCACCGAAAGCGAGATCGCGCGCGCCTACAAGACGATCCGTGGCGAGCTGGAGGCTTACGGGCAAGGGCTGACGGAAAAGCCCGAGATCGTCGTGCTCAACAAGGCCGATGCGATCCCGAAGCCGGAGCTGTCCCAGAAGCGCGCCGCGCTCAAGAAGGCCTGCGGCCGCGACGTCTTCGTGATGTCGGGCGTATCGGGTGAAGGCGTGGACGAAGTCTTGCGCGCGCTCGCCGCCGAAATCGCCAAACGCCGCGCCAAGGAAAAGAAAGCGCGCACGACGGCGCGGGACTGGACGCCATGACCGATATCCTCGCCGCCGCGCACACCATCGTCATCAAAGTCGGCTCGGCGCTGTTGGTCGATTCGAAAAGCGGGGCCTTGCGCCGCGACTGGCTGAAATCGCTGAGCGCCGACATCGCCAAGCTGAAAAGCGAAGGCAAAGAAGTGCTGCTGGTTTCTTCCGGCGCCATCGCGCTAGGCCGGCGCGCGCTGAAGCTGAAAAGCGGCGCGCTGAAGTTGGAGGAAAGCCAGGCGGCGGCGGCGGCGGGACAGGTGCGCCTGGCCGAAGCCTATGCCGACATTCTGGCGCGCGAAGGCATCGTCGCGGCGCAGGTCTTACTCACCGTCGACGATACCGAGGAGCGCCGCCGCTATCTCAATGCGCGCGCCACGCTGAAGACGCTGCTCGAACTGGGCAGCGTGCCGGTGATCAACGAGAACGACACGGTGGCCACCGCCGAAATCCGCTTCGGCGACAACGACCAGTTGGCGGCGCGCGTCGCCTCGATGATGCAAGCCGACCGGCTGATCCTGTTCTCCGACGTGGACGGGCTCTACAGCGCCGATCCCTCGCGCGACGCGGACGCGCGCCACCTCGACGAGGTGCGCACGATCACGCCCGAAATCGAAGCCATGGCGGGCGGTCCGGTGTCCGGCGTCGGCCGCGGCGGCATGGAGTCGAAACTGATCGCGGCGAAAATCGCCACCGCAGCGGGCTGCGAAGTCGTCATCGCCAAGGGCAAGACGGCCAATCCCATCGCAGCGCTGCGCGCTGGCGGGCGCGCCACGCGCTTTCGCGCCTCGACGACGCCCGCCGCCGCGCGCAAGCGCTGGATCGCCGGTGTGCTCAAGCCGCAGGGGACGCTCATTATCGACGCGGGCGCGGTGAAAGCGCTGGGCGCGGGCAAGAGCCTTTTGCCGGCCGGCATCCGCCAAGTGGACGGACGCTTCGAACGCGGCGACGCGGTGGTCGTGCGCGACGGCGACGGCCACGAAATCGCGCGCGGGCTGGCGGCCTATGGCGCGGGAGACGCCGAACGCATCGCCGGCAAGCGCAGCCTCGAAATCGAGGCCATTCTCGGCTATCGTGGCCGCGACGAGATGATCCATCGCGACGATCTGGCGTTGACGGGGCTGGCCGAAAGATGAGCCTGCGCGAAACCGCGAACCAACCGCTTGCCGCCGAGATGTGCGTGCTCGGGATCGCCGCGCGCGACGCCGCGCGCGCCTTGCGCGAGACGACGGCGGACGCAAAGAATACGGCGCTGCTGGCGGCGGCGGCGGCTATTCGTGCGCATACGGACGATATCCTGGCCGCCAACGCCGAGGACATGACCCTGGCGAAATTGGAAGGCCTGAGCCCTGCGCTGCTCGACCGCCTGGCGCTCGACGAAAACCGCGTGGAGGCCATGGCCAAGGGCGTGGAAGAGGTGGCGGCGCTGCCCGATCCGGTGGGTCGGGAACTGGCGCGCTGGACGCGTCCGAACGGACTCGAAATCGCGCGCCTCGCCACGCCCATTGGAGTGATCGGCATTATCTACGAAAGCCGGCCGAACGTGACGGCGGACGCCGCCGCTATTTGCCTCAAATCCGGAAACGCGGTGATCCTGCGTGGCGGATCGGAATCCGCGCGTTCGTCGGCGGCCATCCTGGAAGCCTTGCGCGAAGGGTTGACGGCTGCGAAACTTCCCGCCGACGCCATTCAGATGGTTTCGACGACGGACCGTGCGGCGGTCGGCATGATGCTCGCGGGACTGGACGGCAGCATCGATCTTATTATTCCGCGAGGCGGCAAGAGCTTGGTCGGGCGCGTGCAGAGCGAAGCGCGCGTGCCGGTGCTGGCGCATCTGGAAGGCATCTGCCACGTCTATATCCACGAAGCGGCGGACGTCGACAAGGCGCGCGCCATCGTGTTCAACGCCAAGATGCGGCGCACGGGAATTTGCGGCGCGGCGGAAACGCTTTTAATCGACCGTGCGGTGCTGAAATCGCACGGGATGCCGGTTCTGGAAGATTTACGCGCGGCCGGCTGCGAGATCCGCGGCGACAAGGACGTCTACGCCGCGTTCCCGGAGGCGCTGCCGGCAAGCGAGGAGGATTGGCACACCGAATATCTCGACGCCATCATCTCGGTGAAAGCCGTGAACGGCATCGAGGACGCGATCCGCCACATCGAAACCTACGGCTCGCATCACACCGAAGCCATCGTCACCGAGGACACGGCCGCCGCCGAACGGTTTCTCTGGGCGCTCGATTCCGCCATCGTGATGTGGAATGCCTCCACCCAGTTCGCCGACGGCGGCGAGTTCGGCATGGGCGCGGAAATCGGCATCGGCACCGGCAAGCTGCACGCGCGCGGCCCGGTCGGCGTGGAGCAGTTGACCACGTTCAAATATATCGTCTGCGGCAACGGACAAACGCGTCCATGAATTGGCTTCGTCCACCTGGGCCCGTCGCAAAGGGCCTGCGCATCGGACTGTTGGGCGGCTCGTTCAATCCCGCGCATGACGGCCATCTTTATGTCGGCGAGGTGGCGCGCAAACGCCTCGGCCTCGATTACGTCTGGTGGCTGGTGGCGCCGCAGAATCCGCTGAAGCCGGTCGCCGACATGGCGCCGCTGGAAAACCGCTTGGCGGCGGCGCGCGGCCTGACGGGACACGACCCGCGCCTGATCGTCACCGACCTCGAGCGAACGCTCGGCACCCGTTACACGATCGACACTTTGAAGGCGCTTACTCGACGCTTCCCGCAGGTGCGCTTTATTTGGCTGATGGGCAGCGACAATCTGGAGCAGTTCCACCGCTGGCGGCGCTGGAGGGACATCGCCGCGCTGATGCCGGTCGCGGTCGTGATCCGGCCGGGCAGCGTTCTGGCGCCGTTGCGCGCCAAGGCAATGCAGCGTTTTGCGCGCAGGAAGAATCCGCGCAAGCTGCCCGCCATCGTCCCGGTGGACGGCCGACGCAACGAGGCGAGCGCGACGGCGATCCGCGCCAAGGAAGTCCGCACATGAAAACGCAGAGCATCGCAAAAGACTTTCCCGTCGTCTGTGTGGGCGGTTCGGCCGGCGGCCTCGACACCTATATCCGGTTGCTGCGGCATATGCCGGCCGACATGGGCGTTGCGATCGTCATCGTCAATCACCTGAGAGTCGTGGCCACCCAGCTCCATGAAATTCTCCCCCGCTTCACAAAGATGCCGGTCGAGCTGATTACCGAGAAATTGCTCATCCGGCCCAATCGTGTGTTCATCATTCCGCCGCAGCGCGATTTGCACGTTCTTGACGGCGAATTCCACCTGAAGCCGATTTCGAAACCTCGGGGCTGGCCCGACGTGATCACGGTTTTCCTGCGTTCCATGACGGAGCATTGGGACGGCAAGCTCATCGCCGTCATCGTCTCGGGCTATGACGGCGATGGGGCGGCGGCGCTGTGCGGCATAAAGGAAGTGGGAGGCATTACCATCGCGCAGAAGCTTGAGACGGCCGCGCAGCCGGATATGCCCGAAAGCGCCATAGCAAGCGGGTGTATAGATTTTGTCCTTTCGCCGGAGGATATCGCAAAAAAAATCGTGCGAATTGCGCATGCGGACGCCTAAACATCCGCAAAACGAACGCGGCCCTTGGAGCGCCCAAAGCCCTCGTGCTAGAGTGACGGCTGCAAGTGCAAAGGAGCGAGCGGCTGAGCAAAGCAGGAATCCGTCCGCCTTTTGCGCCTTGACCGCGAACGGAGGATCAACCTGACACGCAAGACGACGACCGCGCGCAAGCCGGCCAAAAAGCCCGCCGCCAAGAAGCCCGCTGCCAAAAAGGCAGCCCCCGCCAAGAAACCATCTCCGAAGAAGAAGGCGCCCGCGCCGAAGATCGCGCCTGCCCCGAAGAAAGCGCCTGAGCGCGACGTCGCGCTCTTAGCCCGCATCTTGAAATCGCTGGATGACGACAAGGCCGAGCAGATCGTGACCATCGATATGGACGGCCGCTCCGCGCTCTGCGACGCGATCGTCGTCGCCAACGGGCGGTCGTCGCGCCATGTGGCCTCCATCGCCGAACATCTGGCGCGGCGGCTGAAGGAAGCGGGCTACGGCACGCGGCCGGTCGACGGCGTTGCGCAAGGCGATTGGGTGCTGGTAGACGCCGGCGACGTGATCGTCCATGTCTTCCGTCCCGAAGTGCGCGCCTATTACGACCTCGAAGGCATGTGGGCTGTCGACGAACGGCCGGTGCGCGCGCGCCGCGCGGCGCGTTAAGAGCGTCGCCAAGAAAAGTGTTAAGCAGTTTTCCGTTCGTCAACGCGACCAGAAAGGATTGCAATGCGCCTGACCATTCTGGCTGTCGGCTTCTCGCGCAGCACCTCCGAAGGCGCGCTGGTCGACGACTATGTCTACCGCGCCCAGCAGATGGGCCGGAACATGGGATTTCCCTCCGTCACGGTGGAAGAAATCTCGCTCTCCAAGGTGCGCGACCCCAAAACGCGCATGACGGAAGAAGCCGAGAAGCTGGCGGCGCGCATACCGTCCGGCGCGCATATCATTCTGCTCGACGCCAAGGGCAAAGGCATGACCAGCGAGGATTTCGCCGAGATGCTGGGCGCGCTGCGCGACGCGGGCACCAAGGATTTGTGTTTTGTGATCGGCGGTCCGGACGGGCTGGTGCCGCTGCCTGGCAAACGGCCCGGGCGCAGCCTCGCCTTCGGGCCGCAGACCTGGCCGCATCTTCTGGTGCGCGCGATGCTGGCCGAGCAGGTTTACCGCGCCCTGACCATCCTGGCGGGACATCCCTATCACCGGGCGTGATGCTTCGAGGCGCCGCCGAAAGCGGCCACGAAGGATCAACCACTCCTTAACCACAGTAAGCGATGATAACGTGTCGCAGTGGGACGAGAAGCACCCATGGAGATCAAAAGCACTAGCAAGATCGATTCCGCCATTGTGCGCCGCGCCGTCAAAGGTGCGACCACAACCGACGGTACGTTCTCGATTTCCAGCGGGGCAGAGGCGCGCGCGCAGGTCGTGGCGGGTCCGGGGCCGATCGCGGCGCTGGATTCCATCCTGACGCTGCAGGGCATGAACGATTCCACCGACGGCCGTTCGAAAGGCCTCAAGCACGGCGAGCAGTTGCTCGACATGCTCGACCAGTTGCGCGACGGGTTGCTGGCGGGCGGCATTCCGCGCACCACGCTCAACCGGCTCGCCAATGCGGTGACCAGACGCCACGAAGGCTTCGCCGATCCGAAATTACAAAGCGTGCTCGACGAGATCGAGCTGCGTGCCCATGTCGAGCTGGCCAAGCTCGAGATGGCGGATAAGCGGGTGGCGTGATCGAAGAGCGAATAGCGAAATCGCGAATGGCGAGTAGAAACTATTCGCTACTCGCTATTCCCCGTTCGCCCCTTAAATCTCCAACAGCATCCGCTGTGGGTCTTCCAGGGTTTCCTTCACCCGCACCAGGAAGGTGACCGCCTCGCGGCCGTCGACCAGGCGGTGGTCGTAGCTGAGCGCCAGATACATCATCGGCCGGATCACCACCTTGTCGCCTTCGGCCACCGGGCGGTTCTGAATCTTATGCATGCCGAGGACGCCGGACTGCGGCGCGTTGAGGATCGGCGTGGACATCAGCGAGCCGAACACCCCGCCGTTGGAGATGGTGAAGGTGCCGCCTTGCAGTTCTTCGATCTTCAGCTTGTTGTCGCGGGCGCGCAGGCCGAAATCGTTGATCGCCGTTTCGATCCCGGCCAGCGAAAGCGCGTCGGCATCGCGCACCACCGGCACCACCAGACCGCGTGTCGTCGAGACCGCGACGCCGATGTCGTAATAGTTCTTGTAGACGATGTCGTCGCCTTCGATCTCGGCGTTGACGTTGGGCAGCTCCTTCAGCGCGACGATGCACGCCTTGACGAAAAAACCCATGAAACCGAGGCGCACGCCGTGCTTCTTCTCGAAGCTTTCCTTGTAGGTGGAGCGCAGCGCCATCACATGACTCATGTCGACTTCGTTGAAGGTCGTGAGCTGGGCGGCGGTGTTCTGGGATTCCTTGAGGCGCAGCGCGATGGTCTTGCGCAGCCGGCTCATGGTCACGCGCTCTTCGCGCGCCACGTTGGAGCGCGCAGCCGACGCAAGCGCGGGGCGCGGCGCGCGCTGGGCTTCGAGCGCTACCAGCATGTCGCCTTTGGTGACGCGCCCGTCCTTGCCGGTGCCGAAACGCGCGGGGTCGATTCCGCTTTCTTCGGCGATGCGCCGTACCGATGGCGCGGCGCCGATAGCCGCATGGGCGGCCGCCGCAAGCGTGGCGACCGGCGCCGGAGCTGCGGTCGGCTTGGGCGTTTCAGGCGCGGGCGCTGTCTTAGGCGCGACGGCGTCGGGATTGCGCGACATCACCGGCGTGGCCTTGCCGGCTTTGCCTTCGGCAATGGCGCCGAGCACCGTGCCAACCTGCACCGTGTCGCCGGCCTTCACCGCGATGCTTTCGATCGCGCCGTCGGTGGGCGCGGGCACTTCCACCGTGACCTTGTCGGTCTCCAGTTCCAAGAGCGGTTCGTCGCGGGCGACGGCGTCGCCTTCCTTCTTGAACCAGCGGGCGACGGTCGCCTCGGTGACGGACTCGCCCATCGCCGGAACCTTGATCTCGATGCTCATCGAAGCCTCTTTTGGCCTCATGCTTCGACAAGCTCAGCATGAGGGAAATGTAAAAACACCCGCACCCTGAGCTTGTCGAAGGGTGAAGGGCGGGTTCGAAACTATACCGTCAAAGCCTCGTCGAGGAAGGCATGAAGTTCGGCATTGTGCTGGCTCATCAGGCCGGCGGCGGTGGAAGCATATTCGGGCCGCCCGATATAGCGCGGACAACGGCAATGGCCGGACATGCGGGTCAGGATTTCCTCGATCCGCGGGCGGACGAAAGTCCAGGCGCCTTGGTTCTTGGGCTCTTCTTGGCACCAAACGACCTCGGCGCCGGAAAAGCGCTTGAGCTCTTCGGTGAGTGTGGTCTCCGGGAAAGGATAGAGCTGCTCCAGCCGCAGCATCTGGACGCGGCTTTCGTTCTTCTTTTCGCGCTCTTCCATCAGGTCGAAATAGACCTTGCCGCTGCACAGGATCACCCGCTTGATCTCGGCGTCGGGCGCCAGCTTGACGGTCGTGGCGCCGGGCACGCATTCGGCCTGGTCGCGGAAGACGCGGTGGAACGTCGTCCCCGGCCCCATGTCCGTGAGGAACGAGACGCAGCGCTTGTGGCGCAGGAGCGATTTGGGCGTCATCACGATCAGCGGCTTGCGGAACTGACGGCGCATTTGCCGGCGTAGAACGTGGAAATAATTCGCGGGCGTGGTCGGATAGACGACCTGCAGATTGTCCTGGGCGCAAAGCTGGAGATAGCGCTCCAGCCGCGCCGAGGAATGTTCCGGTCCCTGGCCCTCGTAGCCGTGCGGCAGGAGCAGCACCAGTCCGCACATACGCAGCCATTTCATCTCGCCGGACGAAATGAATTGGTCGATGATGACCTGGGCATTGTTGGCGAAATCGCCGAACTGCGCTTCCCACAGCACCAGCGCCTTGGGCTCCGCCGTCGAATAGCCATACTCGAAGCCGAGCACCGCCGCTTCGGACAACAGCGTGTCGATGACCTCGAATTCCGGCTGGTCTTCGCCCACATGGTTGAGCGGCACATAGCGGTCTTCGGTGTCCTGGTCGACCAGGACGCAATGGCGCTGGGAGAAGGTGCCGCGCGCGCTATCCTGTCCCGACAGGCGCACCGCCACGCCCTCCTTGAGCAGCGTGCCGAAAGCCAGCGCCTCGGCGGTCGCCCAATCGAGGCCCTCGCCGGTTTGGAACATCGCCGCCTTGTGCTGCATCTGCCGCACGATGGTCTTGTGGGCGTTGAAGCCGTCGGGGATCCTGGTCAACGCGCGGCCGACGTCCGCAAGCGTTTCCATCGCGACGTCGGTCTGGCCGCGGCGGTCGCCCTTGGGCGCGATCGACATGCCCGCCCAGCGTCCGTCCAGCCAGTCGGCGCGCTTGGGGCGGTGGGTTTTGGAGGCTTCGTATTCCTCGTCCAACCGCTTGTTGAAATCGCCGATCATCGCCTTGACGTCGGCTTCGGTCAGCGTGCCTTCGCCGACCAGCTTGGCCCCATAAAGTTCCAGCGCGGTGGGATGGTTCTTGATGGCGCGATACATCAAGGGCTGGGTGAAGGAAGGCTCGTCGGTCTCGTTGTGACCGAATCTGCGGTAGCAGAACATGTCGATCACGACGTCCTTGTGGAAGAGCTGGCGGAATTCGGTGGCGATGCGCGCGCAATGCACCACCGCTTCGGGATCGTCGCCGTTCACATGCAGGATCGGCGCCTGCACCATCAAGGCGATGTCGGTGCAATAGGGCGAAGAGCGCGAATGCATCGGCGCCGTGGTGAAGCCGATCTGGTTGTTGATCACGAAATGGATGGTGCCGCCGATGCGGAAACCCTTGGTGCCAGACATGGCGAAGCATTCCGCCACCACGCCCTGGCCGGCGAACGCCGCGTCGCCGTGCAGCAACAGCGGCAGCACGCTGCCGCGCGCAACCTTGTCGCCGAGCTGTGCCTGCTTGGCGCGCGCCTTGCCCAGCACCACCGGATCGGCGGCTTCTAGATGCGACGGGTTCGGCGTTAGGGAAAGATGCACGCGGTTGGCGTCGAATTCGCGATCCGACGAGGCGCCGAGATGGTATTTGACGTCGCCCGAGCCTTGCACTTCGCTGGGGTTGGCGCTGCCGCCCTGGAATTCGTGGAAGATCTGGCGATAAGGTTTGGACAGGACGTTGGCGAGCACGTTCAGCCGGCCGCGATGGGACATGCCGAGCACGATCTCTTTGACGCCCAACTGTCCGCCGCGTTTGATGATCTGCTCCAGCGCCGGGATCATGGATTCGCCGCCGTCCAAGCCGAAGCGCTTGGTGCCGAGGAAGCGCAGCGCCGCGAACTTCTCGAAGCCTTCGCCTTCGATCAGCTTGTTGAGGATCGCCTTCTTGCCGGCGGGCGTGAAGTGGATCTCCTTGTCGGGTCCTTCGATGCGCCGCTGCAGCCAGTCCTTCTGCTCGGCGTCGTTGATGTGGATGAATTCATAGCCGATGCGTCCGCAATAGGTGCGCTTGAGGAGGTCCACCATGCGCCGCGGCGTGGCGCTTTCCATGCCGAGCACGCCGTCGGTGAAGATCGGGCGGTCGAGGTCGGCGCCGTGGAAGCCGTAGAAGGCCGGATCGAGCTGGGGATGCGGCGCACGGGGCGAAAGCCCCAGCGGATCGAGGTCGGCTTCCAGATGGCCGATCACGCGATAGGCGCGCACCAGCTGAATGGCGCGGATCGAGGCCTGCGCGGCGAGGCGCATGTCCTGTTCGCTGGCGGCCGCCTTTTTAGGCGCCGGTGCCTGACCGGTCAGCGCGCCGACGAGGTCGCCGTTCGCAGGCTCGGGCTTGGCGTCGCGCGCCCAAGCCGGGCCGCGGCCGGTCTGCGCCGCAGTCAACCCTGCCTGGCCCAGTTCGGTGAAGTAAGCCGCCCAGGAAGAATCGACCGAATCCGGGTCCTCCAGATACTCGGCATAAAGCGCTTCGACATAGGCGGCGTTCGATCCGAACAGGAACGAGGTCGCCTCCAGGATGTCGTTGGAGGAGCAATTGAGCCGTTCTGGAGGAGATTGGCTTGTCATTTCAGAGTGTTAAGGACCAGGGCTTGTTGGGCTCCGAAGTCATCCAGCGAATTTAGAATAGTTCAAAGATAGGCATTTACCGCATCCGGGCAGCAAATTCCATGCCCTAACACTCTCCCCGCGACGTTAAATATGGGTTCAATAAGACTGATTTGCGATACGAGAGGGCCCGCTGCTTCGCAACGGGGGACTTGCTTGAAACGGCTTTATTCGCTGGACGCCTTGCGGGGCGTGGCCGCGCTGTCGGTCGTGTTCTGGCACTGGCAACATTTCTACGACGTCACCGGTACCTGGCAGGCCGTGTGGCACCGCGAGGACCAGCCTTTCTACTGGCTGTTCAAGCCGCTGTACCTGGAAGGCTGGGCGGCAGTCGACCTGTTCTTCGCGCTGTCGGGGTTCGTGTTCTTCTGGCTTTACGCGGCGGCGATCCGCGAGGGAAAGGCCAGGGCGGGGAAGTTCGCGCTGCTGCGCTTCTCGCGGCTTTATCCGCTGTTTTTCTTGACGCTAATCCTGGCGCTGGCGCTGCAGACGATCTTCCACGGCGTCACCGGCAAGTATTTCATTTTCGAGACCGGCGATTGGGGGCGGTTTGTCGCTAATCTTTTTGTGTTGCAGCAATGGCTGCCGCCGAACACCGATCAGTATTTCAACGGCCCGGCCTGGACGGTATCGATCGAAGCGGTCCTGTACGTCTTGTTCTTCCTGTTATGCCGCGTGGGGTTGAATGGCTGGCGCACCGCGCTTGTCGTCTCGCTCGGCGGCATCTTCCTGTACGACTGGAACTGGTTCATCGCGCGCGGGCTGATGGGATTTTTCCTGGGCGGCGTTGCCTATTTCGCGTTTGCCAAGCTCAAGGCGCACAGCCACGCGCGGCTGATCTCGAAACTGCTCGGCGTGTTGGCGTTGGCGCTGTGGGGGGTGGTGGCGATCGAAATCCTGTACGGCCCGCTGCACGCGGCGTGTGCCTGGCTGTCCGACCGCGTGCCCGACGATTGGGATTACTACAGCGACAACGCCGACAGCATCTTCCACGTGGTCTACATCTACACCGTTATTCCGATCACCATCGTGGCGCTGGCGCTGCAGGAAGAAATGCTGGGCCGCTCGTACAAGCGGCTGTCTTATCTCGGCGACATTTCCTATTCGACCTATATGCTGCATTTCCCGCTGCAGATCGTCTGCGCGCTCTCGGCACTCGCGTTCGGGCTGGCCCCGGCCGTGTTCATGCATGATTGGGCGATGATCTCGTTCTATGCGGTGCTGATCGCGCTGGGGTCGCTGTCGTATTTCTTCTACGAGAAACCGATGCAGGCGTTCGTCCGCGGTCTGCCCGAGCGGTTCTCGAGGAAACGTGAGGTCGGCTGAGGCTATTTCCCCTTCAGCAGTTCCACCATCGTGGTGCCCAGCGCAGCCGGATTCGGCGAAACGCGGATACCGGCCGAGCGCATCGCCTCGATCTTCGAGGCCGCATCGCCCTTGCCGCCGGAGATGATCGCGCCCGCATGGCCCATGCGTCGGCCCGGTGGCGCGGTGACGCCGGCGATGAAACCCACCATCGGCTTCTTGATTTTGGAATGCTTGATGAAATCGGCGGCGTCTTCCTCGGCGGTGCCTCCGATCTCTCCGATCATCACGATGCTCTTTGTTTCCGGATCGGCCAGGAACATCTCCAGCACATCGATATGCTCGGTGCCCTTCACCGGATCGCCGCCGATGCCGACGCAGAAGGATTGGCCCAGCCCGACCGCGGTGGTTTGCGCCACCGCCTCATAGGTCAGCGTGCCGGAACGCGAGACGATGCCGACCGTGCCGCGCCGGTGGATGTGGCCTGGCATGATGCCGATCTTGCATTCGCCGGGCGTGATGACGCCGGGGCAATTGGGACCGATCAGGCGCGATTTCGAACCCGCGAGCACGCGCTTGACCTTCACCATGTCGAGCACCGGAATGCCCTCGGTGATGCAGACGATCAGCGGAATTTCCGCGTCGATGGCTTCCAGGATGGCGTCGGCGGCGAAGGGCGGCGGAACATAGATCGCCGTGGCGTCGCAGCCGGTGGCTTCCTTGGCTTGGCGCACCGTGTCGAATACGGGCAGGCCCAGATGCGTCGTGCCGCCTTTGCCGGGCGAGGTGCCGCCGACCATCTTGGTACCGTAGGCGATGGCCTGCTCGGAGTGGAACGTGCCCTGATTGCCGGTGAAGCCCTGGCAGATGACACACGTGTTCTTGTCGACGAGGATGGACATTTATGCTGCTTCCTTCACCGCTTTGACGATCTTCTGCGCCGCGTCGGCGAGGTCGTTGCCCGAGACGATGGGCAGGCCGGATTCGGCCAAAATCTCCTTGCCCTTTTCCACATTGGTGCCTTCCAGGCGCACGACCAGCGGTACGCTCAAATGCACTTCCTTCGCCGCGGCGATGATGCCGTCCGCGATGATGTCACATTTCATGATGCCGCCGAAGATGTTGACCAGAATTCCTTCGACGTGCTTGTCCGACAGGATCAGCTTGAACGCCTCCGTCACCTTTTCCTTGCTCGCGCCGCCGCCGACATCGAGGAAGTTCGCCGGTTCGCCGCCGTAGAGCTTGATGATGTCCATGGTCGCCATCGCCAGCCCCGCGCCGTTGACCATGCAGCCGATGGAACCGTCGAGCTTGATGTAGGATAGGTCGTGTTTCGAGGCTTCGACCTCGGTGAGGTCTTCCTCGGCGAGATCGCGCAGCGCGGCGACGTCCTTGTGGCGATAGAGCGAATTGTCGTCGAAATTCATCTTGGCGTCGAGGCAGACGATCTTGCCGTCCTTGGTCACCACCAGCGGATTGATTTCCAACAGGCTCATGTCCTTGGCGACGAAGGCGTCGTAGAGGCTCTTCACCAGCGCGCCGCATTGCTTGACCTCGTCGCCCTTCAGCCCCAGCGCCACGGCGATGCGATTGCCGATAAACGGCGAATAGCCCGAGGCCGGATCGACCTGAAAAGTCTCGATCTTCTCGGGTGTCTTGTGCGCCACCTCTTCGATGTCCATGCCGCCCTCGGTGGAGGCGATGAAGGCGACGCGTGAAGTGGCGCGGTCGACTAGCGCGGAAAGATAAAGCTCGCGCGCGATCGCCGAGCCGTCTTCGATGTAGAGCCGCTTGACGACGCGGCCTTGCGGGCCGGTCTGATGGGTGACCAGCGTCATACCCAGCATGCGCCTGGCTTCTTTCTCCACGTCTTCGACGGATTTGACCACCTTCACGCCACCGCCCTTGCCGCGCCCGCCGGCATGGATTTGCGCTTTCACAACCCACACCGGTCCGGGCAATTCCTTGGCCGCGGCCACCGCTTCTTCCACCGTGAATGCGGCTTTGCCGCGCGGAACCGGCGCGCCGAAGGAGCGCAGAATCTCTTTGGCCTGATATTCGTGAATGTTCATGGAAAGACCTTGTCGGAAGCGGAAAATGCGAAGATGCCAGGGGGCAAGCGCACAATAGCAGCCGACATTCGCCGCGCAAGCCGCTTTGCCGTGGAAGTTTAGGCGGCCGCGCGCGATGCCTCGCGCAGTACGCTATCGGCCAGGGGCGTCTTGTTGGCGGCGGCAACGATACGATCCGCCAGCACGATGGCCAGTGCCGCAACGGCAAGGCCGCCGACGACATCGACGACGTGATGGCCGCCCTGGATCGGGGTCGAGACGAGAACGATAAGATTGAGCGCGCATACCGGCCAGCGGACATACGCGAGGCGGCGCGCATACCACGTCACCATCACCGCCATCGCGGCATGGAAGGAGGGAAATCCGATAAGGCCCTTCACGTTGTGTGGCGAAATATGCCCCGGCCCAGTCGCCAGCAGGTTCAAGAGGTCATTGGCGTAGCGACTGTCCAGCGCGAGGCTCAAGCGGTCCGCGACCGACGGATCGAGTTGATAGACCGCGAAGGCGCCGAAGGACGGAAAGAAGGTCCAGAAAAAAACCGTCGCCATCGCGCCGACGGCAATCGCCAGGCACAAACCGGAGATTTCTTCGCAGCGCGATTTCCAGCCGAGCAACGCGATCAGAAACGCGATCTGCGGTAATACGGATTGGTACGCGATTTTCAGCACCAGATCGGGGCCGGGATGACGCGACATGAACGCCATCGCCGACGGCCAGTCGAAACCCATCGCCCTGTCGGCCTGCGCCAGGAAAAGATCGATCCGCGCGCCGGCGACCGTCAGCAGAAAATAATTCAAGACGCTGAAGCCGGCGGAGAAGGCGACCAGGAAACTCGTCGCCAGCAGCATCGCGCTCAGCCGCGCGTCCTTGCGTACGCGATCGTAGAACAGTCCGCCGCCCGCCAACGCCGCCGACAGCACACCGACGGCGAGATAGCTCTTTGCGTCGATGTCGAAATGGACAAAGCTCGCCCATACTGCGTCGGTCAGAAGAACGGACGCGACGATGAACAGCAGGATGCGCTGCAGAGCAGGGGCCATGGTCTGGTTTCGCTTTGCCAGACTCCTGCATAGCCGTTCGGCGTTAACGAATCTCAAAGCCGCGGGCGGCGGACGTCCTTAATTCCCGCTGCCGTCGCCAACGCCGCCGTCGAGCGTCATGCCGGTGACGTCGAGATCGCTGGCTTCGCGCGCGCTGGTCTGGGCGCCGTTGGTGCAGACCGAGGCCCGATAGGAGAAGAACATGTCGCCTGTGCCGTAGCGGCGCAAATTCGTGCGTTCGGTGCAGTCCGGCACCGGTACGGCCGGCGCGCATTTCAGCATGCCGTCCTTGTAATGGCGCAGCGCCTCGTGTTCGGCGCATTCCAGCACCTGGCCGCTGGCGTAGGTTCCGGCCATGCCCTGATCGCTCTGTACCACGTCGCCGATCACGACTTTGAGGTGCGAGCCGGGAATGCAGCGCAACGCTTCGCCCTCGAAAGAGGTGTCGAGCCAGGTATCGGCCGTCATGTGCGAGGCGGGGAATTCGCGTCCGTCCGGCGACACGCAGACCGCGTGGATCGCCTTGACGACGTTGGCTTCCTGCATCCGGCATTGCTGGCTGGTCTTGATGCCGGAAATCTCACCGCCACCGCGATTGTTGACCGTGACGAATTCGGAATAGCCGCCGCCTTGAACGACGACGTTGTTGTTGGCACTGGCGCTGGCGCTGGCGTTTGCACTGGCCGAAGCCATGGCTTCGGCGAAAGCCGAGGCTTCCGCCGTGTCGCTGCCGCCCTTATTGATCACGATCGATTTGTCGATGGTGATGTTCTTCTCGATGTTCACGTCCTTGTTGATCGTGATGTTCTTCGAATTGTCGATATTCTTGGTGATATTGATGTCCTTGTTGATGGTCACCGGCTTGTAGATGTTGATGTCCTTGTTGATCGTGACGGGTTTGTAGATGTTGATGCTCTTGTTGATCGTAACCGGCTTGTGGACGGTGACCGATCCGCCGCCGCAGCCGCAACTCGAACTACCCTTATTGCCGTGCTGAGAGCCGCCGCCGGCCAGGGCCGGGGTAGGGGGGGTCGCCACCAAGACGGCGCCTGTCAGCGCTGCGGTGATGAAGATGAAAGACCTGCGCGGCATGCTATAGCTCCTTCGCTCCGGCCATTTTATGCGTCCCAGGCCCGGAACAGCGCCCGGGACATGGAACAAGCCTTAATGACCCCCCGCTTTGCTTCACGAAATATGCCAGCCCGCGTCTTGAGATTGCCCACATCTCCGGTTCGAATTGGCACAGGTCCCGCCATGGGCGGGGCAGGGGAAAGGCCATGATCCCGATCTCGGACGACATTTCGGCGCGCCAGACGCCGTTCTTCACCTGGGCAATCATCGCCGCCTGTGTGGCCGTCTATATCTGGGAGGTGCAACAGGGGCCGGACATGGGGACGGTTTTCCTGCAATACGGCTTCACGCCCAAATCGCTGATGTCGCCCCCGCTTTCCCCGGCGCAGGAGACCGGCTGGTCCGCGCTCATCAACATCTTCACCTCGATGTTCGTGCACGGAGGCATCTGGCATCTCGCGGGAAACATGCTTTACCTCTGGATTTTCGGGAACAATATCGAAGACGCCATGGGGCACGCGCGCTTTGTGCTGTTCTATCTGTTGTGCGGGGTCGCGGCGGCCTTAACCATGGCTTTCATGGATCCGGCGTCCACCGTCCCGATGGTGGGCGCATCGGGCGCAATTTCCGGCGTTCTCGGCGCCTATATGCTGCTTTACCCCCGGGCGCGGGTAACGGTCGTCGTGCCGATCGTGATCATCTTTTACCCCTTCCGCATCAGTGCCGTATGGGTGGTGGGCGTGTGGTTCGCCATGCAGCTTTTCAGCGCAGCGACCAGCACGCCTGACAGCCCCGGCGTCGCTTGGTGGGCGCATATCGGCGGGTTTGCGGCCGGATTGGCGCTCACGCCATTCCTGAAATCCTCACACGTTCCCTTCTTCGGACCGCGCAGTTTGCGCGGCCCCTGGGGTTGAATCGCGCCCGCTGGCACGGGTTTCGCTCATCCGTGGTTCCGAGAACGCGACATCGTTTCGATCTGGATCAAGACGGAACAGTCGCCCGACGGGAGCAACGGGACGTGCGGGCCATGAAACATAAGAACAGTCATTTGCTGGTGGGGTACTGGAGTAGGATTCGCAAGGGCAGGGACGTCCCCGATCAAACCGACATCGATCCGCGCGCGATCAAGCGCATGCTGCCTTACGTTTTCATCCTGGACGCCGAAGACACGTCGCGGCCGATCTATCGGCTGGCCGGCACCGCGCTATGCGAACGCTTCGGCTTCGAACTCAAAGGCACCGGATTCCTCGCCCATTGGGAAGCGCAATCGGGCGTCGCGCTTGCCGGACTGCTCAGGCAGGCGCTGCGGCTGAAACAACCCGTTTGCCTGTCGTCGATCGGCGCCAGCGCCGATTGCGGCATGGTAGAACTCGAAACTGTTCTGGCACCGGTAACCTTCGGACCGGGTGGGCCCACGCGCTTCGTCGGCATGATTCAGATCCTGAGCGATACGAGCCAACTGCACGGCCGTCCCATTGCTTTCCAGCGGCTTGCCGCGTCGCAACTGATCCGCGAGGACGAGCCGATTTCCGCCTACGAAAATTTGCCGCCGCCCCCGCCGCCTCCCGGACCCATGCTGCGCAGCCATCCCAAGGCACCGCATCTGCGCCTGGTGGTCTCGCAGGATCAGCCCGCCGCGCCGCACTTCGGCGCCGACGATCTTCTAGCAAAGATGCTCGATGTGTTTGGCGAGGGATTGACGGCCGGCTGAAAAATCAGGGCGATTTGCCGTCCGTCGCGTTCGGCTTCGGAGTGTCCGGCTGCGGCGGGTTGTCGATCGGATCGTTGTGCAGGATGTCGCGGTCGAATTGCAGCTTCTGTTCTTTTTTCTGCAGATACGGAATCTCGTATTTCTCGACCACGGCGCGATAGGCCTCGAACTTCTGCATATCTTCCGGCAGACGTTTGTCGCAGCGTTCGTAGGGCAGATGCTGTTCTTCCGTGCACCATAGATCGAAATCCATGGTCTTGACGTTGTAGCGCGTCGTCTGGGCTTGCGCCGCCGCGGCAGCGAGCAAGACGGCGCCAAGAATCGCGAGACTCGTCCTTTTCATGGCCTCAGCATACGCTTACGGCCGCGGCGGCGGTAGCTGCGGCAAGAAGATTATTCCGCCCAAGCGGAAGACTATTGCGCGGGCCCGGACGCCGCGGGCGTTGCCGCCGCGGCCGGCTTCTGCGGTATCGCATGGACCTCGGCTTCAAGCCGCGGCAGGCTGACGTCGAGCGCTGCGCGGCAAGCGGCTGCCGCGCGCCCCTGCGAGGGCACCGTCTGGTTCATCATCCAGCAATCGTAATCGGCCTGGGCGCGGGCGGCATCGCGCGCGAAGACGTCGCGTCCCGGGTCGAGAGCGCGCACCAGCCTGTCGCGCAGCGCGTGCGATTGCAGGTCGTTGCTGGGTTCGACTTCAGCCAACTCGCCGCGCGTCAGCAACAGCGCCTTGGACGCATAGGCGTTGGCGAGAGCCGCGACGTCGTTGTCGCTGTTGTTCAGCGATAACGATCCATCCCGGTCGAACGCCGTGTAGCTCGCTTGGCCGACGTCGCCGAAGGAGCGCGCCAGAAAGGCGTAATCCTGGAACAGGGCTTGGTCGAACGGCGAGCCGGTCGGGGGGGACGCCTGCTTGAGGTCGTCCAGCGCGCTGAAGTTGACGCAGCCGGCGAGCAGCAGGCCGGCCGTTCCCGCCATAATCGCCAAGAAACGCCGCGAAGTTCCATTTTGAGCCATGAAGGGTCTCCGAAAGATGCCGGGTTCGGGCAGAGGGGCGAGATTTGCGCACCTCCTATAACCCTTTGCAGGGTCAAGGTTAAGTGAGCCTTAAGACATCAAAATACTGACCGCGGCGTACAACCGTAAACTGTCTGTTGAGGTTCTTTATCGCAAACTGGGCCTTCCAATTGGAATACAGGAGGGG
Source organism: uncultured Alphaproteobacteria bacterium (assembly GCA_963710025.1). GTDB lineage: Bacteria > Pseudomonadota > Alphaproteobacteria > Micropepsales > Micropepsaceae > Rhizomicrobium. Next base: position 361,499 of record CAVPYO010000020.1, on the reverse strand, counting down.
CGCGTGTTTGACCATGCGCTTGCCATGAAGAATACGGAACCTGTGATCTCCAAAGCGCGCGCGGAGCGGCGGCGCTTCCGGCGCGTCCGCGTCGATTTGCCCGGCAAGCTGTTCATTCCCGCCGACGGCCAGGAGAGCGCCTGTAAGATCGCCGATTTGTCGCCGGGCGGGGCACAAGTCGAAAGCGAGCTCGTGCTCGAACCGGAAACCCAGGTTGTTCTCTATATCAACGGCTTTGGCCGCTTCGAGGGAACGGTCGTGCGCCGCGACGGCTTCGGCTTCGGCGTCAAGTTCATCTGCACCGCGCTCAAGCGCGAACGCACGTCCGAGCAGCTCACCCTGTTCATGAACCGCGCCCTGATCGACGAATCCGATCTGCGCCGCGACGATCGCACCCCGACCAAGGGTCTGACGCGCTTCACCCGTGCCGACGGCCAGCTCGTACCTTGCGAGGTGCTCGATCTTTCCATGAGCGGAATTTCGGTCAAGACGGATATCCGTCCGCCGATCGGCGAATTCGTCCTCATCGGCCAAATGGCCGGACGCGTCGCCCGTCATCACGACGAAGGCATCGGCATCGAGTTCGTGGGGGGAATTGGCGGCAACACCGAACGGCTGCGCGCACAATTGGCCGTGGTTCGCTAATTGCCTTTCATTTCGGCGATCCCCAGCGCCGTTCTTTTCTTCTTCGAGAGACCCGCCGCCGCGAGCGCGTGCGCGCGTTGGAGATAGGCTTTCAGATCCTTCGCCCCCAAGGCATCGAGCCGCTCCAGATACACGAAATACGCCCGCGCTAGGTACGGCGCGGGGATGATATGGCGCATGTGCGTGAGGATATGAAAGCTCGTCTCGCCGGCCTTGAAAAACAAATGGTGCGGCTTGTCTTCTTTCGGCCCCAGCATGGCGAACATCTTGCCGCCGACTTTGTAGACGCGTTCGCCGCCCCACTGGACCGAAAGCGTGGCGGCGGTCAGCGACAGACAGAATTTCTCGATCTCGGCGTGGCGCATCAGCGTCCCGCCAGTTCGTGGATCTGACTGTTGGCCAGGGTCAGTTTCGCCACCGACAGCTCGCCCGTGCGCTCCAGCGCATCGAGGAAGGATTTGGCGCGCGCCAGCGCGTCGGCCTTGCTCGCCGCCCACAGCTTCACCGCTTCGGCGCCTTCGTTGCGTCCGCCCTTGGCTTTGTCGGCGGCCAACATGGCAAGCGCCGCCGCCGTCAGCGCGCGCTGGCCGGCGAACAGATCGTCGCTGATGCGCCTGATCGCGAGGCGGTCCCAATGCTCGCTGCCGGTGATGCGTTGGGCCAGTCCGCGCAGTCGGTCGAGGCCTACTTCGGCACCCATCGCGAAATAGGCGCCCGCGACGAGATCGAGATTGAGTGACTGATTGTGCGCCAGGAGCGCGACTTCTGGCGCGGCCGCCATCAGCGGCAGCACGCCGATATCCTCGGCCACGTCGGCGGGCGCGCCGGCTGAGGTAAGCGCCGCAATGCGCGCCTCGGTGTCGTGCGCCTCGTAAGGCGAGATCAAGCTCGAGAAAGTGCCGCGCAGATTTTCCATGCCGCGGCGATACAGCGACACGGTTTCGCCGAGATCGGCCTCGGCCGGAACGTTGGTGATGAACCACAAGCCCAGCCGGCGCAGGATTTCCGCGATGTCGGCAACCATGCCGATTTGCGCCGCCGCGTCCATGCGCCCGTCCAGCGCGTCGATGCGCGCTTTCAGCCGGCCGAATTCGAAGGCGCCGTCGGCAACGGCAAAGGCGCGCACGATTCGCGCGGCGGGCGCGCCCGACATCTCCTTCAAGCGCGCCACGAACACCGGCCCCGCCAGATTGATCACGCGATTGGCGATGGCATCGGTGACGATCTCGCGCTTCAGGCGATGGCGTTCCAGTTCCCGGCGCAGCTTCGCAGCCGCGGCGGGCGGAAAGTAACCGACCAGTTCCGGCAGGAAGTACGGATCGTCCGGCAGATCGCCGGCGATCAATTCGGCCTTGAGGTCGAGCTTGGCGTAAGCCAGCAGAACCGCCAGTTCGGGCCGCGTCAGGCCCTTGTCGTTCTGCGCGCGGCGGCGCAATTCGCCGTCGTCGGGCAGAAACTCCACGGCGCGGTCAAGCCGTCCGCGCGCTTCCAGATCGCGCATGAAGCGGCCATGGGCGTCGAGCTCCCGCACGCCGCGCGACAGCGCCGCCGAAAGCGCCAGCGTCTGGTCGTAATTGTCCCTCAGCACCAGAGCCGCGACGTCGTCGGTCATCTCGGCCAGCAGGGCGTCGCGCCCGGCGGGCGAGATTTCGCCGCGGCGCAGCGGCCCGCCCATCAGGATCTTGAGATTGACCTCGTGGTCCGACGTGTCGACGCCGGCCGAATTGTCGATGGCGTCAGTGTTAAGCCGTCCGCCGGCCAGCGCGTATTCGACGCGGCCGAGCTGGGTGAGGCCCAGATTGGCGCCTTCGCCGATCACCTTGGCGCGCACTTCGCCGCCGTTGATGCGCACCGCGTCGTTGGCACGGTCGCCGACGTCGGAATTACCCTGCGAGGCCGCTTTCACGAAGGTGCCGATGCCGCCGAAGAACAGGAGATCGGCGTCCGCTTTCAACAGCGCCTTGATAAGCTCGCCGGGCGTCGCCTTGGCGGCGGCGAGCCCCGTCAGCGCCTTGATCTGAGCCGTCAACGGGATTTCCTTGAGCGTGCGCGCGAAGACACCGCCGCCCTTGGAGATTTTCGTTTTGTCGTAATCGGCCCAGGAAGAACGCGGCAGGTCGAACAGCCGCTGGCGTTCCGTCCAGCTTGAAGCGGGGTCGGGATCGGGATCGACGAAGATGTGGCGATGGTCGAAAGCCGCGATCAGCCGGGTCGCTTTCGACAGCAGCATGGCGTTGCCGAACACGTCGCCCGACATGTCGCCGACGCCGATCGCGGTGAACGGCTGGTTCTGGACATCGCGGCCCAGTTCGCGGAAGTGGCGCTTCACCGCCTCCCAGGTGCCTTTCGCCGTAATGCCCATCTTCTTGTGGTCGTAGCCGTGGCTGCCACCGGACGCGAACGCGTCGCCCAGCCAGAAGCCGCGCGCTTCGGCGATGGCATTGGCGATGTCGGAGAAGGTCGCGGTGCCTTTGTCGGCGGCAACCACCAGATAGGGATCGTCCTCGTCGTGGCGAACGACATGCTCCGGCGGCAGCACGCTGCCGTCGTGATGCAGATTGTCGGTGATGTCGAGCAGAGCATTGATGAAGGTTTTATAGGCGGCGACGGCGGCGGCCTGTACTTCTTCGCGCGCGGCGTTCGCCGGCAACTGCTTGGGATAGAAACCGCCCTTGGCGCCTACCGGCACGATGACCGCGTTCTTCACCTGCTGGGCCTTGACCAAGCCGAGCACTTCGGTGCGGAAATCCTCGCGCCGGTCGCTCCAGCGGATGCCGCCGCGCGCCACCTTGCCAAAGCGCAAATGCACGCCTTCGACCGCGGGCGAATAGACGAAGATCTCTACATGCGGGCGCGGCGCCGGCAATTCGTCGAGCTTCTGGGAATCCAGCTTGAAGGAGAGATAGGATTTGGGCCGGCCCTTTTCGTCGGGCTGGTAGAAGTTCGTGCGCAGCACGTTCGCGATCACATTGCGCAGGCGGCGGATGATACGGTCGTCGTCCAGGCTCTGCACGTCGCCGAGCGCGGCTTCGATCTTTTTGTGCAGCACCTCGGCGCCGGTTCCGTCTGGAGCGCAGCGCGCATGAAACAGGTCGACCAGCAGCCGCGCGATGTCGGGATTGCGCGTCAGCGCCTGCTCCATATAGTCCTGGCTGAATTGAATAGCGGCCTGGCGCAGATATTTCGCGGCCGCGCGCAAGATCGTCACATCGCGCCAGGCGAGGCCGGCGCGGATCACCAGCCGGTTGAAGCCGTCGCTTTCGGCCTCGCCGGCGACGACGGCGTGGAAGGCGAGTTCGAGCGGCCGTTTGATCTCGGCGAGATCGGCGGGGCCCTGGTCGGCGCGCTCCATCAGGAAATCGAGCACAAAAGCGTCGCGCAGCCCGGCGTCTTCCGTCTTGAGCGTGACGGTGTAGGCGTTCTCGGCAATCACTTTCAGGCCGAAATTCTCGAAGATCGGTAGCGAGACGGAAAGCGACAGCGCCGGACCCAGCCCATACAGCTTGAGCCTGAGCACGCCGTGCGCGTCGTGCGGCTTGCGCAGGACGCAGGCTTCGAGCGCGGGAGCCTTGGGCATCCGCGCCAGTGCCCGCAAGGCGGCGAGGTCCTCGACCGCTTCGGCCGGAGAAAAGGCGTCGCGATAGCGCGCTGGAAAGCCTTGCGCCTGCTCCTGGAACAGATGCCGCCCTTCGATTTCGCCGTAGCCGGCGCGCAGCGCTTCGGAGAAGCCGTCGTCCCAGGTGCGGATGGCAGCGCGGATTTCCTCTTCCAGTGCGGCGATATCCACGGCCGGACGCGGGCCTTCGTTGCGGCCGACCATGTAATGGATGCGCGCCAGCGCGGATTCATTGAGCGTCGGCAAAGCCAAGGTCGGCCTTCCGTTGAAGGCGCGCGCCAGGATGGCGTGGATCTTCTCGCCCACCCGATCGTCGTAGCGTTCGCGCGGCACGAAGACGAGCGCGGAGACGAAGCGGTCGAAACGGTCGAAACGCGCGAAGACGCGCAGCTTGGGCCGCTCGCTCAGCCTGAGGATGCCCAGCGCGATCGCATAAAGCTCGTCGTCGGAAATCTGGAACAACTCGTCGCGGGGAAAGGTGTCGAGGATATGGGCCAGCGTCTTGGCGTCGTGGCCGGTCGGCGCCAGGCCGGCGCGCGCCATCACGTTCTTCACCTTCAAGCGCAGCAGCGGGATATCGGCCGGACGGCGGCTGTAGGCGCCCGAAGTAAACAGGCCGACGAAACGCCGCTCGGCTCGCAAGGCGCCGTCTGCGCCGAAGAACTTGACGCCGATATAGTCCATGCCGACGCGGCGATGGACCAGGCTCTGCTTGTTCGATTTGGCGATGATCAGCGGCGTGGGCTGGATCAGAAAGTCGCGCACCTGCGTCGTCAGGCGGGCGATATCCGGCTGCCTCTGCAGCACGCGCGCATCGCGGTCGGCGAGCACGCCGAGCCCGCTGTCGAGCACCGGATCGAGCCGGCCGCCTTCGTCCGCCGTGTAGCTGTAATCGCGGCAGCCCAGGAATGTGAAGTGATTATCACCCAGCCATTCGAGGAAGGCGAGGCTTTCGTCCAGTTCGTCGGCGGTTACGCGAGGCGGCTGCGCCTTGAGGCGGACGACGGCGTCCTTCAGCCGCTCCTGCATGACGAGCCAATCGCGCACCGCAACGCGCACCTGCGCGAATACCGACTCGCCGCCGCGCACCAGCGCATCGCGGCGTTCCTCGCCGACCAACGCGTCGAGCACCAGGACGATAATGCTGGTCCTGCGTCCCGCCACCGCGACGACGGGATGGAACACGGCGCGCAGCCGTACGCCTTGGGCGGTGGTTTCGCCCAGCAGCGAATCGAAAAGGAACGGCGAGTCGTCATTGACGGCGACCAGAACGGTTTCGTTGCGCGTATAGGCCTTCGTTTCCGCCGCGGGATCGAACAGCCTGACGAGCGTCGTGCCCGGCTGGTGCTGGGTGGCGCACGCGAACACTAGGCGCACCAGCGCGGCAAGCTCTTGCGGCGCATAGCGAGTCACGTCTTCCGGCGCGGCGTTGCGGTAGAGCGCTTCGAAGAACGCGAGCAGCGCCGGGTCGGCGCCTTCGCTGCTTTGCACGAGCAGTTGCTGCGCTTTGGATTGCCGATCGTTATTGGGATGGCTGGGGGCGAGAATCATGGAAGGCCTGATACGGGGACGGCGAAAACCACTCCGCAGCAGCTTAAGCTTCCGCGGTTGGGCAGAAAACCCTTTGGAGTTTAGTACTTACGTAAGCGGCAGCATGGCTGGCCTGACGGAATCGCCGCTTCGGCGATCCCACAGCACCGCCACGGCGGCGATGGCGGCGCAGGCGATCAGAATCAGGCCCGCGCAAAGTGCGCCGCCTGCAAACGGCCGCAGCACGCTCGCGAAAGCGGCAAGAGTCGCGGCAGGCGCAAGAAACAGAAACACGGCTTCGCGCTCGCGCAACAAAGCGGTAATCGCGATGCCCGGCGCCGCAGCGAACAGAACGGCGGCGGCCATGTCGGTTCCCGCCGGCAGCGCCAGGAACGCGCCTGCGCCCCAGGCGAATCCCGCAAAGAGCAGGATGGCGCTCAGGTCCTTGGCGAAGTAGTTCAGCGCCACGCGCTCGAAGGGCTGGTCGATAGTGCGGAAATAGGCGTGCAGCATGGCAATCGCCGCCGCCGCCACGAAGGCGCACCACACGAGCAGCCGCGCCGTTCCCATGCCCTCGCTGAAGGCGACGGTCAGGGCGCCCAGCAAGGGCAAAGCGATGGCGGCATAAAGGCTGCGTCCGAGCAGATTTGCCAGCCGTGCCGTTTCTTCGGCTTCGGCATGCAGGAGTGCCAGCTTGGCGATGCCGCCGGATTGGTCGTTCTGTCGTTCGGTGTCGTCGGATACGCGTTGGGGTGTCTGCGGCGTTGCGCGCGCGTATGCAACCATGGGGCCCTCCGTCGCGGAAATAATTGACCCCAGCCTGGGTCTGGACTGTTAAGAATGTCTTAATTTGCCGGCAAGTGCTGATTCGGATGATGCCAATGGCTGCTGCTAAACAGATTCGTTCGCCTGCCGCGGTGGTGTTCGACCTCGAATTCACCGCCTGGGAAGGGTCGATGGCGACCCGCTGGCTGCGGCCGGGCGAGTTCCAGGAGATCGTGCAGATCGGCGCGGTGAAAGTGGATGCCAATTTCAACACCGGCGAAACCTTCGACGTATTGGTGCGTCCACGCGTTAATCCGGTGCTGTCGCCGTATCTCGAAAAACTGACCGGCATCACCAACGACGAATTGCGCGCGCGAGGCGTCGACTTCGCCGAGGCCTATCGCGATTTCGTGGCTTTCTCCGACGGCCTGCCGATCGTCGCCTTCGGCCGCGACGATCTCGTGCTCATCGACAATCTCAGGCTCTACGGCATGAGCGATGCGCCGCCGTTGCCGCTTTATATCAATGCCACGATCTGGCTGGCGGAGCAGGGGCTCGACATGCGCGGGCTGCACGCCTGCGACGTGGCGCCTTCGGCCGGCGTGTCGTTCAGCGGCCATAAACACAACGGACTCGACGATGCGCTTTCGGTGGCGGCCGGCATCGCCGCCTTGATCGCGCGGGGCGCGCGCGCTCCGCTTGCCGCATGACGGAAGCCGATCGCATCATCGCGGCGCTCGAGCTTTCGCCGCATCCCGAAGGCGGCCATTACCGCCAGACATTCCGCGATGCGCCGGGACCGTCCGGGCGCGCTCTTTCGACAGCGATCTATTATTTGTTGCGTGAGGGCGAAGTGTCGGCCCTGCACCGGATCGATGCGGCCGAGGTCTGGCACTTCTATCGCGGCGCGCCGCTGGAGCTGACCGTTTCCGAGGACGGTAAGCCGGCGCAGCGCCTTGTTCTGGGGCCGGACATCGAGAACGGCGAACAGCCGCAAATCGTCGTGCCGCCAAGGGCATGGCAGGGAGCGCGCTCGCGCGGCGCCTATACGCTGGTCGGCTGCACGGTGGCGCCGGGGTTCGAATTTGAGACCTTCGAGCTGGCCCCGCCTTAATTGGCGAACGGCACGGCGAACAGCTTGCCCAGAGCAAAGGCGATGGCGCGCGAGGAAGCGCGTCCCATATAGCCCTGGCGCGGATCGAAGGTCACGATCAGCGTCTTGCCGTTCATCTGGATCATCGGTTTTTCGCTGGTCTGCATGCGCACCGCGGACACTCTCTGGGTGAAGACGGCGCGCGCCGCCGGATTCGCCGTGAAACGGTCGATGCCGCGTGCGGCGTTTTCCATGCCGTCGAAGGCCAGCGAACGCAGGCCGGAATCGCCGGACAGCGCATTCCAGTCCGCCGTGATGCTGACGTGCACGCCGCGCGCATAGGATAAATGGGCGGCCTCGTCGTCGGCCGCGCTCTGCATTTGCGAGAGGCTGACCGAAGGCGGGCCCGGGGGAAAAGAATTGCCGGTGCGCACGGCCGGCAAGCCTTGGGGCTGATCGTCGGTGTAGATCGTCATGCTGCCCCAGCCGGCGACCTGAATCGCGATGGCGCCGGAATCGTAGCGCAGCACCTGTCCGCCGAGTGAGCCGTAGTCGGAGTAGAGCACGAAAACTTCCTGTTGCCCGGTGATGCGCATCAGGAACTCGTCGCGATAGCGGTCGATGGAAAAACGTAGATTATCGCCGGCCTGGTAGTTGCCGGTCGTGATGGAGCCGAAATGCTGTTGCTGGATGCGGTCGTAGACCTCCGCGTGCGCTTGCATTGCAAGCACGCAAGAGACAAACGCGCAAAGAAAAAGTGCGATCCCGCGATTGGGCATCGGATATCGTTTTCTCGTTTTGCTGCCGCACAGCCGGCACATTGCCCCGACGCGTCCCCTTGGCCGCAGATTTAGCATAAGGAATGGGGCAAATTTATGCCCTCGAAGGTTAAAGACCAGTCCAAGGCGGATGGTAAAACTACCGAATCCCCCACCGTAACACAGCAAATTGTCACGGCTTGTCGAAAGCAATTCGCAATGAGGCATTGGCAGCGGGCTAGAAACTTACTAAATCAAGTTTCCTCAACTCCATCGCAAGGGCGCTTTCGTGACTTCGAGCCTCGACACCTTCAAATCCCGCCGCACCCTGACGGCGGGCGGCAAATCCTATGTTTATTTCAGCCTGGCGGCGGCCGAGAAAGCCGGCCTTAAGGGCACCTCCAGGCTGCCTTATTCGCTGAAAGTCCTGCTCGAGAATCTGCTGCGCCACGAGGACGGCAAGACGGTGACCGCCGCCGACATCAAGGCGTTGGCCGGCTGGCTTGCTAAGAAGGCCTCGGACCGCGAAATCGCCTTCCGTCCGGCGCGCGTACTGATGCAGGACCTGACCGGCGTGCCGGCTGTCGTCGACCTGGCTGCGATGCGCGACGCGATGAAAGCACTGGGCGGCGATCCGGAGAAGATCAATCCGCTGGCCGAGGTCGATCTGGTGATCGACCACTCGGTGATGGTCGACAATTTCGGCGGCCGCGAATCGTTCAAGAAAAACGTCGCCGTCGAATATGAGCGCAACATGGAGCGCTATGCCTTCCTGCGCTGGGGCCAGCAGGCTTTCGACAATTTCCGAGTGGTACCGCCGGGCACCGGCATCTGCCATCAGGTGAACCTGGAATATCTGGCGCAGACGGTGTGGACGCGCAAAGGCAAGGACAAAAAGGGCAAAGCCATCACCTATGCCTTCCCCGACACGCTGGTCGGCACCGACAGCCACACCACGATGGTCAACGGACTTTCGGTGTTGGGCTGGGGCGTCGGCGGCATCGAGGCCGAAGCGGCCATGCTGGGCCAGCCGATCTCCATGCTCATCCCCGAAGTGGTCGGCTTCAAGCTGACGGGCAAATTGCGCGAAGGCGTCACCGCCACCGATCTGGTGCTGACCGTCACGCAGATGCTGCGCAAGCACGGCGTGGTCGGCAAGTTCGTGGAATATTACGGACCGGGCCTCGACGACATGGCGCTGGAAGACCGCGCCACTATCGCCAATATGGCGCCGGAATACGGCGCGACTTGCGGCTTCTTTCCGATCGATGCGGAAACCCTGCGCTATCTGAAGGATACGGCGCGGGGGCCCGCGCGCGTGGCGCTGGTCGAGAAATATGCCAAGGCGCAAGGCCTGTACCGTACCGCCAAGAGCTCCGATCCGATCTTCAGTTCGACGCTGGAACTCGATCTTTCGAGCGTGGTGCCGAGCCTGGCCGGTCCGGCACGCCCGCAGGACCGTGTGCCGCTGAGCAATGCGGCGCCCGCCTTCGCCGAAGCGTTGAAAACCGTTTACAAGAAGGGCGACGATGTGGGCCGCCACGCACCGGTGGAAGGTGCCGACTATTCCATCACCCACGGCGACGTGGTGATCGCGGCCATCACCTCCTGCACCAACACATCGAACCCGAACGTCATGATCGGCGCGGGTCTCGTCGCCAAGAAGGCGGTGGAGGTGGGCCTGAAGGTGAAGCCCTGGGTAAAGACCTCGCTGGCGCCGGGCAGCCAGGTGGTGACGGATTATCTCGCCAAAGCCGGTCTCGACAAATATCTCGATAGGCTCGGCTTTTCGCTAGTGGGCTATGGCTGCACGACGTGCATCGGCAATTCCGGCCCGCTGCCGGTTCCCGTGGCCGATGCCATCACCGGCGCCGATCTCGTCGCTGCGGCGGTCCTATCGGGCAATCGCAATTTCGAAGGCCGCGTGCATCCGCAGGTGCGCGCCAATTATCTCGCCTCGCCGATGCTGGTGGTGGCCTATGCGCTGGCCGGTTCGATCAATCTCGATCTGATCAACGATCCCATCGGTCACGATAAGAAGGGCAAGCCGGTCTATCTGAAGGATCTGTGGCCTTCGCCGAAAGAGATCGCCGACACCATCCGCAAGAGCGTCAAGGCGTCTTCCTTCAAGGCGCGCTATGGCGACGTGTTCGAAGGCGATGCCAATTGGAAGAAGGTCAAGGTCAAGAAGGGCCAGACCTATCAATGGGACCCCGCTTCGACCTATGTGAAAAACCCGCCCTATTTCGACGGCATGGGCAGCAAGCCCGCACCGCTTGCCGACATTCGGGGCGCGCGAATTCTCGCTTTGTTCGGCGATTCCATCACCACCGACCACATCTCGCCGGCCGGTTCGATCAAACAGACCTCGCCCGCGGGCGTCTATCTGCAAGAGCATCAAATTCGCCCGCGGGATTTCAATTCCTACGGCTCGCGGCGCGGCAATCACGAAGTGATGGAGCGCGGCACCTTCGCCAACATCCGCATCCGCAATGAGATGATGGGCGGCGCCGAAGGCGGCAACACGATCCACTATCCTTCGGGCGATGCGATGGCGATCTTCGATGCGGCCGCGCGCTACAAGGCCGAAGGCGTTCCCGCCGTCGTCGTCGGCGGCAAGGAATACGGCACCGGCTCCTCGCGCGACTGGGCGGCGAAGGGGCCGAAGCTGCTCGGCGTGCGTGCCGTCATTACCGAAAGCTTCGAGCGCATCCACCGCTCCAATCTGGTGGGCATGGGCGTTGCGCCGCTGGTGTTCGAAGCGGGCAAGACGCGCAAGGACTACGCGCTGACCGGCGAAGAGATCATCGACATTCCGGGTCTTTCGGGAATGCTCAAGCCGCGCATGAAGATCGCGGCGACGACCCACTATCCCGACGGGCGCAGCGCGGCGTTGCCACTTATCCTGCGCATCGATACGGCCGACGAGGTCGCCTATTTCACCAGCGGCGGGATTTTGCCGTACGTGCTGCGGAAGCTGGCAGCGGGGTGAAGTGCAGTCATCGCCTCACCCTAGCTGTCATGGCCCGCGAATGCGGGCCACCCAGGTGACGACAGGTACCATCTCTTCAGGAAGTCGTGGTTGCGCGATAGCCGACCCCACCGTGAGTCAATCTCACGGCGAGGTCAGCGTGCTAGTCGCGGAAATAATGGTCGCGGTCGACAAAAGCTCTGACTTTCGAGGCAGCACGACTTGAAGCGCTTGCCCGATCCACACGGGCAAGGGTCGTTGCGGCCAAGCTTTTCGATCAGTTCTTTTTCGCCGTGGACAACGCGTTGGCCGCGCTTAACGCGGGCCTCGCTGTTGAAATCCCCTCCGGCGTTTGCTCATTGGCTCAAAAGCTAAAGTCCTGGTTCTTGCGGCGCATGCTCGCCTCCCTCGCTTATGAGGTTGGCGTTCTACACGACGAGTAGGGATTCAGAAAGGGCAAAATGCAGCATCTTCTCGCGCAAAAATTTGGCACTTCATCACCTGGGTGGCCCGCATTCGCGGGCCATGACAGTTTTGTTTGATGGATAAGCCAAGCCAATGTTGTCGCTCACGCCTTCTCCACCTTCTCCGCCAGCCAGGCCTTGATAAGCGACTGATAGGGCACGTCGCGCTTGTTGGCCGCGATCTTGATGCGTTCGAGCAGGCTGACCGGCACGCGCAGCGAGATCGCCGTCGTGGTCGGTTTCAAATTGGGAAAGCGCGCACGCTCCGCCTTGCGCCAATCGACATAGTCGGCGCTGTCGTGCGTCTCCCAGAATTTGCGCTCCTCGGCCTCGTTCGCAAACGCGGGCAGGGGCTTAAGCTTCTTGGTCATAGACCGACCTCTCCTTACGGGACATATCGCGCGCGGAAATAACCCGTATCCTCGTTTCCTCCGCGCGCAGCGTGAACGTAATGTGTAAACGGCGATCCGCATCGGTCTTCCCGAGTGCATGGAACCGCGCCTCGGCGACGCTGTGCCGTGCATCGCCGGCCATCAGCAGCGGCGTGTTGAAGAATACCTGTTCGGCCTCGGCCTGGCTGACGTCATGTTTGTCGATGCTTTTGCGGGCGTTACCCGCATCCCATTCAAAACCTTCGACAAGGCTGAAATCGAACATCGCTGTATATTACTGTAATATACGATTGTCGTCAATCCACTACAGGACATCGCCACCCTTCTCAAGCCGAAGTGACTGGAGCCGCGCCGCTTCGCGCCCGATGGCCGGGCCACAAACAAGGCTTTTTGTCGGTAATTGGCCTCATCGTGCTCGCGGCTGCGGGTGGAAGCTCGCGCCGTCGAGATCGACACAGGCTGTTTTGCGCCACGCGGCACGAAGCACAGACACTGGTAAGTGAGACATGCTATTGGTTGCATCTAAACCATATGATACCATTATAAGTTGCTATTGGGCCAAGTTCGCTCCATAGGGGCGCTGCATCCTGTCGGGGCGAGCCCAATTCATTGTGAACAATGGAGAAAGGTAGAACCATGTCGAAGAAGATGTTGTCGATTATAGCACTCGCAGGAGCAGCGCTCGTGTTCGGATCGCTGCAACAGGCGGCAGCGCAAGATTTCAAAATGAAGGCCGGTCCGATCTGGAACAATAACGAGGCGCCGGCAAAATGCGCCGCGGCTTGCACACTGACATGGAACGGCCAGTGGGTGACCAAGGTCGAAAACAAAATGTCGATCTGCTCCGGCAATAACAAGGCCGCGAATGGCCAAGAGTACACGATTATGGATGGCACGGGTGGCCTGGAGGCCGGCCCGATCTGGAGCAACGAAGACGCGAAGACGAAATGCCCCGCTGCATTGAAAACGGTCAAATGGATCCCGGGCAACTGGATCACGACCGAGTGGGGCAAGATGTCGGTATGCGGTTGCAGCGGCACCGTGGTGCCGTGGAAGCCGAACAATATCGACAAGTAAGACTCTGTTCGACAACGGTCGATGGCCGGTGCGGCGCAAATGCAGGCTCCGCAGGGCGATTTGAATCCTGGCTTCCGAGACGTTGATGTGAGCATCGGCGTCTCGGGCCAGCCAGTGCCGGATCGGCAAGCCCATGCAGCCGGACGGCGCGGTTAAGGCTATGTCTCGTCGGGTTTAACCCCCCGCCTGGATTATCGGCCCCTAACGCACTATCCTTCGCGCAAAGGGTGCAGGGGGTGTTGGGGTATGCGTATTCGTTTTGCGGCGTTGTGGCTGCTGGCGGTCACGACGGGGGCTGCGGCTGCGCCGCAGACGGCGGCGGCAACGCCGCCTTTCGAGATCACCAGGGATCATGTCGATGTCGAGGTTTCGCCCGACGGCTCTTATGTCGCTTCGCGGGAGGAAGCCTATCGCGTGCTCGAGGCGCGCGGGATCGAGCTGCTGCACGAACGCAAGCTCGCCTATACCCAGGACTTCGAGGATCTGAAAATCGTCGCGGCCTATACGCTGAAGGCAAACGGGCAGCGCATCAACGTTCCCCCCGAGAGTTATCTGTCCGGCTTCGGCCAATCCTCGCCACAAGGCTTTCAGGACAATCACCTCGTCAGCGTGTTCTTTCCCAATCTCGAGGTCGGCGATTCCGTGGTGCTAGTGACGCTGCACCGCCAACTGATCCCGTGGTTCGCCGGCCGCTTCGATTTACGCATGGATTTCAGCCGCGCGGTTAGTGCCCACGACGTGCGCTATGCCATCACTGCGCCCGCCGCGATGGCGCTCAAGATCGATGCGGCCGATCTGGAAGGCGGCGCCGAGGAGACCTTCGGCGACAAGAAGCGTTGGATCTGGCAATTCCACAACGACAGCCCCATTGAGCCGGAAGAAGACGCGGTCGGCGAGTCGGATTACGCGCCGCACCTCAGACTGACCTCGTTCGCAGATTGGGCCGACGTGGCGCGCGCCTATCGCGAACGGGCGAAGGATCGCTCGGCGGTGACGCCGGAGATCGCGGCGCTGGCCGATCAGTTGACCCAAGGCGTCGGCGACAAGCGCGGCCAGGCGAAAATCTTGTACGACTGGGTTTCGACCCACGTCGCCTATGTCGCCATCGTGCTCGGCGCCGGCGGTTTCACGCCCCATGCCGCCAAGGATGTGCTCGCCAACCGCTACGGCGACTGCAAGGACCATGTGGTGCTGCTGGAGGCTCTGCTCAAGGCCAAGGGCATCGACAGCACGCCGGGTCTGATTCAAGCCGGCACCAACGTCTACAGCATGCCGCTATCGCCGTCGCCGCACGCCTTCGACCACGTCATCACCTACCTGCCGACGTTCGACCTCTACCTCGATTCGACGGCGCAATTGGCGCCGTTCGGCGTGCTTCCCTACAGCGATACGGGCAAGCCGGTGTTGCGCGCCGCAACAGGCGAGCTGGTGCGCACGCCGACGCCGACCTCCCGCAACTCGACCGTTCGCGCCGTGACCGAGGTGGCGCTCGATGCCGACGGTAGCGCCCAGGGCCAAACCAAGATCACGGCCAGCGGGGCTTTCGGCGTCGAGATACGCGCGTTTATGCAGTCCATTCCCTCGGGCAAGGAAGACGAGATCTTCCATGCCCTGTTGGGTCCCGGCGCCGAAGGCACGCTCGACCGCGGCAATCCCATGAATCTCTCGGAACCCTTTGTGGCGGGCGCCACGTTCCACGTGCCCAACGCGGTGGCGTTTCCAGGGCCGGGAGCCCTGCCGTTTGCCCTATCGTTCAAGCCGTTTTCCTTTACCCGCTTGCTGGCGGGAAACCTGCCTTCGACGCGCGGCACCGATTATCTGTGCTTGTCGCTATCGGCCGAAGAGGTGAACAAGATCACGCTGCCGCCTGGAGTCCGCCTGCTGTCGATTCCGGATCCGCAGACGCTGACCGCCGAAAACATCCGTCTGCAAACCGATTACGAGCGCACCGACGCACGCACGCTCAATATGACGTTCTCGCTGAAGATCGATCAGCCGCAGCAAAATTGCACGCCGGAATATTATGCGCGTGTGCGCGGCGCGCTGTCGAAGATGGCGAACCTGCTGCGCCAGCAAGTGATCTATCGCGGGCCGCGCGAGGGGGAACAATGACAAGCCTCTTTCGCGCTTCCCGACTTCGTTTTACGGCGCTTGCGGCATGTATCGCAGTTTTGCTGCCGGCCTGGGCACAGCCCGCGGCGGACATTCCGCAATGCAATTCTCCCGGAATTGTCCAACCGACGGCGGCAAACTCGCACGTGGCAGGTGAATATCCGCTTCTGTCGGGGGTCTTGGGCGAACAGGGTGACACCATCCTCGACATTGTCATCATGCAGGACGGAAGCGTGGGAGCCGCCAGCGTGGCGAAATCGAGCGGCTCGCTCCGCCTGGACGATGCGGCTGTGGACGTCGTGCAAAAAGGCTGGCGCTATCATCCGGCGCTGCGGAACGGAGCGCCGCTAGCATGCCGGTGGAAAGTGGATGTCCGCTGGGTGCTGCATGAGACGCTGTTCACCGACTCTCCGGACAATCCGGGCATGGTCATCAAGATGAAGCCGGAGGATTATCCCGCCGATGCGCGGGCGCGCGGCGAACAGGGCGCTGTGGCGTTGATGGTCCTCTATTCCGAGGATGGCAAACCCCGGAAAGTGCAGATCGTCAAATCCAGCGGCTATCCCGATCTCGATGCGGCATCGACCACGCTCGCGCTCGCGCGCCTGCGCACCGCAAATGCCACCTATGACGGAAAACCGGTCAAGACCGTCGTGATGCTGGTGATGGTCTGGTCGTTGTAACTTCTCGAACAGGAAATGTCGCAGGAAAACCGGCCCGGAAACCGTTTCGTTCAAGTTGAAGTGACTGGTGAGCCGCGCCCCTCCGTCCTATGGTCCGCAGATGAAACCGGTTTTCGTGGCGGTTCTTCTTGCTTTTGGCGTGCTTGCGGGCGCGGCGACAAGCGCTTTTGCGGGCGGCCCAATCCTGGTTGAGCTTTACACCAGCCAGGGCTGCAGTTCCTGTCCGCCTGCCGACGCGCTTCTCGCCAAGCTTACCCAGCACAAGGAGCTGATCGCGCTGAGCCTGCCGATCACCTATTGGGACATGCTGGGCTGGAAGGACACGCTGGCGAGCGAAGCGAACACGCGCCGGCAAAAGGCCTATGCGGCGGCGATGGGCCGCGGCGGCGTCTATACGCCTCAGATCATCGTCGGCGGCGAGAAGGACGTGGTCGGCAGCCGCGAGGACGATGTCGAGGCGGCGATCGACGCGGCGGCAGAGGCGCGCGACGACGCCTCCGAGGCGATCGCGGACGCGCACGATTCGCTGCAAGATATTTCCACCGGCGATCTACCCGCTGGCATGACGGCGCTGGGGCCGCTGCGCGGCAAGCCCGCGGCGCCGGTGGAGAAACTGTCCAAACTGTCCTGGTCCGTCGGCATCGACCTTACGCGGACGCCGCAAAGCCTGCGCCTCGCCATCGCCGCAGCGCCCGACGTCGTCTCGAAGAATAAACTCAACGCCACGATCTGGATGTTCCGCCTGCGTTCCGCCGTCACGGTTCACATCGGTGCCGGCGAGAATAGCGGCCGCACCTGGACCTATCGCAACGTGGTGAGCGACATAAAGGATCTGGGCCGCTGGAACGGCCGCGCCGTTTCCCTCGAGCTGCCGCCCGCCGGCTCGAAAGCTCCGCCGCACGATGGCGTCGTCGTGGTCCTGCAGCAGGGCGGCTACGGCCGCGTGCTGGGCGCCGCCTATCTCGGCCACGCCGAATATTACGCGCAACAATAACGGCCATGACGAATTCTCGGTACAAGGCAAAACAAGCGTGAGCGCGTTTGCCGCCGTTCTGGCGCTCGCCGCCGCCGCGTCGTGGATGACGGCGAACGGCGCGCGGCCGTCGTCGCGGCTCTACCTGCATTTCGCCTGCGTGCTTTATGCGGCGTTGGCGGTGAGCGCGCTTATCGGCATCGCGCCGCAAGCGGCCGGCGTGATCGCGTCGACGTTGGCGGCCGCGCTCTTGATGCTGGCCGCATTCGCGAGCCTGCGCCGCGCGGCCAAGCCTTTACCGGCAGCGGCAATCCTGACGATGGCGTGCGCCGCCGGCATTTGGTCCGCCGCGAACGGCGCGGTGGCGCCTGCGGTGGTTCTGCAGGTCTTCTGCCTGTTCGTCATGATCGCGCTCGCCCGGCGCGGAATCGCGGCATGGCGCCGGGAGAGCATCCATCTAGCATTGGCCGCGGCGGCTCTGCTGGCCGCTTCCTGTTCGCTGCTGGTGGAGGATTCGCGCGCCTTCGTGGCGCTGCTGCTGTTCTCGGCGGTAGGCTTGCTCGGCACGGCGCTGGCCCTGGTGCGGAATTCAGAGATTTTGGTCGAGGAGGCGCGCGACGCGGACGGCGCGGACCCTATACGCCGCATGCGCTGAAGGATTCTGCGCGGGAAGTCCCATCGCTTGGCCGAGCACCTGGGCGGCGAAAGCCGGCCTGAGACGCGGTCCGTTCCAGAAAGAAGCACGTTCGTCTGTGCCGTATTGGCACGGCGCGCTCGCCGCCGAGCGTTGCGCGACGCATGTGCGCGTTTGTTGGCGCGTCGCGTATTCACCATCGAATTGCCGACGCCCTTTGGCCTTTTCGATGTCGCGCACTTGTCCGCTGCAGCCTTTGGCCGCCGGACCGACACGAAGATGATAAGCCACAATCGCCGTCATAACCCGTTCTTAAGGCAAAGTGCGGGCCGCGCTTCGGATTCGCGGCGGTTGCCTCAAGAGTTACGAGTTTTTTAAGACGCCGCCGTCATCATCGCCTGCAATGGCCGGAAACCGGCCTGGGGTGGTGGCAAGTGTTAGAAACGACGCTTCATAAGAAGCCTGCAGAGAGTGTTGCTCCGCTGCGCGTCGCACAAGACGCCAAGCGGCTGCAACTGGCCGTGACGGCTGCCGGCGTTGCCGCGTTCAATTGGACCATCGCCGACGACGTCATCGTGTGGGACGGCGCGCGCGACATCCTTCCGCATCAAGTCGTTGCAGGCAAAACTCACAACGGCAAGACGCTGCTCGGTCTGATGAGCCCAGAAGGGCGCAACAAGCTTATCGCGATTGTCGAAAGCCGCGTACGCGAGACGGTTTCCTTCGACCTGGACGTCGAGCTGGCAAGCGCGATGGGCTCGGTGTGGTTTGTCATGACAGGCGTGCGCATTCCCGATGCGGACGGCGGGACCGAACGCATCACCGGCTTGGCGCGCGAGATCACCGAACGTAAGCGCGAGGCCCAGAGACTGAGCTATCTCGCGACGCGCGACGAACTGACGGGCCACCTCAACCGCAATTCGCTGCGCGCGGAATTGGCCGAAGCCATCGAACGGGCGAAGCGCGAGGAACGCCACTGCGCCTTCCTGGTCGCCTCCATCGACCGCTTGGCGATGATCAACGATTCCTACGGTTTCGACGCCGCCGACGAGTTAATCGTGGCAGTCGGCGAACGGCTGTCGCGCTCGCTGCGCTCCAGCGATGTGATCGGGCGCACCGCCGGCAACAAGTTCGGCGTCATCCTGAAGAACTGCACCGACCATGAAATCACGATCGTCGCCGACCGTTTGCGCGCGGCGGTGCGCGGCAACGTGATCGAAACTCGTTCCGGCCAAGTGGCGGCGACGACATCGGTGGGCGCGGTGTGGCTGCCCACGGGCGCCTCCTCGAGCCAGGAAGCGATGCTGCGCGCGGAAGAAGCGCTGGAGCGCGCCCGCAGAGCCGGCCGCGACGGATTCTACATGTATCAGCGCTCGCTGCAGCACGAAGGCGCGCGCCTGCGCCTGATGTCGGTGGCCGACGAGGTGGCGGCCGCGCTGAAGCAGAAGCGTCTGGTTTTCGCCTATCAGCCCATCGTCGATGCCCGCACGCGCAAACCCAAGGAATACGAATGCCTGCTGCGCATGGTGCGCGAGGACGGCAGCGTCGTCGCCGCCAGCCAGTTCATTCCGGCGGCCGAACAGCTCGGACTGGTCCGCCTGGTCGACCGCCATGCGCTGGAAATGGCCGTCGCCGCGCTGCACGCCTACAAGGACGTCACCTTGAGCGTCAACGTCTCCGGCACGACCTCCTGCGATATCGCCTGGCTGCAATCCTTCGTCGATTACGTGCGGGCGAATTCCTCCATCGCCGACCGCCTCGTGGTCGAACTGACCGAAACCGCGGCTCTCAACCATTTCGAGGAAAACGCACAGTTCGTGTCGCAATTGCGCGAGATGGGCTGCCGCGTGGCCATCGACGATTTCGGCGCCGGCTACACCTCGTTCCGCAATCTGCAGATGCTGTGCCTCGACATGGTCAAGATCGACGGCGCCTATATTGTGGGGCTGGTGAATTCGCCCGAGAACCAGATCTTCGTGCGCACGCTCGTCCATCTCGCCAAGAGCTTCAATCTGAAGACGACGGCGGAATGGGTGGGCACGGAAGAGGAAGCCGTCCTGCTCGAAAGCTTCGGCGTCGACAATTTCCAGGGCTATTATTTCGGCGAACCGGTGCTGAAGCCGGAATGGATGAAATAGCTATTTGCGTTGCTGGCTCAGTTCGGCGAGCTGTTTGCGCATCGCCTCGATCTCGCTTTTCAGTTCGCTGATCTCTTCCGAGGGTTTTGCCTCGGGGGCGCCGTTGGGCCTGGGTTCGCTGTCTTCGGGGCGCCCGGCGCGCGGGGCGAAGGGCGTGAACATCTGCATGGCGCGCTCGAACATCGCCAGGTTCTGCCGCGTCAGGTTTTCCAGCGCCTGGCTGCCGCCGCCGAAGGCTTCGGCGATGCGGTTGCGCATGACTTCCTGGTTTTTGGTGAAGCTCTCCATCGAAAGGTCGAGATAGCCCGGCACGAACGCCTGCATGCTGTCGCCGTACATGCGGATGAGCTGGCGCAGGAAGTGGATGGGCAGAAGGCTCTGCCCCTTGGCCTCTTCCTCGAAGATGATCTGGGTGAGCACCGAACGGGTGATGTCTTCGCCCGAGCGCGCGTCGAGGACTTGGAACTCGGTGCCCGCTTTGACCATTTCGCACAGATGGTCGAGCGTCACATAGCTCGAGGTCTGGGTGTTGTAGAGCCGCCGGTTCGCGTACTTCTTGATGACGACCGGAGTTTCGGCTTTTGAGGATTCTTCCGCCACGCGCCACCCTGTCGAATTGCTCAGCAAGCCCCGCCATTACCGGCCGTCCGGCCGCGTAAGACAGCATGACACATTCTATCGTGTCCAGCCATTTTGCGCAGGTGCAACAGGGGCTGGCGCGGAATGGATCGTTTAAAGCATTGATATGGAACAATTATTTTTTGTAGTCGTTACATACTCGCAGGCGCGGCATTTTGCGAGCGTCTGCAGCAATGACCTGACCTTCTCTCACACGCGGCTGCAAGGGATCGCGATAGGCCTCTCTCCCTGTTTACGGGGGAGTGTCCGGCGAAGCCGGACGAGGGGGCAGATCAGCACCACTCAGTCTCAAATTTTCTCTCCCGCGCGTGCTATACCGTCGAGATGGAAGAAGCCGATATTCTACGGTCCGCCAACCAGCTCATAAAAAGCTATGGCGAGAAGGCCGCCGAGGTTGCCGCCGGCAAGGTGGTTGCAATGCAAAAGGCGGGCGATGACGACGGCATGGCCGTCTGGCTCGACATCATGCTGGCGATCAAGAACCTGCAGCAGGAAAAACCGAGTGACGGCGAACGCAACTGGGCGCCTAAGTTAGGCGGCACCAGCACCCGCCGAAATCCGCCGACAGCTTGCCGCGACACACCTCCCAGATATTCGGGGCGGTAAGACGTTCCAAGATGCGACCGGCATCGCCGTCTACAAATGGGATGTGGCAGATTTCGCCCAGTGCGTAGCCTGGTGGCGAAGGTCTCGGCCGATCTCGGCCCCGTCGATGTGGCGGTCGACAACGTCGGCGTCATGCACGACGGCACGATGCGCCGCATGGACCGCTTGAGCTGGGACCATGTGCTGGAAAAGATCGTGGCGCGCATTCCCGTCGGCCGGCTGGGCAAGGCTAACGAGGCGGGGTTCGTCATCGGCTCGACCATGTCGATCAACGGCGGCCAGCATATGTATTGAGCGCCCTTGTTGACCGCCGGATCGCGATTGTGCTCTCCATGGCGGTCTGGGATCGGAGAGAATTTCCATCTTGAACTTGACCCTTGAGGTTTGCGATCTGGCTTGCGTGCGCGGCCAGCGCGCGCTGTTTGCCGGTGTGAGCTTTTCGCTGGCGGCGGGCGGTGCGCTTTCGGTGGAAGGGCCGAACGGCGTGGGCAAGACGTCGCTTCTGCGCATGATCGCCGGGTTTCTCAGGCCAGCCGCCGGAACCATCCTTCTGCGGACGGACGGCGAGGAAATCGCCGACCCCGAAGAGCGCGACAAGTTCGTCGGCTGGCTCGGCCATCACGATGCGGTCAAGCCGCAACTGGGCGTGCGCGAGCAGCTCGCCTTCTTCGCGCGGCTGTACGCCAGCGGGCGCGATCCCGGCGACGCGATGCGCACCTTCGGACTGCTGCCGCTCGCCGAGCTTCCCGGCCAATATCTGTCCGCCGGGCAGAAGCGCCGCTTGGCGCTCGCCCGGCTGCAGCTCTGCGCGCGGCCTCTGTGGCTGCTCGACGAGCCCCTGGCGGCGCTGGACACGGCGGGCAAGAAGCTGGTGGCGGAAACCGTCGCCGCCCATTGCGCTTCGGGCGGCATGGTCGTGGCCGCGACGCACGACCCGCTTGGCGTGGACTGCGAGAAATTGATGCTGGGGGCGAAGCGATGACTCCTTTCTTCGCACTGCTTTCCCGCGATATCCGCCTGGCTGTGCGGGCAGGCGGCGGCGCGGCTTTGGCGCTCGCTTTCTTCACCTGCGTCGTGACTCTGGTGCCGCTGGGCGTCGGCGCGGATTTGCGGCTGCTATCGCGTATCGCCGGCGGTGTGTTGTGGGTAGCGGCGGTACTGGCGGCGCTGCTCTCGCTCGACCGTCTGTTCCAGGCCGATTACGAGGACGGCAGCCTCGATCTCATCGTGTTGTCGTCCTTGCAGCTGGAAGCTGTCGCGTTCGCCAAGATCGCGGCGCACTGGCTCGCCACCGGCCTGCCGCTGACCGTTCTGTCGGCGCTGCTGGCGGTCCTGTTCGATCTTTCCCCGAAGGGAACCGGAGCCTTGGTGCTGGCGCTGCTGATCGGAACGCCTGCCGTCAGCGCCATCGGCGGGGTCGGCGCGGCGCTGACCCTGTCCATCCGCCGCGGCGGCTTGATCCTGCCCTTGATCGTGCTGCCGTTGCTCGCGCCGGCCGTGATTTTCGGCAGCGGCGCGGTGCTGGCGGCGCAGGACGGGCTGGCGAACGGCGCATTGTATTTCCTGGCCGCGTTTTCCCTGATTTCGGTTTTGTTGTCGCCGTTCGCGGCGGCGGCGTCCGTGCGTCTCAATCTCGCTACGTGAAAGCCGCAATTGCCGCGCTTGCCGCAACGGCTTAGAGGAACACGATGTCGATATTCGAACTCGCTAATCCCAAACGCTTCATGCAGGTGAGCGCGGTATTCCTGCCGTGGATCGCCGCGGCGGCGGTAACCTCGCTGCTGGCCGGCTTGGCGCTCGGCTTTGCCGCGCCTCCCGATTACCAGCAGGGTACGACTGTGCGCATCATGTTCCTGCATGTGCCCGCCGCCTGGACGGCGATGATGGCCTATGGGCTGATGGCGCTGGCGTCGGTGATCGGCTTGATCAATCGCCATCCGCTGGCCGACGTGGCGGCGAGGACGGCGGCGCCGTTGGGCGCGGTATTCACCGTGCTCGGCCTGGTCACCGGTTCCTTGTGGGGCAAGCCGATGTGGGGGGCGTGGTGGGTATGGGACGGGCGGCTGACGTCTTTCCTGCTTCTGCTGCTGCTCTATCTTGGTTACATCGCGCTCGACGGCGCCATCGAGGATGAAGTCCGTTCGGCGCGCGCCTGCGCTATTCTGGCGATCGTGGGTGCGGTGAATTTGCCGATCATCGAATTCTCCGTCGACTGGTGGACGACGCTGCACCAGGGCGAAAGCATCCTGCGCAAGGGTGGACCGCTGATCTCGCCCGTCTTCCTGTGGCCGCTGTTCCTGATGGCCTTGGGCTATACGCTGCTGTTCTTCAGCCTGTGGCTCGTCCGTATCCGGACGGAAATCCTGAGCCGGCGGGCGCGCACGTTGATGTTGAGAGGAGCCGCATGAGCGATTTTCTTTACCAGGGCGGTTACGCCTTCTATGTGTGGTCCGCCTACGCGATCAGCGCCGTCGGCATAGGGTTCATGGTCGTTACCACGCTCGCCGCCTGGCGCAAGGCCAAGCGCGCGCTGGCCGTTCTTCAGGATTCCGAAACCAATATTTGAAATTGTCTGCGGCATGCAGATCAGCGCCGCCAATCTTCTGGTCGCCTCGCAGCAGGGTGCGAAAGCCGCGCCCGCCGCGCATCCCAACGGCGCGTTTGCCGCCACTCTGGCAAAAGAGGAGCCAGGCTTCGAGCCGCTCTCCTTCAAACAAGCTGTGGCCCAGCCGGCTCCGCAAGGCGCATCGGCCAAGCCGGCCGCGCTCCCGACGGCCTTGGTGCCTCTGGGCTCGCAGGTCGATATCCGCGTTTAAATTCAATATGTTGTTCAACCGCGGCGACGGCGCACCTTGCGCTTTGTCTTGCTCGAGCCGTTGGCCGCGAATGCGTCACCGGCGGCGGCGACCACCGACAAGTATTTGATGAACTTGGTGCGGTCGGACAGGGGCAGGGCCTCGATCAGCAGCCGCTCGGCCCGGTCGGCCGCCGACCGCGCCGCGCGCAACGCCTTGCGGCCGTTGGAGGTGATGGCGACGGCATTGGCGCGGGCGTCCTGTTCGGTGCGCTCGCGCGACAAAAGTCCGCGCTCCAGCATACGGCGCACCATCTCGGCCAGCGTCGAACGGTCGATGCCGGTCATCTCCACAAGCGCGGTCTGGCTGACGCCCTCGTTGTTCTCGAGCGCGGCCAGCACGGTGAACTGCTGCTTGGTCAGTCCGCAGCCGCCCGCTTCGCGCGCATAGAGATCTCCGAAATATTGCTGGCACCGCCGAATGAGATGCGACGGCGTTTCCGCGCGATCGAAGCCCCCGTTTGCTCTGCGCTGGCTTTTCATTAGACACCCCTGCCCTTTGAAAATCATTCGACCGACGTTACGCGTCAATTCGAATTCCGAAAACTATCCCCTGAACGCCGGGTGCTCAACGCGTCCGCTAATTGGCGCGCATACGGAACAATAGACAAGCGCGCGTCCGCCGACAACTGTCTCTATCGCTTTTACGTGGATGAAGGCAATGCAGGAAATAGGTATCCGGCCATTTGTCTCGCGCGACTTTTTGCGCAGTTGCGCGCGCTGCTATCCGTGACGGCAGTCCCGTCGGCTGCAACAAACTCTAGTCGGCGGGGGTTTCAATCTGATGCTTGAGCAGGAACGGGACCTGGCTCATGGAGAACAAAACGGTCAACCCGACACCGCCGAAAACGTGATAGTCCACCCATATATCGTTGGAAAAGTTGCGCCAGATCAATTCGTTGATGAGCGCCATGGCAAAAAAGAACAAACCGAAGCGCCAGCTGAGAACGCGCCAAGCCGCCTCATCCAGCGTCACCGCGGCGCCGAGAACATATCTGGCAAACGGCCGGTTGAAATATAGTCCTCCGAGGAGCGTCGCGCCGAACAGCGCGTAAATCATGGTCGGCTTCATCTTGATGAAGGCGGCGTCGTTCAAATAAAGCGTCAGTCCGCCGAACACCAAAACGATGACGGCGGTAGCCAGCGGCACCGGATGGACCTTGCGGTCGAGCCAATAGCCGACGCCTACGGCAATGATAGCCGCAACCATAATGGTCGCGGTCGCGGCGTAGAGACCCGCCAGCTTATACGCTGCGAAGAACAGCAGCAAAGGCCCGAAATCTAAAATTGTGCGTCTCAATTGAGAATTCATTCGGCCCCCGTCAGCGCCTTGGCGAACGCCTCGGCCGCGAAGGGCTGAAGGTCGTCCTCGCGTTCGCCCACCCCGATGAAATGAACCGGCAGAGCGAACTTTTCGGCCAGCGCCACCAGAATGCCGCCCTTGGCGCTGCCGTCCAGCTTGGTCATGACCAGTCCGCTCAAGGGAACCGAGGCGGCGAACGCCTCCACCTGTGCAACCGCGTTTTGCCCCGTGGTTGCATCCAGCACAAGCAGCACCGCGTGGGGCGCATCTGCGTCCTGCTTTTTTAATACACGGGCGATTTTCTCCAATTCCGCCATCAGCCCGGCCTTATTCTGCAAGCGGCCCGCCGTGTCGATGAGAAGAACGTCGGCCCCTGTGGAACGGGCGTGCGCCAGCGCGTCGAAAACCAGTCCCGCCGCATCGGCGCCGGGTGCGCGCGCGAATACCTCGGCGCCGGCCCGCTTGCCCCAGACCTGGAGCTGCTCGATGGCGGCGGCGCGGAACGTATCGCCAGCGGCCAGCACAACTTTATGTCCGTCGCGCACCAGCTTGGCCGCGATCTTGCCGATGGTAGTCGTCTTGCCGGTTCCGTTGACGCCGGCCACCAGCACGACGAAAGGCTTTTTTTTGCGGTCGACGACAAACGGTTTCTCGACCGGCTGGAGTACGCGCGCAATCTCGCCCGCAAGAACCTGGCGTAATTCTGTCGGAGAGATATCTTCGTCATAACGGCCCTTGGCGACGGAAGCGGCGATCTGGCGCGCCGGCTTGACGCCCAGATCGGCGCGGATCAACGCCGCCTCGAGCGCCTGCACCGCGTCGGCGTCGAGTTTTTTCTTGACCAGGATATCGGCGAGGCCGAGCGTGCCCGCGCTTTTTGCCAGGCCTTCCTTCAACCGCTCGAAAAAAGTCGGCGGCGGGGGGGCTTCGCCGAACTGCCTCATAACGCGACCGCCGTCAGATGATCTTGCGCCGCATCGAAGATGCGCACGCGCTTGAATTCGCCCGGCGCGGCATCGTCGGCAAAGTGCACGGGCGCGAAGCAGGGCGTTCGGCCGAGCTCCGGCGTTTCCATCAACAATATTTGTTCGCTGCCGACCAACGTGGCCAGCCGTTTAGCCTGCGCCTCTATGCCTTTGGCGCGCAGCCGTCCGGCGCGTTCCTTGGCGACGGCGCGCGGCAGCCCGGGCATGCGCGCGGCTGGCGTGCCCTTGCGCGCGCTGAACGGGAAGACGTGCAGCGTCGAAAGGCCGGCGTCGTCCACCAGCTTCAGCGTGTTCTCGAACATTTCTTCCGTTTCGGTGGGGAAGCCCGCGATCAAGTCGGCGCCGAAGGCAGCTTCCGGACGCCTTTTGCGGACCTCTTCGCAGAAGGCGACGGTGTGGGCGCGGGTGTGGCGGCGCTTCATGCGCTTGAGGATCATATCGTCGCCCGATTGCGCCGAGAGGTGGAAATGCGGCATCAGCCGCCCCTCCTCGGCGATCGCCGTCATCAATTCGGCGTCCGCCTCGATGGAATCGATGGAAGAGAGGCGCAGCCGCTTCAATTCCGGCACCAGCTTCAGGAGCTTGCGCACCAGCGCGCCCAGCGTCGGCTTGCCCGGCAAATCTGCGCCGTAGGAGGTGAGGTCCACGCCCGTCAGCACGATTTCACCGAAGCCGTTTTGCGTCAGCCGACGGGCTTCCTCGACCACCGCGCCCGCGCCGACGCTGCGCGAGTTGCCGCGGCCGTAGGGGATGATGCAAAAGGTGCAGCGATGGTCGCAGCCGTTCTGGATTTGTAGGAAGGCGCGGCTACGTCCGTCGAAGCTCTCGACGAATTGAGAAGCCGTCTCCTTCACGCTCATGATGTCGTTGACGCGCACGCGCTCCGCCGCGCCAAAGCTGGCGTAACTTGCGGTCTCCAGCTTTTCGCGGTTGCCGAGAACGAGATCGACTTCCTGCATCTGGGCATAGGTGTCGGGCTCGGTCTGCGCCGCGCAGCCGGTGACGATGATGCACGCGCCGGGACGCTCGCGGCGCAGCCTGCGGATTTCCTGGCGCGACTGGCGCACGGCTTCCGCCGTCACCGCGC
Organism: uncultured Alphaproteobacteria bacterium; assembly: GCA_963710025.1. GTDB lineage: Bacteria > Pseudomonadota > Alphaproteobacteria > Micropepsales > Micropepsaceae > Rhizomicrobium. The sequence continues at coordinate 334,173 of CAVPYO010000020.1, read as the reverse complement.
AAGTGTTGACGATCACCGCGCCCTCCAGGCCTGCTTCGGCGGCGCGCGCGCGGATCGCCTCGGATTCGTAGGCGTTCAGCCGGCAGCCGAAGGTGATGACGTCTGCGCTCACGAGGCCAGCTCCGCCAGATCGATTTCGCCTCTGAAGGACAGCGCCGCCGGTCCGGTCATCAGAACATGCCCGTCGCCTTCGCGCAGTTCGAGGATCAGCACGCCGCCGTCCAGTTCGACCTCGACCTTGGCGTCGGCGAGGCCGCGCCGATGCGCCGCCACCGCCGCCGCGCAGGCGCCCGAGCCGCAGGCCTGGGTGATGCCCGCGCCGCGCTCCCACACCCGCATGCGCAGATGGGCGCGGTCGCGCACGCTCACGAACTCGACATTAGTGCGCTTGGGGAACATGGGATGGGTCTCGATGCGCGGACCCAGGCTGGCCACCGGCGCCGCTTCGGCATCGTCCACGAACAGCACGCAATGAGGATTGCCCATCGAGACGACGGCGACCGCGTAAGAAGTTCCGTCCACGCTCAGCATGAAGCGGTTGGTGTCGGCGGGGCAGGACAGCGGCACCTTGTCCCAGACCAGAATCGGCGCGCCCATATCCACCGTGACCAGTCCGGCGCCCGCGTCGCTGCAGACCAGCGGCCCGCCCAGCGTCTCGATGCGAACCGTGTCGCGGTCCATTTCCGCCATCAGCAGGCGCGCCACGCAGCGCGCGGCATTGCCGCAAGATTCGACCTCGCCGCCGTCGGCGTTGACGATGCGCATGAAGACATCGGCCCCGTTCGCGCCCTTCTCGATCACGATGACCTGATCGCAGCCGATGCCCCGCCGCCGGTCGGCGATGGCGCGCGCGGCGGCGGCGTCCAGCGCAAGCGCATGCTTTCGCGCGTCGAAGACGGCGAAATCGTTGCCTAGGCCGTGCATTTTGAGGAATGGGGTCATAACGGGCCTATATAGGCCGTGACGTCTTCGCCCACCAGTACCCGGTTGACCTAGCCGCGAAATGCGGATGCTGCGTTCGCCTATTTGGCGCGGGAATTAGGGTTGTGGGGAGCGGTGCGCTCAGACATTGATGTTGAGCAGATAGCCCATCATCATCTTGTTTGTCGTTCTGAGCGTGTTCAGGCTTGCCGTGTAAGAGACTTGCGAGTGGGTCAGGTCGACCATCGCCGACGCCGGATCCACGCCGGCGGCCGTGCCCGGCGTCGTCGCCTTGACGACCTTGGCGGCGCTGGCGTCGAACCGCGCCGCGCTGGCCTGAACGCCCGCCGCCGCGATGCTGGAGATGTTGTTCATGCCGCATTCTTTACCTGTTGCCCTTTGACGCCAGGTGAAATCCGGTCCGGCGATTTGATTTAAGTTTGCCGTAATTCGAATGGGTTCCGGACTTAGCATGGTGGGGCGCATCGCAGAATACGGTGGTGTCGTCGGGAAATTTGACAGCGCGATGCCCCCATCCTAAAACCCGATTGCTTCCGGAAAGAGCTTAGGCCTTTCCGGTCCCGGGCCCGGCGCCCGGGATCGCCCCCAGGCAGCGCAGGTGCGCCCCCTGGGGCGTTACTGCTTTGGGTGTTTAGATGGTGCTAACGACTTCACCTTTTTCGTCATGGCCGGCCCCCGAGCCGGCCATCCAGAATCTTTTCGGCTCGCGGATACGCGCCGGCTGGATGGCCGGGTCAAGCCCGGCCATGACGAAAGAAGAAGATCAGGCCAGCCGGAGCGCGGATGTTCGATAGTCTCCAATCCCGCCTCGGCGGTGTGTTCGACAAGCTGCGCGGCCGCGGCGCGCTGTCGGAGTCCGACGTCGATGCCGCGCTGGCGGAAGTCCGCACCGCGCTGGTGGAAGCCGACGTGGCGCTCTCGGTCGTCGACGATTTCATCGCCAAGGTCCGCCCGCGCGCCATTGGCGAGAATGTCATCCGCTCGGTCCAGCCCGGCCAGCAGGTCGTCAAGATCGTCCACGACGTGTTGGTCGAAACGCTGGGCAGCGACAACGCCGCGCTGAACCTCGGCTCGTCGCCCGCGCCGATCCTGATGGTCGGCCTGCAAGGCTCGGGCAAGACCACGACCTCCGCCAAGCTCGGCATGATGCTTCAGACCCGCGAGAAGAAGCGCGTGCTGATGGCCTCGCTGGACGTCAACCGTCCCGCCGCCATGGAGCAGTTGAAAATCCTCGGCGAGCAGGGGGGTGTTGCCACGCTGCCTATCGTCGGCAACCAGAGACCGCTCGACATCGCCAAGCGCGCGATGGCGTCCGCGCGCGTCGGCGGCTACGACGTGCTGATCCTCGACACCGCCGGCCGTCAGCACGTCGACGAGCAATTGATGGCCGAGGTCGCCCAGGTGCAGGGCGCGGTCAAGCCGCACGAAACCCTGCTGGTCGCCGATAGCCTGACCGGCCAGGACGCGGTCAACATCGCCAAATCGTTCAACGAGCGCGTACCGCTTAGCGGCATCATCTTGACCCGCGCCGACGGCGACGCGCGCGGCGGCGCGGCGCTCTCCATGCGCGCGGTGACCGGCGCGCCGATCAAATTCCTGGGCGTAGGCGAAAAGCTCGACGCGCTGGAGGCGTTCCATCCCGCCCGCGTCGCGGCGCGCATCCTCGACATGGGCGACGTGGTGTCGCTGGTCGAGAAGGCATCCGAATCCTTCGACAAGGAAAAGGCCGAGAAGATCGCGGCCAAGATGAAAAAGGGATCGTTCGACATGGACGATCTCGCCGAACAATTGCGCCAGATGAAGAAGCTCGGCGGCATGAAAGGCGTGCTTGCCATGCTGCCCGGCGTCGGCAAGGTGCAGAGCCAGCTCGACGCCGCGGGCATCGACGACAAAATCCTCACCCATCAGGAAGCGATCATCTCGTCGATGACCAAGAAGGAACGCACCGATCCCGACCTCATCAACGGCTCGCGGCGCAGACGCATCGCGGCGGGATCGGGCGTCGAGGTCAGCGACGTCAACAAACTTCTGAAAATGCACCGCCAGATGTCCGACGTGCTGAAAAAGGTCGGCAAGGGCGGGCGCGGAAATCCGCTCGCGGGCCTTATGGGAATGGGCGGCCCGCCGCCGGGAATCTTCCCGGGTCGCAGATAGTTCAACGGTTCAACGAAAGGGAAACACGACATGGCTTTGAAAATCAGACTGGCGCGGGGCGGCACCAAAAAGCGCCCGCATTATGCGATCGTCATCGCGGATTCGCGCATGCCGCGCGACGGCCGTTTCATCGAGAAGATCGGGTTCTACGATCCGCTGCTGCCCAAGGATCACGCCGACCGCGTCAAACTCGACCTCGACAAGGCGAAGGCTTGGCTGGCCAAGGGCGCGACCGCGTCCGACCGCGTGCATCGGTTCCTCGCCAATGCGGGCCTCTTGAAGCCGCTCAAGCGGAACAATCCGCAGAAGGCCAAGCCGAAGAAGAAGGCGCAGGAGCGCGCGGCGGCGGCGGCGAAGGCGGTTGCGCCTCCGGCCGAAGCGGCTTCGTAAGAACGGACGATGACTCGCGACGTACTTCTCGCGGTAGTCCTCGGCGCGCACGGGTTGAAGGGCGAGGTGCGGGTAAAAACCTTCACCGCGACGCCCGAGATGCTCGGCGCCTACGGTCCGCTACATGCCAAGGACGGGCGCGCCTTCACGCTCGCGTCGGTGCGCGCGGGCAAGGACGGCGAGGCTGTGGCGGCGTTCGAGGAAATCGCGGACCGCAAGGACGCCGAGAATTTGAAAGGCGTCGAACTCTTCGTTAAGCGCGCCGCGCTTCCGCCCGCCGCGGACGAAGAGTTCTATCACGTCGATCTAGTGGGTTTGGCGGCGGAAGACACGCTCGGTCGCCATCTCGGCAGGGTCGCGGCGATCCATAATTACGGCGCAAGCGACGTGCTGGTCATCGCGCGCGACGACGGCGACGAGGTGCTCATCGCGTTCACGCGCGAGAACGTGCCGCAGATTGACGTGAAATCCGGCCGGCTGGTGGTTGCCGTGCCGGAAGAAACGGAAGCCGGCGATAAAGGCAACGTGGAATGACCTGGGCCGCCACCGTCCTCACACTGTTTCCGGAAATGTTCCCCGGAGCGCTCGGCGTGTCGCTGGTGGGCAAGGCGCTGGAGAAAAAGCTCTGGTCGCTCGAAGTGCGCGATATCCGCGATCACGGCATCGGCAAGCACCATACGGTGGACGATACGCCCGCCGGCGGCGGTCCCGGCATGGTGATGCGCGCCGATGTGGCCGCGGCGGCCATCGACGCGGTCGAGCGTGCGGAACGGCCGCTGATCTATCTCTCGCCGCGCGGCACTCCGCTGACCCAGGCGCGGGTGAAGGCGCTAGCGGAAGGGCCGGGCGCGATCCTGCTGTGCGGCCGTTTCGAGGGGCTGGACGAGCGCGTCATCGATGCGCGGAGCGTGGAAGAGATATCCATCGGCGATTTCGTTCTGGCGGGGGGCGAGATCGCCGCCCAAGCCCTGATCGAGGCCGCCGTTCGGCTGATCCCCGGCGTATTGGGCGACGAGGCCTCGCAGGCCGACGAAAGCTTCAGCGCCGGGCTTTTGGAATACCCCCAGTTCACCCGCCCGCAAGCCTTCGAGGGACGGACCATACCGGATGTTCTAACCAACGGAAATCACAAGGAAATTGCCAAATGGCGGCGGGCCGAGGCCGAACGGCTGACGCGCCTGCGGCGCCCCGACCTGTGGACCCTCTATGAAAAGGGGAAAGGCTAGGCTATACGGCCCGCCTTCTCACAAATAAGCGCGCATGGAGATTTCAATGAACCTGATCCAAGAGCTCGAAATCGAGCAAATGAAGGCCCTGCGCGCCACCGCTCATCCCGATTTTCGCGCGGGCGACACGCTGAAGGTCAACGTCAAGGTGGTCGATGTCAGCTTCGACGAGAAGACCAAGCAGAACAAAACCCGCGAGCGCCTGCAGGCGTTCGAAGGCGTGTGCATCGCCCGCCAGGGCGAAGGCATCAATGAGAGCTTCACGGTGCGGAAGATTTCCTACGGCGAAGGCGTAGAGCGCGTGTTCCCGGTCTACTCGCCGCTGGTCGATTCCGTGACGGTGGTCCGCAAGGGCCGCGCGCGGCGCGCCAAGCTTTATTACCTGCGCGGCCGCCGTGGAAAGTCCGCCCGTATCGCCGAACGCAAGGACAGCGTGGCGGATGTCGAGAACACCGAGAAGACGTGACGCCTCCCTTTCTTTCACTTCGCGTGCCGCTCTTTTTTCCTCCCAAGCCTGTGGAACTGCCAAAAAATTGGCGGATTTATCGACGCGGGGTGACTTGCGCTGTCGCTTTGCGCGGGTTGTCTTCGCTGCGAGCTTGCACCGGCCAAGCTCTGGAATCGCACCAAAAGCACATGTTTATCGAGGTCGGGGAGCGATAAATCCGACATACCCCCGGAAAAACCTTTAAATATCGTACTTTTTGGGCACAACCCCATCTTGCCTTTGCAGAAAAAGGCCTAGAATAAGGCTTCTTTTTGATTCGCAGAGGAACCTCAAATGGCAAAAGCCGTCGTCGGCGCACCCGCCGTAAAAGCAGCACCCGCCGCAAAAGCAAAAGTCGAGACTGTTTCCACGCGTCAGTTGGCGGCGCAAGTCGCGGCCAAGCATGATCTGTCGAACAAACAGTCCCATGCGATCCTGGAGGAAACGATCGGCCTCATCACCAAGCATCTGAAGAAGGGCGTACGCGTGCGCCTGAACGGGCTTGGCATTTTGGTGGTTAGAAAGCGCGCCGCGCGTATGGGCCGCAACCCGGCGACGGGCGAAGCCATCAAGATCAAGGCGAGCAAGAAAGTCGCTTTCCGTGCCGCGAAGGAACTGAAGCAGGCGGTCTGACCGTCGGCGCAGTTTCGCGTAAGAATAAGAGCCGGGCAGGTGCGCAAGCGCCTGCTCGGTTATTTTTTTGGCGCTTTTCCGTTTAGCCTTGCCGCGCTTTTCTGTGCACGCTACTAAGCTGGCTGCCTCATCCTTTTGAAAGGATTTAAGAATGACTCGCAAGAAAATTGCGCTCATTGGCGGCGGACAGATCGGCGGCACGCTTGCGCATTTGATCGCTCTAAAGGAACTTGGCGACGTTGTTCTGTTCGACATCGTGGGCGGGCTGCCTCAGGGCAAATGCCTCGACATCGCCCAGGCCGGCTCGCTCGAAGGCTATGACGGGGCATTCGTCGGCACCAATTCCTATGCCGATATCGCCGGGTCCGATGTGGTGATCGTCACCGCCGGCGTGCCGCGCAAGCCCGGCATGAGCCGCGATGATCTTCTCGGCGTCAATCTCAAGATCATGGCGTCGGTGGGCGACGGCCTCAGGGCCTATGCGCCGGATGCCTTCGTGATCTGCATCACCAATCCGCTGGATGCGATGGTGTGGGCCTTGCGCCAGTATTCCGGCCACGATCCCCACAAGATCATCGGCATGGCGGGCGTGCTCGACAGCGCGCGGTTCCGCCTTTTTCTCGCGCACGAGCTGGGCGTTAGCATCGAGGACGTTTCGGCGTTCGTCCTTGGCGGCCACGGCGACACGATGGTGCCAATGCCGCGCTTCTCGACGGTCGCGGGCATCGCACTTCCCGAGCTGGTGAAGATGGGCTGGATCACTGAGGAGCGGATCGACGCCATCGTCCAGCGCACGCGTGACGGCGGGGCGGAGATCGTCGGCCTGCTCAAGACCGGCTCGGCATTTTACGCGCCGGCGTCATCGGCGGTGGCGATGGCCGAGAGCTATCTGCGCGACAAGAAGCGCGTGCTGCCGATCGCCGCTTATGTCGATGGTCAGTACGGGATCACGGATCTTTACGTCGGCGTGCCGGCGGTGATCGGTGAGGCGGGCGTCGAGCGCATCGTCGAGCTCAAGCTGACGGCGGAAGAAAAGGCCGCCTTGGCGAAGTCCGCGGACTCAGTGAGGACTCTGATCGAAGCCTGCAAGAATCTCGACCCAAGATTGGTTTGAGACACACCGTCGGAGAGAACAAACTGCGCATCTTCCTCGCTGCCGTTCTGGTGCTCGCGCCGCTTGCCGCGTCCGCCGCCACGCTGACGGTCCAGGTCGAGAATATCGACCAGAAAGGCGGCGACCTGCACGTTGCGCTCTACGACGAAGCCTCCTGGACGAACGACGACGCCAAGCCCGTCGCCGATATGGTGGTGCCCGCGGTGCCGCCCGAAACGACCGTCACCTTCAAGAACGTCGCGCCCGGCGTCTATGGCGTGAAGAGCTATCAGGACGCCAACCGCAACGGCAAGTTCGACCAAGACTGGCTCGGCCTGCCGCTTGAGCGCTACGGCTTTTCCAACGATGCGCGACCCATCCTGTCCGAACCGGGATTTGCGCGCACCAAGTTCACGCTGCCGGACGGCGAAACCGCCATCGTGATCCATCTGCAATGAAGCTATGTGCGGTGCGAATTGTCGGGCGCGGACAAATTCGCTAGAGAAGAGGCATGATCCCGCGTCTCGAAACCGAACGCCTGATCCTGCGCGAATACCGCCCGCAGGATTTCGAAGCCTTTGCCGCCTTCATGGCCGATCCCGATGTCGTACGCTATTTGCACGGCGAGCCGATGGCACGCGCCGACGCCTGGCGGGCGTTCGCCGCCGGCATCGGTCATTGGCATCTGCGCGGCTACGGCGTCTGGGCGGTTGAGCGCAAGGCCGACGGCGTCTTCATCGGCCGCGTCGGCTTGTACAATCCGGAGGGCTGGCCGGGGCTTGAAGTGGGTTGGACGCTGGGAAAGCCATACTGGCGCCAAGGTTACGCGACCGAAGCCGCCAAGGCCTCGATGCGTTACGGCTTCCTCACCCAACCGGTGGATCGTCTCATCTCGGTCATCGATTCGGGCAACAAACCCTCGCAGGCGGTGGCGCTGAGATTGGGCGAAAGCAAAGGCCCGGCCCAAGACATCGTCATCGGCGGCAAAGCCTTCGGGGCCGATATATGGAGCATCACGCGCACCCAGTGGCAGCGCCAGCAGGACGCATGAGCGATTTTTCTTCGCCGACGCTCTATCGCCATCGCGATTTCGCCTTCTTCCTGAGCGGCCGGTTCCTCGGCACCGTGGCCATGCAGGTGCAGTCCGTCGCCATCGGCTGGCAGATCTATGAGATGGAGCGCACGCCGCTGGCGCTCGGCTTGGTGGGGCTGTGCCAGTTCCTGCCGATGTTCCTCCTCACTCTGCCGGCGGGCGAAATCACCGACCGGCTGAACCAGCGTTTGGTGTTCGCCGCGGCCTTGATGCTGCAAGGGGTTTGCGGGGCGTTGTTCCTTGGGCTCAGCTTGGCTCATGTCAATGACGCCATCGCCTTTTACGCGGTGCTGGTGCTGTTCGGCGCGGCGCGCGGATTCTCCGGACCTGCCGGAAACTCCTTGCTGGCCTTCCTGGTGCCGCCGGAGCGTTTGGCGCGCTCCATCGCCTTGAACTCCTCGGTCTTCATGATCGCGGTGATCGCCGGCCCCGCGCTCGGCGGCATTCTTTACGCGCTCGGCCCGGATGCGACCTATAGCGTTTGCATGGCGGGATTCGTGGCGTCGGGCGCCTGCATGGTGACCCTGGGCGGACGCAAGCGTGCGGACGCGATGCAGAGCGATGCGAGCCGGCTGGCACGCGTCGCCGAAGGCATTCGCTTCGTGCGCCAACGCCCCGTGGTTTTCGGCGCAATCTCGCTCGATCTATTCGCGGTGCTGCTGGGCGGGGCGACGGCGCTGCTGCCGGTGTTTGCGCGCGACATCCTGCATGTCGGACCGATCGGTCTCGGCTTGTTGCGCAGCGCGCCGGCGACGGGTGCGGCCGTGATGGCGTTCGCGCTCGCACGCAAGCCCCTAGAGCGCGGCACCGGCAAGAAGATGTTCGCAGCCGTTGCCGTGTTCGGCGTCGCCACCATCGTTTTCGGACTGTCGCACAACTTTCTCCTGTCGCTGGGTGCGCTGTTCGTGCTGGGCGCTTCCGACATGATCAGTGTCTTCGTGCGCCACGCTCTGGTCAACTTCGCCACGCCGGACGAGATGCGCGGCCGCGTCGGCGCCGTGAACGTGCTGTTCATCGGCGCCTCGAACGAACTGGGTGAGTTCGAATCCGGACTGACCGCTGCCTTGTTCGGCACCGTCCCGGCGGTGGTGATCGGCGGGCTGGGGACGCTCGCTGTGGTGGCGGCGTGGATGAAACTGTTCCCGCCGCTGAGAACCGTCGACCGGCTAAGAGACGTTTCTCCCGATCACCAGCGATAGTTCACCGTGGCGTAAACGCCGTCGGGCGACGCCTCGAGATCGGTGTAAAGCGATTTCGTGGGATGGTATTCGGTCGTAATCAGCTTGCTGTAGCCGAAGGAAAACGCGGCGCTGGCCGCCACGTCCCACCAGTGATGCTTTTTCGCGTCGACGCGCGAATAGCCCGCGAAGCTCGCCGCGGCATAGGCCGGCAGCCCATATTCCCAGCCGTAACGGTCCCACAGGAACTGCGCCGGGGCGAACGCCAGCGCCGCGGTGTCCGACGGGAAGGAATCCCAATTGGTGCTGCCATGGCTGCACGGATGTGCGAAGGGACGGCACTCGCGCACGAGGTGCTTCAGCACGTAGGCGGTCCCGACGGTTAGACCCGTATCGACGAATAGCTGCGCCGAGCCCGTCCAATCGTCCTTCCACAGCGTGATGCCGCCGGCCACAACCGGCAGCGCAATGGCGACGTCTGTGCCGGCGCTTTCGATGTTAGAGGAGGCCTGCGCCGGTGCAGTGCACGCCAAGCCTACAAAAGCACACGCCAATACGATGTTCCTGGACATGCCGGCACCTTTGCTGTCTCGCGCGACTATAGCGTGCCACGCGGCGCGCGCAATCGCCGCGAATCTCGGGCATGATATGGGCGGGACAGAAGCCGGGGACAACCGTAAATCAGCACGTTTTGAAGGGGTGGACCCCGACGCAAATTCATGTCGTCGTGGCGAGCTATCTCGGCTGGACGCTGGACGCCTTCGACTATTTTCTGATGGTCTTCGTGATGCAGGATGTCGCGAAAGAATTCGTTGCGCCATTTGCCGCCGTGGCCGTGGCACTGATGCTGACGTTGGCGATGCGTCCGCTCGGCGCCTACATTTTCGGACGGCTGGCGGATCGCTTCGGGCGGCGGCCGATCCTGATGGCCAACGTGGCGCTTTACTCGCTGTTCGGATTCGCCACTGCCTTCGCGCCCAACCTGCTGGCGTTCCTAGTGATCCGCGCGCTTTTCGGCGTGGCGATGGGCGGGAATTGGGGCATCGGCTCTTCGCTGACAATGGAGACGATTCCGCCGCAAGCGCGCGGCTTCATTTCCGGCGTGCTGCAATCGGGTTATCCCAGCGGTTATCTTCTGGCCTCCTTGGTGTTCGGTTTGTTCTATACCTATCTCGGCTGGCGCGGCATGTTCATGATGAGCTTCGTGCCCGCGCTGTTCGTTCTCTACATCACCAGCAAGGTGCCGGAATCGCCCGCCTTCAACAGTCGGAGGGCCGACGCCCGCATCCCGATCCTTAGCGTGCTGGCCAAGCATTGGCAGCTGGCGCTGTATGCGATCCTGCTGATGACGGCGTTCAATTTCTTCAGCCACGGCACGCAGGATCTTTATCCGACATTCCTGCAGAAGCAGCGCCACTTCGGACACGAGACGGTGGGCGGTATTGCGGTGATCTACAATATCGGTGCGATCCTTGGCGGACTGACGTTCGGTACCATCAGCCAGCTGCTCGGGCGCAGGCGGACGATCGTCGCCGCCGCGCTTTTGGCGATCCCCGCGGTCTGGTTGTGGGCCTTTTCGGAAACGGCCGTCATGCTGGCGCTCGGCGCGTTCGTCGTGCAGTTCTTCGTGCAGGGCGCCTGGGGCGTGATCCCGGCGCATCTCAACGAATTGTCACCGCCCGAGACGCGCGGCACCTTCCCGGGAACCGTCTATCAGCTGGGCAACTTCATCGCTTCGTCGAACGCGGTGCTGCAGGCGAAGATCGCGGAAAGCAGCGGCGGCAATTACGCCTTGGCGCTCGCTTGCGTGGCCGTCATGGCGTCGTTGACGATCGCGCTGCTGGTTTGGCGAGGCCACGAAGCGAAAGACGTCGACATGACAACCGGCGCTCTGCCCGACTAGCTCTTCAGGAACACATCCACGCGGTCCGGCGGTCCGTTGTCGTCCACACCGCCCATGGCGCGCACGTCGATACGTTCCGACGGAACGCCGCTGTCGATCAGGATCTGGCGGACGATGAGCGCGCGCTTGAGCGACAACCGCCGCGAATCCGAGGATTTGTCGCCGCGCTGACCGCCATAGGCCAGAAGCTGCACGCGCGCGGTGCCGTCGCTGAGCAACGCGCTCAAGTCGCCGGCAAGCGATTTGACGGTTTGCAGCGCCGACCCGGAAGGATCGCTGGCGTTCGGTGCGAACAGAACCGTGCTGCGCTTGCTGCCGTTATCCGCTTCGGGATTGCGCGTCGGCGTCGAAATCCGCGCCGGCGGCGTTGTGCGCACCGGCGCCGGTTCCGTGCGCGCTACGCGCTGCGGCGGCGGTACTACGGGCGGCGCCACGCGCTGCGGCGACGGTTCCATGGGCATCACGCGCCGCGGTGTGGGTTCGGACCGCTGAGGGGCGGGCGCCGGATTGGCCGGCCGCGCGACCGCCACGTCGCCGAAATCCGAAAGCGTCGTCGTGGGCGGCGGGGCTGCAACCGGCGCTTCAGCCTGCGGCGCGGCGGCCACCGCACGCCGATGATGGACGCGCGCGACGCGATGGCGGGCGGGCATGTGCAGGTGGATCGGTCCGCCTGTTTCGCCCGGTTGGCGCAGCGCGGGAACGACGCGCAGATATTTGCCGCCGGGATAGAGCAGCACCTGCGTGCCGGCGGCGGAAGGGTTCACCGTCACGTCGTCGCCCGGATACATCTGAGCCGCAGCCGGCGACGACGCGGCGATCAACAAAAACCCTGTCAGGGCGGCGAGGTATCGCATCAATTCGAATCAGCCCGGTCCATTTTGGCGGGCAACCATAAACGCGCCGCTTGTCGCGCTCAACTCTGGCCCACGCCTTTCAGAAGCTTCAGGATCTGCGGGTAAAGGGCTTCGTTGGTGGCGAGCAGCCCCCCCGTCTCCAGCATGTGCGTCCCCCCGTCCAGATCGGTGACGATGCCTCCCGCCTCCTTCACCAGCAGGATGCCTGCCGCCACGTCCCAGGGGTTGAGGCCGCGCTCCCAGAACCCGTCGTAGCGGCCCGCCGCCACGCCCGCGAGGTCGAGCGAGGCCGCTCCGCAGCGGCGTATGCCGGGGCTCACTGCCAGGACGGCCTGGAGCTCCGCAAGGAATTGTTCATGTCCGGGCCGACCCATGAAGGGCGCGCCAGTGGCGAACAAGGCCTCCCGCATCGATTTGCGGGCGGCGACGCGCAGGCGCTTGTCGTTCAGATAGGCGCCGTGTCCCTTCTCGGCAACGTACATCTCGTCGACCACGGGGTTGTAGACCACGGCGGAGACCAGCTGGCCTTCGCGCTCCAGCGCAATGGAGATGGCGAAGATCGGAATGCCGTGCAGGAAGTTCGTCGTGCCGTCGATCGGATCGATGATGAAGCGGTGGGATTTGTCCGGTCCGTCGCTAGTGCCCGATTCTTCGCCCAAGAAGGCGTAGCCCGGCCGCGCCCGCGACAATTCCTCGATCAGGATGCGCTCGGTGCGCTCGTCGGCGTTGGAAACGAAATCCGCCGGCCCCTTCAGCGAGACCTGCAGGTTTTCCAGTTCGCCGAAATCGCGGATCAACGCGCGCCCCGCCTTGCGCGCGGCGTTGACCATCACATTCAGGGCCGGGGAGAGATAGGGCATCGTTACTCCGCCCGTCGCACGTAGGAGCCGTCTTCGGTAGAGACCACGATCCTGGTTCCCGCTTCGATGAACGGCGGCACTTGGATCTTCAAGCCGTTCTCCAGCATCGCGCTCTTGTAGGACGGCGCCGCCGTGCCGCCCCGCAGCACCGGATCGGCCTCCGTCACCGTGAGCGTGACCTGCACCGGAAGCTGGATGCCGATGGGCTTTCCTTCGTAGGTTTGCACCAGCACCTTCATGCCGTCCTGCAGGAACTGCGCGCGCTCGCCGACGAATTCGCGCTGCAATTCGATCTGCTCGTAGTTCTCGATGTCCATGAAGGTGAGCATGTTGCCGGTGGCGAAGAGGAACTGGTAGTCCTTCTTCTCCAGATAGACCTCGTCCACGGCTTCGTCGGAGCGAAAGCGCTCGTTCAGCTTGGTGCCGGTGATGACGTTCTTGAGTTCGACCTGATTGTAGGCGCCGCCCTTGCCCGGCTTCACCGCCTGGGTTTTCACCGCAAGCCACAGCCCGCCATTGTGCTCGATCAGCGTTCCTGGGCGGATTTCGTTTCCGGCGATCTTGGACATGAAGGGCGCGCTCCTTGGCGCGGGGAAAAGGTTCGGTCGATGAGAAAGAGCGGGCGCCTTCTATCAGCCCCGCTCTCGCGGGTCAAAACTGCGCGACGAACGCGCCCTCAGGCCGCCACGCTCTTGCCCACGGAGCCGAGGTCCATCATCGCCTCTTCTAGCCGCGCGATGATGCCGATCTCGCCCGCGCGCAGCCATTTGCGCGGATCGTAGAGCTTCTTGTAGGGCTTCTGATCGACGGGATCGACCTGAACCTTGAACGCCTTGGGATTGGCGTCCACCTCCGCCGCCACCGCATGGGCGAAGGCAAATTGCAGGTCGGTATCGATGTTCATCTTGAACACGCCGTAGCCGACCGCCTCCTTGATGAGGTTGGAGGGCGTACCAGAACCGCCATGGAAGACGAGGCTGAGCGGTTTGTCGTCCAGATGATGGGTCTTGGAAATCAGCGCCTGCGAATTCTTCAGGATCACGGGGCGCAGCTTGACGTTGCCCGGCGCATAGACGCCGTGGACGTTGCCGAAGCTCGCCGCCACCGTGAAATGGCCGAGCGGAGAGAGCGTGTCATAGGCCTTCAGCACGTCTTCCGGCTGGGTGTAGAGGTTGGGATTACCGACGTCGCCTTCCCCCAGCTCATGGCCGATGCCGTCTTCCTCGCCGCCGGTGACGCCCAGCTCGATCTCCAGGCTCATGCCGAGCGGCGTCATGCGCTTCAAGATGCGGGCGCAGACCTCCAGGTTCTCGTCGAGCGGTTCGGCCGACAGGTCGAGCATGTGGGAGGAGAACAACGGCTTGCCGGTCTTCTCGAAATGCCGCTCGCTTTTTTCCAGCAGGCCTTCCACCCAAGGCACCAGCTTCTTGTTGGCATGGTCGGTATGGAGCACGACGCAGATGCCGTATTCCTGCGCCAGCAGATGGACGTGGTGCGCCGCTGAGGTTGCACCCAGCACGCGCGCGCGGTGCGCATCGGGAACGCCCTCGCCGCCGTAGAAGCGCGCGCCGCCGTTGGACATCTGGACGATGACATCCGATTTCGCCTTGGCGGCGGTTTCAAGCACCGCATTGATGCTGTTGGTGCTGACGATGTTCACCGCCGGCAGCGCGTAGCCGCCTTTTTTGCAGGCCGCCAACAAATCCAGATAGTCCGGGCCGGTCACGACTCCGGGGCGCAGGGTCTTGGTCATTTTGTCCTCATGATGCGAGCAGCCCTACCAATATGGGTTCGTTGTGGCGGTGCCAAGGCTAACCGGCGCCGATGGACTTTCGGTCGCGCCAAGGCGGGCCGGGAAATATATTCTTCAATCAAAACAAAGTATTGAAGGCCTCGATCGCGGCCTCCGGACCGTCCGGATGATCCCAGACGCCCGACGACACGGCCAGGAAATCCGCGCCTGCGTCCACCAAGGGCTTCGCGTTCGCGACCGTGATCCCGCCGATGGCGACGCAAGGCACCACCATCAGGTCGGACCACCAAGTGAGAAGGTCTACATCCGCGTGGGCCTTCGCCTCCTTGGTCGCCGTGGGAAAGAACGCGCCGAAGGCAACGTAATCCGCGCCCGCCTCGGCCGCTTCGATCGCCAGATGGCGGGAAGCGTGACAGGTGACGCCGACGATGCGGTTCGGCCCCAGCACGGCGCGGGCCTCAGCATGGGAGGCGTCTTCCTGGCCGACATGCACGCCGTCGCAACCGAGCCTTACAGCCAGGTCCGGCCGGTCGTTGAGGATGAAGGCGACGTCCGCGGCTTGCGCGATGGGCATCAATGTTTCCACGGCGCGCGCGATGTCTTCGTCCGGCACATCCTTCAAGCGCAATTGCAGCGACGCAATGTCGCCCGCGCCCAGCGCGCGCTTCAGCGTCTCCGCAAACGCGGGCAGCTCAAACTTGGGCGGGGTGATGAGATAAAGACGGCAGGGAGAGGTCATGATGGGAACGAATCCAGACGTTGTTGCTTCCTTTAATCCCAATTGTCATGGTCCGCAAAAGCGGACCATCCAGGTGACGCTTGCTCTGTTTTCACAAGAAGCTATCGGACGGTGCTAATTTTTCGACAGGGAGAACCTGCCCAACTGGATGGCCCGCTTTTGCGGGCCATGACAGCGTTGGTTTGAGTTCAAATCTTTTCAGTTCTTATAAATCTCGATCAGCTTATCGAGCAGCGCCATCGCGTCGGCCTTCGAGCGCTGGAAGGAGTTGCGGCCCACGATCGAGCCTTGGCCGCCGCCGGCCTTGATGGCGCGGGCTTCCTCGAAGATTTCCTCGTCGGCTTTCTTGCCGCCGCCGGAGAAGATCACGATGCGTCGCCCGCCGAGCGCGGCTTTGCGGATATGCGCCACGCGGTCCGCCAGCGTGTCGAGCTTAACGTTGCCTTGCTTATACAGCGCAGCGATGTCCTTGGCCTCGACGAAGCTGGTCGGCAGCTTGACCTTGATGATGTGGGCGCCGAGCAGGGCCGCGATCTGCGTCGCATAAGCGTCGACATCGATGGCGGTCTCGCCGTCCTTGCTGATGTCCTCGCCGCGCGGATAGGACCAGATCACGGTCGGCAGGCCCACGTCCTTCGCCTGGGCGACGAATTCGCGGGCCGTTTCGAACATGTCGTACGACTTGAGCGAACCCGGATAGATCGTCAGGCCCACCGCCGTGCAGCCCAGGCGCAGCGCGTCGCGCACGGACGCGGTGACCGCCTGCGTCTTCGGACCTTCCTTGGGATAAAGCAGGTTGGCGCTGTTGACCTTGAGGATCAGCGGAATGCGCCCGGCAAAGGTCGCCGCGCCGGCTTCCAGCATACCGAGCGGTGAGGCGAAGGCGTTGAGCCCCGCGTCGATCGCCAACTGGAAGTGATAGTGAGGATCGTAGGCCGGCGGATTGGGCACGAAGCAGCGGTCTGGACCGTGCTCGTAGCCCTGGTCCACCGGCAGGATGACGAGCTTGCCGGTGCCACCGAGGCGGCCGTGATAGAGCATCCGGGCGAGGTTGGTCTTCACGCCCGGATTGTCGCTTTCGTACCAGGCGAGGATTTTCTGGACGGCTTCCGTCATGAAGTCACTCCTGTCTCTCGAGAGCCTGTAATCCCATAAACACCATGGGCGGCCCTGAGCCGCCCATCCAGTCTTTGGATGGCCGGGTCAAGCCCGGCCATGGTGACTTGTTTTAGATCGGCGCTCTAGCCCGTCTACTTCACCATCAAGGCTTCGACGCCGGGCAGTTCCAGGCCTTCCATCCATTCCAGGAAGGCGCCGCCTGCCGTCGAGACATAAGAGAAATCGTCCGCCACGCCGGCCTTGTTGAGGGCCGAAACCGTATCGCCGCCGCCGGCGACCGACAGAAGCTGGCCGGCTTTGGTGCGCGCGGCGACGAGCTTTGCCGCGGCGACCGTGCCTTTGTCGAAGGGCGGCGTCTCGAAAGCGCCGAGCGGGCCGTTCCACACCACGGTGCGGGTGTTGTGAAGGAACTTGGCGAACTCCTCCACGGTAGCGGGGCCGACGTCGAGGATCATCTCGTCCTTGGCGACCTGGTCGACTGGAACCGTGCGGCTGGCGGCGCCGGCCTTGAATTCCTTGGCCACCACGACGTCGATGGGCAACAGCAGCGCCGTGCCGCTCTCGACCGACAGCGCGATCACGCGGCGCGCGACATCGAGCTGATCGGCCTCGTACAGCGACTTGCCGACCGCCTTGCCTTCGGCAGCCAGAAAGGTGTTTGCCATAGCGCCGCCGATCACCAGCGTCTCCACGCGTTTCACTAGGTTTTCCAGCAGCGCGATCTTGGTCGACACTTTGGCGCCGCCGATCACCGCCATCAGCGGGCGTTCGGGATCGTTCAGCGCCTTTTGTAGATGAGTCAGCTCGGCTTGCATCGAGCGTCCTGCCGCGCAAGGCAGCAGGTGCGCCACGCCTTCCGTGGAAGCGTGGGCGCGATGGGCGCTGGAAAATGCATCGTTGACATAAATATCCGCCAGCTTGGCAAGCGCCTTGGCGAAGTCCGGATCGTTCTTCTCTTCCTCGGCGTGGAAGCGGGTGTTTTCGAGCAGCAGGACGTCGCCGTCCTTCAGCTTGGCGACCGCGGCCTCGGCGACCGGGCCCACGCAGTCGGAGGCGAAGGCAACCGGGCGTCCCACGGCTTTCGCCAGCGGCGCTGCCACGGGCGCCAGCGACATGGACGGAACGACTTTGCCTTTCGGGCGGTCGAAGTGCGAACAGACGATGACGCGCGCGCCGCGCTCCGCGAGCTGGGTGATCGTCGGCGCCTGGCGGTCGATGCGCGAAGTGTCGGTGACGATTCCGTCCTTCATCGGCACGTTGAGGTCCGCGCGCACGAGCACGCGTTTCGATTTCACGTCGAGATCGTCGAGTGTGCGGAAAGTAGCCATGGAGCTTGTCCTTTGTTCCCGTCCTTCCCGGGAAGGCGGGTCGAGATTCGAGAACGAACGCGAACGGGCGAGGGGCGCCGTTCGCAACGCCCCTCGCCGTATCGTTCAGATCAACTTGCCGAGCGCGACGGCGGTATCGACCATGCGATTGGAGAAGCCCCACTCGTTGTCGTACCAGCTGTAGACGGCGGCGAGCGTGCCATCCATCACCTTGGTCTGATCCGGCATGAAGTAGGAAGACGCCGGCATATGGTTGAAGTCGTGGGACACCAGCGGCTCATCGACGATGTCGAGGATGCCCTTGAGCGCGCCGGCCGCCGCGGCCTTCATCGCCGCGTTGATCTCATCCTTCGCGGTGGCTTTCTTGAGAACGACTTTGAGGTCGATCAGCGAGACGTTCGGCGTGGGTACGCGCACGGAAATGCCGTCGAGCTTGCCTTTCAGTTCGGGCAGCACCAGGCCGACGGCCTTGGCGGCGCCGGTGGTGGTGGGGATCATCGACAGTGCTGCGGCGCGGGCGCGGTAAAGGTCCTTGTGCAGCTGGTCGAGGGTTGGCTGGTCGTTGGTATAGGAGTGGATCGTGGTCATGATCCCCTTCTCGATGCCGAAGATGTCGTTCAGCACCTTGACGACCGGCACCAGGCCGTTGGTCGTGCACGAGGCGTTGGAGACGACCAGATGGTCCTTGGTGAGCTTGTCGTGGTTGACGCCGTAGACCACGGTGAGGTCCGCGCCGTCAGACGGGGCGGAGACCAGTACGCGCTTGGCGCCGGCTTCGAGAAGCAGCGCGGCCTTGGGGCGCGCCGTGAACAGTCCGGTGCATTCCATCGCGATGTCCACACCCAGTTCCTTGTACGGCAACTGGGTCGGGTCCTTGATCGCGGTGACTTTGATCTTGTGGCCGGCGGCGATCATGATGTCGCCATCGACCGTCACGTTGGCGGGGAAACGTCCGTGTACGGAATCGTAACGCAGCAGATGCGCGTTGGTGGCCACGGGGCCGAGATCGTTGACGGCGACGATTTCGATGTCGCGGCGCCCGGTTTCCACGACCGACCGCAATACCAGCCGCCCGATGCGGCCGAAGCCGTTGATTGCAACCCGAATGGCCATGCTTACCTCCTGTAGATCCTATCGATTGTCGAGGTTGACTTAGTCCCGAAGACTCAAGCTTTCAATGCCCTTTTTGCCGCTTGTGCGGCCGCTTCGGGCGTGATGCCGAAATGTTTGTAAACATCCTTGTAAGGACCGCTGGCGCCGAAGCTGTGCATCCCCACAAAAGCCCCTGTAGAACCGATGTAACGGTCCCAGCCGAACCGCACCGCGGCCTCGATTCCGACCTTGACCGTGCCCGGACCGAGCACCGTCTCACGGTATGTTTCGCTTTGTTGCTCGAATAGCTCCCAGCACGGCATTGAAACGATGCGCGCCGCGATGTTTTCGGCCGCCAACAGGTCGCGTGCCTTGAACGCCAGTTCCACCTCTGAGCCGGTGGCGAGCAGCGTCACCTTGGCGCCGGCCGCGCCGGCCAGTTCATAGGCGCCTTTGGCGCACATATTTTCATCACTATGCACGGTGCGCACGGTGGGAAGGTTCTGGCGGGTGAGCGCCAAGAAGCTCGGATGCTTCTTGTCGGCCAGCGCCAGCGCCCAGCACTCCGCGGTTTCCACGGCATCCGCCGGGCGGAAGACGCGCAGTCCCGGAATGGCACGCATGGCCGCCAGGGTTTCGACGGGCTGATGGGTGGGGCCGTCCTCGCCGAGACCGATGGAATCGTGGGTCATCACATAAATGACACGAATCCCCATCAGCGAGGCCAGCCGGATTGACGGGCGGCAATAATCCGAGAAGACCATGAAGGTGCCGCCGTAGGGTACGATCCCGCCGTGCAGCGCCATGCCGTTCAAGGCCGCCGCCATGCCGTGCTCGCGGATGCCGTAATGCACATAACGGCCGGAGAAATCGCCGGGCACGATGTCCTTCATGTTTTCTTTTGTCTTGGTGTTGTTGGACGGGGTGAGGTCGGCCGAACCGCCGATGGTGATCGGCCAGTCCGCGTTGATGACGTCCAATGCCATCTCGGACGCCTTGCGCGTGGCGACCGATGGTTTCTCGGCGCTTACCTTCTTCTTCAGGTCGATAAGTCCGGCATCAACCGTGGCCGGAACCTCGCCGGAAATCGCCGCATCGAACGCCGCGACAAGGGCCGGCGCCGTTTCGCGCTTGCGTTTCGTCCAGGCTTCGTATGCGCCTTTGCCGCGCGCGCCGATAGCGCGCCAGCCCGCGGCGACGTCGTCCGGAATAACGAACGGCTCGTAAGGCCAATTCAGGATTTTCCGCGCGCCGGCGATTTCCTCGGCGCCCGGCGCGTCGCTGTGCGCTTTTTGCGTGCCGGCGCGGGTCGGAAGGCCGAACCCGATGATCGTTTTGCAGGCCAGCAGCGCCGGCTTGTCGCTGGTTTGCGCCCAGGCGAGCGCGCGCGCCACGTCGGCCGCGTCGTGGCCGTCGACTCGGATGGTGTCCCAGCCGGCGGCCTGGAAGCGTTCGATCGAATCCGTCGAGTCGGAGATCGAGGTCGATCCGTCGATCGTGATGCTGTTGTCGTCGTAGAGCACGATCAACTTGGACAGTTTCAGATGGCCGGCGAGCGAGATCGCCTCATGGCTGACGCCTTCCATCAAGTCGCCGTCGCTGGCCAGGACATAGGTCTTGTGGTCGACCAGTCCGTCGCCGAATTGCGCGTTGAGGATGCGTTCGGCCAGCGCCATGCCGACCGCGTGCGCGATGCCTTGGCCCAACGGACCGGTGGTGGTCTCGATGCCCGGAATATGGCCGTATTCGGGATGGCCGGCGCAGGGACTGCCGATCTTGCGGAAATTCTTGATATTATCCAGCGTAATGCCCGGATAGCCCGTCAAATAAAGCAACGAATACAATAGCATAGAACCGTGGCCGGCGGACAGCACGAAACGGTCGCGATCAGGCCAATCGGGCTGCGCAGGGTCGAATTTCAGGAAGCGGGAGAACAGCACCGTCGCCACATCGGCCATGCCCATGGGCATGCCGGGATGTCCGGATTTGGCGGCTTCCACGGCGTCCATGGATAGCGCCCTCAGGGCGTTCGCCAGACGTCTGACTTTGGCTTGTTCGTCGCCCCCGGCTGCTTGGTTGGAGGGCGAATCCGCTTCGTGAGTGCTCATTTTGCTTCACCTTCTGGCTAGACGTTGGGCCTTAACGAGAGCGACCCTTTGCCGTCAAGGTCCTTCCCCAAGAACTTCTGCGCCACCGCGTTGACCGTATTTCATCCATGCGCCTAAGGTCTTGCCCAGACAAGAAGAAGGTGTCGCGCTCATGAGCAGGCTGGAACTCGCGGCAGAACGCCTCGGCAAGGCGCTGGAATCGCTCGACGCTGCGGCTTCGCCGCTCGCCAAAGCGCGCGATTCCGCGTTCGATGCGGAGAAACGCACCGCGCACCTGAACGAAGAGCGCGAGAAGCTGTTGGCGCGCGTTGCCGAGCTTGAGGAAGAAGTGCGTTCCTTATCGGGTTTGACCGAGGAAGTCGAAGACCGCCTCGATGGTGCCATCTCGGAAATCCGCACGGCGCTGGGAAGATAGGGAGTAGCGAAGTGCGAAGTGTGCAAGATTAGGTTCCTGTTTTTCTCCCTATTCGCCATTCGCCATTCGCTTTTAAGTACGGAGATCGAAATGCCCCTTGTCAACGTCATGGTGAACGGGCGCGCTTACACCATCGCCTGCGACGAAGGCGAGGAAGAGCATCTGAAGCAGCTCGCCACCCATGTGGATTCCAAGGTGCGCGAATTGCTCGGTTCGGTGGGGCAGGTCGGCGACCAGCGCTTGATGCTGATGGCCGCGCTTTTGTTGGCCGACGAATTCCACACCGCATCGGCGCAGCTCGAAGGGCTCAAAAGCACGCTTGCCGAGCTCACCAGCGCGCACGAGGAGTCGGACAAGCGCTTGAATAAATCCGAAAGTTTCGCCGCCGACACGCTGGAAGCCGCCGCAAAACGCATCGAGAACATTGCCGCCGGGCTGGCGCGGGTTTAGAGTGGTTCTTGGATAGGTACTGCCCCGCGCGTCAGGAGAGCGATGCCCAGGGGCCTTAATGGTACTCACCGGGAGCTGTCCCTGACCGTGGCCGTGGCTGCGGACATATGGCGCCCACCTGCACTTGCAGGCCCGTGAGGATCCGGATCCAACGGCGGCGGCGGTCCTATCTGCTTTGCTTGGTGGCCATGAAGGACAAGGAACGTCTTCGCAAGGAAGCCCGCGCGCGTCGCCAAGAGATGGCGCGCGTATTGCCCGATTATGCCCGCTTTATTGCCTCTCGCTATGCGGATCGCATCGACGACCTTGGCTTTGCGCCGAATACCGTCGTTGCCGGCTATTGGCCGTTCCGCGAGGAAGCCGATCCGCGTCCGCTGATGCACGCCTTGGCCGCGAAGGGCCATCCGCTCGGCTTGCCGCGCATTGCCCGAAGCGCCGCGCCGCTCGAATTCCACCGCTGGATCGAAGGCGATCCGATGCGGCCGAACGCCTTCGAGATCGCCGAACCGTTGGCCGGCGCCGAAATCGTCGCGCCCTCCATCCTGCTGGTGCCGATGCTGGCGTTCGACGCGGCGGGTTACCGGCTGGGTTACGGCGGCGGCTATTACGATCGCACGCTGACGCTGCTGCGCGCCGAGCGCAAGGTCATTGCCATCGGCATCGCTTATGCGGGACAGGAAGTCAGCGAAGTTCCGCGCCACGACCACGATGAGCCGCTGGACGCCATCGTGACCGAAAAAGGCTTCCGGCGCTTTCACCAGACATAGGGTACGAGGCGATAGCGCACGCGCGCCGCATAATCGTCGTAGCCGGCGAGGCCCTGACGCAAGGCCCGCTCTTCGATCAGGATGCGGATCATCAGCGCGACGACCAGCAGCGGCGTGCAGGCCAGCCCGATCCACGACCCGAGCAGCAACGGCATTCCCAAGAAATAAAACAGCGCGCTCGCATACATCGGATGGCGCACGAAGCGGTAGGGGCCGGTGGAGATGACGGTCTGCCCGCTCTGAATCTTCACAACCGGCGCCGCGAACGAATTCTCCCGGAAGGTGAGCCAGGCGATGAAGAAACAGATCGCGATCAGCACCGCGCCCGTATCGCTCAGCCGTTCCGGCACATGCGACAGGCCCCATCGCTTGGCGTCGAGCCCCATCAGCGCCATCCAGCCGTAAAAGCCGACGAATATGATCGCCATGAGCACCTTGTCCCAGAACACTTGTTTCTTCTGAAGCGGGGAACCCAGGCGCTCGCGCAACAGTTCCGGACTATGGCGCAGCATCCACCAAGTGATGGCGACGGTGCCGATGGTTATCTCGCCTAGGTAGATCCAGCCGCCCCGCCAGTCGAAGGTGCCGGCGGGCCAGAACAGAACCGCCGCCATAAAGGCGAGCCACAAAGTGATCTGGAGGGTCAATCGTCGCATCATATCGGCTCTCCAAACTGGTGGTTTGCGCGCCTTTATATGTTAAGTAACCGCTATGCACATTCTCTTTATCGGCGACATTATGGGACGGCCGGGGCGCGACGTGGTCGCAGCGGAACTGCCGCGCCTCAAAGAAACGCTCAAGCTGGATTTCGTCATCGCCAATGGCGAGAACGCGGCAGGCGGCTTCGGCCTGACGCGCGCCATAGCCGACGATCTGTTCGCCATGGGCATCGACTGCCTCACCACCGGCAACCACTGGGCGGACCAGAAGGAAATCCTCTCTTTCATCGATCACGAGGACCGCATCCTGCGCCCGCGTAATTATCCCCTCGGCACGCCGGGCAAGGGCGCCGGATTGTACGAGGCTCGCTCGGGCGCGCGGGTGCTGGTGACGAATCTGATGGGCCGGGTGTTCATGGATGCGCTCGACGATCCGTTTGCTTCCGTCGCGGCGGAGCTTGAAGCTTGTCCGTTGGGCGAGGGCGCTGACGCCATCGTGATCGACATCCACGCCGAAGCCACCAGCGAGAAGATGGCGATCGGCCAATTCTGCGACGGCCGCGCCAGCATGGTGATCGGCACGCATTCGCACATTCCCACCGCCGACGCGCAGATTCTTCCCGGCGGTACGGCCTATCAGACCGACGCGGGCGCTTGCGCCGACTACGATTCCGTCATCGGCATGGAGAAGTTCGAGCCGGTGCAGCGCTTCATCAAGAAAATGCACGGCAGCCGGTTCACGCCGGCGACGGGTCCCGCCACGCTCTGCGCGGTATTCGTGGCGACCAACGCCAAGGGCCTGGCCGCACGCATCGAACCGGTGCGCGTGGGCGGACGGCTGAAGCAAACGGTGCCTACACTCTGATCATTATCCGTGCCAGCGACGCGGTTGAATCGATGCGCCGTAAGATTCTATCGTCGCGCGCCGTCAACGATTAAGGAGTATCGCATGGAATACCGGCAACTGGGCCGTTCTGGATTTAAGGTGCCCGTTCTCAGCCTAGGCACGGCGACGTTTGCCGGACGCGGCGAGTTCTTCGGCGCCTGGGGTGCGACGGACGTAAAGGAAGCCAGCCGCATGGTGGACATCTGCCTCGAGGCGGGACTGACCATGTTCGATTCCGCCGACGGCTATTCGGCGGGCGGCGCCGAGGAAGTGCTGGGCGCGGCGATCAAGGGCCGTCGCGACCAGGTTCTGATCTCGACCAAAGCAGGCTTTCCGACGGGCGACGGACCAAATGAAGCGGGCTCCTCGCGCTTCCATCTAACGCGCGCGGTCGAGGCGTCGCTGAAGCGGCTCGGCACCGATTACATCGACCTTTTTCAGATTCATATCTTCGACGCTGAAACGCCGCCCGAAGAGACGCTGGCGGTGCTTGGCGATCTCGTGCGCGCCGGCAAGATCCGTTACATCGGCGCGTCGAACTACTCCGGCTGGCACCTGATGAAGGGCCTTTCCGTGGCCGATAAGTACGGCTATCCGCGCTATGTCGCGCATCAGGCCTATTATTCGCTGGTCGGGCGCGATTACGAATGGGAGCTGATGCCCTTGGGCCTTGCCGAAGGCGTCGGCGCGGTGGTGTGGAGTCCGCTCGGCTGGGGCCGTCTCACCGGCAAGATCCGCCGTGGTGCAGCCATTCCCGAGTTGAGCCGTCTGCACAAGACGGCCGAAAGCGGTCCGCCGGTGCCCGACGAGTATCTCTACAAAGTGGTGGATGCGCTCGACGAGGTGGCGAAGGAGACCGGCAAGACCATTCCCCAGATCGCGCTCAACTGGCTTTTGCAGCGGCCGACCGTCGCCACGGTGGTGATCGGCGCGCGCAATGAGCAGCAGTTGCGCGACAATCTCGGCGCCGTGGGCTGGGCCCTGACGAAGGAACAGGTCGCCAGGCTCGACGCCGCCAGCGCAACGACGCCAGTCTACCCCTATTGGCACCAGCGCAAGTTCGAGGTCCGCAACCCGCCGTCGGTGTGATTGCCTTACGCCGCCAGGGTCAGCGCTGCGACATCGGCCATGTGTTCCTCGCCGTCGAGCGTCGCCGCGATGGCATGCACCACGGCGGCGATGCGCACGGACGCCTGTACCTGTTCGGCGGTGAAGCCGGCGGCACGCAGCACCTTCTCGTGGCTGTCGATACAAGCGCCGCAGCCGTTGATGGCGGAAACCGCCAGGCACCACAATTCGAAATCGGCCTTGTCTACACCCGGTTTGCCGATGACGTTCATGCGCAGCCGCGCCGGCATGGCCTTGTAATCGGGTGAACTCGCCAGATGCGCGAAGCGGTAATAGATGTTGTTCATGCCCATGATCGCGGCGGCGGCGCGCGCGGCAGTCAGCGCTTCGGGCGATAGCTTGGGCGCGAATTCGGCGACGATCTCTTTCGTCGTGGTTTCATTGCGCGAGGCCAGCGCGCAGGCGATGAAGGTTCCCGCCCGCTGCTGCTCGTTGAGCAAAGACTCCGCCGCCAGCGAGGACAGATTCAGCTTCAGGTCCTTGGCGTATTCGGGCAGGCGGTCTTTCAGGCTTTCGATCGACATATTGTCCTCTGGAAAAAAGCCCTCACCCCTCGACAGGCTCAGGGTGAGGGATGATTGAACTCCCCTCATGCTGAGCTTGTCGAAGCATGAGGGGCGGGGGCCCCGCCGGCGGGAGGGGATCGCACCGGCGGGGTCGTGGAGCGCAATCTGGCGAAGTGTTTAACGGTTCGCCGGAAGATTGCGCGACCATAGGGAACGACAAAAACTCAGGCGGCGGGTTTCAGAACCTCGTCGCCTTTCTGCCAATTGCAGGGGCACAGTTCGTCGGTCTGCAAGGCGTCGAGCACGCGCAGAACTTCCTGCGGATTGCGGCCGACGCTCATGTCCGTGACGTAGACGAAGCGGATGATGCCCTCGGGATCGACGATGAAGGCGGCGCGCTTGGCGACGCCCGCGTCCGCGTCGAGCACGCCGAGCGCGGTGGAAAGCTCGCGCTTGATGTCCGACAGCATGGCGAAGGGCAGGTTCTTCAGATCGGCATGGTTCTGCCGCCAGGCCAGGTGTACGAATTCGCTATCGACCGACACGCCGTAGATCACCGCGTCGCGGTCCTTGAAGTCGCCATAGAGCTGGCCGAAGCCGGCGATCTCTGTGGGACAGACGAAGGTGAAATCCTTGGGCCAGAAGAACACGACCTTCCACTTGCCCGCATCGGAAGCCTGGGTGAAATCCGCGAACGCGGTCCTGGGATCGGTGGACACCACGGCCTTCACGGAAAAATCGGGGAATTTGTCGCCAACGCTCAGCACGGCAGTACCTCCTGATAGATGTTCTTAGTTGTGAGTCATTATTAGAGTAATTCTAATATAAGAGCAAGAGAAAGGTGACGCCCGCGGCAACTTGCCTCGGAGTATGGATTAACTTATTGAATCCGTTTTTGTTTTGCTTCGTGACTGTCGTGAAGGAAAACGCCGCGATGATGCCTGCTGTTTTGTCTCCCACGGCTCGCCGACCCTGCCATTCGACGCCGTTCCGGCGCGCGAGTTCCTCCGCGGGCTCGGCGCCAAGTTGGGAAGGCCTAAGGTCATTATCGTAGCCTCCGCGCATTGGGATACGCCGGCGCCGGCGCTGAATGCGGTAGAGCGCAACGCCACGATCCACGATTTCTATGGTTTTCCGAAACCGCTTTACGAACTGCGCTATGACACGCCGGGCGCGCCCACGCTCGCCGAGCGCGCAGCGTCGTTGCTGGCCGACGTCGGCGTCTCCATCGATACAGAACGCGGCCTCGATCACGGCGCCTGGGTGCCGCTGATGTTGATGTATCCGCGAGCGGATATTCCCGTGTTGCAGGTGTCGGTGCAGAGCCGCGCAGGTGTGGCGCATCACATCGCGCTAGGCCGCGCGCTGGCGCCGTTGCGCGAAGAGGGCGTGCTGATCCTGGGCTCGGGCGGCTTCGTGCACAATCTACGCGCCATTGATTGGAACGGCGGACTGGAGCCGGAATGGTCACGCGCTTTTGCCCAGTGGACACACGAGAAACTTCTGGCGCGCGACGAAACCGCGCTCGTCGATTACCGCCGCCGCGCGCCGCACGCCGCCGAGGCGCATCCGACCGAAGAGCATTTCATGCCGCTATTCGTGGCTTACGGCGCGGGCGGCGCGGCCGTCGAGCGCCTGCATACCAGCGCCACCTTCGGCTCGCTCAGAATGGATGCGTATGCGTTCGCTTAGGGTGAGACCGCTTCGTCGCCCTCGTACTCCGCCCAGCAGTCTTCGGTTTCGCGGACAATCACGGCGCAAAGTTGCGGCAGAGCCGGCTTGATCTTCCGCCAGATCCACGCCGCGATGTTTTCCGCCGTCGGATTGGCTAGCCCTTCCACCTCGTTCAGGCAACAATGGTCGAGCCGCGCCAGCACCGGCGCGAACGCCGTCTCGATGTCGAAGAAATCGACGACGAAGCCGGTGACGGGATCGATCGGCCCCTCCAGCTTCATCTCCACGCGATAGGAATGGCCGTGCAGCCGGTGGCAGCGATGGCCCGGCGACACATTGGGCAGGTGGTGCGCTGCTTCGAAGCTGAAAGCCTGGACGATCTTCATGGTCTAAGTCTGCATTTCCGCCGCGAGGACATATAGGGAAATCACTCGCGGGAAAAGCCTCACCCCGCCTCGATGTCTTCCTTGGCCTGTGTGCCCGCGCCTTCCAGCGCGTGGCTGTAGCGCGTCGCGAGCTTGGCGAATTTCTTCGGCCCCCAGACACATTCCAGCGTCTCCGCCTCGCCCGAGGTTTCGCGGAACACGATGTCGCCGTAGTTCAGGAACTGCTCCCAGAAGGTGTAGTCCTGCTGCGCATCCACCACCCGCGAGAGTAGGATGCCGTGCATGTGGTAATCGAAAATGCCGTGATGGATGATGACGCGCAGCGGGGTGATGACATAGCGGTGTGTGCTCCACTCCGCGACGTGCGAGATCGCGAAGGGAATGGCGAAGATCAGCGGGATGTAGAGACCGATAACGATGGAGTTGTGGGGCAGCACGCGGAACGGCGCGCCCAGTATGGCGAACCATTGGGCATGAAAACCCAGCGCGTCGCCGGCCCTCCACAACAGCCAAACGCCGAGGTACAGCGTCGCCACAAGCGCGATCAGCACGGGAATGCCGATCCAGCGATAGGCCGTCTTGTCCTTGCGGATGTTGCTCAACAGCCTGATCCAATGCACGCAGGTTTCGTGCACCCTGGTCTCGTTCTCCTCGAGAATGCCGCGGATGCGCGAGTCGCCGCGAAACATGTTGGCGAGCTTGAGGAAAGTGAGGAACATGATCAGCGACGCCAGCCCGGTAGCGACGAAGCTGCGCGCGGTGAACGGATCGGCCGTATAGAAAAGGAACGCATCGACCCCCAGCGCGAAGACGAACGCGCCCCAGCGAACCCACTTCCACAATTTCCGCATCAGATGCCCCCGTGCGCAGCGTCCGCCCAATTATCTAGGCGTTCAATGCGGCAATTCTACGGGGTCCTGCAAGCCGTTGAATCTGGAAGCAAAAACGCCTCATCCCGCACAGAGCGGCACGGCGATATGGTAGGTGACGAAGGCCGCCCTATAGGCCAACGCGAACCTGCAGTCGAAGGTGTTTTTCCCTGTACGGCCCATCTGTCGCTGACTACCATCGTCGCGGCGTCGGATCGAAGGGGAGAGATCGACATGAAACTCGCCTGCCGGACCTCGCTGGCGGCCGTGATGTTGTGCGCTGCACCGTATCTCTTCGCCGCTCGGGCCGCCGATGTCTCGGCAACGCCCGTCGCGCCGGATTGGGCACAGCCAGGTTCCGCAACCCACGTTCAGGTCGCTCCGCCGCCGGACTTTCACAGACCCAGCACGAACTTTGATGCGCCGATCGGCATTTTCCAGGGTCAGTCCGATATAGGAAGCGCGTTGGTGCCAGGCAGCGCCAGTTACGACGCCGGCACGCAGCAGTACACCATCGACTCCGCCGGCTATAACGTCTGGTACGCGCGCGACGAATTCCGCTATCTCTGGAAGAAGATGTCAGGCGACGTTTCGCTCGCGGCCGACATCGCTTATCCCAATCCAATCGGCTACGGCGATCGCAAGGCGCTGCTCATCATTCGCCAGGACCTCGATGACGATTCCAAGGAGGCCATGGTCGCCATGCACGGCACCGGCGTGTCCCACTTGGCACAGCGTGCCGAGAAGGGCGTCGAAATCAAAGAAGAGTATCGCATCACGGCTCGCGACCTTCCCAGCGGCCCCGGCGATACCGTCATTGTCAAAGCCAAGCGCCTCGGCATCGAGAAGCGCGGCGACTCCA
The DNA here is from genome assembly GCA_963710025.1 of uncultured Alphaproteobacteria bacterium. Taxonomy (GTDB): domain Bacteria; phylum Pseudomonadota; class Alphaproteobacteria; order Micropepsales; family Micropepsaceae; genus Rhizomicrobium. Next base: position 304,619 of record CAVPYO010000020.1, on the reverse strand, counting down.
TCGCGCTCTTCGCCAGCCTGGACGGCGAACCGATGCACCAGATCGGCCCGTCCATCAAACTGCACTTCGACGCGCCTTTCTACGTCGGCATCGGATTCTGCTCGCACCTGCCGACCACGTCCGATACGGCCGTGCTCTCCGACGTCGTTCTCGAGAACGCTGCCGGCAAGGTCCATTAAAGCGGCACAAAACCGGGACGGCGTCGCTATCCCGCGCCGAGCGCCACGGCGATATGGAAGGTGGCGAAGGCGGCGATATAGGCCAGCGCCAGCATGTAGCCGAAGGTGACCGCCATCCATTTCCAGCTGCCGGTCTCGCGGCGGATCACCGCCAGCGTCGAGGCGCATTGCGGCGCGAAGATGTACCAGGCGAGGAAGGCGAGCGCGGTGGCGAGACTCCATTGGCCCGCCAGCACATGGCCGATCTGCTGGGCCGCGTCCTTGCCGCCCGAGATGGAATAGACCGTGCCCAGCGCCGCGACCGCGACTTCGCGCGCCGCCATGCCGGGGATCAGCGCCACCGAGATCTGCCAATTGAAGCCGACCGGTGCGAGCAGTGGATGCAGGACGCGGCCGATCATCGCCGCTAGGCTGTAAGCGATGGCCGGTCCGCTCGCGCCGGCGGGCGGGCGCGGAAACGATGCCAGGAACCATACCACCACCATCATCGAGAAGATCGTCGTGCCGGCGCGCTTGAGGAACATCTCGGCGCGGGTGAGTAGGCCCAGCAGCACGCTCTTTAGGCGCGGCAGCTTGTAGTCGGGCAGTTCGAGCATGAAGGGCGGGCTGGGGTCCTCGCGCCAGAAAATATATTTGGCGGCGAAGGAAACGCCCAGCGCGCTGAAAATACCGGCGGCGTAGAGTCCGAACATCACCAATCCTTGCAGACTGGCCCAGCCCCAAAGCTGCTTCGCCGGAATGAAGGCGGAGATGATCAGCGTGTAGACAGGGATGCGCGCCGAACAGGTCATCAGCGGCGCGACAAGAATGGTCGTCAGCCGGTCGCGTTTGTTGTCGATCACCCGCGTCGCCATGATGCCGGGAATGGCGCAAGCGAAACTCGACAGCAGCGGGATGAAAGCGCGGCCGTGCAGTCCGGCGCCGCCCATGATGCGGTCCATCAGGAAGGCGGCGCGCGCCATGTAGCCGAAATCTTCCAACAGCAGGATGAACAGAAACAAGGTCAGGATCTGCGGCAGGAACACCACCACGCTGCCCACGCCGGAAATCACGCCGTTCTGGATGAAACTCTGCAGCAGCCCTGCCGGCAGCGTGTCGTGGGCCAGCGCGCCCAGCGCATCGAATCCCGCGGAGATAAAATTCATCAACGGCTGCGCCCAGGTGAACACCGCCTGGAACATCACGAACAGGATGACGAACAGGATGACGAGCCCCGCCACAGGATGCAGCAGCACCGCGTCGAGTTTCGCCGTCAGCGAGTCGGGCGCGGGCATATGGACCGCGGCGCGGATGATGTCGTCCGCTTGGCGTTGAGCGGCGCGCAGTTCGGCGCTGCCCGGCGCCTGCCAGGTGCTGTCGGCCGCTGCGGCCGCGCAACCGAGCGTCAGCTCGTCGAGCCGCTTGAGCAGTTCCTCGGTGCCGCCGCGGCGCACGGCAACCGACGTGACGACCGGCACGCCGAGTTCCGCCGACAGCCGCGCGATGTCGATTTTCACGCCGCGCTTGTTGGCGATGTCGAACATGTTGAGCACCAGCAGCAGCGGCCGGCCGACGCGCTTGAGTTCCAGCACCAAGCGAAGCGAGAGACGCAAATTCGTGGCGTCGGCGACGCAGACCAGCAGGTCGGGCGGCGTCTCGCTTTTCAGCCGCCCCAGCACGACGTCGCGGGTGATTTCCTCGTCCGGGCTGCGGGCGCGCAACGAATAGGTGCCCGGCAGGTCGATGATCGTGACATTACGCCCCGACGGCGTCTTCAGCGCACCGGATTTGCGCTCGACGGTGACGCCCGGATAGTTCGCCACTTTCTGGCGGTTGCCGGTGAGCGCGTTGAACAGAGCGGTCTTGCCGCTGTTCGGGGTTCCGACCAGAGCAAAGTGCCATGCCAGGTCGGTCGCGATATTCATATGACGTCCGATCAGGTGACGAGGATGGCCATCGCTTCGCGGCGGCGCAGCGCGACGGTGGCATGATCGACGCGCACCGCGATGGGATCGCGCCCGAACGCGCCTTCGTGCAGAATCTCCACGGCGGCGCCTTCGACGAAGCCCAATTCAATCAAGCGCCGTTCCAGTTCCTCCGGCGCCAGCCCGCATTTGTCGTCGGAGACCAGGATGGCGTCGATGCGGCCGCGGAAACCCGCGAGCGCCCGGCCCAGCGGCGAGCGGGGTTTGGAGGAGGAAATCTGGCTGTCACGGCTCATAAACAGTGCACCTGGTGTTGCGACGTATTCTCATTATCACTTATCGAGTAAAATGATCTAGGAGTCAACTATCCAGCTTGTCGCAGCGCAACAATCAGCAGGCGCTTAGAATTGTTATAAAGTGATGTTTTGTCGGATTTCCACGCTTTAGCGGCACGGCAGAGGCCGCGGCTGGCGGATCAGAAGCGGAAGTCCCGCTCGCCGTTTTCGATGAATGTCAGCTTTTCCTTGGTCTTGCGCTGCAATTTCGGGTTCGGAATCTGTTTCAGATACTCCGCGATCAGCTGCTTGCCGATGGCCCTGGTTTCGGGCGAAGCGAAGTCCTCCAGATATTCCTTGAAGGTCATGATCGCGTTGGGCTGGCAGAGATTCTGGATTTCGCCGATTTTCGCCAGCGACATGAAGCGGTCGCCAGTGCGCCCGATGCGGTAGCAGGCGGTGCAGAAGCTGGGCAGGAAGCCAGCTTTGCAGATGTCCTGGATCACCTGATCGAGCGGGCGCTCGTCGTTGACCTGAAATTGCGGCGGTTGCTGTTTGCTTTGGTCGACCTTGTTTTCTTCGTCGCAATAGCCGCCGACGCCGGTGCAGGAGCCGCCGCTGAGCTGCGATATGCCAAGCTGAAGGATTTCGTTGCGGAAACTCGCTTCCTCGCGGGTGGTGATGATCATGCCGGTATAGGGCACGGCCAAGCGAATGATGGCGACCAGCTTCTTGAACGCATCGTCGGAAACCAGGTGTGGGAAGCTCGACAGGTTTATGCCGCCCGCCGGGCGGATGCGCGGCATCGAGATGGTGTGCGGCCCGGCGCCGAATTCGCTTTCGAGATGCTGCGCATGCTGCATCAGCGCGAGGATTTCGTATTTGTGGTCGTAAAGGCCGAACAGCACGCCGGCGCCGACATCGTCGATGCCGCCCTCCATCGCCCGGTCGAACGCGGTGGTATGCCAGTCGTAATCGCTTTTCAGCCCCGCTGGGTGCATCTTGGCGTAGGTGTCGCGGTGATAGGTTTCCTGGAACAGGATGTAGACGCCGATGTTGCGCGCCTTGAGCACCTTGTATTCCTCGACGGTAGTGGCCGCGATGTTGACGTTGACGCGGCGGATGTTGTTCTTCTTGACCTCGACCGAATAGACCGCGTCGATGGCGTCGAGCACGTATTCGATCGGGCAATTTTCTGGATCCTCGCCCGCTTCCATGGCAATACGCTTGTGCCCCATTTCCAGGAGCACTTTCGTTTCGTTGCGGATTTCGTCCATGGTCAGCCGGCGGCGGGGAAACTTATGCCCTGCGCCGTAGCCGCAATAGATGCAGCTATTGATGCAAAAATCGCTGACGTAAAGCGGCGCGAAGAGAACGAGGCGGTTGCCGTAGATTTGCCGCTTAACCGCGATCGCCGTTTTGTAGATTTCCTCGATCAGTTCCTTGTCGTCGATGTTGAGCAGAACCGAGACCTCTTCCAGCGTCAGCCCTTCGCCGAGTCCCGCTTTGCGGACGATCTCCGCCGCGCTCTTGACGGCAATGCTTTTCGCACCTTCCGCCAGAGCGGCTCGAATGGCCTTGTCGTCGATGAAATCCGCTGTGCTGACGGCCATGATGCATGTCTCCGAAGCCGGCTGCCCGGTCTGCGCCACAGTTCTTCTCAATCGGGAAGATGGAATACCACAATAAATTTGCGCCCCTTCCGACGAAAGAACTTTATCGGCGTCATTTCGACAAAATGGTCGCACGGGGAAGGCGAGAAAACGGGGCGCGCATCTTTGAAAGCGGCCAGCCAACCGCTAGGCTACAGCGCGAGTTTGCCGGGGAATCGGGCATGAATCCTGCCGCGCCGCCAAGGGTCGAAAGCACGCTGGAGATTCTGGATATCGCCACCAACGCGCGGCGCGTTGTTTTTCGCGCCGCCACTCACATCGAGGCGCCCAACTGGTCGCGCGACGGCAAGTTCTTCGTGTTCAACAGCGAGGGTCGGCTCTATCGCCTCGGCCGCGACGGCGGCGAACCGGTGCGGATCGATACCTGGCCGCTCCACCGTCTCAACAACGATCACGGACTTTCTCCGGGCGGCAGCCTGATCGCGGTCAGCGACCAATCCACCGCCGACGGCTTGTCGCGCATCCATGTGCTGCACATCGACGGGCGTGTGCCCCGGCTTATCACAGAAGAAGCTCCGTCATACTGGCACGGCTGGTCGCCGGACGGCTTGACGCTCGCCTATGTCGCGGCGCGCGGCGGCGGCAAGGACCTCAACATCTATACGGTTCCGGCAGCGGGCGGGGCGGAGCGGCGCCTAACGGACGCGCCCGGCCTCGACGACGGCCCGGACTACTCGCCCGACGGCCAATTCATCTATTTCAACTCCATGCGAAGCGGGAACATGAAGCTGTGGCGCATGCGTGCCGACGGCGGCGCGCCGGAGCAGCTCACCTTCGAAGACGACACGCGCGACTGGTTTCCCCATCCCTCGCCCGATGGAAAATGGATCGTCTTTCTTTCGTTCGGCGTCGACGTGCAGGTGCGCGATCATCCGGCGAACAAGAACGTGACGCTGCGCCTCATGCCGGCGTCCGGCGGCGCCCCGCAGACGATCGCCAGCCTGTTCGGCGGGCAGGGCACGATGAACGTTCCCTCCTGGTCCCCCGATGGCAAACAGTTTGCCTTCGTCAGCTACCGGCTGGCGGGGTGAGGCGCGGCCTGCAGCGACCGCAAAAAGAAAAAGGGCGGCTCTTAGGCCGCCCTAGTTGGAGGATAACCGTTGCTCTTAGTCGCGATCAGAATTTGATCCAGACGCCGCCTTTATAATAACCGCGATCGTCGTGATGTTCGCGATAGTGGCGGTCCCTTTGATTGGCCCAATCCTGATGGAAATACCAACTGTCGGGATGAACCTCGACTCTCACGTCGCGGCCGTAGTGGTAGGCCTTGTCCGTGTGCCAGCAATCGCCTTCTGAATTGCAGACCACGCGGGCAGAGGCGGTCACGGACGTGGCCACGAGGGCGCCGATGCCAAAGAGCATGGCAACAGCGGTCGTCGATAAGATTTTTTTCGCAGTAAGCATGGGAATGTCTCCGATTAGAGTGGTTTTCGGCTTGGGTTCAGAAGCTTTCGTGGGACATTGCGTACAAGTCTTCGCGGTCCAAATCGGTCACGACCAATTTTTCATCGGCATCGAACCGCAGATCGATTGCTTCGATCCAGACATCGCCTCTGTCGCGATCGAGTGCGACGCGCAGCGCATCGACATGGCCGCCCGCCAGCGCGAGTTCTTCCACGTGGCCGACAACATGGCCGTTAGACGTTGCGACGCGCGCTCCCAGCAAATCGGTTTTGTAGACGACGATGTCATGCTCGTAACGCGAGGGCCACAGGTCGCGATGATACCGCGCGTGTGCCGCTATATAGCGATCGCGCGCCGCTTCATAGCGCGCGGCCTTTTCCTCACAATTCTTCTCGTTCGCCTTATAGATTTGCAGCTGCTCTTGGTACTGCTGCTGCTGTGCCTGATATTGGGCATCGTTCTGTGCCGGGGTGGTATCCGAGGGCGAGGACTGGGCGATCGCCGCACTCGACAGGAGTAGTGCAAAGCACGGCGCCAAGACGCCCCAAAGGGCAAGAGTTTTAACGGGCTGCATGGTTGTGTTTCCTTTTCTCCGCTGTAAAGAAACGCGAAATCGGTGTGCCGGTTCCCTCGCGCGGCGAAAACACCGCATGGCGCCGGCTGTGCCGGCCGGTGATCGCGCCCCGGAATACTGTCACCATCGATTGCCGTGTGGCAGCTTCGGAATCTACTCAGCAAGTTGGCGACGACCGAACGGCACCTGAGTTCCTTCCCCGCAACGCGTGGGAACGTGACGCTGCGCCTGATGCCGGCGTCGGGCGGCGTCCCGTAGACCATCGCCAAACTGTTCGGCGGGCAGGGCACGATGAACGTTCCCTCCTGGTCACCCGACGGCAAACAGTTCGCGTTTGTGAGTTACCGGGTGGTTGGGTGAGGCACAAATTCTTGATTTGTGCAACACCGGGGGCGGCGGCGCAGCATTGCCGCGATTGCGAAACGCGTCAGAGTGCAGATATGATGCCTGCCACACGGTAGGGTGGGCTGGTCCTGTGAAGAACGTCGGGGCAATCCGGTGTACACATCGTCTAGGCCGATTTTCTGGATAAGCTTGTTCAGGGCATTTGGTCTTTACCGTGTCCCGCGGCGCGCTGCGACTGACGAGGAAGTCAACGCCCTCTTGAGCATTTTCAAAAGAGATGACAGCGAGGCTTGGGAAAGGGCGGTGAGGAAGCGCTCTAACGTGCCAGCTCTAGTCGCTCTTCTGTGCCATGACGACCAGTTTGTGAGAGTGGTGGCTACTCGAGCCCTAGGGCGCGTTGGAGATAGCTCACTGTTACCAGTCTTAGTCGAAAGGATGAACGACATCAATGCGTTGGTTTGCGAGGCGGCCCGCAAGGCGGTCAAGCAGCTTGGGGGTAAGCCGCGCTGGGTTCCGCGTTATGACCCGTACAATGTAAACGGCGGAGAATGGGTTTTGTAACGCGTTCTTCTTGGTGGCGGGAAAACGGGGTGAGCAGACATATTCTCTCCGCACCCGGTCGTGGTCCGTCTACGCGATTCCTTTCTCGTTCAAATAGGCGCCGAGTTTCTTGTCCTCGCCCTGGATGTGATGTGGCAGGCTCTCCCGGAGGAACGCCAACATCTCCTCGGCCAGCAACGCGCTGTCCCTGTGGCCGACTTCCCGTCTGAGCGCGACAAGCCGCTTTTTCAGATGTTCGTGCATCGCCTTGTGCATGCCGGCGCGCGGATAGTGCAGCTCGTCGAAAGTGCGTTCCTCGTGATCGAAGTGCGTGACGGTGTGCGCGATCAGCGCGTCGGCAATCCGGCCCAGCGTCTCGCTCGTCACGCCGGCGCGCACGCTGTCGTGCATTTCGTTGATCAGATCGATCAGCTGCTTGTGCTCTTCGTCGAATTGGGCCACGCCGACGCTGAAGCTGTCGCTCCATGCCATGAAAGCCGCCATGATCGCCTCCCTCCGTGCTTGTCGTTCGGCCCTCGCCGGAAATAGCAGATAGAGGATATTCCAATTGCGGACAGTTGATTGCGATTGCGTCTTGTTCCCTATCCCGGTCTTGCCAAGCGGGCGTATAATAGCCGCTGTCGACTTCACTCGGTCAGCCGCAACGAAGCCGGAGCGTCACTTTTGGGAGGCAACTTTTTGAAGGTGGGAGCGAAGCCCAGGGGGCCCCCCTCGAGAATCTCGAAAACAACCTTCGAGGATAAATCGTGACGGGTCAGATACTTGGCCGAATCCGCTCCGCCGCGCCAGGGAGGGGGAACCCAGGACGAAAGCCTAACCTTCAATCCCTTGCGCAAACGGGCCGGGGCGGCCCCATAAATTGCGTCTGTGCCGCTCCGCTCTTGAACTTGCCACCTCCGCCCGGCTATCTCACCGCCCGCTCATAGAAGAAGTCGCGAACATGTCAGGCCATTCCCAGTTCAAGAACATCATGTTCCGCAAGGGCAAGCAGGATAAGGAGCGCTCCAAGCTCTTTTCCAAGCTGGCCCGCGAAATCACGGTCGCTTCGAAGGGCGGCCTTCCGGACCCCGCGCACAATGCCCGCCTGCGCGCCGCCGTCATCACAGCGCGCGGCGAGAACATGCCCAAGGACAATATCGAGCGCGCCATCAAGAAGGGCCAGGGCGGCAACGCCGAGAATTACGACGAGATCCGCTACGAGGGCTATGGCCCGGGCGGCGTGGCGTTGATCGTGGAGGCCTTGACCGACAACCGCACCCGCACGGTCGCCGAAGTCCGCTCTGCATTTTCCAAATACAACGGCGTGCTGGGCGAAACGGGCTCGGTGGCGTTCATGTTCGACCGCGTCGGCGTGTTCGCGTATCCGAAGGAGAAGGGCAGCGAGGACGCGATGCTGGAAGCGGCGCTCGAAGCGGGCGCCGACGAATGCATCTCGTCCGAAGACGGCCACGAATTCCTCAGCAGCGTGGAGAATTTCGCGGCGGTGCGCGATGCGCTGGAAGCCAAGCTCGGCACGCCTGCGTCCTCGGGCATCTTTTTTCGCCCGAAGAATACCGTGCCGGTGAGCGACAATGTCGGCGAGACCCTGGTCAAGCTGATCGATGCGCTCGGCGAGAACGACGACGTGCAGCGCGTCACCGGCAATTACGAATTATCGGATGCGCTGATGGCGAAGTTATCGGGTTAGCGCTCGCTGTCCAGGTGCGCCATTTGCGCCGCCATGTAGCGTTCGCCTTTGATCGCGCCGGACGGCACGGCCGCTTCGATAGAAGCAAGTTCTTCTTTGCTCAGCGTGATGTCGAGCGCGCCCAGCGCTTCGCCGAGCCGATCGCGCCGGCGTGCGCCGATCAGCGGCACGATGTCCTCGCCGCGCGATAGAACCCAGGCGATCGCCAGCTGCGCCACCGTGATGCCGCGCGCTTTGGCGATCTTCGCCAGCGCTTCCACAAGTGTGAGATTGTGTTTGAGGTTCTCGCCCGAGAAGCGCGGCAGCGCGGCGCGATGGCCGCTGCGCGATTGGCCAGCCAACGCGCTGTCGCTGACCAAACCGCGCGACAACACGCCGTATGCCGTGATGGCGATGCCGGCGGCGCGCAGCTGGGGCAGGATATTCGCTTCGATCCCGCGCGTGACGACGGCATATTCGATCTGCAGATCGCAGACCGGCGTCACCGCATGGGCGCGCAGCACCGTCTCGGCCGACATCTCGCTCAGCCCCAAATGGCGCACGTACCCTTTGTCGATCATTTCCTTGATCGCGCCCGCCACGTCCTCGATGGGCACGTTCGGGTCGAGCCTTGCAGGGCGATAGATGTCGATCATGTCGGTGCCCAGCCGCTTCAGCGAGTAGGTCAGAAAGGTCTTGATCGCCACCGGACGCAGGTCGTTGCCGAACCAGCTATCGTCCGGCCCGCGCAGCGCTCCGAACTTGACGCTCAGGACGGCTCGTTGGCGCTTGCCGCCCTTCAGCGCCTCGCGCAGCAGCATCTCGTTGTGGCCCATGCCGTAGAAGTCGCCGGTGTCGAGCAGCGTGACGCCCGCTTCCAGCGCCGCATGGATGGTGGCGATGCTTTCGCCTTCGTCCGCCGGGCCGTAGAAGTCCGACATACCCATGCAACCGAGCCCAAGGGACGAAACCGCCGGTCCGCCGGCGCCGAGTGTGCGCGTTTTCATGTCTCGCATCCTATGTTTGTGTCAGTCTGTCGGCTAGTACGATTCGTCGGGCGCGCAATGGCCACCGTTCGCATACTCGGCCTCGATCCGGGCCTCGGCCGCATGGGCTGGGGCGTCATCGAGGTGTCCGGCACCAAGCTCACGCATGTGGCGCACGGCGTGATCGTGACGCGCGCCGCCGACGGGCTGGGCTTGCGCCTGCTGAAGCTGCACAACGAAGTGGCACGCATCATCGCTGAGCTGCAGCCCGGTGCCATCGCCGTGGAGCAGGCCTTCGTCCACAAGGACCCTTCGGCGGCGCTCAAGCTCGGCCATGCCCGCGCCGTCGCCTTACTGGCCGCCGCGCAGGCGGGGCTGGAGATCGCGGAATACGCGCCCAACCACATCAAGAAGTCGGTGGTCGGCGCCGGCCATGCCGGCAAGGAGCAGGTCCAGGCGATGGTCTGTCGCCTGCTGCCCGCTTGCGGCGTGGAAGCTGGCGATGCGGCCGACGCGCTCGCCGCCGCCATCGCTCATGCCCATTTGGCCGGCACGCGGGCGCGCATTCTGGCGGCACACGCATGATTGGAAAGCTTACAGGCACCGTGGATTTCGTGGGCGAGGATCACGTCCTGCTCGATGTAGGCGGCGTCGGCTATCTGGTGCATTGCCCGTCCTCGACTTTGTCCAAGCTGGCCGCGGGCGCGCACGCCTCGCTGATGATCGAGACGCGCCTGACCGACGAGACGATCAAGCTCTACGGTTTCTTCACCGCCGAGGAGCGCGAATGGTTCCGCCTGCTGCAGACGGTGCAGAATGTCGGCGCTCGCGTGGCGCTGAACGTGCTGTCCGCACTGTCGCCGCGCGATCTTGAGCGCGCATTGGCGCTCGGCGACAAGGGCATGATCGGCCGCGCGCAAGGCGTCGGTCCCAAGCTGGCGCTGCGCATCGTCACCGAGCTGAAGGATAAGGCGCCGTCCATGATGCTGCGCGGCCATGCGGGCGAGGCGACCGCCGTCGCCCCGCGCGGCCCGGAAGCCGATGCGGTCGCGGCGCTCGTCAAGCTCGGCTATTCTCCTGGCGTCGCGGCGGAGGCGATTGCCCGTGCCGCGCGCGATCTGGGCGACGGCGCTCCGCTCGACGCGCTGATCCGCGAAGCCTTGCGAGCGATGGGGCGGTAGGATAGTATCTGACTAGTCTGACTAGTCAGGAACGACTATGGGCAAGGTTTGGCCAGTACAAGACGCCAAGGCACGATTTTCGGAATTGCTGCGAGCTGCGGAAACGGAGCCTCAGCACATTACGCTCCGGGGCGAAGAGAAGGGTGTGCTTTTGTCGTCGGAAGAATATCGCCGCTTGCGCAAAGGACCGCCGAACAGAACACTTTATGAAATCTGGAAGTCGGCGCCGAAAGTTGCGGGTTTCAAGGTTCCGAAGCGCAAGGGCCGTATGAGACCGGTGGAATTTTGATGTTTTTACTCGACACTTGCGTCGTCTCGGAGGGGCCCAAACTCAAGCCCAACGAAGGGGTTGCCCGTTGGATGGCCGCGCAAGATACGCCGACGCTCTACATCAGCGCCGTAACGGCCGGGGAACTTCGATACGGCGTTGATCGTCTGCCGCCGGGGCGTGAATCTAATCGGCTCCATCTGTGGCTGGAGGAGACGCTGCAAAAAGGATTTGCTGGTAGGATATTGGCGTTTGATCATGTGATTGCCGCGTTGTGGGGCAATCTTCGCGCAGGATATCCGAATGCGGAAATTGCAGATTCGCAAATCGCCGCGACCGCGATGGTACGTGGCCTAACACTGGTCACCCGCAACGTGAAGGATTTCAAGTTCGAGGGCTTGGTCGTCGTCAATCCCTGGGAAAGATTATAGAGCAATCGATGGTGCGTTGATCTGCGATGTCCTGAAAGGCATGGGACGATAATTATGGATACTACCGCTCTCATCGCACTTTACGGCGCAGGGCTATCGACCGTTATTGCTGGCTTGAATATTTATCAATGGTGGACACGCGGTCCAAAACTGATTGGCTCGGTTGTGTCGAACATGGGCGATTTCCAGCGCGTATTATTGGGCGGAAATGCACGTGTCGAACTCATCCTTTCGAACAGAGGCAATGTTGAAACAACGATAACCAATCTGTGCCAATTAGGATATGAAAACTATCTGAGATATTGGCTGGGACATCGTAAGAAACAAGCGACTATTCAAAGCTCGCCGGAAAACTATGAACTACCATACAAAATTGGTCCTGGGCAGGAATTTCATTGCTCATTGTTGTTGGACTACGAACTCGGAGAATGGACGCAAAAATATCTCACATATCTATGCGTTTATCATTCGATGGCTGATAAACCGATCCATCTACGATTGATGCCGATAAAAACCAAATGTTTGAAGGTCGACCAATGATTGCACCGAAGGTACAATCAAAGGCCGACCGCCTTGTCGCGCCCGCGAGGGCCGAGGAGGATTCGCTCGAAGCCTCGATGCGCCCCAAGCATCTGGCGGAGTTCGTCGGACAGCAGCAGGCCCGCGAGAATCTGTCCGTTTTCATCGCGGCGGCGAAGGGGAGAGCCGAAGCGCTCGACCATGTGCTGTTTTCCGGCCCGCCGGGGCTGGGCAAAACCACGTTGGCGCAGATTGTGGCGCGCGAGCTGGGCGTGAATTTCCGCTCGACCTCCGGTCCGGTGCTGGCGAAGGCGGGCGATCTTGCGGCCATCCTGACCAACCTCGAACCGCGCGACGTGCTGTTCATCGACGAAATCCATCGCCTCAATCCGGCGGTGGAGGAAATCCTGTATCCGGCGATGGAGGATTTCGAACTCGATTTGGTGATCGGCGAAGGGCCGTCGGCGCGCTCGGTGAAGATTTCGCTGGCGCCGTTCACGCTGATCGGCGCCACCACGCGGTCCGGTCTCATCACCACGCCCTTGCGCGATCGCTTCGGCATTCCGGTGCGGTTGAATTTCTATTCGGCGGAGGAACTGCATTCCATTGTCGAACGCGGCGCGCGGGTGCTGGGCTTCGATCTGACCTCCGACGGCGCGCGCGAGATCGCCGGGCGCGCGCGGGGCACCCCGCGCATCGCCGGGCGGCTGCTCAAGCGCGTGCGCGATTTCGCCTCCGTCGCCGGCCACGCCCGCGTCGACGCCAAAACCGCCGATGCCGCGCTCACGCGGCTGGAAGTGGATCAGCGCGGCCTTGATGCGTTCGACAAGCGCTACCTGCAGCTGATCGCGGAAAGCTTCAGCGGCGGGCCGGTGGGGATCGAGACCATCGCGGCGGCGCTCGGCGAAGCGCGCGATGCGATTGAGGAGATTGTGGAGCCGTTCCTCCTGCAACAGGGCTTCGTGCAGCGTTCCCCGCGCGGGCGCATCCTCACCGGTAATGCCTTCGCCCATCTAGGCTTGCCAGCGCCGCCGCGCGATCCGGCGCAGATCGGCTTATTTGCCCAAGAGGGCGACGATGACTGACGCCCAAAATCCCGGCCGGTTCGAGGGCAAGGTCCACATCCTGTCCATCCGCGTCTATTACGAGGACACCGACCTTTCGGGCGTCGTCTATCACGCGAACTATCTGCGCTTCATGGAACGCGGTCGCTCGGAGTATTTCCGCGCGCTGGGCATCAAGCTCGCGGGGCTTGACGAGCCCGAACCCACGGCCTGGACCTTGCGCAAGGTGGAACTCGAATATCTCCGCCCGGCGCGGGTCAGCGACCTGATCGAGGTTCACACCAAGGCCACTACCCTTACGGGTGTGCGGATGACGGCCGAGCAGACCATTTTTTGCGACGGGGCGCTGCTGATGCGCGGGTTTGTCGAGGCCTGTATCATGACGTTGGCCGGGAAACCCCGGCGTATCCCCCAGGATATCCGCGACAAACTTCTACCTTTCCTTTATGAAACATAGGCTTAACAATTAGCCGCCAAAATATGGCCAACTTTCAGTGAGTATTTTCGCTCCCACCAGGCATAATCCGGTCCGTTGGGCAGCTGGCCGGGAAGAGGTTGCGTACATGAACATGAAAAGGCGTATCGCCGCGTTTGTGTCGGCGTTGTCGATCGTTTTGGCGATGGCCTTGGCCGCGCCGGCTGTGGCCCAGGATGCGCCGCGCGCCGCGCCGACCGGCGAAGCCGCCCAAAGCGCGCCGCTGACGGCGCCGGTCACCAACGTTGACACCGTTCAGGACGATGGCTCGTTCCATGCCTCGATCGGCGGCTTCTCGATCATTGCGGTGTTCCTGCACGCCGATCCGGTGGTGAAATCGGCTATGGTGCTGTTGTTGGCGGCGAGCCTGTGGTCGTGGACGATCATCATCAACAAAGGGCTGGCGCTTTCGAGCCTGAAGCGACGCGCGACCAAGTTCGAGAAACTGTTCTGGTCCGGCCAGTCGCTCGACGAACTGTTCGCGCAGTTCGCCTCGAAAAACGATCATCCCTTCGCCGCAGTGTTCGTGTCGGGCTTGCGCGAATGGCGCCGGGCTTTCGAGCACGGGGCGCCCCGCGAAAGTGCAGTCGCCGGCGTCAAGGACCGCGTCGAGAAGGCGATGAGCGTGACCATCTCGCGCGAGAGCGACGCCATCGAAGGCAATATCGGCTTCCTCGCCACCGTCGCCAACACCGCGCCCTTCGTCGGCCTGTTCGGAACGGTGTGGGGGATCATGAATTCCTTCGCGGCCATTGCCGCGCGTCACGACACGACGCTCGCCGTGGTCGCGCCGGGCATCGCCGAAGCCCTGTTCGCTACCGCGATGGGTCTTCTGGCCGCGATCCCGGCGGCGATCTTCTACAATCGTTACGTCAACGAAATCGGCCGTTACACCAACCGGCTCGACGCATTCGCCGACGAATTGTCGGCGATCCTGTCGCGCCAGATCGACGAAAAGGCGCGCTGACATGGCCAGCGTCCAGATGGTCGAACGGGGCCGGCGCGCCAGACGCCGCCGCCCGATTTCAGAGATAAACGTCACCCCGTTTGTCGATGTGATGCTGGTGCTGCTGATCGTTTTCATGGTGACCGCACCGCTGCTCACCGTCGGCGTGCCGGTGGATCTGCCCAAGACCCGCGCCCAGATGCTCGGCCAGGATCGCGAACCCTTGTCGGTGACCATCAAGAGCAACGGACAGATCTATTTGCAGAACACGCCCATCGCCGAGGACGAGCTGGTGTCCAAGCTCGCGGCTATCGCCGCCAACGGCTACGATCAGCGCATCTTCGTGCGCGGCGACAAATCGGTCGATTACGGCCGGGTGATGGAGGTGATGGGGATGTTGAGCGCGGCGGGGTTCACCCATATCGGCCTCGTCACCGACATCGTCCATCCCAAGCCCGATGAGAAATAGCGCGACAGCAGACAGGCTTGCGCCGCGACTGGGGCTGGTGGGCTCGCTGATGCTGCATGCCGGCGTCATCGCGGTGACGTTCTTCACGTGGACGCACAGACTAGACATCATCGACCAGTCGACTCCCATCGTGCCGGTCGATCTCGTCACCCTCGCCGACAAGACCAACGTCGCGCCCATGGTGACGCAAGAACCGAAGCCTCAGCCGATCGCGGAACAGCCGACGTCTCCGCCGCTGCCCATGTCCATGCAGCCGCCCAAATTCGAGGTCGCGCCCGAGGCGAAGCCCGCGCCCGTGCAAAAGCCGGCTCCAAAGCAGGAAGCGTTTGACATCAATAACATCCTGGCGATGCTCGACAAGCGCCAGGCGGCAGCGGCGAAAAACGCCAAGGTCGGCTCCCAGAACATCAAGGGCGTCGGCCTGCAGAACGCGATGACCGCCGATCTAAGATCGATGTTGCAAAGCGAAATCTACAGATGCTGGAGTCCGCCCGTCGGTGCGCCGCACCCCGAAAAACTCATCGTGTCCTACGATTTGTTCCTGAACCGCGACGGTTCCGTCGCACGGTCGCCACAATTGACTGCAGACTCCTCGTCGGCCGTAGCGAGCGACCCGTATATGCGCGCGGCGGCGGAAGCGGCGCGGCGGGCGATCTATACCTGCGCGCCATACAAATTGCCTGCCGACCGGTATAATCAGTGGAATGCCGTCACCTTCGTTTTCGATCCGCGCGATTTAATGGGACAGTAGCTTTGGGAGACTGGGAATGAAGAAGTTCGGATTGGTCTTTGCCGTGTTGCTGTCGCTCGGCACGTCGGCGCCAGCCTTTGCAGCGCTGAAGGTCGACGTCAATCAAGGCAACATCCAGCCCTTGCCGATCGCCATTCCCGATTTTGTGGCGGCCTCGCCGGGCGACGTGGCAGCCGGTCTGAACATCGCCAATGTGGTGCGCGCCGATCTCGAACGTTCGGGGTTGTTCAAGCCGCTCGATCCCAAATCCTTCATCGACAAGGTGACGAACATCAACGCCGTGCCCAATTTCGCCAATTGGCGCATCATCACCGCGCAAGGACTGGTGACGGGATCGGCGGCGATACAGCCCGACGGCAGGATGCGCGTCGATTTCCGCCTATGGGACGTCTACGGCGAAAGCCAGATGCTGGGTCTGCAATACTTCACCCAGCCCGCCAATTGGCGGCGCATTGCCCATATGATTTCGGATGCGATTTATCAGCGCATCACCGGCGAAAAGGGCTATTTCGATACGCGCATTGTATTCATTTCGGAATCAGGGCCCGCGTTGAACCGCAAGAAGCGTCTGGCGGTGATGGATGAAGACGGGGCCAACCCTATCTTCCTCACCAACGGCAGCTATCTGGTGCTGACGCCGCGCTTCAATCCCACGGCGCAGATGATTGCCTACATGTCGTACATCGTCGGCAAACCGCGGGTATATCTGTTCGATCTGGAAAGCGGTCGCCAAGAAAAGCTCGGCGATTTCCCGAATATGACTTTTTCCCCACGTTTCTCGCCCGACGGCAACAAGATCGTGATGAGCCTGGAGCAGAAAGGCAATTCCGACATCTATGTGATGGATTTGCGAACCCGCGCCGTCACGCGTCTGACGTTTTATCCGGGAATCAACACCTCGCCGTCCTATTCGCCGGACGGAAAGCAGATCACGTTCGAATCCGACCGAGGTGGCTCGCAGCAAGTTTATGTCATGAACGCGGATGGTTCCAACCAGCATCGCATCAGCTTTGGCGAAGGGCGCAACGGCACACCGGTCTGGAGCCCGCGCGGCGATCTGATCGCCTTCACCAAGCAGGCTAGCGGCTTCCACATTTGGGTTATGCAACCAGACGGCACAGGCGAGCGCCCCCTGTCGAACGGCTGGGAGGATGAAGGTCCTACTTGGGCGCCCAACGGCCGCGTGCTGATGTTTACCAGAACAATCGAGGGTGGCCGCGGTTCCCAGATATGGTCGGTTGACGTAACGGGGCGCAACGAACGCCGCGTCGCCACACCCGGCGATGCATCGGATCCGGCGTGGTCGCCCTTGATCCAATAGGCAAGTACTCCTTAGAATGGGTGATCGCTGTTTCGCTCACTTTAGGTCGTCTAGGCGTCTGGGGGTGGTGCGAGAGATAACTACTACACGCGATTCCGCCGCACCCGGAATTGGGGCGTGTTGCCACTGGAGTTGGGATTGCCATGAACAAAATCTCTGTCGGCCTGAAACTGGCCGCCATCGCGTTTGCCGTCGTTCTCGCGGGTTGCGAAACGAAGCCGCCTCCGGCCCCGCCGGCTACGGCTCCGGCTCCGGTCGCGACACCCGCGCCGTCGATTGTGCCGGGTAGTGCCGAAGATCTTCGCGTGAATGTCGGCGACACGGTCCATTTCGACTATAACAAATACGCCATCCTCGACGCCGATAAGGCGACGTTGCAGCGCCAGGCCACGTGGCTTGCGAAATATCCGGCCGTCCGGGTCACCATCGAAGGCAATTGCGACGAACGCGGCACGCGCGAGTACAATTTGGCGCTCGGCGCCCGCCGTGCCAATGCCGTGAAGGAATATCTGGTCAGCCTCGGTGTTGCAGCCGGGCGCGTCGACACGATCTCCTACGGCAAGGAACGTCCGATCTGTTCGGAATCGACGGAATCCTGCTGGGCGCAGAACCGCCGCGGCGTGACGACAATCACGTCCGGCGCGAATTCCTGAGCCTGGGATACGGGAAGCTTACGGAGAGGGCGCCGGCAACGGCGCCCTTTTTCGTCTCACGGGCCGTATTTTCGGCGTACTATTTCCTTAGAGTCTGTTTGAGAATTCCTTCTGACCGGTGAGCAACATGACGGGACGACTGGCAAGCGCAGCTGTGATTCTTGTTTTGGTTTCGGTGTTGGCGGGTTCGGCCGGAGCGACACAGACGGCTGCCGACGCGCCCGCGCATGCGCAATCGCGCGGGGTGCGGCTTGCCGGCTTGTTCGGCGAGAGCGACGAAGAAAAAGCTGAAAAGGCCGCCCAGCAGCAGCGCGAGGATAATCAAGACGCCCAGATCGCCGACCTGAAACAACGCGTCCATGACATCGAGCAATCGCTGCAGCAAGTGACAGGGCAGAACGAACAGCTCGGCCATCGCGTGGAGGAGTTGCGCGCGAAGCTCGACAGCCAGCAGAAGGATTACGATTACAAGCTCTGCGCCCTGTCCGCCCAATTGCTGAGCGCCGGCACGACATCCAGTCAGTCCGGCGACGCGCTCCCTTGCGATTTGGGAGCAAACGCCGGGGCGGCTCCCGCGGGCCAGCCGACACTCGGTGCCGGCGGCACACTCGGCACGCTACCGCAAGGGGTCGCGCCCGACACGCGCCCGCAATTCGACGCGGCGATGAGCCTCCTCGCCAAGGCGCAGTATGACGAGGCGCGTGCCGCCTTCCGCAGCTTCGTCGATAGCAATCCCAAGGACCCGCTCGCTCCACAGGCCGTCTACTGGGTGGGCGACATCGCTTATGTTCAGAAGGATTATGGCGGCGCCGCGCAAGCCTTCGCTGAAGCGATCAGGAAATACCCCACAAGTCCGCGCGGTCCCGATAGCATGCTCAAGCTTGGCCAGTCGCTTCTCTCGCTGGGCCAGAAAAACGAAGGGTGCCTGACGCTTGGCGCGATCAAGAAAAAATACCCGAAAGCCTCCGCCTCGGTCCTCTCGCAAGCCGCCAGCGCACGCGAGACGTCCTGCAAGTAGCGAAGGTCTCGCGGCGCGTTTTGCCGAAGCGATGAGGGCGGCGGGCGCGCCCTGGCCCGGCGCGGTCGCCGTATCCGGCGGCAGCGACTCGCTGGCTCTGATGCTGCTCTTGCGCGATTGGGCGAAGGCGGCCGGTTTTCCTCTGCCCTTCGTGCTCTGCGTCGATCACGCTCTGCGCCCTGAATCGGCAAGCGAAGCGCGCAAGGTCCTACGCTGGGTCAAAGCAGCGGGTCTGTGCGGGCAGCTTCTGGTGCGCACAGGCAAAACGCCGCGTGCCGATATCGAAGCCGCGGCGCGCGAGGCACGCTATCGGCTAATGGGCGAATGGGCGAAGCAAAGCGGCTTGAAGACGATCTATGTCGGCCATACGCGCGACGACCAAGCGGAGACGTTTTTGCTCAGGCTGGCACGCGGCAGCGGCGTCGACGGGCTTGCGGCGATGCGGACGATTGCGCCCTATCCCTTGAAGGAGTTCTCCGGATTGACGCTGGTTCGGCCGTTGCTTGCGTTCGGCCGCGAGGTGCTGCGCGAAGATCTTCGCGCTCGCAACCAGGTTTGGCTCGACGATCCGATGAACGCCGATCCGCGCTTCGCCCGGGTCAGGATCCGCAATGCCTGGCCGGCGCTGGAGGGCATGGGTCTCAGCAAGGAGCGCGTCGCGGACGCCGCGGCCCATCTGGCCCGGGCGCGGGCGGCGCTCGACACGGTCAGCCAAGCCGTACTGGCGCGGGCTTGCCGCTTCGACGGGACAGAGGCTCTGCTCGATCGGGCCGCCCTGACCGGGGCGCCGCGCGAATTGGGGTTGCGGGCGCTGGCGGCGGTGCTGATGAAAGTCTCGGGAAATCCTTACCGGCCGCGCTTCGAAAGGCTGGAACGGCTGTTCGACCAGATCGGGCAGGACTCGCTCGGGGCAGGGCGGACGCTGCATGGTTGCCGGATTGCACCGGTGCCCGCCGCCCGCGCCTACTTCGGCCTGGGCACCTTGCTGGTCCGGCCCGAGGAACCCCGCCGCAAGACCATGAAAAATAAAGAATAACGGTCTAGAAGACGTTCTTAAGCTCGTTACGGCATTATGATTGCCGCAGCGGCACAAATTCCTTAACGTTTCTAGCTCTGGCAATGTCGGCGAAATGACCTATTTATATGAAACAGGCCGCAGGCCGAGTCATTGCATCCACGAGCCGTGGAAAGGACGTCCTTGAACAACCTTCGTAATCTGGCGCTTTGGGTCGCAGTCGCACTACTGCTGGTGCTCTTGTTCAACCTGTTCCAGGGGTCGGGTCAGAAGCCGAGCGCCCAGAACATCAAATATTCGGATTTCATCCAGCAGGTCGACAACGGGGCCATCAAACAGGTCACCATTCAGGGCAGCCAAATTCGCGGCGATTTGTCGAGCGGCCAGCCGTTCACCACCTACAAGCCCGACGACCCGAGCTTGGTGCAGCGGCTGAACGACCATCACGTCGTCTACGGCGCCGAACCGGCCGACGACGGCGCCTACAGTCTCGTGAATATCCTGATCAGCTGGTTCCCCGGGCTGCTGATCATTGCGGTGTGGATATTCTTCATACGGCAAATGCAATCCGGCGGCGGCAAGGCGATGGGCTTCGGCAAGAGCCGCGCCAAGCTCCTGACCGAGCGCACCGGACGCGTGACGTTCGAGGACGTCGCCGGCGTCGACGAGGCCAAGGACGATCTCAAGGAAATCGTCGACTTCCTGAAGGATCCGCAGAAATTCCAACGCTTGGGCGGGCGCATTCCCAAAGGCGTGTTGCTGGTGGGACCGCCGGGTACGGGCAAGACCTTGCTGGCGCGCGCCATCGCCGGCGAGGCGAATGTTCCCTTCTTCACCATTTCTGGTTCCGATTTTGTCGAGATGTTCGTGGGCGTGGGCGCGTCGCGCGTGCGCGACATGTTCGAGCAGGCCAAGAAGAACGCGCCTTGCATCGTCTTCGTGGACGAGATCGACGCGGTTGGTCGCCATCGCGGTGCAGGGCTGGGCGGTGGCAACGACGAACGCGAGCAGACCCTCAACCAGCTGCTGGTGGAAATGGACGGCTTCGAGGCCAATGAAGGCGTGATCCTGATCGCGGCCACCAACCGGCCCGATGTCCTCGATCCCGCGTTGCTGCGTCCGGGCCGTTTCGACCGCCAGATTGTGGTTCCAAATCCAGACCTCATCGGTCGCGAGAAGATCCTTCGCGTGCATATGCGCAAGATACCGCTGGCGCCCGACGTCGATCCGCGCACCATCGCGCGCGGCACGCCCGGTTTCTCCGGCGCCGATCTCGCCAATCTGGTGAACGAAGGGGCTTTGCTCGCGGCGCGCCGCGGCAAGCGCGTCGTCACCATGAGCGAACTCGAAGAGGCCAAGGACAAGGTGATGATGGGCGCCGAACGGCGCTCCATGGCGATGAGCGACGAAGAAAAAAGGCTCACCGCCTATCACGAAGGCGGCCACGCGATCGTGGCGCTGAACGTCAAGGGCTCCGATCCCATCCACAAGGCGACGATCATTCCGCGCGGCCGCGCCCTCGGCATGGTGATGCGCCTGCCCGAACGCGATCAGCTTTCGGTCACACGCGAAAAGCTGCTGTCCGATTTGTGCGTCGCCTTCGGCGGCCGCATCGCCGAGGAAATGACCTTTGGCCACGACAAGGTCACCACCGGCGCGATCAGCGACATCGAGCAGGCGACGCGCATGGCGCGCGCCATGGTGACGCGGTTCGGCATGTCCGACGAGCTTGGCCCGATCGCCTATGCCGAAAACCAGGAAGAAGTTTTCCTCGGCCACAGCATCTCGCGTACGCAGAATATTTCCGAGTCGACGGCGCAAAAGATCGACACCGAAATCCGGCGCATCATCGACGACAGCTACAACCGCGCCTATCAGATATTGAGCGAGCACAGGGACGATCTGGAAAAGCTGGCGCAAGGGCTTCTGGAGTACGAAACCCTGTCGGGCGACGAGATCGTGGGGCTGCTCAAAGGCATCCAGCCGGTGCGCAAGCCTTACGAGGAGCCTGAGCCGCAGCGCGGACCCGGTCCCAGCGTGCCGCAAGCCGGCCGTCCGCGTGGTCCTGGCATCATCGCGCCGGAGCCTCAACCGGGGCACTAAATTCTTTCACCCTCCCCTTGAGGGAGGGTCGAACGGCCTTCGGCCGTTCGGGGAGGGGTGATGTCGACAATACCCCCCACCCGGACTGCTTCGCAGTCCGACCTCCCCCTCAAGGGGGGAGGTAAAGCCGGTGTTTCGCCAATCATCCTCGGCATCGTCAACATCACGGAGGATTCCTTCTCCGACGGCGGACGCTATCTGGCGACCGAGGCGGCGCTCGTACATGCGAGGAATCTCGCCAGGAACGGCGCAGCAGTGCTCGATCTGGGCGCTGCCGCCAGCAATCCGGATGCGAAGCCGGTCGCGCCAGCCGAGGAGATCGCAAGGCTGGCGCCCGTCGTGGCGGCATTGAAAGTCGAAGGCCTTGCCCTCTCCATCGACAGTTTTGCCCCAGAGGTCCAGCGCTGGGCGTTGACGCAGGGTGTGGATTATCTAAACGACATCCAGGGCTTTCCCGATCTCCGGCTTTATCCGGCGCTTGCCGACGCCAAAGCCAAGCTGATCGTCATGCATTCGGTACAGCAACGCGGACGCGCCACGCGCGTCGAGGTAACGCCCGGCGATATTTTCGACCGCGTAAAGCATTTCTTCGAAGACCGCGTTGCAGCATTGGTGCGGGCCGGCGTCGCGCGCGACCGACTGGTTCTCGATCCCGGCATGGGGTTTTTCCTGGGCAGCCGGCCGGAGGCGTCCTTTGCCATCCTGAACCGCCTGTCGGAGCTGAAACGGGCTTTCGGATTGCCCGTCCTGATTTCGGTTTCGCGCAAATCCTTTTTGAGGAAGATCACCGGACGGGTTGTCGCAGAGGCGGGATTCGCGACCCTGGCGGCGGAACTTTTTGCGGTTTTTCAGGGGGCGGACTATATCCGCACCCACGATCCGGCGGCGCTGGCCGACGGGTTGGCCGTATGGAACGCGGCAACATTGGGTCGCTCAACGTGATGAGCGATTTCTCAACTATTTGTTATATTTGCAGGATAAGATAATCGGTTAGGGGGCCTTTGGGCGGTAATCCATGAATTGCAAACTTTTCGGCACGGACGGCATACGCGGGCTCGCCAACAGTCACCCGATGACGCCCGAGATCGCCATGAAGGTCGGTATGGCGGCGGGCCGTATCTTCACCCGCGGCGAATATCGTCATCGCGTGGTGATCGGCAAGGACACGCGGCTTTCCGGCTACATGGTCGAATCCGCGCTGGTGGCGGGTTTCACCGCCGTCGGCATGGACGTGTTTTTGTTCGGCCCCTTGCCGACGCCGGCCGTCGCCATGCTGACGCGCTCGCTGCGCGCCGATTTGGGTGTGATGATTTCGGCCTCCCATAACCCCTATACCGACAACGGCATCAAGCTGTTCGGACCCGATGGGCAGAAGCTTTCCGACGCCCGCGAACATCAGATCGAAACCTTGATGGCCAACGGCATGGAGCAAGGACTGGCGCCGGCCGCCAAGATCGGCCGAGCCAAGCGCATCGACGATGCCCAGGCCCGCTACATCGAATTCGCCAAGGGCATTTTCCCGCGCAATCTCAGACTGGACGGATTGCGCATCGTCGTCGATTGCGCCAACGGGGCCGCCTACAAGGTGGCGCCCGCAGTACTGTGGGAACTTGGCGCCGACATCGTTTCGCTCGGTGTCGAGCCGAACGGCGCGAACATCAATTTCGAATGTGGTTCCACCGCGCCGGAAGCAATGTGCCGGAAGGTGAAGGAGGTGCGCGCCGATTTCGGGATCGCGCTCGACGGCGATGCGGATCGCGTGGTGATGGCCGACGAGCGCGGTCACATCATCGATGGCGACCAGATCATGGCCCTCATCGCGCGCTCCTGGAGCAAGGCTGGCACGCTCAAGGGCGGCGGCATCGTCGGCACGGTGATGTCGAACGCCGGTCTGGACCGCTACCTCGAATCGCTGGGCCTCAAGCTGGCGCGCGCGCAGGTCGGCGACCGTTACGTCATCGAGGAAATGAAGAAGGGGCTTTACAATGTGGGCGGCGAGCAGTCCGGCCACATCGTGCTGTCCGACTTCTGCACCACCGGAGACGGGCTGATCGCGGGCTTGCAGGTGCTGGCGGTGATCGCGCAGGAAGGCAAGACGGCGAGCCAGGCCGCTCATCTCTTCGAGCCGCTGCCGCAGGTGCTGCAGAACGTACGCTTCCGCAAGGGCTCGCCGCTCGAAGATGCGCGCGTGAAATCGTGCATCGAGGATTGCCGGGCGAGGCTCAACGGCGCCGGGCGCATCCTGGTGCGCAAATCCGGCACCGAGCCCGTCATCCGCGTGATGGCGGAAGGCGACGACGAGAAGCTGATCGAGACCATCGTCCACGACATCGCCGCGACCATCGAGGAAGCGGCGGCGTGACGACTGGCGGTAAGCCCGCGCGCATCCTCATCATCGCGGGCTCGGACTCGGGCGGCGGCGCCGGCGTCCAGGCCGACATCAAAACGGCGGCGGCGTTCGGCACTTACGCGATGACCGCGATCACCGCCGTGACGGTGCAGAACACCAAAGGCGTCCGCGCGATTCACCCGATTCCTCCGAACATCGTGCGCGATCAGATCGTTGCCTGTCTGAAGGACATCGGCGCCGACGCGATCAAGACCGGCATGCTCGCCAACGCGCCCGTTGCGAAGGCCGTTGCCGTGGCGCTGGCCAAATATGCGCGAGGCATTCCCCTGGTGGTCGACCCGGTGATGGTGTCCACGAGCGGCGCGTCTTTGCTCGACGAGGATGCGGTGGACATCATCAAGAAGCGCCTCATCCCGCTGGCAACCCTGGTCACCCCCAATATCCCGGAAGCGAAGCGGCTTACCGGCATTCGCGGGACCAGCCGCGGCGATATCAGGTCCGCAGCGGCCCGCTTGCGTGAGATGGGCGCCAAGGCGGCACTCATCAAGGGCGGCCATTCGACGCGTTCCACCATCGACGATGTGCTGTCGTGGGAAAAGGGCGAAGAAGTCTACGCCTTCCCACGCCTCAAGACCCGTCACACCCATGGCACGGGATGCACCCTCGCCACCGCCATCGCCTGCGGATTGGGGCAGGGCCTATCGCTGCCGTTGGCGGTGGCGCGCGCCCGCGAATATGTGCAGAACGCCATCGCCACGGCGCCGGGTTTCGGCCACGGCCGCGGCCCGCTCAATCATGCGGTCAAGCCGTAATCGCTACTTGTTCCAGGTCAGCGCAACCAGCTCCGGATCTTCCTGCGTCGTGCGCTCGTTGCACAGGAAGTCGTAATAGCCGCAGCGCCCGGTCGGATAAGAGCGGCAGATCGCGGGACGCGCCTTATAGATGGTGCAGCAGCGTTTCTCGGTGTCGAAGAAGCGGCAGATGCGGCCGAAATACTCGTCCGCCTTGCGGCGCATCTTGAACTCGCCGTCCTTCTTGTCCTTGTCGTCGATCTTGGTGACGAATTTGGCCTTGGCCTTGTTGAAACCGATGCCGAAATGCGCCGCTAATCGTTTGAGGTCGCGGCGCGTCACCGGGATGGTGTGATAGGAACAACAATATCCCGGGCACTTGGAACAATTATACATGACTCACTGATAGCAGGCCTCGCGTGACGGCGGCAACGATCAATTCGCAAAAATAAACCCACACGGCGTACGGATAATTTCCGGGCGTCATCGCTTCGTCACGAACCTATCCGAGGAACGGATCGCGCACCAGGATCGTATCTTCGCGCTCGGGGCTGGTGGAGAGCAGCGCCACCGAGGCGCCGATCAGCTCTTCCACGCGCCGGACGTATTTGATTGCGTTCGCCGGCAGCTGGGCCCAGGAGCGCGCGCCGCGCGTGGATTCGCTCCAGCCGGGCATGGTTTCGTAGACCGCTTCGATGGCCGCCTGTTCGACGGCGTCCGCCGGCAGATAATCCAGCGTCTTCGCGCCAAGCTTGTAGCCGACGCAGACCTTGATCTCGTCCAGACCGTCCAGCACGTCGAGCTTGGTCAGCGCGATGCCGTCGATGCCGCCGGTGACGACGGTCTGGCGCACCAGCACGGCATCGAACCAGCCGCAGCGCCGCTTGCGCCCGGTCACGGTTCCGAATTCCGCGCCGCGCGAGCCCAGCCGCTCGCCGACGTCGTTTTTCTGTTCGGTCGGGAACGGACCTTCGCCGACGCGCGTGGTGTAGGCCTTGGCGATGCCGAGCACGAAGCCGATCTGCCGTGGGCCGATGCCCGAACCGGCCGCCGCCTGCCCCGCCACGGTGTTGGACGAGGTGACGAAGGGATAGGTGCCGTGATCGACGTCGAGCAGCACCGCCTGCGCGCCCTCGAAGAGGATGCGCTTGCCCGTATGACGCACTTCGTCGAGCTTGCGCCACACCGGCCCGACGTAAGGAAGAATCTTCGGCGCGATCCCGGTCAGTTCCTTGAGCACGGTATCGACACTGAGTTCGGCGGCGCCCGCGCCGCGCCGCAGCGCGTTGTGATGGGCCAAGAGGCGCGCGATCTTCGCCGGTAGGGTGCTTAGATTCCTGAGGTCGATGGCGCGGATGGCGCGCCGGCCCACCTTGTCCTCATAAGCCGGGCCGATGCCGCGCTTGGTGGTGCCCAGCGCCTGCACGCTGCCGCCGCTTTCGCGCGCCACGTCCAGCTCGCGGTGCAGGGAAAGGATCAGCGCGGCATTCTCGGCCACGATCAGGTTTTCCGGCGTCACCGAAACGCCCAGGCCGCGCAGCTTTTCGATTTCGGCGGCGAGTGCATAGGGATCGACCACCACGCCGTTGCCGATCACCGACAGTTTGCCGGGGCGCACCACGCCGGAGGGCAGCAGGCTCAGCTTGTAGGTGACGCCGTCGATCACCAGCGTGTGGCCGGCATTGTGCCCGCCCTGGAAACGCACCACCACATCGGCGCGCGCCGACAGCCAGTCGACGATCTTGCCCTTGCCTTCGTCGCCCCATTGGGCGCCGATCACCGCCACATTCGCCATTGTCCGTACCCGGATGCGTTGCCGGCCCGCACGCGGATTCGGCGGGCACGGTAACCAGTTATAACCGTAGCCGCTCGGCGCGTCGTGTTTTTTCCGGCGGGTGCGGCAGAACGGTTTCTCCAATTGCGCCAAAGACTTGCGCGGCATTCGGCAAGATAATTGTTCCCTGCGCGAGCGCGGGGTCCCCCTCCCGGGGGCCGAAGGTTTGCACGTCGGTGAAGGCGCCGATTCGACCAAGTGCCTGAACGACCACGATTTAACCTCGGAGGTTGTTTTCGACTTTGTCGTGGGGGGTGGGGGGTGCTACCGCCGGCCCGCCGAGCTTCGGCAAGATAATTGTTGTCGCGAAAAAAGAGAGGCGACGGCGCACGCGTTATCTCCTCCGCGAAAACGCGGCGCGTTTGCAGAGTAAGTGCGATCCTCTTCATGCCGGCATTATACAGCCGTCCGGACAGGTGAGGATAAGTTCGGCGCGTTTTGGACAACCGCGTTATGTGGTTGGGGAATTCGGAGAAGCGGAACGAGGATAAGGATTTTACCGCAGCGCGACGGATGCCTAAGCCTGTATTGAACTATGTCCACTCTCACCCCGTTTTTCCTTATCATCCATGGACGGATGGCCGCTCGCCTACCAAGTCGTGACAATCACCGTCCGCTCATTCCAGGTTGCGAAGGTAGGTAAATGGTGCTCCTGTCCCAGAATTCACAGATCAAACAGAATCGCATCAAACGCCATGGACCACAAAGCAGAACGCGACAAAGACGTTGAAAAAATCCTAAGTTCAACTCATGACCGAAGGGTCGTTGTAGCAGGCCCCGGCACCGGAAAGAGTTTCTTATTTCAAGAGGCCATAAGAAAGACAAGGACGGAATGCAAAGACAAGTTCTTAGCGATAACGTTCATTGGGAAGCTGGGAGACTTTCTTGCCGACGATTTGGCGGGCTTGGCTGAGACGAAAACGCTGCACGGTTTTGCACGTCAGTTTGTTCTGAGCAAGTGGAAAGGAGCCGAGTACTATCCCAAGATAGGAGATATCATCATCGACGATCTCACTGCAATGGAAACGCCGTGTAGTGTCGGTGATCCAGAATACAAAAAGCGCACTGAGTACTATAAAGCTGTCGGAGATAACGATGTTGTTCATTATGCGCTAGAGATTTGCAGGAAAGACTCGAGTAACATTCCTAAGTACGATTTGATTTTGATAGATGAATATCAGGATTTCAATGAAGTCGAGTCCGCCTTTGTCGATATTCTCGCAACAAAAAACAAAATTCTGATCGTCGGCGATGATGATCAGGCTTTGTATGAGTTCAAGGGCGCGTCCCCAAGGTTCATCAGAGAAAAATACGAGGCGTCGAATGCGGAGTACGACAGTCACACTCTTAGGTTTTGTTCGAGGTGTACCGACGCTGTAATCGGTGCGTTCCACAACATCGTGACGCGATACAAACTAAACGCCACTGAAAGCAGAAGAATCGGAAAGGAGTACATTTGCTACGAGCCTGACAAAAAGAACGACAGCGCCGCGAATCCAAAAATCTTGCTTTCAAAAGATACCAACGTGAACAGCATCCCGTACTTTATTAAGGACCAGCTTACGGAAATACTCAAAGGGCAAAGGATAAAGACGGTTCTAGTGATAGGAGAGGCGCAATCCTGTTCACCTCAGTTGTTCAGCGTTGCCAAAAAGCTGAGGCATCTCGGATTCAAGAATGTTGATCACAGAAAAACTGAACGAAGAATGTATACGTTTAGGCAGTTCGTGGTAGATGCATATAAGTTACTTGCCAAAGATAACACATCGCGACTTGCCTGGAGAATTCTCGCCGAACTTTTGCCGGAAGAGGATCGGGAAACCTTGATTCAGGACGATTGCGCCGGAACAAAGGAGCTTTCGTCGTCCCTCGCAAGTGATTTCAAAACACTACACGAAAGAAATGCAGCTGTACTTTCGAAGTTAATCGGTGCCTCGCCGTCAACAATCAAAGCTATTGCGGAATCTTCTATTGACAGACTCAGGGAACAAATTGTTGACGAGGAGAGTAACCCTCGTGAAATGCTGGCGTACCAGCTCGTCGAAGAAAATCAGATATTGCCTCGGCCCTTGCGGAGTTTAGAAATTACGGTTTGTAATATCTTGGGCTCGAAAGGTCTGGGTGCAGACGTCGTCTTTTTAATCGGCTTTGATCAAGGAAAGCTTCCGTCCCAGGCCGCTGCTAAAGAAAGCGAGGTATATCAGTTCTTGGTTGCCCTAACACGAGCGAAAAAACGCATCTATTTGGTGAACACTATCAATTGCGCGGTCTCTCAATTTATCGACGGCATTGATGCAGAGTTTTATCAGACCATTTGATCAGAGCCCGTCAGTCCCCATGCCTCACGCGCCTCACGCGTTCATACGCGCCGCTCGCCGTCCGCACGCTGCCGCCACGGACCTCACCACCGCTTCGGCGCGGCAAATCGCGCGCCAGCATTCCTCCACAAAAGAATCCCGCTTGATTGACAGAATCGTGCGCGCCATTGGCGGCGCGCGCCACAACCGCAACGGCTGACCGCCCGCCCGCGAAAGGCGCCGGCTGGCCGTCGGCAGGCGAATCGGCAAGAGTCGGCCAATCGTCTCGAGTACGAGAATTGGAAAATGGCGCGGTACGCGCAACCCTCGGAGATGTAAGCCATGGTACGCGCGACATCGCTGGAACTGCTGGCGTTCAACCTGAAACTGCTCGGCCCCAAAAGCCGCAAGAACGTTCTCATCAGCGCGGGCCGGCCGGAAAACAAGCGGAAAATGCTGCCCGCGATCCGCCGCCTTCTGTCGCTCAATGTGAACATCTTCGCGACCCCTGGCACCCATCAGTTCCTCAACGAGAACTGCGTCCGGAACGCCATCATTCACAAAATCACCGACGGCCACGCGCCCAACATCCTCACCTTCCTGAAGGCGAACCGGTTCGATCTTGTCATCAACATTCTGATGGGCGACGAAGATTACGACGAAGCGTCGGACGCAAGACTGATCCGCAAACTGTCGGTCGAGAACGGCATTCCGCTGATCACCGATTGCGACGTCGCCATCGCCACCTTCGATCAAATCGTGATCGACAACGAACGGGGGACATACCGCTACAAGCTGGCCGACGATTCCGAACAGTGGAATCTCAAGCTGCACTTCCTCGAGGCGGTGGAGAAGCGGGGCGGCATCGCAAACCACCACGCGCATTTCGACAAGGCGTACTTGATCACCATGGAGAATTTGCGCCTGAGCCAGGTGGACATGCGCAAGAAGTGGGAACTCTACAAATATCTGAAGGAGAACTACACCTACGACGATCTGGTCGAGCGCATCAGCCGCGGCGTGGAGATCATGATCGACCAGGGCGTGACCTATTGCCGGACCATGGTGGACGCCGACTCGACGGTGGGCTTGCTTCCGACGCGCGCCGCCATGGAGGTGAAGAAACGTTACGCCGATCAAATCCGCTTCGAGGTCGGCGTTCAGCCGCTTCAGGGCGTGTTGGACCCGGCATCTTACGAGCAATATGCGCAAGCGTGCCAAATGGCGGATTATTGCGGCGGCCTGCCGTCGCGCGACAATCCGCGCGAGGAAGCGCATCTCGACGTCGTTCTCGGTCTCGCCAAGAAGCTCGGCAAATCCGTCGACGTTCATGTCGATCAGGAAAACAACCCGCTGCAACAGGAGACGGAACTCCTGGCGATGAAGACGATCGAGCACGGCATGCAAGGCCGGGTCTTCGGGGTTCATGCCATATCGGTGGCGGCGAAAGACGAGCGCGAACAGGATCGCATCATCGAGAAGATCGTCGAGGCGGACCTCGGCATCATCATCTGTCCGTCGGCCGCGCTCAGCATGAAGCAGATGTCGATGACGGCGCCCTTGCACAACTCGATTGCGCCCTATCCGAAGTTCCGCGATGCGGGCGTGAAGTGCTATCTGGGCGTGGACAATATGCACGATCTGTTCATGCCGCTGGTCGACGGCGACATCTGGACCGAGTGCAGGATGTTGATGGAAGCCTGCCGCTTCTACGATATCGAGGCCGTTGCGGATTGGGCGTGCGCCAAACCCGCCGCATCGTCGGGAAGTCTTGAGGCCAGCGACGGTTTGCTGCGCGCCGTATCGTGAAGAGGCTGCGAAACTTCACCCGCCCGGCGCCGAAACGCTCGTCAGATTATCGTCCGAATTGCGGTCGATCCATTCGTTGTAGGGATCGATGCCGGCAAAGGCGGGCGCGCGGCCGGTGACCAAGTGCAAGGTCTGCTTGCCGGTCTTCAGCTTCAACTGCTCGAAAACGAGGATCTTCGACTTGTCGAAACCTTTTTTCCCCGGTTCCGCCAGGAAGGCGCCTATATCGACGTCCTCGTTCAGCGGCGACTCCGTTTCCTTGCCCTTGCCGTCGGCATAGAATTTGTGCGCCTCGACGTTGAGCGTGACGTCGAACTTGCCGTCGGCGCGCTTCTTCCAGCTCGCGCTGTCGGCCTTCAGGTCATAGACGGTAATGCGCGCGAAGAGGTCGGTGATCAGCGCGTCGTATTTCGGGCCTGCTTCCTGGCGCAGGATGGCGATGAAATCCTTCGACGACGGATAGGGCGCGGGCTTGAAGGCGTACTCGGCCAGCAAGCGGCGCAGCGCGCGATTCACGACCTCTTCGCCCACGGCCTGCTTCAGGCGGTACATCACGACCGCGCCTTTATCGTAATGGATATAGCCCTGATCTTCGACGCGCTCGAGCGGAAGTTCTTCCACCTCTTCGCTTCCGCGCGCACGTAGGTAATGGTCGAGCGAGTATTTCAGGAACTTGCGGACGTGTTCCGGGCCGTAAAGCTTCTCCATCACCAGCATGGCCGAATACTGGGCGAAGGTCTCCGACAGCATCGTCATGCCCTGCATGTCCGCGCCGACCACTTGATGCGCCCACCATTGGTGGGCGATCTCATGCGCCGTGACATAAGTGACGAGATCGATTTTCTCGGGATCGTTCTTGATAGCGCCGAAGTTCTGGATGAAGCCGATGCCTTCGCCATACGGGATCGTATTGGCAAAGGACTGCGCGAAGCTCGCATAAGCGGGGAATTCGAGGATCCTCGCTTGATGGAACTGATAGGGCGAGAATTCCTTGGTATAGATATCGAACGACGCCTTCATCGCCGCGATCATGCGATCCACGTCATAAGGATGATGCGGGTCGTAATAGACGGCCAGATTCACATCGTGCCATTTGTCGCGCTTCACCGCATAGGCCGCTGACTGCATCGAGAAGAAATTCGCGATCGGGGAATCCGATTTGAAATGGACGGTGCGGCGGCCGTTCGCCACACTTTCCGAAATCTTGTAGCCCGGCGCGATGGGCGTCTGGTCGGCGACGGTCGACACGATGATGTCCGATGTGACCCAATCCGAATCGTGGCGCAGATAGTTGTTGGCGCGCGCGCGATCGTCTTCCAGCTTTGGCGGACGCAGTTCCGACGGCAAGCCGTAGCGGCGGCGCTTGACGGGATCGTTCAGCAAGGCGCTTCGATCCATGCCGATGAACGGTGAGATCTCCATGTTGTTGACGAAGGTGCCGTTGTCGACGATCCGCGTTGTGTTGTTGTCGTTCTTGAAGCCCTTTTGTTCGAGCAGCGTTTTGAATCGGATGGTCCGTGTCTCGCCGGGCTGCATCGGCTTGTCGAAGGCGTAGACGACGTAGTGAAAAGCACCGTAGTCCTTGATCTTCCTGACGCCGGCGATGTCCAGCGACACCATTTTCAGATACGGGTCCCAGCGAACGTCCATGCGCGATAACGGCTTCGACGTGCGATTCTGGATGGCGTAACTGCCCACGGTTTCGACGCGCGTCTGGTGCGGATAGATGGCGACGTTCAGCGTCACGCCGACGATGCGCGGTTGCGGCAGCTTTTCGAACGGCAACAGCGTTTTTTCGTAATCGGCCATGAATTTGTCGCGGCCGATCGAGGTGTTGTATTCGTTCAGGATATGCGTGTTGTAGAAGATGTAGCCGCCGCTGGCCGCAAAGATAACCAGGGCAACCGCCAGGAGCGCGCCCGCGCCCCCCGAAAGCCGGCGCGGCAGGCGCGCAATGCGCGGCCACAGGCGCGTTTCCGTGCCGCGTCGCCACAGCGCATAGGCCAGCACCCCCAGCACCAGCGCAAACGAGCACCAGTAAAGGGTGAACCAGTCGCGGCTGATCCAAAATGTCCCTTCGCCATTCATGTCCGAGAGCGGCACGTAGGCCGTCGAACCATATAGATAAAGTTTATCTTCGAAACCCATCGTGGCTAGCGTCAAGGTCGCCACGAGATAGAGGCCCATGATCCCCCAGCCGACATATTTGTGCGGCGACAACGCCTGCACAAAGACCGCCAGCACCGCCAGTTCGATCGCAATGAAGGTCTCTGGAACCACGTACCACAGCAGATAGTGGCTGAGCTGATAGTCATGATAGCCCTTGAAGGTTTGTATGACGACCGCCGCGACGACAGAAACCAGATAGGTCGACAGAAGGACCAAGACGATCGCGGCGATCTTCGGCACCACGAACGCCCAGTCCGGAACGGGGCAGGA
The DNA here is from genome assembly GCA_963710025.1 of uncultured Alphaproteobacteria bacterium. Taxonomy (GTDB): domain Bacteria; phylum Pseudomonadota; class Alphaproteobacteria; order Micropepsales; family Micropepsaceae; genus Rhizomicrobium. Next base: position 271,318 of record CAVPYO010000020.1, on the reverse strand, counting down.
GTCGAACAGTTCATGGGTTCGCCGGTCGCGCTCGCGCCAGACAAGTTCGCCCGCATAATAGATCGCGATGATGAGCGGAATGATCGTGAAAGCGCCGCGCAGCGCATCGATCATGACGCGCGTCACGGGAAAGATCGTGAAATCCAGGAACTGGTCCGCGAACCACATCGAGCCGCCCGCGTTCAACAAGCCGAGCGCCAGTAGCACGAAGAAGGCCGGGCTCTTGAACACTTGCGCCATCTCGAAGCGCGACCATTTCCAACTCTGCACCCGCGTGGCATAGGAATCGAAACGCGGCGCGGGCAGGGGGCCGGCCGGACGCGGCGCGGGCGCATCGTCGTGCCGCGACGCACGCTGGCGCTTGGCGCCCTTGGTTTCGAAGCGGAAACCGAAATAGGCCAGCGCCAGCATCGCGAAGGACGCGCCGAACCAGATGAGGCGGTTATAAGCGACGATGCCGGCAATCGGCGGCAGCATTGAGTTGCGGTCGGAGGCGGTCCAGTATTTCGTGACCTCGCCGACGGCACCGAGCCCGAACGGCTCCAGCAGGCCCACAATGTGATCGTATTGCGGCTTGGCGAATAGCCCGATGAGGACGAAATAGAGCACCAGGAAGGCCACCACACCCACGTAGGTCGCGAGCATCGAGCGGGTGACCGTCGCCAGCGCGAAGAACATCGCACCCATCATCAGCAGCGTCGGCATCGCCACCAGGAAATAGGCGTACAGATAGACTTCGGGCTGGAACGGACCCAGCTTCACCGGATCGAGCCACGGCATGAAGCTGCCGATCAGAATGCCGAGCGGCACGCTGAGATAAGCGATCATGCCGGCGACGAATGCGCCAGCGAACCGGCCGAACAAATAGTCGAATTTGCTCACCGGCGTCGCGCGGACGATCGGGCCATAGCCCGTTTCGTCGTCGCGCACGACGACATTGGCCACGAACGCCGTGAGAATGAAGATTGCGAACACGCTCATGACGCCGAGCTTTTGCACGATCGCGTACGGCGAATTGACGTGCACGTTGCCGGTCGAGCCGATCTGGATATAGGGGACAACCGTGGCGCCGAAGGTCAGCAGGAAGAAGATGCCGAAGGCGACCCAGAACACGGGCGAGGTGAGCTGATAGCGCAGCTCGAACGCGGCGATTTTCTTGAACATCTCAGGCGGCCCGGCGGTTCTTGGGGAGCGAGGTGAAGTAGACGTCTTCCAGTCCCGGATTGACGGACTCGAAGCCATTGCCCGGATCTTCGTCCGACAGGATGTGGATCAGGGTTTTGCCGCCGAACAGGCGCGTCAAGATCACTACATATTGCTGGCGGTAGGCCTCAAGCTCGGTCTTGGCGATGATCTTGCGCCAGATGCGGCCCGTCAGGCTTGCCGTAAGCTCGGAGGGAACGCCGGTCGTCACGATGCGTCCGTCGGCGATGATCGCCATGCGCTGGCACAGATCGGAGACGTCTTCGACGATATGCGTGGAGAGGATAACCACGACATTCTCGCCGACCTCCGAAAGCAGGTTGAGGAAGCGGTTGCGCTCTTCGGGGTCGAGGCCTGCCGTCGGTTCGTCGACGATGAGCAGCGCGGGCTGGCCGATCAGCGCCTGGGCGACGCCGAAGCGCTGGCGCATGCCGCCGGAGAATCCGGCGATCGCCTTTTTGCGCACGCTCCACAAATTGGTCTGCTGCAACAGGGCTTCCACCGTGTCGCGCCGTTCGCGGGGCCGCGTGATGCCCTTCAGCACCGCCATATGATCGAGCATGGCGTAGGCGGACACCCGCGGATAGACGCCGAAATCCTGCGGCAGATAGCCCAGCACGCGGCGCAGCTTCTCGGGCTCTTTAATCACGTCGATGTCGTCGAAGCGGATCGTGCCGCTGGTGGGCGTCTGCAGCGTCGCGATGCAGCGCATGAGGGTTGATTTGCCGGCGCCGTTCGGACCCAACAGGCCGAACATCCCGCGCGGGATTTCCAGACTGACCTTGTCGATGGCGCGCACGCCGCCACGATAGATGTGCGTCAGATTTTCAATTTTCAGCATGGTCCCCTCGCTACGACAAACGGAAGTGAATTGAGATTGTATATTGGGTCTTTTTTTTGACTTGCATCACGTGCTCGCCATTTTTTTTGGCCGAACTAGGCTCTTAAGAGCCAATCTTAAACTCAATCGACAGATAAACCACATGAGTGCGGCGATGAAGACAAACACGGCATAGGCCCACATTCCGATCATATCCGGCGTATGCGGATGGCCGTCGCAAATGCCCAGGCACATGAAATTTTGGCCTGCCGTATGCCAGATCCACAGGCCGACCTTATCCGGCGCAATGATTTTCTGCGCAATCATGGCGATGCTGCCGAGACCGAGGAGCCCGGTCACGAGCGCCACAAACAGCCCCAGAAGGGCGACGAGGCTGCGCGCCGTCTGGTTCAACAGGGCTCTGATCATGCTCAGGCTGCTTTTGCTTTGCAGCGCGGTGTGGACCTGGAAGTCATCCATGAACGGGCGGGCATAGACTTCAGCCGTGCCAAATCCATGTAATGCGGACTCGGCCTTCAGACCGGCGGCGAGCCGCTCTTCGAGATGCGCTCTCGCCTCGTCGACGATGTCCGCGCGCATCTCAGCCGGCATGGCCGACAGCGCCTGCGTGAGGGCGCGAAGCCAAGCTTCAATTATGTCATGATCCGTCATGGCGTTGCTCTCTGTAGAAACGCGTTCAGCCGGTCGCACAATTCCAGCCACGTCGTGCGCTGTTCCGCAAAATCGGCCGCACCCGCTTTGGTCAGCGTGTAGTATTTGCGCGGATGAGAGATGCCTTGCTCCATGCGCCACTCTGGCTTCACCAGCCCGGCTTTTTCCAGGCGGTGTAGAAGCGGGTAAAGCGTGCCTTCGGCCAAATCGAGGCCCACCTCGTCGCGCATCCGGTCCAGGATTTTCAGTCCGTACTGCGCTCCGTCCTTGAGAAGGCTTAGCACCGCCAATTCCAGCACGCCCTTGTACATTTGGGTGCGGCGGTTCTCGGGCGTTTTATCCGGAGGCGGTTTGAGCGGCATTGGGGGTAATTCAGTACCACATACTTTGCAATGCTATGCATACGGCAATGTAGCATATTTTGCAAGTGAAATTTTTGCGCCAAAAACGCCGCTATCCTGCGACTTTTCGGTATTTCCGGGTGATCGCGGGCGCCTCGAGACGACAGAGAGAGCCTCAAAGCGGCTGCTCGCCGCAAACAATACCGGTTGCAATGCGGAAAAACGATCGATCTTTACGTTGCGAAGCATAACCGCGCGCGTGTGCCTATACCGCGCGGCGGGCGCCTGATTGTCGCATGGCGGCGGCAGCGACGAAGGCCGCTCTATACTGACGCCCTTGATTGCAGCCAAATCGCCATATAGTGACAACGCTGTCATAGGGTGCTTTCCTTGCGCTTGCCTGTCGGTCCTCGTAAGCGCTGCACCCGCAATGCCCGCGTCTGTTACGAAACGATCAAGTTATTGAAAAAACAAGCAAACCGGAAGCACGCGTCATGAAGTACGGCTTTTTCGACGACAAAAATCGGGAGTATGTCATCACCAGACCCGATACGCCCCTGCCGTGGATCAATTATCTGGGGTGCCAAGGCTATTTCGGAATCATATCGAGCACGGCGGGCGGCTATTCCTATTACCGCGATGCGCGCCTGCGCCGCATCACGCGCGGCCGCTACAACAACGTGCCGTTCGATTTCGGCGGGCGGTACATCTATCTACGCGACAATAAGAGCGGCGAGTTCTGGTCGCCGTCCTGGATGCCCACGCGGGGTGATCTCGAGGATTACAGCTGCCGGCACGGCATGGGCTACAGCACGATTTCCTCGACCTATCGCGGCATTGCCGCGAGCACGCGCTATTTCGTACCGCTCGACGAGAACCTCGAGATCTGGCAGCTCACGCTGACCAATAACCGCCGCGAGCCGGTCGAGTTGTCGGCCTTTTCGTCGGTCGAGTTCTGCTTGTGGGACGCGCAGGACGATTCCACCAACTTCCAGCGCAATTTCAGCATCGGACAAGTGGAGATCGACGACGAAGTGATCTACCACAAGACCGAATACCGCGAGCGGCGCAATCATTTTGCATGGTTCGCCTGTTCGGAGCCGCTTGCTGGCTTCGATACGCAGCGCGAAGCCTTCCTCGGGGCTTGGCGTGGCTGGGACAAGCCGGCCGTCGTCGAGCGCGGGGAATCCACCAACTCCATCGCGCACGGCTGGTCGCCGATCGGATCGCATCATGTGCGCGTGACGCTGGGGCCCGGCGAAACGCGCCAGATCATCTTCGTTCTCGGCTACCACGAAAATCCCGTGGACGAGAAATTCGATCCGCCGGATTCGCAGACGGTGAACAAGAAGACCGTGAAGCCGGTGATCGCGAAATACCGCAACCGCGCCAATGTCGATGCCGCGTTCGAGCGCCTCGGCGCCTATTGGGATGGCCTGCTCGCCATCTATCAGGTGTCGACGCCCGACATTCACACCGACCGCATGGTGAACGTCTGGAACGCCTACCAGTGCATGGCGACGTTCAACATGTCGCGCTCCGCGTCGACATTCGAGTCGGGCATCGGCCGCGGTCTCGGTTTCCGCGATTCCAACCAGGACCTGCTCGGCTTCGTGCACATGGTGCCCGAGCGCGCCCGCGAACGCATCCTCGACTTGGCGGCGACGCAATTGCCGAGCGGCGGCGCCTATCACCAGTATCAACCGCTCACCAAGAAGGGCAACAACGACGTCGGCGGCAATTTCAACGACGATCCGCACTGGCTGATCATCGGCGTTGCCGCTTATCTGAAAGAGACGGGCGACTGGAGCATCCTCGACGAACCGGTCGTGTTCGACAACCAGCCCGGCACGGAACAGCCGCTCTACGAGCATTTGCGGCGGAGTTTCCACTACACGCTCGAACGGCTCGGGCCGCACGGCCTGCCGCTGATCGGCCGCGCCGACTGGAACGATTGCCTGAACCTCAACTGCTTCTCGGACACGCCGGGCCAATCGTTCCAGACCACCACCAACAAGGACGGCAAGGTCGCGGAGTCCGTCTTTATCGCCGGCCTGTTCGTGCTGGCGTCAAAGGAACTCGCGGCGATCGCCGCGCGGCGCGGCCTGAAGGACGAGGCGAAGGCATGCCTCGACGTGGCGGCCGGCATGGACGAGACGATCCGCCGCCACGGCTGGGACGGCGAGTGGTTCGTGCGCGCCTATGACGATTTCGGCCGCAAGGTCGGCTCGAAGCAGTGCGAGGAAGGTAAGATCTTCATCGAACCGCAAGGCTTCTGCGTGCTGGCCGGCATCGGCCTTGAGGACGGCATGGCGAGGAAGGCGCTCGATTCGGTGCGCAAGCATCTGGCGACGCCGCACGGCATCGTCCTGCAGCAGCCCGCCTATTCGCGCTATTATCTGGAGCTCGGCGAAATCTCGTCCTATCCGCCCGGCTACAAGGAAAACGCGGGCATCTTCTGCCACAACAATCCCTGGGTGATCATCGCCGAGACCATGGTCGGCAACGGCGACGCGGCGCACGACTATTATTCGCGCATCAACCCGTCCGCCCGCGAAGCGATCAGCGACGTGCACCGCTGCGAGCCTTATGTTTACGCGCAGATGATCGCGGGACGCGACGCGCCGACCTACGGCGAGGCGAAGAACTCCTGGCTGACCGGCACGGCGGCGTGGAACTATTACGCGATCACGCAGTGGATCCTCGGCATACGGCCGGAATATGAGGGACTGCGCATCGCGCCTGTGCTGCCGGAACGTTGGCAGGGCTTCAGCGTGTCGCGCAAGTTCCGCGGTGTGACCTATCACATCGCCGTGCGGCGCCAGGGACCTGGAAACACGGTAAGTTTGAAGGTCGACGGCAGCCACGCCGACGGCGCCGTCGTTCTTCCGCCGACCGACGGGCGGACGGACGTGAAGGTCGAAGCGGTCCTGGGTTGAGACCACAGCAAAGCAAAAGGGGCTGCCGAACGGCAGCCCCTTTTCGTTTGCATCGCGTCTTATCGGTTATTCGGCCGCAACCGGCTTCGGCTCGTCGGGATACACTTTCTTGAGGTGGTCGAGCCAAGTGAACTTCAGGATGAGAGAGGTCACCACGACGACGCCGAGCGCGATCTTGGCCAAGTCGTACTCGCGGATCACGACATAGATCGGCATGGCGACCAGGCTCGTTTGCCAGGCGATGCCGACGACGACGTTGAACATGTCGCGTTTGAAGTCCGGATTCGGCTGGAACGTCGGATCTTCCGCCTGCACCGCTTTCAGGACCGGACCCCAGAAACCCCAGGGCCGCGTCTTCTTGTAGAAGGTCTTCAACACCTCCATGTCCTCCGGTATCGACAACCAAGTCCCGGCAAGGCAGCCGAAGAGCGAGATGGCGAGGATGAACGGAAAGGACTCGAGCGGCGAGAGATGGTGCCACGGCACCGTGATCACGCCCGCGGATTCGAGGACGAAGTACAAGGCGCAGCAGATGCCGAAGGCCATGCCCCAGAAATAGCCGATGCCGTTGAAGCGCCACCAATACCATTTGAGCACGTTGGACGCCACGTACCCGCCCCACAGCGCAGAGACGATCCATTGGATCACATCGTTGATCGAGCTGACGAACCAGCCGATGCCGATGCCCAGCGCCACCACGGTGATGGACGAGAGATAACTCAACCGGACGCAGGTTCTCTCGCTGGCCTTCGGATTGATGAAGCGCCGATAGATGTCGTTCACGATATAGGGCGGAGCGGCGTTCACCGTCGCGGCGAAGTTCGACATGAAGGCCGCGAGAAGTCCCGCGATCAGGATGCCGAGCAAGCCCGCCGGCACGAAATTGGCGAGCGCGTCGGGCAACACCTTCTCGAAGTCCATATTGGCGCCCATATGGCGGATGGTGCCGCTGTAGAAGACAAGAGCGAGGATGGTGAGGCCGGTGATCATGAAATAGCGCGGAACGTTGAGCACGACATTCACCACGGCGCTCATCATGCAGGCTTCGCGCGGATTGCGCGTCGAAAGAATCCGCTGCATGTCGTAGTTGGGCGCCGGGCCGGCAAGGCTGAGCAACGTCCCCTTGAACAGCATCATCATGAAGAAAATGCCGAACAGCGAATAACCGTCGGCCGCAATCTTGCTATTCGCAGCCGGTATGAGGCGAGACCAGTCGAGATTGAGGTTCCAGCCGAAGAAAATCTGATCCCAGCCCGCGGGGACAGCGGCATGAAGGGCCGCCGGCGAAACCTTGTCCATGGCGATGATGCCGATGGCGATCGAGGCGACCGAGAGCAGGCAGAACTGCATGACCTCGGTGATCACGACGCTGAACATGCCGCCCTTGACCACATAGAAGGTGGTGATGCCCATCAGGATCAAGGCGTATTGATTCTCGGACAAATGCCAAGGCAGGAAGTCGACCGCGAACTTGCCGATTCCCTTGAAGCCGTAAGTGAGAAACCCGACGACGCTGACAAGTGCGAAGACCACGACGATCAAATGCGACAGCTGGGAGCCGAGTCCGCTGCCGAACCGGATCTTGATCCATTCGGCGCCGGTCGTGACCCCCGAGCGGCGCAGCCAGCCGGACAGGAACATCATGAGGAAAATCTGGTTGAATACCGGCCACAGCCACGGGATCCAAACGCTCTTCAGTCCGTAGATGAAGAGCAGATATACCAGCCACATCGTGCCCGCGATATCGAACATTCCGGACGCGTTCGAAACGCCCAGCAAATACCAGGGCAGAACATTACCGCCGAGAAAGTAGGCTTTGGTGTCTCGCGACGCGCGGTGCGAAACCCGATATCCGACGTAGATGGACAGCGCCAAGAACGCCAGAATAATGAATACGTCAACGGGATGTAGATGCACGTGACCTCCCGGGCTCCCCGATTATTTTTGTATGCTGTACGGATCCTCTTTCCCAGACATTCTTGTATCGTGACAGCGCTGTCAAGATACAGAGAGCAAACCTAGGCGGGCCGATGCGAAACGAACGCGTGGATATGTGATTATGCGCCTCCTCCGCCTCGCCGCGGTTACGCGGAAGACGGAGGAGGAATTTGAATCACTCTTATTCCGAAGCGACTCTATTTCGCCGCCTACAGCTTGCACACCGCGCCTTTTTTGGCCGCGGCCGCGCAATTCAACGTCTCGAACGGCGCCGTATTGCCGTTCAGCGGAATGAATGCCACCAGCCCCTTGGGCTGTTCGGGGCATTGGAACTCCACGACATAACGCTTGCTGGCGTTCTGCTGACCGATCACGCGCATGCCGCTGTCGGTCGCTGTGCAGGCCACCTTGTGCGCGGTAAGCGCGTCTCTGAAGGTCTGCAGCGTCACGGTCGGGGGACCGTTGTCGGCCGTCAATTTGCAGGCCAGCCCTTGCAAGGCCGAGTCGTGGCATGTGACCACATACGGCGGAACGATGGAGCCCGGTAAAGCCGTTTTCAATACATAGCCCTTGCCGTCGGTACAGGCGACTTCGTTGAACTCGATGCGGGCTGCGTTGCTCACGCCAATCCATTTGAGATCGCGCACCGCGCAGTTCGTTCCGGAGCGGCTCAGCACGGACGCCATCATCGCTTTCAAATCGGCGTTGGAAGGGAGCTGGCACACGGCGCCGGGCGGCCTTCCCGCGGCCACGTCCGCCGCGCGCGTCGCTTCGGCGGCGAAGCAAGAGAAGCCATAGGGTTTGCCGGGATCTTGCGAGATCAGATAATATCCCATGCCGTTGGCGCAAGCGGCTTCGTATGTCTTGGTGTCGACGGATTTGCCGTCCATCGTCACCGGTCCCTCCGCCGCCAGGATCGCCTCCGTCACGTCGCAGGACAGCGGCATCGACTTGGCGAGCGCCGTCGCGTTGGCCTTATCCTCGGCGAGCAAGTCCTTCAGCGTCTTGCCCTTGGCCTTGTCCTCTTTGGTCAGCCGCTTCGCCTCATCGGCGTAATCGGCGATCTGATTGAATTGGTCCTGGGTCATGTTGTTCTGACCCATTTCATTGCCCATAGGCTGCGCACCCGAGGCGGCACTGGAAGCGGCGGCGCCGCCAGCTTGAGCGGTAGCCGGCGTACCGAGCGCGGCCATTGCAAGTGCCGCCACGGTGAACGTCATATATCGATTCATGTTGAACTCCCTGTCGTTCCCCAAACGTTCCCCAGCTGCTCCCAACAGCCACGATACTGTCTAGCGCTGTCAACGCCAAGCTTCGGTAGTGACGCATTTTGAATTATGTAGGCGACCGGGATAACCGCTTGGAGCGGGCGAAGGGGCCGCGAGCGCCAGCGTGGCGGCGAACCCTCGTATGCAGCTTGGGAATTTGGTGTGTTTTCAATCCGATCAATAACTTGACTGTAAAAACTCGCCTCATTGTCCTCAATCCGATCAAATAGTTGTCTATCCGGTGTAAAAACTGGAGGTCGGTCAAACGGCTGCTTTAGGAGACGGAACGGACTAACGAGCAGCTGTGGCCAGGTCCTGGAAGCGCCAAATGGAGACCTCACTCCGAAGGCGTCCGGGCCTCGTCGTGTGTCTAGTATACTGAAATGTCGAACGGACGATGTCACGTTTGCTTGTCATATAGAGAGGAAATCTGGACGCATTCTGTGAACTGGCCAGCGCTGATCGCGGTTAAGGAGGCTTGGCAAGAAGAGCTCCGATCTGTCATCTTGCCTAGCGCTTTAGGGAAGCAAAGAAGATGACGAGAGCCAGAGTCCTAATCGTGATGAGTATCCTTGCTGGTATCTTTGCGTCTCCGGCGCTTGCGGCGGTACAGACCGGTCACATCACGGGTCTTGGGGGAGTATTTGTTACGAGCAAGGACCCCAAGGCGTTAGCGAAGTGGTACAAAGAGGTGCTCGGCATTAACCTTGAATCATGGGGCGGCGCCATTTTGCGCTATGATGCCCCCGGCCATCCGCCAATGGCCCTCTGGAATGCAATGCCTGAAAACAACGACGAGATCGTGCCGTCGCATCGCGACTTCATGATCAATTTCGCCGTCGATGACCTTGACGCCTTCGTCGCTCGTCTCGAAGCCAAGGGAGTCACGATCCTGAAACGCGAGGAAGATCAGACTGGCAAGTTCGCTACCATTCTTGATCCAGACGGAACGAAAATCGAATTCTGGCAACCTCCAGCTAAATAGCTGGGGAAGGCAACTCACCTTTTCGGCTTATTCTCCTGTCTTCGAATACGGCGACCGAATGCCGGCGAACACGGCGACAGTTTCCCTATTGATCAAAGTATGGCATGCGATGTGCGACTCGCGAATGTCCGTTCGTAGCGCATCCTTGCCGAACGATGGTCGACCGCTTACGGGCCGAGAGCAGTCATACCCGCTTCGGCTGGGAGCGAGACGCGCTTTTTACAGGCGGAACCGCGAAAGGCGCCTTTGCGGGCAGCCCGTCTTCGCTCGCGGGCGCGAGCTTCGACGTGGCACTTTTCGCCAAAGGCGAAAAGTGGAGCGGGCGAAGGGAATCGAACCCTCGTATGCAGCTTGGGAAGCTGCCGTTCTACCATTGAACTACGCCCGCGGCCGCCTCTGATTAGCATGGCCCGTGGCCGGTACGGAACTGTCTTTGTGAGCTGCGTTCAGGCAACCCCGAAATAGCCGAGGTGCCAGCGCATTTCGTCTTCATTCATGGGGAAATCGACGCCGCCGCGCGCCGGCAGGAGGTCGGAGCCTTTCAGGCGCATGATCGAAGTCTGGAGTTTGAAGGCGATTCGCATGCTCAAGCCGGCCCGCCAACACAGCGCCGTGACCGCCTTCGCCGACCCCGAATCCAGCATGCGGCGCACCACGGCTTCGTCGATTTTCGCCAGTACGGACAGGGCTCGCGTCACTGTGTCCTTCTGGCAGGCCTCCGCCGCCGCCGCGACGAAGCTGTCGTCCAGCTTGCCGTCGCGCCGCGCGGCTTCGACCTCGATTGCCGCATTGGGCGGGGCGGCCGTTTTGGCTTCTTGCTGCCGGCGCTTGTTGAGTGTCCGCGCGAGATGGGTGCGGGTGGCGTCGTCCAGCCCGTGGCGGCTTGCCAATATGTCGATCAGAGCGCCGGCGACGAAAGAGGCGATGCGGCGAATGGCGCGCGGGGACAGTTCGGCACGCAGGACCAGCGGACCGTGCCACTCGGCGACTTCGGCGGCCCGCGAGATGATGGTGTCGAGGGTCTTCTTGCGCAGGCGCGCATCGATGTTCGCCAGCAAGACCGCGATGGCCGAGACGTCGCCGGTGGAGACCACGGCGTCGCTGACATCGCCGGACAAGCCCTTTCGCCGGGCGACGGCTGCGAGCATCGCATTGGCGTGCGCAACGGTTACGATCTCGAGCAGATCCGTATCGCTGAGCAGTGGAGAATATTCGATGATCGGCGTGCTCACCGTGATTTCGGCGTCGTGGGCCAGCCGCTTCACCACGTCCTTGGGAACGCAGTCGAGATGCTTGATTTCCTCGGCCAGCATGGCGCGCACGCGCGGTTCCTCGTCGCGGGCGAGCTGTTCGAGAGTCTCGATCGTAAGGTCGCGCAGGTGCCTTTTTTCGACGAGAAGAAGACCGGGGAAAAGGCTGCCGATCTTGCGGGCGAGTTCGACGCGCACATCGTCTTCTTCGTCGTCCGCCAGCAACAGGTTCGATTGAGGCGAGGCGGCGGGATTGGCCGCGACCGCGCGGCGCGTCGCCGCCGCGCCGTTTTTCGCGAGGTAATGCAGAACGTCCTCGCCGGCATCGGTCTGCGAGGCCAGCTCGTGCTGGGCCGCTTGCGCGTGCTGCTCCAAGAGCCGCAAGGCTTCGCTGGGAGCCAGCTCGTTTTGCTCCGGTATGGCGGCGGGTTCGGCCACGGTCGTCCTCTTTTGGCGGAAGCATGCACCGCAACCCTTAAACCCGATTGAAAATTATTGATTTACAAAACCCTACTGCCGCTTAAGGGTTGCTTCCGGCGTCGCGGGCTGCTGAATTGCGCCTTGTACAGAGAATAACTCAGGGAGAGCGGGGAATGGCGACGGACCGCATGGCGGTTTTGGCCGCGATGATGGAGCAGGGGGTTATCCCGGTTTTTTATCATCCCGACGTCGAAGTTTGCACCAACGTGATTCAAGCTTGCGCCAACGGCGGAGCCAAGTGCTTCGAATTCACCAATCGCGGCGATTTCGCGCCGCACGTTTTCCTGGAGGTGACGCGCCACTTCGCGAAAGCGGATCCGAGCGTGATCATGGGCGCGGGCTCGGTGGTGGATGCGCCGACCGCGGCCATCTACATCGCCAACGGCGCGAAATTCGTCGTCGGTCCGATCCTCAACGCAGAAGTGGCCAGACTCTGCAACCGGCGGAAAATCCCTTACAGCCCCGGCTGCGGCACGGCCTCCGAGATTTCCGCCGCCGAAGAGCTGGGCTGCGAGATCGTGAAAATATTTCCCGCGTCGTGCCTAGGCGGACCGGAATTCGTCAAGGCCATCCTCGGCCCGATGCCGTGGACACGCCTGATGCCGACCAGCGGCGTCGATCCGACGGAAGAATCGATTCGCGCCTGGTTCGGCGCCGGCATCGTCGCGACGGGCATGGGCGCCAAGCTGATCGCGCCGGACCTGATCAAGGCCAAGGATTACGCCGGCATCGAGAAGAAGGTCGCCGAGACCATCGCCCTCGTCAAGAAAATCCGTGGAAAATAGAGATGGCTGACGAAATCCTGAAGATCCGTCCCGCCGGCGAATGCAAGTGGGATTGCGTCTCTTTCGGCGAAGTGATGCTGCGCTTCGATCCGGGCTTTGGGCGCGTGCGCAATGCGCGCCAGTTCCAGGTCTGGGAAGGCGGCGGCGAATACAACGTGGCGCGCGCCATGCGCAAATGCTGGGGCAAGCGCTCGTCCATCGTCACCGCGCTGCCGGTCAACGATCTGGGCTGGCTGGCGGAAGATTTCATCATGCAGGGCGGGGTCGACACGTCGCACATCATCTGGCGCGAGTTCGACGGCATCGGTCGCAACACCCGCGTCGGCCTGAATTTCACCGAGAAGGGCTACGGCATCCGCGCCGCGCTGGGCTGTTCGGATCGCGCCAATTCCGCGGCTTCGCGGATCAAGCCGGGCGAGGTGAACTGGGACAAGCTGTTCGGCGAGGAAGGCGTGCGCTGGTTCCACACCGGCGGCATTTTCGCGGCGCTGGCGCCGGGCACCTCCGAAGCGGTGATCGAAGCGATGCAGGCCGCGCGCAAATATGGCACGGTCGTTTCCTACGACCTCAACTACCGCGCTTCGTTGTGGAAGAACCAGGGCGGCGTGGAAGGCGCGCAGAAGGTCAACCGCAAGATCGCCCAATATGTCGACGTGATGATCGGCAGCGAAGAGGATTTCACCTCCCGTCTCGGCTTTCAGGTGGAAGGCCTCGACGAGCATATCTCGGCCATGGACCCGGCGAATTTCAAGAAGGTGATCGCCGCCGCCGTGAAGCAATTCCCGAACTTCAAGGTCGCCGCCACGACCTTGCGCAACGCCAAGACCGCGACGTTCAACGACTGGTTCGCGGTCGTGTATGCCGGCGGCAATTTCTATCAGTCGATCATGCGCGAGAATCTGGAGATCTACGACCGCGTCGGCGGCGGCGACGGCTTCGCCTCGGGTCTTGCTTATGGCTTCCTGGAGAACAAGGGCCCGCAAGCGGCCGTCGATTACGGCGCCGCGCACGGCGCTTTGGCGATGACGACGCCGGGCGACGCCTCAATGGTCAACCTCAAGGAAGTCGAAGACGTGCTGAAGGGCCAGGGGGCCCGCGTTATCCGGTAATTAGCGCGGGTAGGGCGTTCAAAGCACCACCGAAAGATGCGATAGTGGCGACTGCGTGGGGGGCTCCCGCGCGGAGCGCACCTGAATGGTCTTCTTCGACGTTCTAGGCTGGTTGTTGGCGGCGCTGGCGTTCTGCGGCGCCGTTTATGCCGTGCTGTCGGCGGTCTTCGTCGGCCGATACGCCCCCCGGAGCGGCCCCGCCGCCTCGGCGCCGCCGGCCGTCACCGTCCTTAAACCGCTGCACGGCGCCGAGCCGGACCTCGAAGACAATCTGGCCACCTTCTTCGCTCAGGATTATTCGGCGCCGTTCCAGCTCGTCTTCGGCATCCAGGATGTAAACGATCCCGCCATCGCAGTGGTCGAGCGGCTGCGTGCCCGCCATCCCGATGTGGACGCGGCGCTGGTGGTCGACGGGCGGCGGCCCGGCAGCAATGCTAAGGTCTCGAACCTGATCAATATGCAGGCCCAGGCTCGCCATGAGGTGCTGGTCCTGAGCGACAGCGACATCGCCGTCTCCACCGATTACCTCGGCCGGTTGGCGGCGGCGCTGCAACCGAAAGAGGTGGGCGCAGTGACCTGCCTCTATACCGGCTGGGCGGCCGCGGGCCTCGGCTCGCGCTTCTGTGCGATGGGGATCTGCTATCAATTCCTGCCCAATGCGGTGACCGGCGTGGTGCTCGGCCTCGCCGAGCCATGCTTCGGTTCGACCATAGCGCTCAAGCGTGCGGTCCTGGACGAGATCGGCGGGCTTCAGGCGTTCGCCGGCTTTCTGGCGGACGATTACGAGATCGGCCGCGCCATACGGGCCAAAGGTTACCGCATCGTCATCCCGCACCTGGCGGTGCGCCATGCCTGCAACGAGAAAAACATTGCGGACTGGCTGGCCCACGAGTTGCGCTGGGCGCGGACCCTGCGCGTCGTCGCGCCGGCCGGCCATGCCTGCAGCATCGTCACCCATGCCATTCCCCTGGCGTTGTTAGGGGTAATCCTGTCCGGCTTTACCTTGTTTGCCATGACGTGCCTTGTTACTACCCTGGCCGCGCGGGCCGTGCTCAAATGGCGTGTCGATGTGTGTTACGGCTGCAACGGCGGACCGCTCTGGCTGCTACCCATAAGGGACGTGCTATCGTTCGGCGTCTTTCTGGTATCGCTGTTCGGCGGGTCGGTGGAATGGCAAGGCAGCCGTCTGCAGGTGGAGCGGGATGGCGTTTTGTCGAAATGGTGAGGTTGAGTAATGAAGTCTTTGTTTTTGCAGGCGCCCTCTTTCGACGGCTACGACGGCGGGGCCGGCGCGCGCTATCAGATGAAGCGCGAGGTCAAATCCTTCTGGTATCCGACCTGGCTGGCCCAGGCCGCGGCGATGGTCGAGGGCTCCAAGCTGATCGACGCCCCGCCGCACGAGCTGAAATTCGCGGACATCGTCGACGATCTGAAGGCCCATGAACTGATCGTCATTCACACCTCGACGCCGTCGTTCAAGTCCGACTGCAAGACCGCCAGGATGATAAAGGAAATCAATCCCTCGGCGATCATCGGGTTCATCGGCGCCAAGGTCGCGGTCGAGCCGGAGGAAAGTCTGAAGGCCTGCGTGGCGATCGATTTCGTCGCCCGCAACGAATACGAATTCACCATCAAGGAAATCGCCGAGGGCCGCGACTGGTCGACGATCAAGGGCATGTCCTATCGCGGCAAGGACGGCGCGACCGTCCATAATCCGGAACGCGAAATCCTGATGGACATGGATGTGCTGCCATCGGTGCTACCGCTCTACAAGCGCGATCTCGATACCACGAAGTATTTCGGCGGCTATCTCAAGCACCCCTATCTTTCGTTCTATACGGGCCGCGGCTGCAAATCGCACTGCACCTTCTGCCTATGGCCGCAGACCATCGGCGGACACAAATACCGCTACCGCTCGATCCCCGTCGTGGTCGAGGAAATCAAATACATTCAGAAGAATTTTCCCGAGGTGAAGGAAATCTTCTTCGACGACGACACGCTGACCGACAACCACGACCGCGTGGAGGCGCTGGCCGTGGAACTTGGCAAGCTCGGCGTCGTCTGGTCGTGCAATGCGAAGGCGAATGTGCCGCGCAAGACGCTGGAAGTGCTGAAGGCGAATGGGCTGCGTCTGCTGCTCGTCGGTTACGAATCCGGCAACCAGAAAATCCTGCACAACATCAAGAAGGGCCTTTTGGTCGATGTGGCGCGCCGCTTCGCCAAGGACTGCCACGAGCTTGGCATCGTCGTCCACGGCACCTTTATTCTGGGCCTTCCTGGCGAAACCCGCGAAACCATCCAGGAAACGCTGGCCTTCGCCAAGGAGGTCAACCCGCGCACCCTGCAAGTGTCGCTGGCCGCGCCTTATCCGGGCACCTTCCTCTACAACCAGGCGAAGGAAAACGGCTGGTTCGCGAGCGATATCGATCTGCTCACCGAAGACGGCACCCAGATCGCGCCGCTCAACTATCCGCATCTCAGCCACACCGAGATTTTCGATTCGGTGGAGGACTTCTACAAGAAGTTCTATTTGCGCCCTTCGAAGATTATCGAAATCGTGGGCGAGATGCTGACATCCTGGGATATGCTGGTGCGTCGACTGCGCGAGGGCGTGGAGTTCTTCCAATTCCTGCGCACGCGCGAGGACATGATCGTTTCTTGACCGCGCGGACCGAAAAGGTGGGCACCGGTTTTTCGACAAATCCGCGCGGCGATAAAAAGCAGCTGATTGTCACGGCGGACGATTTCGGAGCGGCGCTCGCGGTCAACGACGCGGTCGAACGCGCCCACAAGGAAGGCATACTCACCGCCGCCAGCCTGATGGTCTCGGCGCCGGCCGCCGCCGACGCGGTGAAGCGCGCCAAGACGATGGGGCGCCTGCGCGTGGGCCTGCATCTGGTGCTGGTCGAGGGGCGGCCGACGCTGCCTCCCTCGGAAATTTCGGCGCTCGTAGGCTCCGACGGCCTCTTCCGCAACGATATGGTGCGGGCCGGGGCCGCGATGTTTTTCCTGCCGCATGTGCGCCGCCAGCTTGCCGCCGAGATCGAAGCCCAGTTCAAGGCCTTCGCGGCGACCGGCCTCGAACTCGATCACGTTAACGCGCACAAGCATTTCCATCTGCACCCGACGATTGCCGCTCTGGTCGTTCGCATCGGCCGCCGGTTCGGGATGAAGGCCATGCGCGTGCCTTACGAGCCGTCCGAGGTGCTCCGTCGGATCGAACCGGGGGCAGGGGGCAGTCTCATCGTGGAACTTTGGGCGCGGCGGTTGCGCAAGCGTCTGGCCAAAGCCGGAATCTTTTCGCCGGATCGCGTATTCGGGCTTGGCTGGACCGGAGCGATGACGCAGGCGCGTCTGGCGGGCCTCGTCGCGCATCTGCCTGATGGCGTGAGCGAGGTCTACATGCACCCCGCAACCGCACCCTATCCGGGATCGGCGCCCGGTTACCTTTACGCGCAGGAGTTTGCTGCCTTGACGTCTCAACAAGTCATTGATTTAACGAAGAAGAATCAAATGCGCCTGGGACCTTTCGCCGATTTCCTGCTGCCCGCGGAAGGCGGTAAAGTGGGCTCGTAAGCCGCGTTCAGACGGCTCCATCCCCAACCAGCCAGCCCGCCTCATGCACATGAAATTCGGCGCCATCGTAGCCTTGCTCGCCGGTTTGGCGCTCGCGGTTTTTGTGTTTCTGCATATCGGCATTGCGCCGGTGCTAAGCGCGATTGCCAGAGTCGGCTGGGGCGGCTTCGTGCTGATCGTCCTAGGCGGGCTTGGCGTCATCGCGTTTCTGAGTGCCGCTTGGTACACGCTGCTTTCCGATCGCGCCCATTGGCCGATTTTCTTCGCCGCCCGGCAGTTGCGCGATTCGGCGAGCGAACTTCTCCCCTTCACCCAATTGGGCGGCATGGTCATCGGCGTGCGCGCGATCATCCTGGGCGGACTTGCCGCCCCGCGCGCTTTTGCGTCGGCCATGGTGGATGTGACGATGGAGTTTACGGCGGAGATCGCCTTCGTTTTGCTCGGGCTCATGCTCGGCATCGCGCAATTGCGCGCCAGCCCTGCCTTGGCGCCGTATGCCAACGGGCTGATCGTGGGAACGGCGCTTCTGGTGCCGGGCGTCATCGGCTTCGTGGTGCTGCAGCGGCGCGGCAGTTTCCTGGCGGAGAAGCTCGCGAGCCGTTTTCTTCCCGCCGCCGTCAGCCATACCGAAGCATTTTCGCAAGCGCTGAACGGCTTTTACTCCAACCGCTGGCGGCTGTTGCTGTCCGCAACGCTGCATTTGACGGCCTGGATCGCCAGCGGCGTCTGGCTGTGGGGCGTGATGCGCCTCTGCGGGGCGCATGTGAGCGTCTTCTCCGCCATCACCATCGAGAGCCTGCTAGGCGCTCTGCGCGGCGTCACCTTTTTCATACCGTCGTCGGTCGGCGTGCAGGAAGCCGGCTATGCCGCGCTCGCTTCGGTGTTCGGGGCGGGGCCGGAGGTCGGGCTTGCCGTGTCCTTGCTCAAACGCGCGCGCGACATCGTCGTGGGCGTGCCCGTCCTGCTGGCTTGGCAGATCATAGAAGGCAAGCGCGCCTTCGCGCTGCGGAATGGCGATTCGTCATGAGCGATCTGGCATTTGTGACCGGGGCTTCGGGGTTTGTCGGATCGGCGCTGGCGCGCGCGCTTGCGGCGAAAGGCTTTTCGCTGCGTCTGGCGGTGCGCGCCTCCAGCAAACGCGACAATCTCGAGGGCGTGGCGGCCCAAATCGTCACCGCCGATATGCGCGACCAGACGGCGTTGACGCGGGCGATGCAAGGCGCGCGCTATGTCTTCCACGCCGCCGCCGATTACCGGCTGTGGGCGCGCGATCCTTCCGAGATCGTCCGCAACAATCTGGAAGGCACGCGCGCGGTGATGCAGGCGGCACTCGATGCCGGCATCGAACGGGTCGTCTACACCAGTTCCGTGGCCACGTTGAAGCCGCACGACGATGGAACGCCCGCCGACGAGACCTCGCGCCACACCGAGGAAAGCGCCATCGGCGCCTACAAGAAAAGCAAACTCGTCGCCGAGCGGCTGGTCGAACGCATGGTGGCGGAAGAAGGCTTGCCGGCAATCATCGTCAGCCCGTCGACGCCCATCGGCCCGCGCGACATCAAGCCGACGCCGACGGGCCGCGTGATCGTGGAAGCCGCGCTGGGGCGCATTCCCGCGTTCGTGGATACGGGTCTCAACCTCGTGCATGTCGACGACGTGGCGGCCGGTCATCTTCTCGCGCTCGAACGCGGACGCGTCGGCGAAAGCTACATTCTCGGCGGCCAGGACGTGGTGTTCCGCGATATGGTCGGCGCCATCGCCGAGTTGGCCGGCCGCGCCGCGCCGCGCATCGGCTTGCCGCGCGCGCCGCTGTTCCCGCTGGCCTATGCGGCCGAGGCGGTGGCGCGGCTGACGGGCAAGGAGCCGTTCATCACCGTGGATGCGTTGAAGATGGCGAAGTACCGCATGTTCTTTACCTCCGCCAAGGCCGAGCGCGAACTTGGCTATAGCGCGCGTCCGTACCGCCAGGCGCTGGTCGATGCGCTCGCCTGGTTCCGCATGGCGGGATATCTGGCATGACGGCCGCGGCGCTCCTGTCGCTGGCGATCTGGCTGGTGCTGCTGTTCGGCCGCGGTTTCTTTTGGCGGACGCGCGAGCGCGACGATTGCGACGAGTTGCCCGAGCCGGACAACTGGCCGTCGGTCGCGGCGGTGGTTCCCGCGCGCAACGAGGCCGATGTGATCGCGCGCTCCATCGCCAGCCTTCTGGCGCAGGATTATCCCGGTCGCTTCCGTATCATCCTGGTCGACGATCAAAGCGGCGACGGCACCGGCGAAGCCGCGCGCGCACTTGGCAATGAACGCCTCACGGTACTCGACGGCGCGGCGCATCCTGCCGGCTGGACGGGCAAGCTGTTTGCCGTCAGTCAGGGCGTGGCGCACGCGAATGCGGCGGACCCGCCCGATTATCTCTGGCTCACCGACGCCGATATCGCGCATGCGCCGGATAACCTGCGCCGTCTGCTCGCCCGCGCGACAGCGAACAAACTCGTCTTGACCTCGCTGATGGCGAAGCTGCATTGCGAGACGTTCGCCGAACGGTTTCTCATTCCCGCCTTCGTCTTCTTTTTCGACATGCTGTTTCCTTTCGCCCGGGCGAACGATCCGAAGAAGCGCACGGCCGCGGCGGCCGGAGGCTGCATGCTGGTCCAGCGCGAAGCCTTGGCGCGGGCGGGCGGCATCGAAGCCATCCGCGGCGAGATCATCGACGATTGCGCGCTCGCGCGGCGGCTGAAGGCGCAGGGCCCGATCTGGCTCGGCCTCACCGAGCGCGCCACGAGTCTGCGCCCTTACGAGCGCATCGCCGACATCCGCGCCATGGTGGCGCGTTCGGCTTATGCCCAGCTCGGCTATTCGCCGCTTGTGCTCGCGGGCACCGTGTTCGGCATGGCTCTGCTGTATGTCGCGCCGCTGGCAGGCTTTTTGACCGGCGGGTTTGGCGCGCTGGCGGGCGTGCTCGCCTGGGCCGCGATGACCGCCGCTTTCCAGCCGATGCTGCATTTTTATCGCCGCTCGCCCTTGTGGGGACTGGCTTTGCCGCTGATCGGCGTCTTTTATGCGGCCTTCACCGTCGATTCCGCTGTACAAAGCTGGCGCGGGCGCGGCGGTATGTGGAAAGGACGCGCCCAGGCGATCTCACCGACATGAATGGATCGATATGAACAACGGGGCGGCAGCGCTTTCTTCGGGCAAGGGCCATCGCGACGAGAATTTTCCCGTCGCCTCGGTGCTTATCAGCCCGCGCCATCGCCCGGCGATTCTGGCTTTCTATCGCTTCGTACGTACGGCCGACGACGTGGCCGATCACGCGACGGCATCGCCCGAGGAAAAGCTGCGCTTGCTCGAAGACATGCGTGCGAGCCTGATGGGTTCTTCCGACGCCTCGCCCGAAGGCGCGGCGCTGCGCAAGATTCTCGCCGAGCGCGGGCTCACCACCGATCATGCCGCCGATCTGCTCGAAGCGTTTCGTCGCGACGTCACCAAGCTGCGGTATGCCGATTGGGGCGAACTGATGGATTATTGCCGCTACTCGGCGATGCCGGTCGGGCGCTATGTGCTCGACGTGCACGGCGAATCCTCCGATCTATGGTCGTACAATGACGCTCTCTGTGCCGCGCTTCAGGCCATCAATCACCTGCAGGATTGCGCAAAAGATTTTCGTTCGCTCGACCGCGTCTATCTTCCGCTTGACACGATGGGCGAGCACGGAGCCGCGCCCGAGATGCTCGCTGCCCCGCGCGCCACGTCGGCTTTGCACGCCGTGATCGCCGCCCTGGCGCGCCGCAACGCCGAGTTGCTGGCGCAATCGGCACCGTTCGCGGCCGCTATCCGCGACAGGCGTCTGGCGCTGGAAGTCAGTTTCATTCAGACGCTTGCAGAAGACCTCAACGACCGGTTGCTGGTCCGCGATCCCTTGTCCGAGCGCGTCCATCATCGCGGTACGGAGCTGCCGGGCCTTGCCATGAGCGCCTTCGCCCGCTTCCTTGGCGCGCGCCTTCGTCCTAAAACGCGCCCGCAATGACTCATTCCGTATCACCCGCGCCGGAGATCGAAGCCGTGCGCCGCAAGGCCGCCGGAAGCTCGTTCTATGCGGCCATGCGGCTGATGCCCAAGGCCGAGCGCGAGGCGATGTACGCGATCTACGCCTTCTGCCGCGCGGTTGACGACATCGCCGACGACGGCGTCGGCACGCGCGCCGAGCGCCATGCCGCGCTCGACGCTTGGCGCGAGGACATAGCGCGGCTTTGCACTGGCGGCGCGCCGGGCAAGGCCGCGTTCCTCAGCGAGACAGTCGCGCACTACCGTCCGCGGCTGGAGGATTTCCTGGCCGTCATCGACGGAATGGATATGGACGTCACCGCCGACATCGTCGCCCCCGATCTCGCCGCCCTCGATCTTTATTGCGACCGCGTGGCCAGCGCTGTCGGCCGGCTTTCCATCAAGGTCTTCGGTATGGAAGAGGGACCGGGTTTCCAACTCGCCCATCATCTGGGCCGCGCCCTGCAGCTCACCAATATCCTGCGCGACCTGGACGAGGACGCGTCGATCCATCGGCTTTACCTGCCGCGCGAATTTCTGTTCGAGGCCGGCGTGAGCATCGGCGAACCGCTCGAAGCTCTCGCCAATCCCGCGCTCGACAAAGCCTGTCGCGGTGTCGCCAAGCTGGCGCACGGCCATTACGAAGAGGCCGGCCGCGTCCTCGCCGCCAAACCGAAAGGCAATCTGCGCGCGCCGCGCCTGATGGGGGCGGTCTATTCGGAAATCCTGCGCAAGATGGAAGCCGTCGGCTGGGCCCCGCCGCGTGCTCGCGCGCGTGTCCCCAAGGCGCAATTGGCGATGATCGTGCTGCATTACGGATTCATTTCATGAGTACGGTTTATGTCGTCGGTGGCGGGCTTGCTGGGCTTTCCACCGCCGTGGCGCTGGCGGACAAGGGCGCGCGCGTGGTGTTGTTCGAAGCGGCGGGACAGGCGGGCGGGCGCTGCCGCTCCTATTTCGACGCCGCGCTCGATGGCGTCATCGACAACGGCAATCACCTCGTTCTCTCCGGCAATCACGCGGTTTACGATTATCTGTGCACCATCGGTGCCGAGAATGCGCTGAGGGGACCGCAGCGCGCCGAGTTCGCTTTCATGGACTTGCGGACGGACGAACGCTGGCACCTCGCGCCCAACGAGGGACCTCTACCCTGGTGGATTTTCGCGGCCGACCGCCGCGTTCCCGGCACCCAAGCCGCGGACTATATGCGCCTTGCAGGTTTGCTGATCGCCGGCGCTGCGCGGCGCATCGACGAGGTCATCCCTTGCACGGGTGCGCTGTGGGAGCGGCTGATGCGCCCTTTCCTGTTGGCGGCGCTGAATACCGAGCCCGAGAAGGCTTCCGCCGCTTTGGCCGGAGCGGTTTTGCGCGAAACGCTGGCGAAAGGCGGACGGGCTTATCGCCCCCGGATCGCCCATCCGACGCTGTCCGCCGCGTTTGTCGATCCGGCGCTGGCCTTCCTGGCCGCCAGGGATGTGCAAGTGCATTTCGGTCAACGGCTGCGCCGGATCGTTCTCGATGCCAGTCATGTCGTGGCGCTGGAGTTCCCCGAAAACACGGTGCCGCTGTCTCCCGACGATACGCTGGTGCTGGCGACGCCGCCCTGGGTGTCGCGCGACTTGGTGCCGAGGCTTTCCGCGCCCGACGAGTTCCGCTCCATCGTCAATGCGCATTTCAAGATCGCTGCGCCGGCCGGCGCGGAACCGATGCTGGGCGTGATCGGCGGCACGGCGGAATGGATTTTCGCCTTCGCGGACCGGATTTCCGTGACGGTCAGCGCCGCTGACGCCATTGTCGATCAGGACCGCGAGGCGCTCGCCGCGCTTTTGTGGCGCGACGTCGCCAAGGCCCACAATCTTTCCGTGCCGCTGCCGCCCTGGCAGATCGTCAAGGAGAAGCGCGCGACCTTCGCCGCCATCCCGCGGCAAGCGGCCAAGCGGCCCAAGACCGGAACAAGTTGGCGCAATCTGCTGCTTGCAGGCGACTGGATCGATACCGGCCTTCCGGCCACGCTCGAAAGCGCCGTGCGTTCCGGGCAGAAGGCGGCGCAATTGGCGCTGGTACGAAGA
The DNA here is from genome assembly GCA_963710025.1 of uncultured Alphaproteobacteria bacterium. Lineage (GTDB taxonomy): Bacteria > Pseudomonadota > Alphaproteobacteria > Micropepsales > Micropepsaceae > Rhizomicrobium. The sequence goes on along the minus strand of CAVPYO010000020.1, from coordinate 247,846 downwards.
GCCGTATAAATTCGGTCAGAGGGCAGGTTGATGAACCACAGTGCGGCGAGCAAGGAAGGGACCATCGCGGTCGACGCGCTCATCCGCGACGCCACCGAAGCGCTGCTCAAGGAGCAGCGCGCCGACGGCCACTGGGTCTATGAGCTGGAAGCCGATGCCACGATTCCGGCAGAATATGTGCTGCTGGTGCATTATCTGGCCGAGACGCCCAACCTCGAACTCGAACGCAAGATCGGCGTCTATCTGCGCCGCATCCAGGGCGATCACGGCGGCTGGCCGCTCTATCATGCGGGGGCGCTCGACATCAGCGCGACGGTGAAGGCCTATTTCGCGCTGAAGATGATCGGGGATTTGCCCGACGCGCCGCATATGAAGCGCGCCCGCGAGGAGCTTTTGAAGCGCGGCGGGGCGGCCAAGGCCAACGTCTTCACGCGCATCCTGCTGGCGCTTTACGGCCAGACCTCGTGGAACAATGTGCCGACGGTGCCGGTCGAGTTGATCCTGCTGCCGCGCTGGTTTCCAATTCACCTGTCCAAGATGTCCTACTGGGCGCGCACGGTGATCGTGCCGCTGCTGGTGCTGGCGGCGAAGAAACCGCTGGCGCGCAATCCGCGCGGCGTGGAAGTGCGCGAGTTGTTCTTGGCCGGCGGCAAAGTTGCTTCCAAACGGGCGCCGCATCAGAAATGGATCTGGTCGGCGTTGTTCGGCGCGCTCGACTGGCTGCTGAAGCGCTTCGAGCCGTTCTGGCCCAAGGGGCTGCGCGCGCGCGCCGTCGGCGAATGCGTGCGCTGGACGACGGAGCGGCTGAACGGCGAGGACGGCCTTGGTGCCATCTATCCCGCCATGGCCAACAGCGTGATGATGTACGACGTGATGGGCTACGCGCCCGATCATCCCGATCGCGCCATTGCCCGCAGATCGGTGGAGAAGCTGCTCGTCGTCAAGGATGACGAAGCCTATTGCCAGCCATGCGTCTCGCCGGTGTGGGACACGGCGCTGGTCTGCCATGCGCTGATGGAGGCACACGATCCGAAAGCCGACACCGCGGTTGCGCGCGGACTGGAATGGCTGAAGCCGCTTCAGGTATTGGATGTGAAAGGCGATTGGGCCGAGGAAAAACCCGGCGTGCGCCCCGGCGGCTGGGCCTTCCAGTACAACAACGCCTATTATCCCGATCTCGACGACACCGCCGTGGTGGCGATGGCGCTCGACCGCGCGAAAGAGAGCGTCGCGCCGAAGACCGATTATCGCCAGGCCATCGCGCGCGGGCGCGAATGGGTGGAAGGCCTGCAAAGCAAAAACGGCGGCTGGGGCGCCTTCGACGCCGACAATTCCTATTATTACCTGAACAACATTCCGTTCGCCGATCACGGCGCGCTGCTCGATCCGCCGACCGAGGATGTCACCGGTCGTTGCATCGGCATGCTGGCGCAATTGGGCGAAGCACACGACAGCCCGCGCATGAAAGAGGCCATCGCCTATCTCGAGCGCGTGCAATTGAAGGACGGAAGCTGGTTCGGCCGCTGGGGCGTCAATTACATCTACGGCACCTGGTCGGCGCTGGCGGGCCTCAATGCGGCGGGACTGGACGCGAAGACGCCCATGATGCGCCGCGCCGCCGATTGGCTGATCGCCATCCAGAACACGGACGGCGGCTGGGGCGAAGATTGCAGCAGCTACCGCCTCGATTATTCCGGCTACCAAGCCGCGCCGTCCACCGCCTCGCAAACCGCCTGGGCGCTGCTCGGCCTGATGGCGGCGGGCGAAGTGGATCATCCGGCGGTCGCGCGCGGCATCGCTTATCTGCAAAGAACGCAAACCGTCGACGGCCTGTGGTCGCAGGAGCATTACACCGGCGGCGGCTTCCCGCGCGTGTTCTATCTGCGTTATCACGGGTATCCGAGATTCTTCCCGCTGTGGGCGGCGGCGCGCTACCGCAACCTGAAATCGGGCAACTCGCGACGGGTCGCTTACGGGCTATGAGCGTTCTTGCGGTCGTCGGCCTCGCGAAGGAAGCGCGCATCGCCAGGCGCGCCGGGCTCGCGCCCGTCATCGGCGGCGGAAACTCCGAGCTGCTGGCGCAACGCCTGGAAGCGGCCGCGTCGGGCGCCACCGCCGTCCTCAGCTTCGGCATCGCGGGCGCGCTGGCGCCGCTGCTCGAGACGGGAGACGCCGTCGTTGCCACGCATGTCGTGACTGAGACCGAGCACTATCAGACCGATCTGCGCTGGGCGCAGATCCTGCGCACCAGGCTGGAGCACGCGCAGTCCGTGGGCCTGGTCGGCGTCGATAAGGTCGTGGCCCACATCGCCATGAAGCAATCGCTGTTCCGCTTGACGGGGGCGCACGCCGTCGACATGGAATCCCACGTGGCCGCGCGTTTCGCCAAACGGCGCGGCCTGCCGTTCGCCGCCTTACGCGTCATTTCCGACAGGTCCGATCACACGCTGCCGCCCGCGGTGCTGGAACCGCTCAAGCCGAACGGCAAGGTGCGGCTGATCGCCGTGATGAAATCGGTCCTCTTCGATCCCGAGCAGATTCCGGAATTGATCCAGACGGGGCGCGAAGCGGGCAAGGCGTTCCGCGCCTTACTCCGCTGCCGCAATATGCTCGGGCTTGGACTTGGCTGTCCGTATCTCGGCTAGCTTCGTCTCAACGTGGCGGGAGAACACGAACTCCGCCGGCCGTTGGCCCGCGAGCGAGATGTCCGGCGCCATCGCCCCTTCGGTCTTGACCCCGCGCAGCGCGAGGGGCACCAGCTTGAGCGGATGCTTGACGGAATCGACGACCGCCGTGCCTTCGAAGCCGCAATGAACCATGCAGTTGGCGCACTTCTCGTAATTGCCGACGCCGTACTTCTCCCACTCGGTGTCTTCCATCAGCTCTTTGAAGGTTTTCACATAGCCTTCGCCGAGCAGATAGCAGGGCTTCTGCCAGCCGAAAACGGTGCGCGCCGGCATCGACCAGGGCGTACATTCGTAGGTCTGGTTGCCCGCCAGGAAATCCAGGAACAGCTCCGACTGGGTGAACGACCATTTCTTGCCGCCGTTGCCGCGCGCGAAGATATCGCGGAACAGCTTGCGGGTGCGCTCGCGATTGAGAAAATGTTCCTGATCGGGCGCGCGTTCATAGGCGTAGCCGGGCGACACCGTGATTCCGTCCAGGCCCATCGCCATCATCTCGTCGAAGAATTTGGCGACGCGCTCGGGTTCGGCGTCCTGGAACAGCGTGCAGTTGATCTGGGTGCGGAAGCCCTTGGACTGCGCCAGCTTGATCGCCGCGACGGCCTTGTCGTAGGTGCCGTCGAGGCACACCGATTTGTCATGCATCGCCTTGTCGCCGTCCAGATGGATCGACCAGGTGAAATTCGGGTTGGGCTGGTAATCGTCGATCTTCTTGGCCAGCAGCAGCGCATTGGTGCACAAGATCACGAACTTTTTGCGCTCCAGGAAGCCCTTCACGATCTTGGGCATCTCGCGGTGGAGCAGCGGTTCGCCGCCGGCGATCGAGACCGCCGGCGCGCCGCATTCGTCGATCGCCTCCATGCATTCGTCGTAAGACAGGCGCTGGTTCAGGATGTCGTCGGGATAATCGATCTTGCCGCAGCCCGCGCAGGCGAGATTGCAGCGGAACAACGGCTCCAGCATCAGCACCAGCGGATAGCGCTTCTTGCCGGACAGGTGCTGCTTGAGGACATAGGCCCCGATGCGGGCCGCCTGCTTCGCCGGAATTCCCAATGTCTACTCCTAGTCTCTGAGTTCGGCGGGCAGCCGAAACTCGATGTGTTCCTTTTTGCCGTCCATTTGCGAGACCTCGACGCCGGAATCGATGTTCCGCAATGCCGCGATCACATTCTCGACCAGCGCTTCCGGCGCGGAGGCGCCGGCGGTCAGCCCAATGGTCGTTTTGCCTTTCACCCAGGCGGGGTCGAGTTCGCTGCCGTCCGCGATCAGATAGGAGGGCACGCCTTCCTCGATGCCGATTTCGCGCAGCCGGTTGGAATTCGAGCTGTTCTTGGCGCCGACCACGATAATGACGTCCGCGATGCGGCATAGCTCGCGCACCGCCGTCTGGCGGTTCTGCGTAGCGTAGCAGATATCGGTGATATCGGGCCCGACGATGTCCTTGAAGCGGCGCTTCAGCGCCGCGATGACGTTGCGCGTGTCGTCGATGGACAGCGTGGTCTGCGTCACATAGGCGACCGGCGTTTCGTGCGGAATCCGCAGCGCATCGACGTCCTTTTCCGACTGGACCAGATGCACCGGCGCGCCGACCTGGCCCATCGTGCCTTCGACTTCTGGATGTCCCGCGTGACCGATCAGGATCAGCGTGCGGCCGCTGCCGACATAGCGCTTGCCCTGGCTGTGGACCTTGGAGACCAGCGGACACGTCGCGTCCAGCACCGGCAGGCCGCGCGCGCTTGCTTCCTTGAAGACCGTTTGCGCCACGCCGTGGGCGCTGAACACCGTCACCGCGCCATCCGGCACTTCGTCCAGCTCTTCGACGAAACGCGCGCCCTTGTTTTTCAAGGTTTCGACGACATGCCGGTTGTGGACGATTTCGTGGCGCACATAGACGGGCTGACCGTATTTCTCCAGCGCGCGTTCGACGATGTCGATCGCCCGAACGACGCCCGCACAGAAGCCGCGCGGCTGGGCAAGGACGACACGCATCGAATTCGCTCCGTCGTGCATAGGTTCTAATCCGCGCTGTAAGCCCCTAGTAATAAAGGGGAATTCAATCATTTGCCCGCTCGGGCATAGTTTCACGAAAGGCGCCGTCTTCCGCAATGGCTTTCTTGCCACGCTGGCGTCAAACCGCCCCCGTTTGTGCCCGGCCGGGTTTGCTATAGACAGGAAGGCAATTCTTGGCCAGTGGGTAGTGGCTATGAGCATAATCTCGGGCGAAGCGAGCCCTGTGCAGAACGAACCGCAATCCCGGCGCCTGTCGCACGCCATGGGGCAGGCCGCCAAGGCTGTCGAGGACGCACTCGAACGCCTGCTGCCGAAGCCGCACGGCCTGCATGGTCGCGTCCACGAGGCGATGCGCTATGCGACCTTTGCCGGGGGCAAGCGGCTGAGGCCGTTCCTGGTCCTGCAAAGCGCCGGCTTGTTCGCGGTTAACCTTGAAAATGCTTTGCGCACCGCTGCCGCCATCGAAGTGCTGCACACTTATTCGCTGATCCACGACGATTTGCCCTGCATGGACGACGACGATCTGCGGCGCGGCCGGCCCACCACCCATAAAGCCTTCGACGAAGCCACGGCGGTGCTGGCGGGCGACGCTCTTCTCACCATCGCCTTCGAGATTCTTTCCCGAGCGGAAACCCATCCGTCCGCCGAAGTCCGCTGCCGGCTAATCGCGCGGCTGGCCGAAGCGGCCGGCAGCAACGGCATGATCGGCGGCCAGATGATCGACATGCGCGCGCCGGACAGCGCCTTTGGCGCGGACGAGGTGATCCTCTTGCAGAAGTTGAAAACCGGCCAGCTTTTCGAGTTTGCCTGCGAGGCCGGCCCAATCCTGGGCGAAGCCGGAGCGGAACATCAAAACCGCCTGCGCGCCTATGCCCGCGATATGGGCCTAGTCTTTCAGATCACCGACGATCTTCTCGATGTCACCAGCACGGCGGAAAAGACCGGCAAGGCCGTCGGCAAGGACAAGGATCACGGCAAAGCCACGCTTGTCTCCATTCATGGGGTGGAAGGCGCGCGCGCCGAAGCCGAGAAGATCGCGAAGCGGGCCGTCGCCGCGCTCGATGCTTATGGGCCGGAGGCCGACGCGCTGCGCGCTTTGCCGCCGTTCCTGATCGACCGGGAGACCTGATGGCGCCGTCCCATAATTCCGACACGAATATCTTGGAACCTTACCCCGTTCAGGGGCGTTCTTGTTCGAGAGGCCGACCATGACATGCAACAGACTGCGCGGGCTTTCGCTCGCGGCGATGTTTCTTTTGACCGCATTTTTTGCGCCCGCGACGAAGGCCGCGGCCCCCGATCCGGCGGTGCAGCAAGTGCAGACGCTTTACGATGCGCTGCTCGACTCGATGAAGCACGCCAAGGAACTTGGGCTCAAAGGCCGTTACGAAAAATTGAAGCCCGCGATCGAGCAGACCTTCGATTTTCCCGATATGGTGCGTTACGTGGTCGGCCCCAGCTGGACCACGATGCCGTCGGCGGATCAGCAGGCGCTGCTTGTCGCCTTCGAGCGTTTGACGATCGCCAATTACGCCAGCAACTTCGACGGCTATGACGGCGAAAAGTTCGTCGTCGATCCGGCTGTAACGGTGCGCGGAACAGACCGCGTGGTGCAGAGCAAGCTGGTCACCAAAAGCCAAACCGTTCCTTTCAACTATCGCATGCGGCAGACCGGCGGAAGCTGGAAGATTCTCGACATCTATCTCAACGGCTATGTCAGTCAGGTCGCGACCCAGAACTCGGATTTCGGCGCCACGCTCACGGCCGAAGGGCCCTCCGGTCTGGTGAAAAAAATCAACGCCCTGTCGGACAAGCTGATGAACGCAAACTGAGCAGGGGTGAATAGCGAATAGTTTCTAATCGCCCTTCGCTACTCCCACTCCGCTGGTTTTCGCTCGCGCTTCCGGCGGCGGACCCAACAGCGCCGGCAGGAAGAACAGCGTCGTCAGCAGCGTCCAGCCGAGCGAGATGATCAACAGCTCGCCCATGCTGGCGGTGCCGGGATGGCTCGACAGCCACAGCGAGCCGAAGCCGGAGGCCGTGGTCAGCGCGCTGAAGATCACCGCCCGCGTCAGGCTCGATTGCAGAAGCGCTCGCGCTCCCGCCCGCCAGGCGATCACGAAATAGATGTTAAATGCCACGCCGATGCCGAACAGCAGCGGCAGCGCGATGATGTTGGCGAAGTTGAGATGCAGCCCGGCCACTCGGCAGGTCGCCAGCGTGAGCAGCGCCGTCAGCACCAGCGGCACGATCGTCATGATCACGTCGCGCTCGCGCCGCAGCACGGCCACCAGCAGAAGGGTGATCACCAGGAACGACCAGAAGCCCGCTTCGATGAAGGCGCCGACGATGGTTTGCCCCGATTCCTGGATGGTGATCGGAGTGCCGGTCGCGTCCGGAGTAACGGCGAGCACCGCCTTGCTGAAACGCTTGAGCGATTTATTGTCGTTGACGTTGGTCTTGGGAAACACCTGCAGGCGCGCGGTTCCGTCCTTCGCGATCCATTCGGAGACCAGGTCGGGCGGCATGGTTTTGATGCTCACCGGTGCGGCCTGCAGGGCGTTGCGCACCTCGTTCAACAAGGTGTCGAGGCCCGGAACCAGCGCGTTCGCCGCGGCCAGCCGTCCCTGTTGCGATCCCTTGGCGAGAATTTCGAGCGCCCCGGCCAGCCGGCGCGCATCGGTCTTCGCGCGTTTCTCGTCGGCCGACTGTCTTCTCATGGGATGAGCGGCTTGGCGCAGAGCCTTGGACGCGGCCGTCAGACTCGCGACGATTTCACCGTCGCTCGGCGGCGGCTTGACGACGAAGGGATTGAGCGCCGCATCCAGCAGGAACGCCGTATCGGAGATCATCGCCAGCTTCTTCGGCTGATCGTCGGGCACGAAGCTCTTGAGCGTCAGGATTTGGCCGATGAGTGGGTCTTTCGACAGCTTGGCGGCCAGCGCGTCCGTCGCGTCGAGCGAAGGCGCCAGCACGTCGATGGTGTTGGGCGAGGTGTCGGGATCCGACATCAGGTCGTACAGGGTCGACATGGATTCCACGTGACGGCTTCTCAAGTCCAACGGGTTGAAGTCGAACTTGAGGAAGGGGACCGTGGCGAGCGCGGCCAAGCCCACCGCCGCACCGGCGATCAAGATGCTACGGCGGTGCATCGCCACGAAGCGGTCGACCGGCGCGAAGAAGGGGAAGCCGATGGGCTCCTCTTCGCCGGGAGGGTTGACCAGCATGATCAGCGCCGGCAGCAGCGAAATGCTGAGCGCGAAAGCGATGGCCATGCCCATGCCGGAGATCAGGCCGAGTTCGGCGACGCCGACATAGTCCGTGGGCAGGAACGAAAAGAATCCCGCCGCCGTGGCCGCCGCCGCCAACGCCAGCGGCGTGCCGACGCGCCCGCCCGCCCGTTTCAAGGCGTCCGCCAGATTGTCTTTTTGGTGCCGCTCCGCGCGGTAGCGCACCGAGAACTGAATCGCGAAGTCGACGCCGAGGCCGACGAACAGCGCGACGAAGGCGATGGAGATGATGTTGAACACGCCGATCGCCAGGAGTCCCAGCGCCATCGTCAGCGACAGGCCTGTCACCAGCGTGGCCAGGATGCAGAAGATGATGCGGAACGAACGCACCGCCAGCCACAGCGACAAGGTGACGGCCAGCAGCATGGCGATACCCATCACGTCGGCGCGCTCGGCGATGGTAGCGAATTCCTCGTCCGCCAGGGGAACCGGTCCGGTCAGGCGCACCCGCACGCCCTTGTCGGGCGTCAGCCCGAGCGCGCGCGCGTCGCTGCGGATCGTCTTGCTCGCGACGGCCCCGGGCGACAACGCGTCGTAATCGAGCTTGGGCTGCACTTCGACGAAGGTGCGCAGCCGCTCGCCGCCGGTATTGCCGGTGAACAGCGTCCGCCAGGAGAGGAACGCGGATTCTCCGCGCTCGGTTTTTTCCAGCGTATCGGCGAAAGCCGCCATCGGGCCGTCAATGTCGGAAAGCTTGGCTTGGCCGTGAGCGATACCCATCAGGGCGGTACTGAGGCTGTCCATCACCCCGCGCAGGGAAGGATCGGCGGCGAGCGCGCCCAGGAACGGTTGCGCGGTGACGAGCTTCTGCGTCGTGTCGCGCACATCCTGCTCGGAGAGGAACAGCAGCCCGTTATGCTCGAAGAAATCCCCGCCGTCGGGGCGGCGCACGGCTGGGAACATCACCTTGTTTTCGGCGAGCTTGGCGGCCAGCGCGTCGGCCGCACCGTTAGCCCGCTCGGCCGTCGCCCCGTCGATCACCACCAGGATGAGATTGTTGCGCTGGGGGAATAGCTTGTCGTAGCGAATCATCTGCTTGCGCCACGGCAGGTTGGCCGAGATCAGCGTCTCGCTGTCGGTGTTCATGGCGAAATGGTTCGCCGTATACAGGCCGGAAGCTATGGCGACGAGGGCGCCGGCCGCGATGACGCCGCGCGCGTGACGGCAACAGCAAGAGACGATGGTTTCGATGATCGGCATGAGAAGGCCTTGAGCCCGGACGGCGGCGCGATGTTATTGCTTCGGAGCGTCGGGCGCGACATCTGAATCGTCGGCCCTAGTGGCGCGCTTTTGCAGGTAGATGCTACGCATGGAGGCGTAATAGTCGATGGAGTTGCGTTCGATGCCTTGCAGCGCTTCGATGTGGCGCGAACGTTGATCGACCAGCTTGAGAAGATTCTCCGTAAGCCCCACGTAGAGCTTACCGTTGTAGGTGACGTAGCCTAACGGGTTGAAGTAGTGATCGACAAGCATCCTGCCGGCAAGGTCGCGGGGCTGCGTCGAGCCGAGGAAGGGCAGCACCATATAGGGGCCGCCCGGCACGCCATAGACCGCCAGGGTCCTGCCGAAATCCTCGTCGTCCTCCGGGTAGCCCATCCCGGTCGCGGGATCCCTGACGCCTAAGATTCCGACCGTCGTGTTGATGCCGAAGCGGCAGGCCGCTTTGCCGGCCAGCGTCTCCTCGCCCTGCAGTGCATCGTTGGCGAAGGTAACCGGAAACGACAGGTTCGAGAGAAAATTGTGCACACCCTCGCGTGTGCCATCGGGCACGGCCGACTTGTAATAGGTAGCCGCCGGCAGCGCGGCGCGTTTATCCAGGGCCTGGTTGAAGGCGAAGACCTTGCGGTTGAGGGGTTCCAACGGATCGCTGGCGCCGTCGCTATGGCTGCTCGCGCATCCGGCAAGCAACAGAGTTACGGCAATCGCACCGCAATAGAGGCGTAACGCCAAGTCTGGACTCCCCACCAATCCCGAACATCACGATACAAAGAGTCGCTATGCTGCGTCCAATTGTCAATTTTCCCTCAAAAGGAGAAGAATCGGCGGCGCTCGCGGCTTGGCTTGCCTGCTTAGAGACTGTTTGAATAATCCCCGCGGCCGCGACGATGTACCAGGGACGAATTCCGGGTCGCCATAGCCCATATCCTCGACATACGTCCTTAAGAGCCTGTCCGGGATATAACGCCGCTTGTCAGTCCGGCGCCAATTTCCAAAACAATAGAATGGGTTCGGCATACGCCAGACCACAGAATGTATGCCCATCCGCCGTCGCCAAACCGTTCGGATAGGGCTTATTGTTTTCGCCAATGTTGCTGCTATGTCACGAAAAAGCCCAGGAATCCTTTGAGTTTAGCAACCTCGATCTGCTAAATTTCGTCCGGTAACATAGGATGAACCTGAAACACACACGTGTCATGAGGGGTCTTATCAACCACGCGCTGCTTGTCATCGCGGGCGTTGTCGCATCGATCGCGACCGCAGCGCCGTCGCTGGCGCTTGAGTCCTCCGGTGCCGCGAATGTGAGCGCTATCACGGCGCCGGCCGCGCGTCTTGCCGATTATACCTTCAGGCTCGATCTGCCGGCGGTTCTGCCGGGTCTTTCCTCCGGTCCGCAGGATCTTTCGCGCTACGCCGCGAACGAAGTCGAAAGCGATCTCGTCTTGTTCGACGGCGTCAGTCTCGTCGCCGGTTTCAATGTCGACGTGGCGCGTCTGCTTGATCGCGATGCGCCGGGCGCGAACGCTTACGACGGCTTGTTCACTTCCGCTTCGGCGTTGGATTCGCCTTATGCATCGCTGTCGAGCGGCGGGGCGTATGTCGGCGCGAGCCTGGCACTGGCCGACGGTCTGCACCTCAGTTTCGGTCAAGCCTCCAGCAGGCCCGGCTACAATCCTTATCTGCTCTCGCCGCGTCTCGCTTTGGCGGGACTGAGCGGCGCCGGCCTTGCGTATGACGCGCGCAGCACCAATTCGCTGGTTGCTGGCTTGTCCTGGAATTTCGCGAAATGGGGCGGGTTCGATTTTACCGCGTCGCAGACGACGGAACGCGGCGGCGCTTTGGGCGAGAGCAATGCGGCGATCGATATGGCGCGGACTGCGGCGCTCGGCCTTTCGGCGCATGTCGGCTTCGGCGGCGGCTGGGTGACGACGGCCTCTTACAGCGAGGGCACCGCGCAGCTTGACCTGCGGCCCAGCGCCCTCGCCTCCGCGACGTCCGATTTGCACATGCATTCCTACGGCATCGCGGTGGCCAAGCACGGTCTGTTCGGCAACGACGCGCTCGGCTTGGCGTTTTCGCGTCCCACGCCGAGCTACAGCGCCGGCAGCTTCACGACGGCAAACTCCGGCGATATGCAGTTCTTCGGCGGCGATAAGCTGTTCGCGGGTGTGACGCCGGAAACCGATTTCGAGCTGGGCTACGTCACCAACTTCTTCGGCAATTCCGTCGCGCTGCAGGCCAACGCCGCCTATCAGACGAATCTCGGCGGTCAGAACGGCAACAATGCGGTCTCGCTGCTGAGCCGGGCGAAGATCAAATTCTAAACGTTTATGGCCGGGCTTGACCCGGCCATCCAGCGATCTAAAACCCCCACACCCCAAACGCCTCTGCAAGGGAACCGACGATGGCCGGGCCGCAATACGTCTATGTGATGAAAGGTCTGTCGAAGACCTACCCCGGCGGCCGTCAGGTGCTGAAGGATATCTGGCTGTCGTTCTATCCCGGCGCCAAGATCGGCATCGTCGGCGTCAACGGCGCGGGCAAGTCGACGCTGATGCGCATCATGTCGGGCCTCGACAAGGAGTTCACCGGCGAGGCCTGGGCGGCCGATGGCGTCCGCATGGGGTATCTGCCGCAGGAGCCGCAGCTCGATCCGTCCAAGGATGTGCGCGGCAACGTCATGGAAGGCGTGGCGGCCAAGCAGGGGCTGGTCGACCGCTACAACGAAATCGCCGCGAATTACACGGATGAAACCGCCGACGAAATGGCGCGGCTGCAGGACGAGATCGAGGCCAAGGGCCTGTGGGACCTCGACAGCCAGATCGACCAGGCGATGGACGCGCTGCGCTGCCCGGACGGCGCCGCCGACGTCGCCAAGCTTTCGGGCGGCGAGAAGCGCCGCGTGGCGCTGTGCAAGCTTCTGCTCGACGCGCCCGACATCCTACTGCTCGACGAACCGACCAACCATCTGGACGCGGAATCCGTGGGCTGGCTGGAACAGCACCTGCGCGAATACAAGGGCTGCGTGATCCTGGTCACCCACGACCGCTATTTCCTCGACAACGTCACGGGATGGATTCTCGAACTCGACCGCGGCCGCGGCATCCCGCACGAAGGCAATTATTCGTCGTTTCTGGTGGTGCAGGAGAAGCGGCTGTATCAAGAAGGCCAGGAGGGCGCCGCCCGCGAACGCACCATCGCGCGCGAACGCGAATGGATTTCGCAGTCGCCGCGCGCCCGCCAGGCGAAGTCCAAGGCGCGCATCAACGCCTATGAAGAGCTGCTCGCCAAGTCGCAGGAGCAGCGCGGCGGCCCGGTGCAGATCGTCATTCCGGTGGCGGAGCGCCTGGGCTCGCTTGTTGTGGAAGCCGACGGATTGGCGAAGGGCTATGGCGACCAGCTGCTGTTCGAGAACGTGAATTTCAACCTGCCGCCGGGCGGCATCGTCGGCGTCATCGGCCCCAACGGCGCGGGCAAGACGACGCTGTTCCGGCTGCTCACGGATCAGGAGAAGCCCGACGCCGGCACGCTGCGCATCGGCGACACGGTTCACATCGGCTATGTCGATCAGTCGCGCGATGCGCTCGATGCGAACAAGAATGTTTGGGAAGAGATTTCCGGCGGCAACGACGTGCTGGAATTGGGCAAGCGCACCGTGCAGTCGCGCGCTTACGTCGGCGCTTTCAACTTCAAGGGCGGCGACCAGCAGAAGAAGGTCGGCCAGCTATCGGGCGGCGAGCGCAATCGAGTCCATCTCGCCAAGATGCTGAAGTCGGGCGCGAACCTGCTGCTGCTCGACGAACCGACCAACGATCTCGACGTCGAGACTTTGCGCGCGCTGGAGATGGCGCTGGAGGAATTCGCCGGTTGCGCCATGATCATCAGCCATGACCGCTGGTTCCTGGACCGCATCGCCACCCACATGCTGGCCTTCGAAGGCGACAGTCACGTCGAATGGTTCGAGGGTAATTTCCAGGATTACGAGGCCGACAAGAAACGCCGCCTCGGCATCGACGCCGACCAGCCGCACCGCATCAAGTACAAAAGGTTCAAGCGGGGGTAACCCTCACTTTATCTGCTGCGCCTTTTTCTTCAGCATTGCAGTCAGCGTGGGGACGTCGCCGTTGTTCTGGCCGAGGTACGAAGTGAATTCGCTGCGCTCCATTTCGCCCAGCCACACGCCTTCTACAGAGAAGTCGACCACCGCCAGCCGTCCGTTTTTGTTGGCGATGCGGAAATTCACTTGCAGCGGTTTCGGGTCATTCGCCTTCTTCGGATCGATCATGACGGTCTTGACGACGGTCTCGTCCGGGGGCAGCGGGTAGGAACCCGTCACTTGCAGCGTCTGGCCGGAGAATTTGTCGAAATAGCTCTGATAGACCGCCAGCGCGTAATCCTTGAACGCGTCATCGAAAGCGGCCTGATCGCCGGGCGAGGCCGTGCGCCGATACTGGCCCAGCGTGTATTCGGCGATGGCCTTGATGTCGGTCAGCCCGAGCAGGAAGCCCTGGAACTGCGTACGGCGCTGATCCTTGGTCAACTGCTTGTTGATCAGAATCGACAGACCATTCTGCACATTATCCGAGATGAACTGTTCGGCCGGGGTTGCCGCCTGCGCCGGGGCCGAAAGTCCCGCGAAACACACCGTGAGAATGAGTGCCGCGAACATCAGCCCTAAGAGCCGCGTCGCCCCCGTGCGTTTTGGTCCGAAAGAAAGCTTACGCATCCGTCAATGAACCTCCGACTGCGCCTCACAGGTAATGCTCGGCCGTCCTTATGGCAAGTTCATGGCAGCCGTTTAGTCTTTTGGCGGCGGCGCGTCCGGCTCGCCATTGCGGATTTCGTTGGCCCGGTATTGCCTGTAAAGGCTGCGGCTCGCCGCATAAAAATCCAGCGAATTGCGCTCGATATCGTCCAGCGTCTCCATGTTGCGAGCGCGAACATCGAGCAATGTGAAATATTGGCGTCCGACCATCCACAAAATGTGCTGTTTGATCGGGATGTAGATGGTGGGGTCGAAGAAGACGTCCACCACGAGCCCTGCGGTGTCGCGGGGCGGCGCGGGCCCAAGCAGCGGCAGGACCATGTAAGGCCCTTCGCCCACCCCCCAGACCGCCAGGGTCTGGCCGAAATCCTCGCTATGCTCCGGAATGCCCAGGCGCGACGCGACGTCAAACAGGCCGCCCACGCCCAAGGTGGAGTTCACCGTAAACCGGGAGAGGATCTGGGTCGCCCGCTTGGGCTCGCCTTGCAGCACATCGTTGGCGAACGTAACGGAAAGATTCAGGTTTGTCAGAGTGTTATGCACCGCCTCGCGAACTTGGCCGGGTACATAATTATTGTAGCGTTCGGCTGCGGGACGCAGCGTCCAGCGGTCGAGCTTCTGGTTGAAATCGAAGATTTCCCGGTTGGTGGCCTCTTGCGGATCATTGTTGGCGAGCGCGCTCGGGCTAGGAGTGCTGCAGGCCGACAAGCACAGCCCGGCCGCAATTGCCGCCAACCTCAGGAAAATGCGCATTTCCCCACTCGCCCTGGTTTAAGGCTTCGTAGCACTTAACCTAAGGCGTCCCCTCGCATGGCTTCTTAAACCCATTTTTCGTTCACGTCTTGCCTCGCGCCATCATATAAAGATATGTTTATATGTATCGAGAGAGGAGGACGGGATGGACAGGCTTATCGCCATGCTGCGCGCCGCGGGCGATCCCACACGCCTGCGTCTGCTCCTTTTGCTGCGCCAGGCGGAACTGACCGTTAGCGAACTGATTGAGATCGTGGGTCAAAGCCAGCCGCGGGTCTCGCGCCATCTGAAACTTCTGTGCGGCGCCGGCCTGATCGAGCGGTTCAAGGAGGGAAGCTGGGTTTTCTACCGGGCAACCGACGAAGGGCGGGGCGCCGCGCTCGGCGCCACACTGTCGCAGCTGGTGGGAGGGCCTCACCAAACCGATCTGAAGCGGCTGACGGCGGTACGCGAGGCGCGCGCCGCGGAAGCCGCCGCCTATTTCAAGGCCAACGCTTCCGAGTGGGGCCGCATCCGCGCGCTTCATGCGCCGGAGAAGGACGTCGAAGCCGCCATCGTCCGCCATCTGGGCAGCGAGCCGATCGAACATCTGCTCGATGCCGGGACGGGAACAGGACGCATGCTGGAACTGCTGGCGCCGCAGGTGAAGCGTGCCGTCGGCGTCGATGTCAGCCCGGAGATGCTGGCGATCGCGCGCGACCGCCTGATGCGCTCGAACCTGGCGCATTGCCAGGTGCGCCAGGGCGATACGTATCGGCTGCCATTCGTGTCGGGCGGGACGCTGGCCGGCTTCGACGCGGTGCTGTTCCACCAGGTATTGCATTATCTCGACGATCCCGGCGCCGCCGTGGCCGAAGCCGCGCGCGTGATGCGCGCCGGCGGCCGGATGCTGATAGCGGATTTCGCGCCGCACGATCTGGAATTCCTGCGCCAGGATTTCGCCCATCGCCGGCTCGGCTTTTCCGACCGCGAGGTGCAAAGCTGGTTTGCCGCCGCCGGCTTGAAGCCGCTGGCTGCCGAGGCCATCGCGCCGCACGCCAACTCCAAGGAAAAATTGACGGTGAAGATCTGGCTTGCCGCTTCGTCCGCCAAATCGCGCGCGGTGGCGGCATGAGCTTGAAGGACCTCGTCGCCGAGGCGCGCCCGATCGGCGTGTCGTTCGAATTCTTCCCGCCCAAAACGGCGCAGATGGAGGACCAGCTTTGGCGCGCGGTGAAGCGGCTGGAGCCGCTCCAGCCGGTGTTCGTTTCGGTTACCTACGGGGCCGGCGGGTCGACGCGCGACCGCACGCATGCGACGGTCAAGCGGATCGCGGAAGAGACCTCGCTCAAGCCCGCGGCGCATCTCACCTGCGTCGCCGCCGCGCGCCGCGAAGTCGACGATGTCGTGCGCCTCTATTGGCAAGCCGGCGTGCGCCACATCGTGGCCTTGCGCGGCGACATGCCGGAAGCGGGCGCGCCCTACGCGGCGCATCCCCAAGGCTATGCCTCCACGCCGGAGCTGATCGAAGGCATCCGCGCCATCGCGCCGTTCGCCGTCAGCGTATCCTGCTATCCCGAGCGCCATCCGGATTCGCCCTCGCTCGAACACGATATCGAGCTGTTGAAGCGCAAGGTGGGCGCCGGCGCCTCGCGCGCCATCGGCCAATTCTGCTTCGACAACGATGCGATCGCGCGGCTGCGCGACCGCGCGGCGGGTGCGGGGATTTCCGTGCCCATTATTCCGGGCCTGATGCCGTCGACCAATTTCAAGGGCGTGGCGCGCATGGCGGGGCGCTGCGGCGCGAGTATTCCCGGCTGGCTTGCGCGCCTTTACGAAGGGCTTGACGACGATCTCGAAAGCCGGCGCGTGGTGGCCGCGTCCGTGCTCGCCGAACAGGTCATGGAACTGCACGCGCACGGTTTCGATCAGTTCCATTTTTACACGCTCAACCAGGCCGACCTCGCTTACGCGACGTGCCGGATCTTGGGGTTGGTTCCAAAGGAATTGTCATGAGCTTCGACCGCGCCGCACGCATACGCTGGATGAGGGAGGAAGCGCGAAAGCGCATCCTGCTGCTCGACGGCTCCTGGGGCGTGATGATCCAGGGCTACAAGCTGGGCGAGGACGATTTTCGCGGCGCCCGCTTCGGCAATCACACGCACGAGCTTAAGGGCGACAACGATCTTCTGACTCTCACCAAGCCCGACGTGATCCGCGAGATCGGCAATGCCTATATTTCGGCCGGCGCGGACATCATCGAAACCAATACCTTCACCGCGACGGAAACCTCGCAGGCGGATTATGGATTGGCGCATCTGGTCGGTGAACTGAACCTCGAAGGCGCGCGGCTGGCGCGCGAAATCTGCGACGCGCGCACGACATCCGACCGGCCGCGGCTGGTGGCGGGTATTCTCGGGCCCACCAATCGCACGGCGTCCATCTCACCCGATGTGAACGACCCTGCGTTCCGCAACATCACCTTCGACGATCTGCGCCGGACTTACCGCGAAGCCGCGCGCGGGCTCGTCAAGGGCGGCGCGGACGTGCTGATGGTCGAAACGATCTTCGACACACTGAACGCCAAGGCCGCGATCTTCGCCATCGAGGAAACCTTCGAGGAGTTGGGCGAACGCCTGCCGGTGTGGATTTCCGGCACGATCACCGATCTGTCGGGACGCACGCTGACCGGCCAGACGCCGGAGGCTTTCTGGCATTCGGTGCGCCACGCCAATCCGTTTGCCGTCGGACTCAATTGCGCGCTGGGCGCCAAGGAACTTCGCCAATATGTGGCGGAGATTTCCGCCGTGGCCGACACGCTGGTCAGCGCTCATCCCAACGCCGGCCTGCCCAACGAATTCGGCGGTTACGACGACACGCCCGATCAGATGGCAGAGAAGCTCGGCGAGTTCGCGCGCTCCGGTCTGGTGAACATCGTCGGCGGCTGTTGCGGCACCATGCCCGCGCACATCAAAGCGTTCGCCGAGGCGATCGAAGGCGTCGCCCCGCGCGCCGTTCCCGAGAAGTCGCGTTATCTGCGGCTTTCCGGTCTCGAGCCTTTCACGCTGACGCCCGACACCAATTTCATTAACATCGGCGAGCGCACCAACATCACCGGCTCGGCCAAGTTCCGCAAGCTGATCAAGGCGGACGATTACGAAGGCGCGCTCGAAGTCGCGCGCGGCCAGGTGGAAAGCGGTGCGCAGATCATCGATATCAACATGGACGAAGGCCTGATCGATTCCGAGGCCGCGATGCGCCGCTTCCTCAACCTGATCGCCGGGGAACCCGATATCGCGCGCGTGCCGGTGATGATCGACAGCTCGAAATGGAGCGTGATCGAGGCGGGCCTTAAATGCGTGCAGGGCAAGCCCATCGTCAATTCGATCTCGCTGAAGGAAGGCGAGGCGGCGTTCGTTGCCCGCGCCCGCGAAGTGCGACGCTACGGCGCGGCCGTCGTGGTGATGGCCTTCGACGAACAGGGTCAGGCCGATACGCGCGAGCGCAAATTCGACATATGCAAGCGCGCCTACGGCATCCTGGTGGACAAGGTGGGCTTTCCGCCGGAAGACATCATCTTCGATCCCAACATCTTCGCGGTGGCGACGGGCCTGGAAGAACATGCCGAATACGGCGTCGCTTTCATCGAGGCGGCGGCGCGCATCCGCAAGGAGCTGCCTTACGCGCATGTCTCCGGCGGCGTCTCGAATTTCTCCTTCTCCTTCCGCGGCAATGAAACCATGCGCGAGGCGATGCATTCCGTCTTCCTGTTCCACGCGATCAAGGCGGGGATGGACATGGGCATCGTCAATGCCGGCCAGCTTGCCGTCTATCAGGACATTCCAACGCCCTTGCGCGAAGGCATTGAGGACGTACTGTTCAACCGCCGCGCCGACGCGACCGAGCGGCTTCTCGATCTGGCGAACCAGTTCAAGGGCGGCGGCGCGGTAGCCGAAGTGGAAAATGCGGAGTGGCGTGCGCTGCCGGTGGAAGAACGTCTCACTCACGCGCTGGTCCACGGCATCGATCATTTTGTGGTGGAGGACACCGAGGAAGCACGCGCCAAAGCGGTGCGCCCGCTCGACGTGATCGAAGGTCCGCTGATGTCGGGCATGAATGTGGTCGGCGACCAGTTCGGCTCGGGCAAGATGTTTCTGCCCCAGGTGGTGAAATCAGCGCGCGTGATGAAAAAAGCGGTTGCCTATCTCTTGCCGTTCATGGAGGCAGAGCAGGCGAAGAACCAGACGAAAGAACCCGCCGGCCGCATCGTCATGGCGACGGTGAAGGGCGACGTGCACGACATCGGCAAGAACATCGTCGGTGTGGTGCTTCAGTGCAACGGCTACGAGGTGATCGATCTGGGCGTGATGACGCCGGCGCAGAAAATTCTTGACCGCGCAAAGGAAGTCGGCGCCAACATCATCGGGCTATCGGGCCTCATCACGCCGTCGCTCGACGAAATGTGCCACGTCGCGGCCGAAATGGAGCGTCAGGGCTTCGACATTCCGCTGCTGATCGGTGGCGCCACGACCAGCCGAGTGCATACCGCCGTCAAAATCGACCCGAATTACCGGCGTGGACAAACCGTCTACGTCACCGACGCCTCGCGCGCGGTGGGCGTGGCCTCGAACCTGCTGAGCAAGACCGTGAATGCCGGGTTCGTTGCGAATGTGCGGCGCGAATACGAGGATATCGCCCGCACCCACGCGGCACAGCGCGCGCCGGGCCGCCGCCTCACGCTTGCCGAAGCGCGCGCCAACAAGCTGAAGTTCGATTGGGCGAATTACGCGCCGCCGGCGCCGACGTTCATGGGCGTGCGCGCCTACGACAATTACGATCTGGCCGAGATCGCGCGGTACATCGACTGGACGCCGTTCTTCCAGACCTGGGAACTGGTTGGCAAATATCCATCCATCCTTGAAGACGACAAATACGGTATGGCCGCGCGCGGGCTGTTCGCCGACGCGCAGAAAATGCTGGCGAAGATCGTCGACGAAAAATGGCTGACGCCGCGCGCCGTTTTCGGTTTCTTCCCGGCCAACGCCGGCGACGACGATATCGTCGTTTTCGGCGACAAGGCGCGGAAGTTCCCCATCGCTACGCTGCATACGCTGCGCCAACAGATGTCGCGCGAAAACAATCGGCCCAATCTCGCGCTGGCCGATTTCATTGCTCCCGCGGGCACCGCGGATTACATCGGCGGCTTCGTCGTCACGGCAGGGCACGGCGAGGAGGCGCACATCAAGCGCTTCGAGGCTGCACATGACGACTACTCCGCCATCCTGTTGCGCGCCTTGGCCGATCGCTTGGCAGAGGCCTTCGCCGAGCGACTGCACGAGCGCGTGCGGCGCGAATTCTGGGCCTATGCGCCGGACGAAAATCTAGCCAACGATCAACTGATCGGCGAAGCCTATCGCGGCATCCGTCCGGCGCCCGGCTATCCCGCCCAGCCCGAGCACAGCGAGAAGGGCACCTTGTTCAAGCTGCTCGACGCGGAGGCGCGCGCCGGCGTCAAGCTCACCGAAAGCTTCGCCATGTGGCCGGGATCGTCGGTGTCGGGATTTTATTTCTCGCATCCCGAAAGCCGTTATTTCGGCGTCGGCAAGATCGAGAAGGATCAGGTGGAGGATTACGCGCGGCGCAAGGGCTGGACGCTCGCCGAAGCCGAACGCTGGCTGGCGCCGGTCCTTAACTACGATCCGCGCGCGGTGGCCGCAGCCTGAAGTCATTCCAAGTCGTTAGGGCTGTTCTTGCTCCTTGCCCGGCGCTCCCTTATGATTTCAACTTAGGGGGGAGACATGAAACGGGTATTTGCGGCCGCGTTGCTTTTTGCCGCGGGCCCTGCGCTTGCCGCCGGTTATGACGATTTCAGCCGCGGCGTGAATGCCAACAACCGCGGCGACGCCGACACGGCGATTTCATCCTTCACCGCGGCGCTGAACGCGAGCGATCTGGCGCCTGGCTATGTGCCCAACGCCTATTTCGGCCGCGCCCGGGCCTATCTGCGAAAGGACAAGTGCGCGGAAGCGCTCTCCGATCTGGACGCGACGATCACGCTCAAGGCGGACAATGTCGACGCCTATATTCTGCGCGCGGCCGCGAACGCGTGCTTGAGCAAGCCCGATGCGGCTCTATCGGATTTCAACGTGGCTGTCGGCTTGCGGCCGAGCGCGGCCGTTTATGAGGCCTTCGCGAGCTTTCAATGGAATTACGGGTTTTTCGCGCAAGCGGCCGAGAATTACGCGCAAGCCGCCAAGTTGGCCGTGAAGGACAGTCCGCACAGGCCTTACATCTTGCTCTGGTATGCAGTGTCCGCCGACCGTGCCGGCACGCTCGATCAAGTGAAGTTCGCCGCCGACGTGTCTGCGCTCGATTTCGACGATTGGCCGGCGCCGATTTTAGATTTCTATCGCGGCAAGGCGACGGTCGATCAAGTCACCCGCGAAGCCGCAAGCAGCGACGCGCAGACCGCGACCGATCAAAAATGCGAAGCCGATTTCTACATCGGCGAATGGCAGCTTGCGCGCAAGAATCCGGACGCCGCTAAACCGCTGTTGCAGGCCGCTGTGAGCGAGTGTCCGCAGAATTTCATCGAATATTTCGCGGCCAAGGTCGAACTCAAGCGGCAGCCATGATGCGTCGAAGCGCGAAGGGGAAGCGTATGCGTAAACTGTCTCTGATTGCGATGTCTCTGGCGGCGGCTCTATTTGCGTCCGGCGCGGCCCGCGCGGACGAAGAGAATTGCAAGCTAGGACGCTATGCCTCGCTGCCGATCACGATCGACGAATCCGGCGGCGTCACGGTGCCGATCAAGGTCGAGGATCAGGTTCAGAATATGCTCGTCGATACCGGCGGCGCTTTTTCCATGTTGACCGAAAGCGCGGCCGCCAAGCTCAAGCTCTTCCGTATGGCAATACCGCTGGCCTGGATGGAGATGTTCGGAGGCAGGAAACTCGACCATTACGTCACGGCCCATTCGATGGAGATCGCGGGCGCGCATGTGCATGACAGGGATTTCGTGCTGATACCGGACGACGCGTTGCCCCCAGGCGTCGACGGGATTCTGGCGCCCGACATCCTGCAGGTCTTCGACGTCGATTTCGATTTCGCCGCCAGCAAGCTCAACCTGTTTTCCCAGGAGCATTGCGAGGGCAAGGTCGTGTATTGGACGCACGACCCCCATGCGCAGATTCCGTTCAAGCTGGACGACGACAGACACATCAAGATCGACCTGCAGCTCGACGGAAAAGACGTGTCAACAATTCTTGATACCGGCTCGGACCTTTCGCTCTTGAGCCTTGAAACGGCCGAAGACCTTTTCGGATTCGATGAAGCGACCCTGAAAAAGAACAAATACCATTACCCGTTCAAAACGCTGACGCTGCAGGGTGTCATCGTGAACAATCCCGATATTCTTCTGGTGCCGGACGACAAGAGCAAGATCATGGGCGATATCGGGCAGCCGAAGATGATCCTCGGCATGGGGATATTGCGTCAGCTCCACCTCTACATCGCCTATAGGGAGCACAATATCTACGTTACGGCGGCCACCGCGCACTGACCGCAAGCAAGCAGGCGCGTCGGTCATGGCGATCGATAGGGCGGAGGAAACGGGCGCGCAGTCTCGAGGATTATCGACGGGACCCCGAAAAATCATGAGGCGGCCGACGCGTTGTCGCGCCGTAACCGCCTCACGCTGCCCCCTTCAATGCGGACCCAACAAACTGCGGACCATTGACCCCTACCGTTGAATCCGCAGGCGGGGAAGTAGCTCAAGTTTGTTTGGTTGACGCAACGGTCAGTATACAAAGTCCTAATTTTTTTAGGGCCGTGTGGATTTAAGGCAACAATTTGACAGGGTTAATCGGTCAGATCTGGGTGAAGTGTTTAGAAAGCTTCAAACCTTGGCGCTGGTAATTGGAGCCGAGACCTTCGCCATAGATCTCCGACGGCACTTCGGTGAGCCGTTCGAAGACCAGCCGGCCGATGATTTGGCTATGTTCTAAAATGAACGGTACTTCGCGCGAGCGCACTTCCAGAACCGCACGCGCGCAAGGCGGCTTGCCGGGCTGATAGCCGAAACCGGGATCGAAGAAGCCCGCATAATGCACCCGAAACTCGCCCACCAGCGGATTGAACGGCACCATTTCGGCGGCATATTCGGGCGGAATGGCCACCGCCTCGCGCGACGCCAGGATGTAGAATTCGTCGGGGTCGAGCACGATCGATCCCGATTTGCTGGCCTGGATCGGGTCCCAATAATCCAGCGGATCCAGAACGTCGCGCTTGTCGATGTCGATGATTCCGGTGTGCCGCTTGGCCCGCCAGCCGACATGGCGCGCGGCCGCGTCGCCTTTCAGATCCACGCTCAGCGCCAAACCGTTGTCGATGTCGGCTTCGCCGTCCACCAGCGGCGTTTCCGCATGCAGGCGCTTCAATTGTGTGTCGGTGAATTGCGGCGAACCGCGGCGCACGCGCAATTGGTTCAGGCGCGAGCCTTTGCGCACCAGGATCGGGAAGGTGCGCGGTGAAATCTCGGCGTACAGCGGTCCGTGATAGCCCGGTTCGATGCGGTCGAAGCCTTGCGCCTGGTCGGTGATCAGGCGGGTGAAGACGTCGAGCCGCCCGGTGGAACTTTTCGGATTGGCGATGCCGGAAACGCGGAAAGAAAACTCCGCGCTTTCGAGCAGCGGCACGACGTAAACGCAGCCGGTTTCCAGCACCGCGCCGCCCGTCAGATCGATCTCGTGCATGGTGGCGTTGACGAGCTTGTCGTTCACCGTCGCGCGCGGCCCCGGCAGGAAGCTGGCGCGCACCCGCCAGGCCACCGAGCCCAGCCTCAGATCGATGCTCGCCGGCTGGATTTGCGCGTCATCCACATCCTCCGTGGCGACGATTTCGCGCCGCGCGCGAATCAGGCGCTTCAGCACATGGCCGGGCAGGATGCCGGTGGTATGGCGGCCATAGCTTTCGCCGTCGCCGGGTTCGTCCTTGCCGAACAGGGATTCTTCGGTGCTCATGACATCCGCCTTATTTTTCCTCCCCCGTAAACGGGGGAGGAAAGTAATTTCGCGTGACCATCGCACCAGTATAAGTCCTGCCGCCCGCCCGTCACCGTGTCTCGCCAAGAAACCCACGGATTTCGCGCACCGCCTCGGCCAGGCCACAGCGCAGGATGGGGGCCTGTTCCGGCAGCGCCCTGAGCAACCGCGACGGCGTCGCCGCCTCTAGGATGACGAAACAGCCCTTGTCGGAGGCCCCCCGGATCAGCCGCCCGAAGGCCTGTTTCAGGCGCAGCCGGGCGAGCAGGTCGTCATAGCCTTTGCCGAATTGGGCGCGCCGCGCCTTGTGCAGGATGGTGGGCTTGGGCCACGGCACCTTGTCGAACACCACCAGCCGAAGCGAGCGCCCCGGCACGTCGACGCCGTCGCGCAGCGCATCGGTGCCGAGCAGGCAGGAATTCTCCTCGCTGCGGAACAGATCGACCAACGCGCCGGTGTCGAGCCGGTCGACATGCTGGGCATAGAGCGTCAGCCCCGCATCGGCCAGCGGCGCGGCGATGCGGCTTTCCACGGCGCGCAGCATCCGCACCGCCGTGAACAGGCCGAGCGCGCCGCCGCCCGAAGCCAGGAACAATTCGCGATAAGCCGCCGCCAGCGCGTCGGGGTCGCGCCGCTCCACGTTCTTCACAATGAAGACGCGCGATTGCTTGGCATAATCAAACGGCGAGCCGAAGCTGGCGCGTTTGGGCGGCTCCGGCAGATGATGCGCGCCGGTGCGCACTTCCGCGCTTTGCCAATCGCCGTCGTCGTCGCTCGCGTCGCGCAGCGTCGCCGAGGTGATGAGCGCGCCGTGCGCGTGCGCCAGCACTTCGTTCGCCAGCGGAATGGTGGGATCGATCCAGCGACGCTCCAGGCCGACGTCATAATCTTTGCCGTCCTCGCGTACGATCTCGAACCAGTCGGCGAACTCGTCGAGGACTTCGCCGGTTTCCAGGGTCTCCAGCATCGCCATCCAGGCCGGCAGGATGATGCGTCCGCGCCGTTCCAAGCCGCGCGCCGCCGCTTCGATGCGGGCGCGCTGATAAGGCTCAAGCTCCGCCGCTTTGTCGTTCAATTGCGCCCGCAGGCTTTTCGCCAGCCGCATCAGCGGCGCGGCCAGACGCTTCAGCCCGGCGCCAAGATGCTTCGCCGCCTCGATGATTTGTTCGCCGAGAGGATGGGTTTCGGCTTCCAGCGAATAGAATACGTCTTTGTCTTCGCTGCGCGCCCGCACATGCGCGTAGGCTGCCGCGAGGAATGTTTCGCCGGGGCCGCGCGGGCTTCCCAGCCGCGATATCCAGCCTTCGCCGGCCAATGCGCCCGCCGCCATGACGGCTTCCTGCAGCGCATCGCGCGCGTTTTCGCTGTCTTCCACCAGATCCTTCAGCCGTTCTTCCAATCCACGCCTGCGGCTGCGCGCGCGCCCTTCCGGACCGCGCACCCAGCGGCGCAGCTCCGCCATCTCCGCGCCGGAGAGCAGCGCCGCGAAGCCGGAATCCGCCGCGTCGAACAGATGATGGCCTTCGTCGAACACGTAGCGCACGCGACGTTCCGTCGGCGTGTCGGTGGTCTCGTCGACGCTCAACCAATCCTGCGCCGCCTGGGCGATGACGAGGGCATGATTGGCCACCACGATGGGCGCCACGCGCGCGCGCCGCACGATGCGCTCGATGAAGCAGACGCGGTAATGCGGGCAGGCCGCATAGATACATTCGCCGCGCCTATCCGTGATTTCGCGCAGCGCGAAACTCGAAGCCAGGAAGGCCGGAAAGCCCGCACCCGACATGTCGCCGTCCGCCGTCGCCGCGATCCAGCGTGCCACCAGCGCCAGCGCCACGCTGCGCGGACCCGGCGCCAAGGCGGTGCGCTTCACCGCCTCTTCGAAATTCAGCAGGCAGAGATAATTTTCTCGGCCCTTGCGCACGACCGCTTTGTCTTCGCGCTCGACGGGATCGGGATAGAGCCGGGCGATCTCCTGTACGATCTGGCGCTGCAGGTTGCGGGTGTAAGTGGAAATCCAAAGGCCGGGGCCGTTCTTCTCCGACCACAGGCTGGCGGGCGCCAGATACCCAAGCGTCTTGCCGATGCCGGTGCCCGCTTCCACCAGCGCGATTCTGGGGGCGCCGGCGCGCTCGCGCGGGGTGAAGGCGTAGCTCGCGGCGTCGGCATAGGCGCGCTGTTCGGGTCGCGCTTCGCCGGCGCTGCCCACGAGCCGCGCTAGCCGCGCGCGCGATTCCTCCAACGCGACAGGCAGGGAAGACGGTTTGCCCGGCGGCGCTTCGTCCTCCCAAACCGGCAGCTTGCGCCAAACCTCGAACCCGGCGAGCGGCGCGTTCTGCAGGACGACCGGCCCGATGATATTTTCAACGGCCGCCGCCCAGCGCCAGCCCGCCGTCGAAAGCGTATGAACCAGCGGGCGCAGGCCGGCCTTTATCGCTTCGGGGCTGTCGGCGATTTCTTCCAGCAGCTTCAGCGCCGACGTGCGCAAGGAGCGCGCCGCGTCTTCGGGCGCATCCGGCACACCGAGGCCCAGTGCGCGCGCAATTCCCAGCGCGCTCGGCACGCAAGGCATTCCCGGCCGCACGAAGGCGAACAATTCCAGCACGTCGTAAAGCGGTTTGCCCGGTGCAACCTTGAGCCGTCCGGCGACGAAAGCGGCATGGGCGACCAGCGCCTCGCCGGAACGAAAAATCCTTCGCGCTTCCTCTTGCCCGACGCGCCGGCAGGCTTCGTCGCACACCACCGCCCCATGCCCCGCCGGCACCAGGGCGGGGAGGGCAGTTATGTCTTTCAACGGACCCGTGCCGTTTCGAATGAAATGCGTAGGCGCGTGCCGGTCGCCGTGGCCAGCCGCTCCAGCGTGCGCGTAGAAGGTTTCGCGCGCCCGCTTTCCAGCCGCGCAATGACCGCCTGGGTCGTGCGCATCCGCTTGGCGAGCTGCTCTTGGGTCAATCCGGCTTTGGCGCGCGCCTGGATCAGTGTCTCGGCCAGCGCGAATTCGTCCGCCAGTGCCTCGTAGGCAGCGACATAGGCCGGCTCCTTACGCCAGCGCTTGAAGACCTTTTCGGCTGCAATGGTTTTCTTGTTCATCGAATCTCCTTTGCCCGCCGCAGCGCCAGCTCGATTTCGCCTCGTGGCGTTTTTTGCGTCTTTTTGGAAAACACGCGCAACACGACGAGGCGTTTACCGGTCGCCGTGATGTAAAGCGCCCGCGCGATGCCGTCTTTGCCTTTGAGACGCATTTCCCAAAGCCGTCCTTCCAGGTGCTTGATGTAAGGCTCGTGAACGCGCTCAAGCCCGAAAGTCTGAATCAGCCCGACAATCCGCTCGAACCTGGCGCGGACATCTGCGGGAAAGGCTTCCAGTTCCCGCACAACTTCGACGTTGAGAAACTCCACGCTCCAGACCACGGTGCGAATATACCTTTTTTGCAATATACTGTCAAACGTGACTCGAACGCTAATTATAATCGCGAGGGTTACGCCACCAAATCCGGATAAAGGTTCGCCAGCGCGCGGCGGACGCGTTCGTGTTCGACGACGATCTTCTGCGCGTCGTTGCGCAAGGCGTGCGCGTTCGCGCCCTGGCGCGCGGACGCGGCGAAGCCGCGCGCGGCCGCGGTCATGGCGAGCAAGCCCAGGCCGCTGGCGCTGCCGGCGATATCCTGGGCGAGACGGGCGGCTTGCTGCCAATTGGCGCCGTCGCTGGCGGCTTCCAGCGCCGAGCACAGCTGTTCGGCCGTTTCGACGTAGGATTTCAGAATTTCGATCAGCGTCGCAGAACCAACCGATTTCTCCAAGGCCGCGAAGGCCGCCGCGTCGATCGCGGGGACGGGCGCCTGGCTGGGTGAGGCGGCCGTTTCCTTGGCGGCGCAGATGTTGGCGAGCGCCCGATAGAGTTGGCGCGCGTCGACCGGCGCGCGCAGCAATTCGCGGGCGCAGACGGGCGCGCGTTCGCCGGGCGCCAGCAGCGCCAGGATAGGTGCTCTCACGCTCGGCGCGGCCGCCAGCATGTCGGTGTCCCGGGCGGTCACGACGATGGCGTCGAAGGCGTCGCGGCCGGCCTTGGCCACGGCCTCCGCCGCGCTTCCGGCAAAAGCGAGCGTGTTGCCGAAGGGTTCGAGCGCGCACGTCAGCTGGTTGCGCGCTTCGTCGTCGGTCAAGAAGACCAGCAGATTCAGTCCCGACGGAGCAGGCGCCGCGTCGTGGTCGTTCGTCGCCGGATCGTTATGCTCGGCGAACCCCGCGGCGGGCAGTGTGAACCAGAAAGTCGAACCTTGGCCCGCTTCGCTCTCGAATCCAGTTTCGCCGCCAGCCGCATCGACGATGCGCTTGACGACGGCGAGCCCGAGGCCTGCGCCCTGCTCGCGCCTGGCATAAGAGGTGTCGCCCGGCGAGAACGGCTTGAACAGGCGCGGCACGATCTCTTCCGGCACGCCCAGCCCAGTGTCGACCACGGCGAAGCGCACGAATTGCGCGCCGTCCTTGGCGAAGGCCTCGACGCGGATTTCGACGCCGCCGCTGTCGGTGAATTTGAGGCCGTTGCCGGCAAGCTTGAGTATGGCTTGGCGCACGCGGCGAGGATCGGCGGCCACGCGTGGCAGATCGGCGCCTGCGGTGACCGTCAGGCGCAAGCTTTTTTCCCACGCCAGCGGCTGCAACAGACGCGTCACCACGCGCGCGGCCTGCACCGGATCGCATTCCTTGTCGGTGAGCCGGTCGCTATCGTCCTGGGTCAGGGCGATGACGTCGTCGAGCAGCGTCTGCAGGCCGCGGCCCGCTTCCAGCATCACCTTCACATGATCGCTATGCGGCCGGCCGAGGTCGGCGCGGTCGAGAAGCTGCGCCATGCCGAGCAGCGCATTGAGCGGCGTGCGCAGTTCGTGGCTGATGTTGGCGATGAAGGCGGATTTCGCCTTGGCGCTCGCCTGGGCCGCGCCGCGATCCGCATCTTTGGAGGCGTTTGGTTCTGCAGACATTGACGGCATCCCTTTCCAAAGCCTAGCTTTCCTTGTCTTTCCAAACGCTTAAGGTTTTGTGATGGTTTCCAGTACCTCTTTGCATGCAGACGCGCTTGCCGCCCACGCCTGGCCGTTCGAGGAGGCGCGCAAGCTTTTGGCGCGCGTCGAAAAGCGCCAAAACGAGCGCGATGTCATTTTCGAGACGGGCTACGGACCGTCGGGCCTGCCGCACATCGGCACCTTCGGCGAGGTGGCGCGCACCACCTGGGTGCGGCGCGCTTTTTCGCTGATGTCGAACGCCAAGACGCGCCTGCTCGCCTTCTCCGACGACATGGATGGGCTACGCAAGGTTCCCGACAATGTGCCCAACCAGGAGATGCTGCGCGAGCATTTGGGCAAGTCGCTCACCTCGATCCCCGATCCGTTCGGCACGCACGAAAGCTTCGGCGCCCACAACAATGCGCGGCTGAAGGCGTTCCTCGACCGCTTCGGCTTCGAATACGAATTCCTCAGCTCCACCGAATGCTACAAGAGCGGGCGCTTCGACCAGGCGCTGCTCACCGTGCTCGCCCATATCGAAAAGGTGAAGAACATCGTGATGCCGACGCTGGGCCCCGAACGGCGCGCCACCTATTCGCCGTTCCTACCGATTTCGCAGAAGACGGGCGTGGTGCTGCAGGTGCCGATCTTGGAATGGGATGCGGGGCGCGGCACCATCGTCTTCGAGGAAGACGGCAAGAAGCAGGAACTTCCCGTCACCGGCGGCGCCGTCAAGCTGCAATGGAAGGCGGATTGGGCGATGCGCTGGCTGGCGCTCGGCGTCGATTACGAAATGGCCGGCAAGGATTTGATTTCCTCGGTCGAACTCTCCTCCAAGATCGTGCGCGCCATCGGCGGCACGCCGCCGGAAGGCTTCAACTACGAACTGTTCCTCGACGATCAAGGCCAGAAGATCTCCAAGTCGAAAGGCAACGGCCTGTCGGTCGACGAATGGCTGACCTACGGCACGGAGGAAAGCCTGGCGCTGTTCATGTTCCAGAAGCCGCGCGCGGCGAAGAAGCTTTACTTCGACTCCATCCCCAAGGCGGTCGACGATTACATCGCGCTGCTCGGCCAATATCACGCGAGCGCGATGGGCCAGGCCGAGCGCCTCGAAAGTCCGATCTGGCACATTCACGGCGGTAATCCGCCGGACGAGCGTTATCCGGTCAGCTTCGCGCTGCTGCTCAATCTGGTGAGCGCCTCGAACGCGCACAATCGCGAGGTGCTGTGGGGCTTCATCCAGTCGTATGCGCCGGACGCTTCGCCCGAGCGCAATCCCGGCCTCGACAAACTGGTCGGCTACGCGATCAAGTATTACGAGGATTTCGTGAGGCCGCAGAAACGCTATCGCGCGCCCAGCGACAAGGAACGCGCCGCGCTGACGGAGCTCGCCGAGAAGCTGCGCGCCTTCGGCGGCGAACGCGACAGCGAGAAGGTTCAGTTCGAAGTCTACGAAATCGGCAAGAAGTACGGTTTCGAGCCGCTGCGCGACTGGTTCAAGGCGCTGTACGAAGTGCTGTTCGGCCAGAGCGCGGGTCCGCGCTTCGGGTCTTTCGCGGTGCTGTTCGGCTGCGCGGAAACCGCGGCGCTGATCGAACGGGCGTTGAAGGGGGAGTTTGTTTCTTCCGCATGAGACGGCTTTTTGCATTCGCGCTACTGCTCGCGGCTCCAGCTCATGCCGAGACGCCCTACCAGCTTTATGCGGTGGGCAAATACGACGAGGCGATCAAGGCCGGCGTGGCCGAGAATGATGCGGTTGGCTTATCGGTGGCCGCGGGTGCCACGCTGGCCGAGGAAGCCTCGCGCGATCAGCCTTGTCTGGAGTGCCTGGAACGGGCCGAAGACTATGCCCGCCGCGCCATCGCCGCCGATCCCAAGTTGCCCGAAGCGCGGGTCTATCTCGCCTTCTCGCTCGGTCTCAAGGCGCACATCGAAGGCTCTCTCCGGGCGCGGCTGAAGGATTATCCCGACCAAGCCAAGAGCGCGCTCGACGCGGCGCTGGCGACCGATCCGAAAAACGCCTGGGCGCTGGCCGCGCGCGGCGGCTGGAACATCGCGATCGTGCGCGGCGGCGGCGCGACTTTGGCCCGCTTGTTCTATGGCGCGACTCTCAAGAAAGGGCTGGACGACTTCGCCGCCGCCTTCGACGCGGCGCCGGACGACATCGTCGTGCTCTATCAGTATGCGCTCACGCTCTCGGAATACGACCCCGTCCATTACCACGACTATATCGCGGCGGCGCTGACGCATGTCGCGAGCGGCACGCCCGACATGGCCTATGAGCGCCTGATGCAGAAACGCGCTAGCGATTTGCTGGAGGTGCTTAAGAAAGGCGACAGCGATGCCTACGTGGCGCGGGTGCGGAAATTCGAAGGGTATCCGTAACTACTGACTCGCCCAAATTACGCCATACTGAAGGCCACATAATACGGAGAGGCTGCAGGGGGGATGCCATGCGACTTCTCAAGAAGATTGCGCTTTATGCGGGATTAGGCGTTGTCGGCCTTGTGCTAACGGTCGTGCTCGTCTTCTTCGTTTCGAGCCTCATGACGACGGTGCCGGGTCAAGCGAAAACGCCGTCGGGTCTCGTCCAGGATCGTGCGCTGTACATCGTGGCGCGCGACGGCACCCGGCTCGCCGCCGATGTCTGGCTTCCGGCCGATTATCGAAGCGGTCAACGGCTTCCAACCATTCTGCACACGACGCGGTATTGGCGGGCGATCCGCTGGTCCTGGATCGTGAAGGGCGCTTATGGCCTAGGCCTTTTCCCGATGCCCGATACCAGCATGGACATTCATTTCTTCTTGAACCACGGCTATGCCGTCGTGTCGATGGACGCGCGCGGAACGGGCGCTTCGGACGGAAGAAGCACGATCCCCGTCTCGCCCGACGAGGTGCGCGATCTCGACGACATCGCCAACTGGATCGTGAAGCAGCCCTGGTCGAACGGACGCATCGGCTCCATGGGCGTTTCCTACAACGGCCGCTTGGCGGAATTCGCCGCAAGCTTAGGCAATCCGGCCATCAAGGCCGTCGCGCCGCTTTTCACGTCATTCGACACGACCGCCGACTATCTGCCGGGCGGGGTCAAGGTCGAGGGTTTCGTCCGCAAATGGACCGAATTCGTCCAGGAACTCGATTCGAACGACATCTGCTTCCAGTACGGACTTAAGTGCCGCCTACTTTACGCCCCCTTGATCCGCGGCGTGAAGCCCGTGGACGACGACAGGGACGGGCGCATGCTGGCCGAGATCGTGTCGCGGCGCCACAACATCTATCCCACCGAAGCCATGCCGGACATGAAATTCCGCGACGATCGTTACGGAACGACCGGGCTGACCTATGCCGAGCGTGCGCCTTATGCGCAGAAGGCATCTATCGAAGCGTCGCACGTTCCGATCTTCGTTGCGGACGGCTGGCTCGACAGCATGCACGCCGACGGCGCGTTCAGCCGGTATCTCACCTTCTCCAATGATCAGATCGTGACGATCGGAGCGCTGTCGCACGGCGGCACCTACGACACCGATCCGTTCGCGCCGGCCGGCCGGGCGGCGGTTCCTTCGGAGAACGATCTCAATCTCCAACTCCTGAAGTTCTTTGACCGCACCGTCAAAGCCGAGCATCCCGAGTCCGTGGGGCGGGTCATCCGGTACTCGACCTTGGGCGCCGGAACGAAATATCGCGAGACGGCGACTTGGCCGCCGCCCGGCCTGACCGAGCGCACGCTCTTTCTGTCGGCCGACGGCCGGCTGGTGGAGGCGGCGCTCGGCTCCGCGCAGGACGTCCGCTACAAGGTCGATTTTTCCACGACAACGGGAGAAACGAACCGCTGGTTCACGACGGCCAAGGCCAGCGACGTGATCTATCCCGACCGGCGATCCGAGGACCGCAAACTGCTGACCTTCACAAGCGATCCGTTTCCAGAGGACACCGAGATCACCGGAACACCGGTGTTGAATCTGAACGTGTCCTCGTCGCGCGACGACAATGCGTACTTCGCGTATCTCGAAGACGTCGCGCCTGGTGGCCGGGTGACCTACATCACCGAAGGCATTCTGCGGGGCTACGACCGCAAGATTTCGGCATCGCCGCCCTACGTGCCGATCGGGCCGTACCACCCGCTGCTGCGAGCGGACATGGAGCCGATGATCGCGGGCCAAACCGTGAAGCTGGAGGTGCCGCTGGCGGCGACCTCGGTCCTGATCCGCAAGAATCATCGTCTGCGCATCGCTCTGGCGGGCGCCGATGCGTCCGCCTTCGAGCGCGTGCCCAAGAACGGTAAGGCCCCCGAATGGTCGGTACAGACGGGTGGCGCTTCCGCCTTCGTCTTTCCGGCTCGAGCTTGGCCCAACTAATCGTCGCCATTTTTCGTGTCGAGAGTGGCGCCGTCGCGTCCGAACCGCGCGCGTGCGGAAATACCAAGGGTATCCGTAAAAGAATTTCACCCTCCTTCAAGGGGAGGGTGGAAGTAAACGCTACTGGCTCGCCCAGATGATGCGGTGCACGAAGGCGATGTCGGAAAGCGCGAAGGCGCGGTCCTCATAAGCCGGATTGAGCGATTTCAATTCCAGGCGCTGCGCGGTCAGCCGCGTCAGCAGCTTGGCCATCACTTCGCCGGCATTGGTCTTCACCACCACGCGGTCGCCGCGGCGTACGCTGGCGGCGGGCGAAACGACGATGCGGTCGCCGTCGCGATAGACGGGCAGCATGGAATCGCCGGTGATCTCCAGCGCATAGGCGTGCTCGTCGGCGAGATCAGGGAAGGGGATTTCGTCCCAGCCGGCGCCGGCGGGAAATCCGGCGTCGTCGAAGAATCCGCGGCTGCCGGCCTGCGCCATGCCGACCAGCGGCACTAGGCGCGCGCGCGCGCGCGCACCGGCGTCGCGGCTGACCAGCGCCACGAAATCTTCCAGGCTCGCGCCCGTGGCCGCCAGCACTTTCGAAATGCTTTCGGTGGACGGCCAGCGCAGCTTGCCGTTGGGGGCACTGCGCTTGCTCTTGTTGAAGGTGGTGGGATCGAGCCCGGAGAGTTTCGCGAGGCCCGAGGGCGACAGCCTCTTCTTGGCGGCCAGCCCGTCGATGGCGCTCCAGATTTGTTTGTGGGTCAGCATGGTTCAATTCCGTTGGATCGTTGTCGCTGTGCTCAAATCGCTTCTTGCGCGCGCCCTGTTACATGGTCCGAATAGACGAAACGGCGAGTCGTTACGGCGCCAGGATGCAAAACTCTAAGAAAGCGATCCGATGGACGGTAATTCTTCCTATATTGTGTTAACATTAGGAATTACCACTCTTGGTGGGGGTCGGTCTAGGGGGATGTCATGACCGACCTTTCCGTCCGGATTTTGCACCTTTTGCCGCCCGAACCCGCCCATCGCGTCACGGTGGAGCTGGCCGCCAGATTCGCCCCTTTCCTGCCACGCGCGCCCAAGGACGACCCAAGGCTCGCCGTCCAGGCGCTGGGTCTCGGTTTTCCCAATCCCATCGGGGTGGCGGCCGGGTTCGACAAGAACGCGCGCGCCTTCCGCGCCATGCTCAAGATGGGCTTCGGCTACATGGAATGCGGAACGGTCACGCCGCGCCCGCAGTCCGGCAATCCGCGCCCACGCCTGTATCGCCTGAGGGAAGACGGCGCCGTCGTCAATCGCATGGGATTCGACAATGACGGCATGGAGCGCGTGGGCGAGCGCCTGGCGCGACGCGGCAAAGGTATCGTCGGCATCAATATTGGCGCCAACAAAGACAGCGCCGACCGCATCGCCGATTATCGCATCGCCTTCGCGCGGCTTTCGCCGCTGGCCGATTACGTCGCCGTCAACGTGTCGTCGCCGAACACGCCGGGCCTGCGCGGCCTGCAGAACCGCGAGCAGTTACACGCGCTGCTGGCGACGCTCGTCGAAGCGCGCGCCGGCAAGGCGGCGCCGCTGCTGCTCAAGATCGCGCCCGACCTCGACGAGTGCGCGCTGGACGACATCGCCGCCGAAGTTCTGGCCTCGGGCATCGAAGGGCTGATCGTTTCCAACACCACGATCGCCCGTCCGCCCTGGCTGTGCAGCCGCTATGCCGACGAGACGGGCGGGCTTTCCGGCAAGCCGTTGTTCGCACCGTCGACCTGGGCGCTGGCCGAGATGCGCAAGCGGGTGGGGGCGAAACTCGTGCTGGTCGGCGTCGGCGGCATCGCCTCGGGTGCGGACGCTTACGCCAAGATCCGCGCCGGCGCGACGCTGCTCCAGCTTTACACCGCGCTGGTCTACGAAGGCGCGGGCCTTCTCACCCGCATCAAGCGCGAGCTGCTGGAATGCCTGGCGCGCGACGGCTTCGCAACTATCTGCGATGCCGTCGGCGCGGACGTGAAGTAGCAATCGCGCCCAAGAACTAATCGCTCTGCCTGCTTCCTGTGCACGCGATCGAGAACCGCAATGCGGATTTCTCCGCGTGCAGGAAAGCTTTTGAAATCGGCGTGTTTCATGCACTAATGGAGCAATCGTAATTTCGGGGGCGGTCGGCAATGAGTCATGCCGGGTGGGATGAGATCTGGAAGCTCGCGCTGATGCGGTTCAGCGGCGAAGCGATTCAACTGCGGATTTTCGCGGGACTTGCCGTCGCCTTCTTCACGCTCATGATCGTGGAAGGTCTGCGCGTCAGCTTCATCACCGGCCATCGCTTGCCCTCGCGGCAAGACGGCGCCGTGGAAATCCAGCCCAGGAGAAAGCCGGTCAAGAAAGCCGCCGGCGCCGACACGCAGTCTTTCCGAGTGTCGTTCGGGCCGTTCCGTCCGCGCGCTCCGGCCCTGACGCACAGCCCGAAGCGGACGAATGGCCGCATCAGCCGCCACAGCGCTTTGCGTCCGAAAATCCGCCGGATATCGGGCGATTTCGCAAACACCGCCCCACCGGCTTTCACCGAAGAGGCGGCGCCTTTTTCACCTCTTCCTCCCATTTCGGAACGGATTGAGGTATAGTTATCCCCAACGATAACAACTACCGCGTGTGTGGGGGGTTTGATGTCTGAAGATCTCGGCAAATTGTTGCTTCGCCTCGGTCTCGGGGGATTGTTGCTGTTTCATGGCGTCCACAAGCTTTTGAACGGCCTCGAGCCGATCAAAACGATGCTGGCCGCCCATAACATTTCCGACATGGTCGCCTATGGCGTCTATCTCGGCGAGCTGGTCGCGCCCGTCCTGATTATTCTCGGCGTGTTCTCCCGCATCGGCGGATTGCTGATCGCCTTCAATATGATCATAGCGGTGCTGCTGGCGCATACGGCCTCTCTTCTGCTCTTGACGCCCGAGACGGGCGGTTATGCGCTGGAGTTGCAGGCGTTTTATCTTATCTCGGGTCTTGTGGTTGCCCTCCTCGGCGCAGGACGCATCAGTCTCGGCAACGGCAACTGGAACTGATCTGATCCGCCATCCTGTTTTCGAATCGGGCCCACGCTTTGGCCCGGCAATTCCGGCTGCGCGCTGTGCTTTTTTCCTGCGTTTGGAATTGGAGAAAGCAGGGAGATCGGCCGAAAAATAAAAAACAGATACGGAGTGTAGAATTATCCATAGTGAAGAAATTGACGAGGCGTCACGAATAGGTAAAGTGCGACGGTTCGGATCATCGGAAGAGTGTCTATGGATACCGCTTTGCTGAAAAGTCCGTTGCCGCGCGCGCCTTCGCCCGGCAAACGCGAGCAGACGAAGCTTCAGAACCGCCAACTCATCCTGGACGCCGCGCGTCAGGTTTTCGCCGAACTCGGTTATGGCGCGGCCACGGTGCGCGACATCATCCGCGCCACGCCTTTGGCTTCCGGCACTTTCTACAACTACTTCAAGTCCAAGGAAGAAGTGTACCAGGCTATCCGCGACGAGATCGCGCTCGCCATCCGCCCGCGCCTGCACGAAGAGCGCGTGAAGGCCTCGACGGTGGAGGAGTTCATCACCTGCACCTTCCGCACCTTCTTCGAGTTCGTCGCCGACGACCGGGTGAATTTCCGCACCATCCGCCACGCCGCCGACACCACGCGCGTGCGCGTGGATACGCCGGAGGTCATTGCCGGCTTCGAGGAGCTGCGCAACGATCTCGAAATCGCCATAGCCAAGGGCCTGTTTGCGCCGATCAACGCCGACTATCTGATGGCCGCGATCGTCGGCGTCGCTTTCGAGGTGGCCGAGCGCATGCTCCTGCACGAGCCGCACGATTATGCCGCCGCGGCCGCGTTCGCGACGGCGCTGTTCATCGGCGGCGTCCGCGCGCTGCCTTATGCCGCCGAGCCGGGCGTCAAGGAAATAGTTCAACCCTCCTCTTGAGGGAGGGTGAAGATTTTTTGTATGTTTCGAAGGCTCTAACCAGCCAGTTTGCTCAGAGCCTTCAGGATCGCGTCCGTCATCGCGCTGGTGCCGAGTTTGGTCATGCCGGGCTGCATGATGTCGCCGGTGCGATAACCTTCCGCCAAAACGCGCTCGACGGCTCTTTCCAGCAGCGCCG
Source organism: uncultured Alphaproteobacteria bacterium (assembly GCA_963710025.1). Lineage (GTDB taxonomy): Bacteria > Pseudomonadota > Alphaproteobacteria > Micropepsales > Micropepsaceae > Rhizomicrobium. The sequence continues at coordinate 210,636 of CAVPYO010000020.1, read as the reverse complement.
CGTCCTCGCCGCGCCCCAGCGAATAGCGCAGGCACATGGCGAACGACAGGATCGTGGCGATCGGATTGGCGATGCCCTTGCCCGCGATGTCCGGCGCGCTGCCGTGGATCGGTTCGTAGAGCGCGCTTTGGCGACCGTCCGCGCCTTTCGCGCCCAGCGAGGCGGACGGCAGCATGCCGATCGAGCCGGTGAGCTGCGCCGCTTCATCGGAAAGCACGTCGCCGAACAGATTGTCGGTGACGATGACGTCGAACTGCTTGGGATTGCGCACCAGCTGCATGGCGCAATTATCGGCCAGGATATGGCTCAGCCCGACGTCGGGAAATTCCGTGTCGTGTATGTGCTGCACGGTTTCGCGCCACAGCACGCCCGTCACCATGACGTTGGATTTCTCCGCCGACGCCACGCGGTTCGAACGCAGCCGCGCCAGTTCGAAGGCGACGCGGGCGATGCGCTCGATTTCGCTCGTCGTATAGACCTGGGTGTCGACGGCGCGCTGCTCGCCGCCGGCCATTACCGTGGTTTCCTTCGGCAGGCCGAAATAAACCCCGCCGGTCAGCTCGCGCACGATGAGAATATCGAGGCCGGAGACGATCTCGGGCTTCAAAGAGGAAGCTTCCTTCAGCGCATCGAAGCACAGCGCCGGGCGCAGATTGGCGAACAGTCCAAGGTCCTTCCTCAGCCGCAGCAGCCCTTGTTCCGGCTTGAGCTGGAAGGGCAGCTTGTCCCACCCAGGCCCGCCGACCGCGCCGAACAGCACGGCGTCCGCACTCTGGGCTTTCCAGATCATCGCGTCGGGGGCCGGTGTGCCATGGACTTCGTAGGCGATGCCGCCGACCAGGTCTTCCTGGGTCGCGAAAGCGAGATTGCGGTTGGCCGAGTACCAGCCGAGGACGCGGCGCGTCTCTTCGATGACTTCCGGTCCGATGCCGTCGCCGGGGAGCAAAAGAATATTGTAGGTCATGTCATAGCCACGGCGTCTGTATCTTGTGCGCCGTCTCGAATGCGGAAATCTTGCTCTCGTTGTGCAATGTCAGGCCGATATCGTCCCAGCCGTTCAGCAGGCACTGTTTGCGGAAGGGATCGATGTCGAATTTGATGCGGCCGCCGTCCGGCCCGCGGATTTCCTGCTTCTCGAGGTCGACACTGACGATGGCATTGGCGCCGCGCGCGGCGTCGTCGAGCAGCTTGTCGATGTCGGCCTGCCCCAGGGTGATGGGCAGAATGCCGTTCTTGAAGCAGTTGTTATAGAAAATATCGGCAAAGCTGGGCGCGATCACGCAGCGGATCCCGAAATCGAGCAGCGCCCAGGGGGCGTGCTCGCGGCTCGACCCGCAGCCGAAATTCGCCCCGGCGATCAAAATTTGGGCATTCTTATAGGCCGGCTTGTTGAGCACGAAATCGGGATTGTCGCTGCCGTCCGGCTTGGTGCGCATTTCGTGGAACAGCGCCTTTCCCAAACCGGTGCGCTTGATGGTCTTGAGGAATTGCTTGGGAATGATCATGTCGGTATCGACATTGATCATTGGCAGCGGCGCGGCGACGCCCGACAGATGCTTGAAGGGTTCCATGGCGCGCGGAACTTAACGGCTGCGACCGTCTATCACAAGTTAGAACTGTTCCAAGTTGCTTTTGCGCGCGCTATGGTCGCGGCGCGAGGGTAGGTCTATGTTCAAATTCCTTTTCAGAAACCGCAAGGCGCGCGCGGCGGCCGCCGCTCCTCGGCCCCCCGCGCCGGCGTCAACCCAAGGAGGTCCATCCATGTCGAGCGAAGGCATCCATGTCCCATATGAGAAGCTGTCGCGCCACACGCTGCAAATGCATTACGCCGTCACCTCGTTGAAGGAGGAGCTGGAGGCCATCGACTGGTATCGCCAGCGCGCCGACGACACGGAAGACGAAAAACTCAAGGCGATCCTGCTGCACAACGCCGACGAGGAGATCGAGCACGCCTCCATGCTGCTGGAATGGATCAGGCGCAACGATCCGCGCTTCAACAAGGAACTGAAGGAATACCTCTTCACCGAAGGCCCCATCACGGAGCTGGAAGGCAAGGCTATGGGGCGGAAATAGCGCCGCTCCCGTCCGGCTCGGTGTCGTGGAAGAGATGGAGGTTGACGACGCGTCGTCCGTACTCGTCGACCGACAGCACGTCGGCGAAGCGGTGGTTCCACAGGATTTGATTCGGCCTGTAGGCGTGCCGGGCGTAGATCGTCTCCGACAGCGTGTCGTCGGTGCCGCTTAAGAGCGCGACGAGTTCGACCTGATTGCCGGCCAGCGTATCGGGCGTCGCTCGGTAAAGCGGGCTGGTTTTGTCGATGCGGTGCATCACGGTCCAGGAGAGGGCGAACAGCGGCGTGCGCGCGCGCAGCAGAGTCAATTCCTCGAAACGGCGCATGGCGATGCCTTCCTTGCTCACCGCCTGATAGGCGAACGTCACCGTGACGGAGGCGTTCAGGATTTGATTGCCGCGCTGGTTCGCGGCGCGGAACATCAGCGTCGGCACCCCGTCGAAATGCGCGACGACCGCGACGTCGGAGAACAGCACGCGCGCGGTGGGCCGCGAAAAGCGGGCGAAGACGAGACCGGTGGCGATCGCAATGTTGACGATGCTGAAAAAGGACTCCAGCGTCACCAGCATATTGGCGGTGACGGACGTGGGGTACATCGCGCCGTAGCCGATGCTTCCGAAGGTCTGGATGCTGAAGAAGAAGGCGTCGAGGAAGGAGCCGGGGCGGGCATGGGCGATGCCGTGCGGATCGGCCATGTAAAGCAATGCAAACATGACGTTGGTGGCAATGAAGAACGCCGCCAGCCACAGGAAGAACATCGGCCAGGATGCCGTCAGCACCGGATGGTAGAAGTCCGTCCAGCGGCCGCTGTCCTGGCCCTTGATGATCGCCGGCCGACGCCGCCCGCGCACGCTATCGGCCGGACCGGGAGACTCCGGATGGACGGGCGGTTCAGGCATGCGAGTCGCGCGCCTTGACATACGCGGCCCAGCGCGCCGCGTGCTCGCGTCCCAGTTCGCAAAGATAGCTCCAGCTGAAAAGCCCGGAGTTGTGGCCGTCGTCGAACAGGATGCGCACGGCGTAATTGCCGACCGGTTCGAGGCCCGCGATCTTGATGTTCTCCTTGCCTCTGACGATCTGTTTCTGGTCCGGCCCGTGGCCTTGCACTTCGGCGCTAGGCGATTCCACGCGCAGATACTCCGCCGGCAGCGCGAAGCGTTCGCCATTGTCGAAGCTGACGGTCAGCGTGGTCTTGGCGCCGTCGAGGCGCAGCTCGGTTGGCCAGGGGGCGTTGTCGTTCACCGGCCGTCGCGCTCCGCGTCGCTGAGCGGGCGCGCTTCGCCCGGCAGCATGATCGGGATGCCGCTGCGGATGGGATAGGCGAGACCCGCCGGCCGGCTGATGAGTTCCTGGCGCTCGCGGTCGTAGGTCAAGGTAGCCTTGGTCACCGGGCAGACCAGGATGTCGAGCAGTTTGGGATCGGGTTCCATCACACGCGCCTCGTTCTAGTCACCCTTCGACAAGCTCAGGTGAAGGTGAAAATAACCCCTCATGCTGAGCTTGTCGAAGCACGCTCAGTTCAGCGAAACCGGTCCGGTCGGGCCGGCGTTCGCCATTTCCAGCAAGGTGATCAGCGTGTCGACGCGTTCCAGCCAGCCGGGGGCTTCTAGCAAGGCCTGTTTCTCCGACGGTTCGAACGGACACAGCATGGCCAGGGCGTTGACCAGCGTCTCGGGCGCCGCGCCCAGCACGCTGCGCCAATCGGCTTTCATATCGCGCCGGGAAAGATAGTCCTTGAGCGCGGCGAGCAGCCGGTCCCGCGGAAAATCGCTTTCGCCGGCGGGAAGCAGATCGCCGAGGAACGGCGCGAAGTCGGTCTTGACCTGACGATACGGGGTAACGGTCGACAATTCCTCCACGACGCGGAACCGGCATATGCCGGTGAGCGTGATCAGATAACGCCCGTCGTCGCTCTCGCGGAAGGACGTCAACCGCCCGGCGCAGCCGATGGCCGAAAGCGCTGGCTTCAAGACCTTGTCCTCGTGCTGGGTGGGCTGGATTAGGCCGATCAAACGGCTGCCGGAAAGCGCGTCGTCGACCAGCGCCAGATAACGCGGCTCGAAGACGTTGAGCGGCAATTGCCCGCGCGGCAGCAGCAGGATGCCCGTCAGCGGAAAGATGTCCAGCGTGGGCGGCAGATCGTCGAGCGAGTGATAATTTCCGCCCACGGCAGGACCTCAGGAAAACAAGATGGAGGAAAGCTGGCGCCGCGCCGCAATGGTGCGCGGATCGGCGGGGCCCATCGCCTCGAATAGCGTCACCAGATGCTTGCGCGCGGTTTCGTCGTTCCATTTGCGTTCGCGCCGCACCAGTTCCAGCAGCTCCTCGATGGCCGCTTCGCGCTCTCCCTTGGCGTCGAGCGCCAGCGCCAGATCGTAGCGCGCCTGATGATCGTTCGGATTCGCCGCGAGGCGCCCCTTCAGTACGCCCACGTCGCCGAGACTCGCCGCCTGTTCGCGCAATTTGAGTTCGGCTTCCACCGCGCGCACGGCGTCGTCGGCGGCATCGTCGGGCCGCACGAGCCCAAGCGTGGTCTTGGCGCGCTCCAGATCGCCGCTTTTCAGATAGCATTTGGCCAGCCCGGCCGCCGCCTTGGGATGGCCGGGTTCGTCCTGCAGCACATGGGCGTAGGCTTGCGCAGCCTGGGCCATGTCGCCCGCGGCGAAGGCCGCGTCGGCCATGGCCAGCAATTCGGCCGCATGATCCTCGCCGCCGTGGCCGCCGGCATCGCCGATCAAGGTTTGCACGAAGGTCTTGATCTGGCTTTCCGGGATGGCGCCCATGAAGCCGTCCACCGGCTGTCCGTTCTTGAAGGCATAGACGGTGGGGATCGACTGGATGCGCAACTGGCGGGCGATTTCCTGATTCTCGTCGATGTTGACCTTGACCAGGCGGACGGCGCCCTTGGCGTCGTTCACCGCCTTCTCCAGCGCCGGGCCGAGCTGTTTGCACGGTCCGCACCAGGGCGCCCAGAAATCGACGATCACCGGCACCTCGCGCGAGGCTTCGAGCACGTCGGCGGCGAAGGTTTCGAGCGACGTCTCCTTGACATAGGGACCAGCGGCCGCCGGCTGGCTGCCGCTTTGGCCGCTCAGGGGTCTTCCGGAAGAACCGATCAGTGCCATGGCTGCGTTTTCCCGACTTCCGCCCCGCAACATGGGGGCAAGCGCCGCGAAAAGAAAGGGCTAATCGAGCGGCCTGCGGGCCTGCCGTTTCTCGGGATCGAAATGTTTCGGCGGGGAAGCATTTGGGGGCGCTTTCGAGCCGCCGGGCGCGCATGGGACGATCGGGGCATTTCGCGTCGCCCGCGAGGTCGTTGTTCAGGATTGCATTGCTTCGCGCGGAAATCGAATTCATCCACATGTTTTCGACGTAAGACGCGCTTTTTTCGTCCTTATTTGGCCACACATATTCACAAAAGCGACATCGTTCTTTCGGTGTTCAATTGACAGTTCTTTGCGCACGACCGCACGATTCCGGCGCGTACGAAAACGCGCACAAAAATAAGAATCGCAGCGGGGAAACGAGGAAGGCTCAACGTCGGTCAGCCTTGTCGGCAGCTAAAGGAGCTAGAAATGCGGTTTCGGGGTAATGGATCATTGCGGTTAACGAGACTTCTGGGGACAGCCGCGGCGGTGGCCGCAACGACGCTTGCGGTAGCGCCGGCCTATGCCCAGCAGGTCGAAGAAGTCGTGGTCACGGCAGAGCGCCATGCGGAAAACCAACAGGACGTTCCGCTCTCCGTCGCGACGCAGGATAACGAACAGATCAACGCCATTTTCGAGTCCGGAGAGGACATCAAGGCGATCGCCGACCATGTTCCAGACGTCTACGCCGAATCCTCGAACGGGCGCGTGGCGCCGCGCTTCTACATTCGCGGTCTGGGCAACACGGATTTCGATCTGGCCGCCTCGCAGCCGGTTTCCATTATCATGGACGACGTGGTGATGGAGAACACCGTCCTGAAGAGCGCCCCGATATACGACCAGGAAGATGTCGAAGTCTCGCGCGGTCCGCAGGGCACGCTGTTCGGGCGCAACACAACGGCGGGCGTCATCAAGTTCACGAGCAAGAAGCCGACGCAGGATCTGGACGCCTTCCTTACGGGCTCCTACGGCGAACTGGGAACCACCAGCGTGGATGGCGCCGTCGGCGTCGGACTGACCGATACGCTCTCGGTGCGCGTGTCCGGGCAGTGGGTGCATCGCGACGATTACATCGACAATGCCTATACGGGCCAGAACAATGCGCTCGGCGGTTATGACGAAAGCGCCGCGCGCGTACAGCTCCTGTATCAGCCCAGCGACAATTTCAGCGTCTTGGTGAATCTGCACGGCTGGTCGCTGGACGGCACGGCCGCGATCTTCCGCGCCAACATCATCGGGCCGGGCAATAACCACCTCAATAGCAACTATGTTTGGAACAAGGTCTGGTTCGACGCCGGCGCGAACAATCCGCAGAAGTACAACACTCTAGGCAGCGGCGTGACCGCCTCCTACGATTTCGGCGGGGTGAAGCTGACCTCGATCACCGGCTACGAGTCGACGCACGGCTTTAGCCGCGGCGATATCGACGGCGGCAATCCGACCGGCCCCGGACTCATCTACTTCCAATCGGAATCGCAGGACGGCTTGGATTACCTCCACCAGTTCACCGAGGAGCTGCATCTGGCGTCCGACTCGTCGAGCCCGCTGTTCTGGCAGGTCGGCGCGTTCTATTTCTATACGGACTATCAGGACACGACCTATCCGTTCTATATCCCGCCGACTTCGGTGCGCCAGTCAAACGCTTCCGAAGCGCTGTTCGGCCAGGCGAGCTACAAGCTCACCGATGCACTTACCGTAACCGGCGGCGTACGCTGGACCTCGGACGTGAAGGGCATGACAGCCCGTGGCCCGCTCGACACGATTACAACGCCGGTAAAAGTGGGCGGCAACAATGTGAGCTGGGACGTCAGCGCCGACTACATCGTCAACGACGACGTCAATCTTTATGCGCGCATAGCGACCGGCTTCCGCGCGCCCTCGATCCAAGGCCGCAACATCGCTTTTAACACTCCGCCGGGCAATTATTCTATTGCTCGTTCCGAGACCATCACCTCTTACGAAGCCGGCGCGAAAACGGAGTTGTTCGACAAGCAGGTCCGCCTGAACTTCGACGGCTTCACTTACTATGTACGGGACATGCAGTTTTCCGCGATCGGCGGCGCGGCGGTAGGCAACTCCGTTATCCTCTTGAATGCGCGCGCTGGCTTGGCATACGGCCTGGAAGCCGATGCGGAATGGGCGGCAACCGACAATCTGCTGTTCACGGGCGGCGCAAGCTGGACGCACACCGAAATCCGCGATCCCAACCTGACGACGGCGATCTGTGCTCAATGCACGGTCGAGAATCCTGTAGTCGGCGGAAACGCTCTTCTCAACGGCAATCCGTTCCCGCAGGCGCCCGACTATATGCTGACGCTGACCGCGCGTTACGGAATCCCGCTCGGGAACGGCGGCGAGATCTTCGCCTATACCGATTGGTGGCTGCAGGGCTACACGAACTTCTTCCTCTACAAGTCGGCGGAATTCCATACCAACGGCAATTACGAAGGCGGTCTCAGGGTAGGCTACGACTTCCCGGGCAAGAATTACGAGATCGCGGTCTATTCCCGCAACATCACCAACAAGCCCAATCTGCAGGGCGGCATCGATTTCGACGACAATACGGGCTTCGTCAGCGACCCGCGGATCATCGGCATCGAGTTCACGGCGCGCACGCACTAAGGCGCATCGGCCTTGACGCAAAAACCCCACGGTCCCGAAAGGGCCGTGGGGTTTTCTTTGTTCGGGGCGTGGGAGGTTACGGGGCGAAGTGCAAGGCCGCGGCGCCGATGCCCGCGGCGTCCGCCGGCATCGCGAAGCCTGCCATTGCGCCCAGGGTCAATGCCACGACGCAAGCGATCAGGAAGCCTTTCAACATCTGCTTTGCTCCTCAAGCCGTCGTGAGCCATTCGAGGCCAGGAACGTGGCGGTTTGTGTCTATGAAAATGGCGAATTTGTGATGCGCCACGGACTGTGGCTTTTGCGCGTCACCCGCCTTCAGCCGAACGCTGCGTCCACACCGCGCTTACGCCGCAATTTCCGGCAAGGAGGCGATGATCGGATCGTGACCGCAGGCGCGCACGAAGCCGAGCAGGTCGCCGGGGGTGATCGCCGTCGTGCGGTCGTTGCGCAAGGGATGAAAGTTCAGCGGGTCCAGCGCCAGCATCCCTTCGTCCAGGATGGGGCGCACCTTGTGCGCCGTGTCGTTCATCAGCGCGAAGGGCGTCACTGATCCCGGCTCGATGCCGAGCGTGGCGATCAGCAGCTCGGCCGAACCGAAAGAGAATCGCGGCGCGGCAAGCTGCTTGGCCAGCGCGTTCAGATCGATCCGTAGGTGGCTCCGCAGGACGACCAGCCACAAGCCGCCCTTCTTGTCCTTCAGGAAGAGGTTCTTGGTGTGGCAGCCGGGCATGTGGCCGTGAACGGCGTCGGCTTCCCCGACCGTGAAGACGGGCGCATGCGCGGTGGTCTTCCAGCCGATGCCGAGCGCGACGAGGTGCCGGTACAACGCCTCCTCGCGCGCCTGAGGCGAAGGCAGCCCGCTGGCGTCCATCAGGGCACCAGCCGCTTGATCCACTCCGGCAAGGCGAACGCCGCCGCGTGGACCGCCGGGTTGTAATAGTCGGTCTTGAGCTTGCTCTTCTTGAACGCCGCCGCCGCGCGCTTGACGCCCTTCGGCGTCCCGAGCCGCGCGCCCTTGCCGGCCCACGACAGCGCCATGAAGCCGCCGATATAGGTCGGCACCACGGTCAGGTAGAGGCCGGACTGCGGGAAGAACGCCTTCAACTCCTCCAGCGCCTCGGCGATCTCCCAAGGCTGGTAGAACGGCACGCCGGTCTGGAAGGTGGCAATGCCGCCTGGCTTCAGCGCGCGCTTGACGCGGTCGTAGAAGGTCTCGCCGAACAGCGCTTTGCCGGGGCCGATGGGGTCAGGGCGGTCGCCGACGATCAGGTCGAAACGGGCCTTGCTCTGCTTGCGGCCGAGATATTCGAAGGCGTCGGCGACCTCGATCTTGAGTCGCTTGTCCCTGAAGGCTTTGGCATTCACCTCGGCGAAGTGCTTGCGGCAAAGCTCGATCACCCGCCCGTCGATGTCGACCAGAACGACTTCCTTGACGCCTTTATGCTTAAGCGCCTCGTCGGCGATGGAGAGGTCGCCGCCGCCGACGATCATCGTCCGCTCGACCTTGCCGTGCTCCAGGATCGGCAAATGTGTCAGCATTTCGGCATAGGCGGATTCGTCGCGGGTCGTCATCTGCACGACGTCGTCGAGGATCAACACGCGGCCGTTGGCGACCGTGTCGAAGATTTTGATGCGCTGGTAGCGGCTCTTTTCTTCGGCCAGCGGACTGCCTTTGAGCTCCATCGTCTGGGCATAACCCTTGTGGAGACGCTCTTTGAAACGGCTGGCCGGCATCGCTTGGTCCTCGCGTGAGACGGAAACGGCGCGGCGCTTTTAGGGCGGCGGCTTCCGCCTGGCAAGCGCGCCGCGAGGCGCGCGCCGCTCGACTTTTGTGACGGCGGGAGGCTCACCCGCGCCACGCCGCTCCCAAAAAAATTTACACTTGGATGACAAAAATCTTGCGTCGGGGGGCGATGATCCTATATTTCGCCCGTTCCCCGCGGGGGGACAGAGCGGCGAGGCGGCCTTCCGTCCGCCGCTTTCTTCTTGAGGCGCACCCCTTCGCAAGGAGAGGTGCACAGGTGTCAACGCTCTGAGAGGGTAGGTGCCAGAATGGCTCGACTCGAACTCGTAGCGGCGATCAAAGAAGCAAAAGCGCCTCGCGCTCGCGCTTCGGCGAGGACCGTTCCGGTTCCTATTCCCCCTGGGGATGAGGACCGCAAGGACCACTTCATCACTCGTAACGGACTGACCTATGCGGGAAGTCACCTGATAATCGATCTATGGGACGCCGAGGGTCTCGACGACCGTGACAGGATCGAAACAGCGCTGATCGATGCGGTGAAGGCGGCCGGGGCAACCCTGCTGCACATTCATCTGCATACGTTCACCGACGGCGGCGGCGTCTCTGGCGTTGCCGTTCTGGCGGAAAGTCACATCAGCGTACATACGTGGCCCGAAAGGGGATATGCGGCTTTCGACGTGTTCATGTGCGGCGAAGCCGAGCCCCGAAGGGCGCTGTCCGTAATCAAGGCGGCTTTCAATCCAGGCCGTCTCGTCATCGGCGAACATAAGCGCGGCGTGCTGTAATCAGCCTCAAAGCGCACGGAGCGCAATCCTAGAATTGCGCGACCAATCGAGTCATTAACCAAGGGCGGAAATGGTTGAGAAAACCGTTTCCGCCCTTTTTCTTCGCGCCTATCCTGTCGCTTGGGGACGTTAGCGTGCATTAACTGCGTTCGAACCGCCGATAGGCGATAGTGGCGCGGGGAAGCAAGGCGGCGGCAGTTGCGATACGATGCATGCATCATCGGCGCGGGCGCGGACGGATTAGCCGCGGCGGCGACGCTCGCCGGGCGCGGCCTGAAGGTCGCCGTCGTCGAACGCGATTCGCACCCGGGCGGGCGCTGCGCCACGCGCGAGTTCCATCCGGGTTTTCGCGCGTCACCCTTCGTCGACGAACTTCCCGCCATCCCGCAAGACATCTTCTGGTCGCTCGATCTGGCGCGCCGCGGCGCCTTGCTGATGTCCGCCCCCGCTTCGCTGGCGCTGTGGCCCGGCAAGCAAAGCCTGTTGCAGCCGTCGGCCGGACGCGCGCAAGCGCTGCGCCGCGCGATCGCGGAGCGCGTGCTGGCCGACGCGGCTCAGCCGCCGAAGCGCGGCCTGTTCGCATCCGCGGCGCCGACTGCGCCTTGGCCGGGCGAGGAGCTTGCTGCACGGACGCTGTTGGATGTGCTGGATGAGTCGTCCGCCGATTCCGCCGAGTGTGCCCATCTGCTGGCCGCGTTGCTGGACGGCCAGGTTTGCGATCCGGCGCTTGCCGGCAGCGCGCTTCAGCTGCTTGCCGGCAGTCGAGGCGGCATGGCGGCCGGCGGGCTCGGGCGGCTGGGTGACGCGCTGCGCGCGGCGGCCGAGGAAGCGGGCGCGGAAATCACCTGCGGTCTGGAGGCTACCGACATCAAGCGCGCTGGCCGCCGCGTCGCCGCTGTCGGGCTGGCCGACGGCAGCGAAGTCGCCGCGCGCGCCGTCATTTCCACTCTGGATCTCAAGCGGACGTTCCTTTCGCTGTTCTCCTGGAGCGAGCTGCCGCGCGCGCTGGTGGATCGCGTCGGAGCTTTCCGCCCGGCGCCAAGCATGGCGCGTCTGCTGGTGGCGCTGGAGGCGCCCCCCGATCCGCCCGCCGGAACCGATCCGATTGCCTGGCGCGGTCCCCTTCATGTCGCGCCCGATATAGCGGCGCTCGACGCCGCCTATCGCGCTTGGCGACGCGGTGCGGTGCCAGAGCGCCCGCCTGTGATGCTGCGACTGGTTTCCGCCGTCGATCCGTCGCTGGCGCCGGACGGCGCCGCCACGCTGACCGTCACGCTCGGCGCCATCCCGCATACGCCCTTCGACGGCGCCTGGACGCGCGAGAAGCGTGACAAGCTGCGCGACACGGCGCTTGCCGCCGTGGAAGCCGTATGGCCCGGCATCGCCAAGCGCGTACTCGGCGCCGAACTGATCGTGCCGCCGGACACGGAGAACATGCTCGGCCTCACGGGCGGCGATCTTTCGGGCGGCGAACTGACGGCGGACCAAATGCTAGGCTTTCGCCCCTTCGTCGAGGCGAGCGGCACGCGTACGCCGGTGGAAGGGCTTTATCTAGCCGGGCCGTCTTCGACGCTCGGACCTCTGGCGACCTGCGCCTCGGGTGTCGCCGCCGCGCGCGCGCTGATGGCCGATTTCGCGGCGGGAAGGCTCAAATGAGCGACGCCGCTGACGTCCTGGTGATCGGCGCAGGTCCGCAAGGGCTGGCCGCGGCGGCCTATCTCGCACGGGCAGGTGCGCGCGTCAGCGTGCTGGAAGCCGAGCCGGTTTCCGGAGGCGCCTGCGCCAACAGCATGTCCGTCGGCGATCTCGTCGTTCCCGCCGGTCCGCATTCGCTTTGCGCGCTCGATCCGCGCGTGGTGAAGGAATTGAAGCTCGGCCGTCACGGCCTCAAATTCGCGGCGCGCGATTTGGCGCTGTCCGGCCTGAGCAGCGAAGGCAAACCGCTGGTGCTCGACCGCAACGCGCATGCCGCCGCGCACAGCATCGCACCCGTTTCGCAGCGCGACGCGGAACGGTTTGCCGGTTTCCGCCGCGATCTTTTCGCCTTCGGACGCGCCCTGCGGGCGATGTGGTGGGAGGAAGGCGAGCTTGGCGAAGCCGCGCAGCACGAGGAGTTGCGCCGTCTCGCCATGACGAGCGCCGGGGCCTTCCTCGATGCCGCCTTCGAATCCGAGGCGGTGAAAGCGGCTTTCGCCTTCGACGCCATGGCGGGCGGCTTGTCGCCGTCCGACGCTGGGTCTTCGCTCTTGTTCGCCTGGCGCGCGGCACAGGAGATGTGCGGCCTGCAGGGTGCGGTGGCGATCCCGCGCGGCGGCGTAGCGTCGCTCGCCGATGCATTGGTGTCCGCCGCACAGGCCGCCGGCGTCGAAATCAGGACATGCGTCCCGGTCGCACGCCTGCTTCTGTCCGGCGACGCCGTGACCGGCGTGGCGCTCGCGTCGGGCGAAGAGATCGCGGCGCGCATCGTTCTGTCGAGCCTGCCCCGCCGGCGCACGCTGCTTGAGCTTGCGCCCGCCGGCGCGGCCGGTTTCGCCACCGCCCGGCAGCTGCGCCGCACACCGGACACGGCCGAGGCGAAGCTGGTGCTGGCTCTAAAATCGGCGCCGGGATTTGCGGCTTCGCAGCCTTCCGGCCGGTTCATCATCGCCGAGCGCTTGGAGGGCTGCATCGCCGCGCATGCTGAGGCGCGCGCCGGCCGCTTGCCCGCCGAGCTGGCGCTGGAAGCGGTTGCGCCGACGCTTTTCGATCCGTCGCTAGCGCCCGGGAATACGCATCTTCTGTCGGTGCTGGTGCGTCCGCTGCCCGTGTCGCCGGAAGAGGGCTGGCTTAAGCTCGCACCGCGGCTGACGGACGCCGTGCTGGCGATCCTCGAACGCCATGCGCCGGGCTTGAAGGAGAGCATCGTCGCCGCGAGCGTTGGCGAGCCGAATGCGCCGGAACGCGATCCGCTCACCGCCCGGCACATGCTTGCCGGCTGGCGCGCGCGCATCGCCACGCCGATCGGCGGCTTGTTCCTGTGCGGCGAAGCGGCCGAGCCCGTACCCGCTCTGTCTTGCCGCGCGGCGCGCATCGCCGCTGCGATCGCTGGGGCGCATCTGAAGGGAGAGGTTCGATGACCGACGAGCGTCTCCGCGCCACGCCGTTCCACGCGCGCGTCGCCGAAGCCAACAGGTTCAACCTCTGGGAAAATCGGGGCGGTTTCACGCTGGCTTCGGGCGACCCGCAGGAGGCCTTGGCTGCGCGCTTCGGCGCGGTTCTGGGGGATGTCTCGTGGCATGGACGCACTTCGATCTGCGGCCCGCGCGCGGGCGAGTTCGTTTCGCGTCTCTTGACGCGCGATGCTTCGCGCCTTTTGCCCGGCGAAGCATTGAAAGCCTTATGGCTGAACGATGCGGGCGGCGTGCGCGGCATCGGCACGATCGCGCGTTTGGGACCGGAATCGTTCGTGCTGGTTTCCGCCGTGGAGGATTTGCGCTGGATCGCGGACGCGGCCGCTCTTTACAATGTCACCGTGCGCGACGTCACCGAGGAGGAAGGCGTGCTGACGCTCCTCGGTCCCGCCGCCGGCAAGCTGCTCGCGGCGGCCGGATTGCCGGCCGATCTCGGCGCGCTCGCCTTGCGCAAATATTTCTGGCGCGGGCTGGACGTGACGCTGTCGCGCCTCGGCGGCGGCTTCGAGCTATGGTGCGCGCCCGACGATGCGCTGATCGTTTGGGACCGCATCGTCAAGGCCGGACGTTCCTTCGCGCTCTGCCTGGCGGGCCAAGGCGCGCTTGATACCCTGGACCTGGAAAGCGGCATCGTTCGGCCCGACCGCGATTTCGCGCCGGCCCGCGACGGCTTCTCTCCCGAGCCGTCGCCGGGGTCGCTTGGGCTTGGCGGCCTTGTCGATCGCGATCACGTTTTCAACGGCCGCGCCGGCGGTCCCGAAAAGGTCCTGGCCGGAATCCTGTTGGATAGCGAAACGCCCGCGCCGCAAACGGTTCTCATGCGCGGCGGTCATGTCGTCGGACGCACTCTGGGATCGCTGCTGTCGCCGGCCTTGTGCCGCGCCATCGCGCTGGCCGTCTTGGATGCGGATACGGCCGCGCCAGGAACCGCGCTCACCGCGGCGGGCGTCACCTGCCGCACGACCGCCTTGCCATTTCTGCCGATTCCCGCTCCGCTCTCGCCCGGCGACGGAAAATCCGCCTCCTAGCGTTAAACGGCTGGAGCGAGCAGTTTGGATGCCGGAATGAGAATCGATCCGGATGCCGAGCTTGTCGCTCGCGTGGGCCGCGGCGACCGCGCCGCCGCGCAGGCTCTGATGGCGCGTCATCTGCCCAAAATGCTGACACTGGCCCGGCGGATGCTGCGCGACCGCAGCGAGGCCGAGGACGCCATGCAGGAGGCGTTCCTGCGGTTGTGGACGCATGCCGCGCGCTGGAAGCCGGGACAGGCGAAATTCGAGACCTGGCTTTACCGGGTGACATTGAATCAGTGCTACGACCGGCTCAGGCGCAAGCCGACGCTCGAGCTGACGGCGGCGGCCCATGTCGCCGATCCCGGGCGCGGGCCTCTGGCGGAGCTTGAGAACGCGGGCTTGGCCGCCGAGATCGAGGCGGCGCTGGCTGAATTGCCCGAGCGCCAGCGCGCGGCCATCCTGCTCTGTCACACCCAGGAGCGCGGCAATATCGAAGCGGCGGAGATTCTGGGCGTCAGCGTTGAAGCCTTGGAGTCCTTGTTGGCGCGCGGGCGGCGGACGTTAAGGATAAAGCTCGCGCATCTGAAGGACGGCTAGGAGAAGAAGATGGCGGAAGAAAACTCGTTCGATCGCAGCGCCCCTTCGGCGGAAGCGCAAGGCGATGCCGCATTCGCCGCCCGCCTCCTTGCGGACTTGCCGAGCGTTCCGGCGTCCGGCGCGTTGCAAGCGTGCATTCTCGCCGATTTCGACGCCGTCGCGGCAAAGCGGAACGCTTCGCTCTGGGCGGTGGCGCTGCGTCCGGTGCGGAAGCTGCGGGACGCGGTGTGGCCGAGCGCGCCGGCGTGGCAGCCCGCCTCGATCTTCGCCTTGTCGCTGGTGCTGGGACTGGCGGCGGGCGCATTGGTTCCGTCTTCGGCTTTGACCGGCGCCGGCTCCGGGCAAGACGAGACGCAGACATTCGACACCATTCCGAGTTTGGATCTATCTGGGGACTTCTGAGATGAGCACCGATACGGCATCGCCGCGGAAGAGTTCGAATTTGGGGCTGATCGTCTCGCTCTGCATCAACCTGATTTTGGTCGGCGTGATCGCGATGGTTTTTTTCCGCGCTTTCCATCCCGGTTTGATGTTCGGCGGCCAGGGCTTCGGGCGAGGAATGGGACAGGGCCAGGGCGCGCTGGCTCCCTATGCGCTCATGCGCTTGGTTCCGGCGGAGAGCGACAAGATCCAGAGCATCGTCGCGGCGCACCGCGACCGCATCCTCCAGTTCAGGAGCGAGGCGATGGCGGCGCGGCAAGAAACGCGGCGCGCCTTTGCGGACGCCAATTTCAGCCGGCAAGCCTTCGACCGATCCCTCGAGCGCGTGCGCAATGCCGACATGGCGCTGGAAGAAGAAGAGATGAAGGTCATGTCCGAAAGCGTGGCAACGCTGACGCCGGACGAGCGGCGCGCCGTTGTCGACCGGGTGCGGGCGCATAGAGGTTTCGAAATGCGCCGCAGAGGCGCGGGGCAGGGATTCTGAATCTGGTAATCCCTTAGTGGATGGTCTCTCAATCAACCGCGGACGTTCGCTCCGGTGCATAACTCAAGCAGACCGTGTGGAAACGTCGGCGGATTGAAGATCGCCAGAGATTTGGCGGGGATTTTGGCTGGTATTTTCCGTTTCCCGCCAAAACCTGTTTGCTACCTTGCTTGAGCTTCGAGGACTGCCCTGAAGCAGCCCGTGACGTCCAATCTGGCGCAATTTGAGGCCTTTTACGCCGCCACGGCCGCCATCAGCTTTTCCATGCCGAGGATGTTGAGCGCCCGGCGCAGATTATAGGCGAGCGCCGTCAGGCTGAACTCGGCGCTAACCTTTTGCAGGCCGCGCATGAGGAATGCCCCTTGGTTCATCCATTGTTTGATCGTGCCGAAGGGATGCTCGACGACCTCGCGCCGCCGGTCGAGAATCTCCGGCCTCGCCTTAAGTCGCTCCGCCATGCGATCGAGCGCCTCCTCGTTTTCAAGGCGCGAAACAGCGCGAACACCCTTTGTGCAGCTCGAACGCAGCGCGCAGGCGCGGCAGGCTTTTGCGTTGCCGTAGTCGACTTTTTTCAATTCGCGCAATTTGCCTTGGCGGATCGGCGTCAGCGTCTGTCCGGCTGGACAAATGAAGGCGTTCTGTTTGGCGTCGTAGCGGAATTCATCCTTGCGGAAAAAACCGTTGTTCACCGCCGCCCCGCGTTGCGGACGCGGAACATGCGGCGTCAGGCCGGCTTCCTCGCAAGCAGCGATGTCCTCGGTCCTGAAATAGCCCTTGTCGGCGACCACGTCGATTTTCTCGACCTCAAGAATCTCTCGCGCCGGCTCCGCTGTGCATTGCAGGAGGCCCATGTCCAGAACATCGTTCGAAACCGCCTGTTCGACGATCATCTTGTACTTGGCATCGACGGCGATCTGGATGTTGTAGCCGACTCCGACCTTCGTATACGCCGCCATGGCGCGGCTGTCGTGGTCGGTAAGCGACACCTGGCTTTCGCCGCTCTTTTCCAGCGCGGAAAGATGCGCCGCATATTCGCCGCGCTTTTTCTTCAGCGCCTCGATCTTTTCCGCCAGATTCTTGACACGCGAACCGCCGCTCGAGCGCTCCTCAATGTCGCCCGCATCGAGCCGTTTCAGATAATCTTCCAGCTTCTTGTCGGCGGCCTCGATGAATTTTTGCAGCGATCCCGTCGTGAAGTTCCGGTCTTTATTGTTGACCGCCTTGATGCGCGTGCCATCCACCGCCAGCAACTCGCGCCCGAACAAATCAAGTCGCCGGCACAGGATCACGAACTCCCGGAAGACTTTCTTGAACGCGGCGCGGTTGTCGCTCCTGAAATCGGCAATGGTCTTGAAGTCAGGCTTCAAGGTACGCAACAGCCAGATAACCTCAATGTTGCGATGACATTCGGCCTCAAGACGGCGGCTTGACCGCACCCGGTTAAGATAGCCGTAAATATAAAGCTTCAGGAGATCGCTGGGAGCGTAGCCGGGACGGCCCGTCGCCTTCGCCCCGACCCGCTCGAAACCAGCTGCCTTCAAATCAAGCCCGTCGACAAAGGCGTCGATGAAGCGGACTGGATTGTCGGCGGCGACATAATCATCGATCGCTTCGGGCAAAAGCAGAAGCTGAGAGCGTTCGAATCCAGAAAGGTGTGTCATGGCCGATTCTATCGCCGCGCCCGCAATAACGGAATCCTCTCAGCACGACTTTTCACACGGTCTGCAAGAATTTTGCACCACGAGATCGCCGCTGGAAAACCAGTCACTTAGCGTGTGCGGAAATCGGGTGCGAATGTCGTCTTGTGAGCGATCCCCACAATCCAGTGGCTGGATCATGAACGACAACTCATGGCGCTTCTTCCCCTAGCGCGGATGGCTGCTTTTGAAACCAAACTTTCCGTTCAGAATAAGTCTCAAATGCGCGACGAACCGGTCGTTCGTAGCGGGCCCGCGCGGTTCGGATCATTTCTGGACGAACTGTGAGCTGGTCGTTGCCGTGTTATTCGGTGTCGTGACGCCCAACCCACAAGGGTGTAAAATCGGGCACGGTTCGCGTAGTTGAACAGAACAACGCAAGGCCATTTTTCAATAAGCCTCTAAGGGGAAAGCGATTATGGCTTGGAAAATCAATTCGCTCTTGTGCGCAATACTGGCGGGCGTGACAATTCTAGCGGTACCCGCTCGCGCGGATACAAAATCCGATTGGGACAGCTGCGAAATGGCGACCGGATTTGGCTCGCCCGATGTGTCCGTCAAATACTGCACCTCGTTGATCGAGTCGGGAGAATTGTCGGTCGACGACATGGCCAAAGCCCTCGACCTACGAGCTTGGGCTTATAACACCTTGGGCCAATACGCTCGGGCAATCGCGGACGACGACCAGGCGATCAAACTGGAACCGGACTATGCGGCAGCCTTCGATACTCGTGGCAGCTCCTATGTGGGCATGGGCCAATACGCCCGTGCGATCCAGGATTTCGACCGGCGGATCGCGCTAGGGCCTAACGACACTGCTGGCTTTCAAGATCGTGGATTGACCTACATGAAGATGGGTAAATACACCCGCGCGATCCAGGATTTCGATCAGGAGATCGCGCTGGCGCCCGACAAAGCGAACGGTTTCTACTGTCGTGGCAGGGCTTATCTAAAGATGGGCAAATACACGCGTGCGATCCCGGATTTCGACCAGGTGATCGCGCTGGCGCCTGACGATCCGGCAGGCTTCTACTATCGCGGCCAGACAAAACAGAAAACGGGCGACAAGGCTGGCGGCAATGCCGATATCGCAAAGGCGAAAGAACTCGATCCGGACATCGAGAAGGAAGCGAAAAAACAAGATCAAGACAGCGGGAATAGCCGTTAATAGCGCGGCGATATGAAGATCGGTCAGCGGTTAATCAGGAATCCTGCAGCGAAAGATGCCGCATTGGCCGCCAATGAAACCAGCAGCGCGTGGCGAAGCGAGAGGCGAGCCATCCAGCAGATCAAACCTCCTTCGACCAGCACGACCATGGCTTCAAGCGTGATGATGCTCGGCCAAAATCCAAATTTTGGATATGCCCACAGCGCTGCCGTCCAAAGCTGGGGATGGGTCACCGCCGTCGCGACAGCGGCTGCAAAGCCCGCATGGAGTGGTCCACGGCTCGGCCAACGCGTCGCCCGGACGACCAGAAACGCCACTGGGGCCTCTATCACCGCCGAGATCAGAAGCGCTTCAGTCTCAAACATAAGACCAACAATTATGCGTTGTGCCTCTCATTGAAGTATACTGCCACAAATGACGATAGGGGGATATCATGCGCTTCTTGGTGGTTTGCTTCGCGTTCACCCTCGCAGGTTTCTCCGCCCGCGCAGACGTTGCGCCGGAACCCGACCATGGTCCGCCCATCGCCACCGTCGCTGGGTTGGATTTTGCAGTTCAAACAGTCGAAGAAGAGAAAGGGCCTGTTGTCGGGGGAAGGTACTATTCCGAGCCTGAGCAGGTTGTCGTGCTCACCGGATGCACCGCCGGACATCCGAATTGCAAGCTGGCCAAGTCTAAAAATCTGATCGGCATGGAAGTACTCTCGGTTGACGACGAGAGCTTGCACCCTGAAATTGGCATGGTGCAGCAGATTATCAATAATTTTTCCGGCAAAACGAGCAAACGAACGGTCACCCTCGAACTGTTTTCGCGTGGATCGAACAATGAGTCGATAAAGGTGTCGTTCGCGCGGAAATAAGACAAAAGCTCCGTGGCACGGTAATTGGGCGTCAGCTCCTTCGTATACTAGGTGCGGTCTCATTCTCGCGCTCTACGAACGTCAGAAAATTGCGCATCTGGGACCTACGGCGGGGTTCTGTGAACGTCCGCCGCGCGGCGAAGCGGACGTTCTTCATGATACGGCAACGCCGTGAGATATAATCCGTACTCGCATCATTGCCCTTCATGCGAATTATAATGCATTGAATTCGCATAAAATATTTTCTCGCACCCCTTGAAATGCGTTTTTCACATCCCATCTCGCAGCCATAGCATCCGTTCGCGATGCTTCATCGACAATGGAGGCGTACCGCAGGCGGCCCACGGGCCGCCGCAAGGATCATTGCGACCGACACGGAAACATACAGGGTCGAGGATGCTTTTCGTGTGCATCCGAACGGAGTGGGCCGGCGAAAAGGCCGCCAAGGGCGGCCGGAACTGCGAAACGCTCGCTCTGCGCAGCCCGTGGAAAAGCAAAGGTGCTTGCGGTTTTCGCTCGGCGGATTCCACTTGCCTGCCGTAGCTTCGCCCAGAAGGCGGGTTCGCCGGGCGCACAGCCAAGAAAAAACAGGCAGGGCGCTCGCGTGAGGCCCGCCTTTTGCTGTAATGGCCTTATACTTTCGGCAGCCGTAGCTCCGCGCAGGTTCCTTCACCGTGCGCGCTGGCTAGCCTGACCGCGCCGTTCATGCGCCGCGCCAGCGCCACGACGATCGCCAGGCCCAGCCCGGTTCCGGTGCTGACGCCGGCGCGCTCGAAGCGGCGGAATGCCGTGCCGGCCGTATTCGCTTCGGCGGGGTTGAAGCCGTTGCCGTTGTCGGTCACCGCGACGGCGACCGCGCCTTCGTCCTCGCGCACGCTAACGCGCACGCGGCCGCCTTCCTGGGTGTAGAGCAAGGCGTTCGACAGCAGGTTGGTGACGATGCGCTTGACCGCCATGGGATCGGCGTTCACCTCGGCGGGCGCCGCCGGCACCATGTCCAGCGCGATGCGGCGCGAGAAGGCGCGCCCGACGCTCTCGTTCACGCAGACGCAGACCAGTTCGGTGACGTCGAAGCGGACCGGCTTCAGCGGGTAACGGCCGGCTTCCAGGTTGGAGAATTCGAGGATGTCGCCGATCTTGGAATGCAGGCTGCGTCCCGCCATGCCGATGTCGCGGGCGTATTCGATGTATTTGGGATGGCCGACCGCGCCGTAGAAGCCGCGTTCGATCACTTCCGCGAAGCCGATGATGGCGTTCAAGGGCGTGCGCAGCTCGTGGCTCATATGGGCGACGAATTCGGTTTTCGAGCGTTGGGCTCCCACGGCCTCGCGCTCGGCGTTGGCTAGGCGCACCAAGAGCCGCGCTTCGGCGGGATGCGTCGTGCGCAAGGCGCGGATGGCTTCGGAGGCTCTGGCGCGGCGTTCGAACTCGCGCACGAAAACGGCTGCCAGCCAGCCTCCCACAAGGGCGGGTCCTAGGATCACGAACAAATAGAGCGGCAGCGAGCCGTACCAGGCGCTCAGTGCGTTCTCGTCGTCGAGCGCCACGCGCACCGCGACCGGCCAAGCTCCGACGCGCGCGCCGACGGTTTGCGCGTCGCTCGCCGTGCCGGCCAGATGCGTCCCGGTGGCGCCGATCAGTTCGACGCCGTCCATCATGGCCGCTGGCACCAGCGCCGAGGCGTCGAACGACACGGCCACGGTGTTGGCGCCGTCCGGGAAGGCGACGACCATGCGCTGCGGTGTGCCCAGGACGACGCGGCCGCAGCGCGCCAGTTCGCTCAGGCTTTGCATGTCGATAACTTCGCCGCCGGCGCGCACGATTTGCCCGGTGGAATCAGCGATCGCGATTCCGCGCAGTCCGGGCGGCGCGGCGAGCGTGAGGTCGGCGGTCTCGTCGGCGGCGTACAGGCGTCCGAACCGCTCATAGCGCCCCAGCGAGGCCGCCGCCACGGCGGCGACGGCCTGCGCGCGCTTGGCCTCGAAATAGGTGGCTTGGTGGAATGCCTGGACCCGGTCGAAACGCATCTGCAGCGCACCCGCAGCGGCGAAGCTGCCGCCGATCGCAACGACGCACAGCAAAACCGTGACGCGGATATGGCGTGTCGGCAAGGCGGCGACCCACGCCAGCACTCCATGAAGGAGCGCGAAAGGCCATGAAGCTGTCCGTTCGCTCGCCATGAAACCCACACCCCGCCAGCGCGGTGGTGATTCGCGCATTAACGATTATGCGAATCGGCGAGTCGCTGTCACCTGCTTCGATGCCGAATCAGCCCAGCATCTTGGTGACGACTTCGAACAGGTTCGAGAAAATGCCGCCAAGTCTCGAAGGCGCCCACCATGCGCGCGGCCACTTGCGCGTTGATCTTGTCGAGGGCGCGGATGGTTTCGCCGACCAGGGCATAGCCGCCGCCGGCGGCGGCGATTATGCCGTTGCCAGAGGGCAGGAAGTTGCCCGTTGCCCACAGTATAGTTGGTCAGTTGGTTCAAGTCGTCATAACAAGCGGTTTCGAACACACACCACAACGAAGAATCAATCGTCAGTTCAGGTGTATACTTTTACAAATGATGACTGTTGAACCATAATAGAAATTGAACCATAATAGAATTAGATAATACAGGGGGGATGTTATGGTTGGCGCAATTAGAGTCATCATTCAGCTTCCCGCGAACCGTGATCGTTGTGGTTTGTTGACCGTCTTCGACGAATACGGAAAGCTCCTATGCGGTCCCTTTCCTGCCGCCGCACGCAGCAGCGATCACTGGGCGGAAATGCATGGCAATGCAGTGCGTGATCCCCTGCTGCGTTTCGGGGACACGCCTTTTGGCGCCTATCGAGTGCGTAGCGTTTTGGCAAGCGGTCCAGGGACGATGTTCGGGGCGGCCTCGTATGGTCCGCACGGCATCGCAATGATCGAGGCGATGACGGGCGATGCAGCGCTGGCCGAGGCTAATGGACGTGCCCACTTCTTTATCGTTAGCGGCTCGCTTTCCCCGGATGGTCATTTGCGGTCGACAAGCGGCAATATCCGGTTAGCGAATACCCACCAAAAGAAATTCCTGAATGCGCTCGAATGCTCCGAGGTAATTCGCTGCGATGTAGTTCTTTGCCAAGAGGCTAGTGCAGGCGCCGTGTTCAGCGATCCGCAGTGTTATGACGAGGATCCACCGCCCGACCCCGACCTGCCATATATGAAGCACGCGGTCATTGCAGACAAAGTGTTACGCCATACCAAATCGGACATGGAACCCCGCGGTGGAAGCAGGCTTGCTGCGCTCAATCTTGCGGTTTCGTTTTCCCAGAGAAAACCGACAAGCGGCGCTTCTTCGGATGCTTACGTGCTGATGGCCTACGGTGGTGCGACGCCCTCTGCGCAAAACCAGGACGATTTTAGCGTCAACACCTCCGACAGCACTGCCCATGTCGATACTCCGCCCCCCGATACTCAGCAAGAGACACCCAAAGCGTCCAACACCACCCTGACATACAACGACATCGACCATACTCTGACCCTAACAAAGCCTGACGGAACTGCACAAACTTTTCCCGCAAATAACAATGTTGACAGTACCAGCGAGGGCCATTGGCCAGCCGGTACCTACAATTATGTGGGTAGCGTGACACATGATGACGACAGTCCAAACAGTGCATACGGCTCTCACGGCGGGGTTGCCTTCGATGTTCCTGGCCGTACAAATATGGAGATTCATTCAGGTCGCGAGGATGTGCCCGATCAACTTGGTCGCAGCGGAGTAAATCATGCAACAATGGGATGCATTCGCACGACGGATGAGGGAATGGCCGCCATTCATGAAGCGATTGCCAACCATGATCAGCCGACAACAATCACTGTCATTCGTTCCGACCCCACAACGCGCAGCCCATAGATTTTGTGATGTCGGCAAAGGGCTGAAGCGAGCATGCATCGAAATTGCCTCGCCTCTTGAGCGTCGAGCACTGACGTTGCCTCCAACTTTTATCCAATTAGCCGCTTGCCCCGTGAACAGCGGTCAGCCATATGCCGACAAAACGCTCTGGCGGAGCGTTTTGAGTGGCGGTCGGCTCAGCCCAGCATCTTGGTGACGACTTCGAACAGGTTCGAGGAAATGCCGGGCGTTTTGACCATCGTTTCCAACTCGCGGCGCATCAGCGCCTGCCGGACGGGGTCGAACCGCCGCCAGGTCTCGAAGGCGCCCGCCATGCGCGCGGCCACTTGCGCGTTGATTTTGTCGAGGGCGCGGATGGTCTCGCCGACCAGGGCATAGCCGCCGCCGTCGGCGGCGTGGAAGCGCAGCTGGTTGGCGGAGAAGGCGCCGATCAGGGCGCGCACCCGATTGGGATTCTTGATGTCGAAGGCGGCATGGTTCATCAGCGCGCGCACGCGTTCCACCGTGTCGGGGCGCGGCGAGCCGGCCTGCAATCCCATCCATTTGTCGATCACCAGCGGATCCTTGGCGAAGCGGTCGTGGAAATGCACGAAGGCTTCGTCGGCAAGCGGCGAGGCCATGCGCGACAACGCCGCCAAGCCGGCGATCATGTCCGTCATGTTGGTCGCCGAGCGGTAATGCGAGGCGGCAAGCGCCGCCGCGTTCTCGTCGTCGGCCGAGGTGAGATAGCGCAGGCAGGCGTTGCGCAAGGCGCGCCGGCCGGCCGAGGCGGCATCCGGCGAAAACGGCCCCGCGTTCGCCAGGCTTTCGTACAATGCGACGAAACTTTCGCCATGCGCGGCGGCGATGGTGCGCACCAGCGTCACGCGCGCGGTGTGGATGGCGTCCGGATCGATCACCGCCATGGCCATGGCCATCTCGCTTTCCAGCGGCGGCGTCAGCATGTGGGCGGCGAAGGCCATGTCGTTCTTGGCGCGCGCCAGCACCTCGCCCACGGCTGCGACGGTGGATGGATCGGGCGGCTGACCGGCGATCATCGCCAGCATCGTGTCGCGGGCCGCAGCCTGGCCCGCTTCCCAGCGGTTGAAGGAATCGCCATCATGGGCCATCAGCGCCGCGCGCTGCTCGGGTGTCTGCGCGAGCTTGAAGACCGCCGGCGCGGAGAACCGCCGTCCGGCGGAGAGCAGCGGTTCCTCCTCCACGCCGACGAAGACGAAGGTCTGTTCCGCCTCGGTCAGTTCGAGCACGCGCTCGTTGGGCCCCGGCGCATTCTCGCCTTCCAGAGTCAGCGGCAAAACGCGGCCCGATTTGCCCACCAGACCAAGCCGCACCGGAACGAGCATCGGCTGCTTGACCGGCTGGCCCGGCGTCGGCGCGAGGCTTTGCTTCAGCGACAGCGTATAGGTCTTGTTGGCGCCGTCGTAGGCGCCCACGGCTTCGATCACCGGCGTGCCGGCCTGCGCGTACCATAGGCTAAACTGCTTGAGGTCGCGCCCGCTGGTGTCCTCAAAGCATTTGACCCAATCCTCCACCGTCGCCGCCTGTCCGTCATGGCGTTCGAAATAGAGATCGGTGGCCTTGCGGTAGCCTTCCTCGCCGACAAGCGTTTTCAGCATGCCGATGACTTCGGCGCCCTTCTCATAGACCGTCGCGGTGTAGAAATTGTCGATGGCGATGTAGCTCTGCGGCTGCACCGGATGGGCGAGCGGGCCCGCATCCTCCTGGAACTGACGCAGGCGCAGCACTCGCACGTCCTCGATGCGCGTGACGCCGGCCGAGCGCTGGTCGGCGGAAAAGCTCTGGTCGCGGAACACCGTCAGGCCTTCCTTGAGCGAGAGCTGGAACCAGTCGCGGCAGGTGACGCGGTCGCCCGTCCAGTTGTGGAAATATTCGTGGGCGACGACGGCTTCGATGTGCGCGTAATCGTCGTCGGTGGCGGTCTCGGGCGAGGCCAGCAGCACCTTGTCGTTGAAGATGTTGAGACCCTTGTTCTCCATCGCGCCCATGTTGAAGGCGGAGACGGCGACGATCATGAAGATGTCGAGATCGTATTCGCGGCCGTATTTCTTCTCGTCCCATTTCATCGCGCGTTTCAGCGAATCCATCGCGTAAAGCGCCTTCGGTTCGTTGCCGTGTTCGACGAAGATTTTCAGGTCGACCTTGCGGCCGGACATGGTGACGAAACTGTCCGTGACGACGCCCAGATCGCCTGCCACCAGCGCGAACAGATAACAAGGCTTGGGAAAGGGATCGTTCCACACCGCGAAATGCCGCCCGCCCTGCAGTTCGCCCTTGGCGATCGGATTGCCGTTTGACAGCAGCACGGGATATTCGGCTTTCGGCGCTTCGATGCGCGTGGTGTAGACCGCCAGCACGTCCGGCCGGTCGAGAAAATAGGTGATGCGCCGAAAGCCTTCCGCTTCGCATTGCGTGCAGAAAATGCCCTTCGCCAGATAAAGCCCTTCGAGCGCCGTGTTCTTGGCCGGTGCGATCTCGGTCACCACGTCGAGCGTGAAACGCTCCGGCACGTTCGCGATGGTCAGCGTCTCGGCGCCGACGACATAATCCTGGGGCCCGAGCGCGCGGCCATCCACGGCGACGGACAGCAGCTTCAGATCTTCGCCGTCGAGCACCAGCGGCGCGGGCGCTCCGCTGCGCGCGATCTTCATCGTGGCCGTGACGCGCGTGGCTTCGGGATCGAGAACGAAATCCAGCGCGATTTCCGACACTTTGTAATCCGGCGCGCGATAGTCCTTTAGATGAACGGCCCGCGGCTCTTCGGTGCGCATGCTGCTTCCTCGCTTGGGAGACCGCATGGGTATAGCCGAAAGCGGCTCGAAAATGCTGCTATTTTTTCCGAGGTGGGTCCTCGGCGCGCAGGCGCTCGACCCGTACGGAGGTCTGCGGATGGCTGCCGAGCCAGCTCGGCCCGCAGCCCGTTTTGCCGCAGATTTTCCGGTCCATGCGCTGCAAGAGATCGGCCATGCGCGCAGGATGCCCGCCGATGCTGAGCAGCAGCTTGGCACCGTCGTCGTCGGCCTGTTGCTCGAATTCGCGCGAATAGGCCGACTGCACCAGAATGCCGGGCAGAATGACCGACATCTGGCTCACTTGCGAAACGTCGCCGGTGACGACGGCGATGGTCGCGGGCACCAGCGAGGCCTCGTAGACGCGCTGCAGGCCATGGGCGCGGGTGACATGCGCCATTTCGTGCGCGAACACGCCTTCGATCTCGTCGTCGTTCTTGACCATCGCCCATAATTCGTCCGTCATCACGATACGCCCGTCGGGCAGGGCGAAGGCGTTGGGGCCGATAATCCCGCCACCGCGGAAGAGCAGGTGGTAGCCGCCCTTGCCGCGCGGCTCGTGGGCGGCGATGCGATCGAACAGCGCTTGCGCCTTCTTGCGATCCTTGGCGGCGAGTTTGGAGGGCTTGAGATAGACGCCGTCGAGGGCGGCCATAGTCTGGTCGGCCATCATGATCGAAATGCCGGACGGCGTATGCTGCGCCAGTTCCGCGGCCATGGCCGGGATGCCGTAGACGACGAAGGCATAGCCGGCAGCGCCGGCAAGCAGCACCGACAGCGCCACAGTGCGCCAGGAACGTTCCAGCCGGTCGACCCAGCCTTGGCCGGAAACGTGCCGCGCCGCGCGCAGCATCTCGTCGGCGCCGTCATTGTCGTCGGTCTCGAAGCGCCCGCCGTTCGGCAGCTCGAAGCGCCGCGCGATGCGGCCCAGCCGCGCCGACACCCGCACTTTCTTGAACGGCACTTCGTCGAGCATGATGGCGTCGCGGTTCTCGACACGCAGCGTCTTTCCGCCGACGATCGCCGCGCGCGCCTCGACGAAGCGGGCGGAATGCGGAAAGAAATAGCGGCCGTCCAACATGGGTCTAAAGTCCGAAATCGAAGGCGAAGAAACTGCCGATTTCCTCGCCGACGGCGCTTTGGGTGGCGAAAGCCTCGGACGCATATTCGTCGATATCGCCGTCCATCAGCAAGGCGAGCTTGCGCGTTTCGTAGCGCCTGAGCCGCACCCGCGCCCAGGGATAAAAAATCCCGAGGGTAATGAGGACCAGGAAGCCGTTGGTGACGGAGATCCAGGCCACGACCAAGGGCGACATGCGCGATTGGACCTTATGGCGGCCGTCGAGCATGGTGTTGTTGAGCGACAGATTGACCACCATCGTGTTGATCGCGGGCGCCAGCATCAGAAAGGCCAGATAGGCCAGCACGATAACGGCGATGTACGACGCACCCACGACGTAACCGTTGGCGAGGAAGTTGTGGCTTTTCGTCAAGACATGGACGTTCGCCCAGAACGCCGCGCCGACGGCGGCGGCCAGGGTGACGAGCAGGAAGAACGCGAACAAATAGATGGAATAGACGTTCCACGGCGTGAACTCGGTGTGGAAACGGCGTCCGCCGAAGGTGTGATGGTTGGTGAAGTAGAAGTCGCGTGCGCGCCGCGCGGCCGGCATCAGCAGGAACAGGGTAGACATACCGGCCAGCGGCCAGATGACATAGGCAACCAGCGCCTCGAAATATTTGCCGACGAAATTGAACCGCACATTGCGATAACTGGTGTTGCGCGCGTTGAATCGCAGACTGGCGATGACGAGCCAGGGAAACGCGAAGCCGGCGATCAGAAACCAGGGTAGGGCATATACCGGCTTGAAGGCGACGCTCACTTCGTAGCCGACGAACAGGCTCACCGCGATGGCCCGCCCGATCAGGATGCGCCATGGCGAAGCGTGATAATCGAGGGCGTGGTCGCCGACGAAGGTGTTGCCGTAGAAATAGCGCCAGGTGCGCACCTTCGCCCAGGCGCTGAAGACGCCGAGCGTCAGGATCGTCAGCGCCAGGTTGACGATCCAAATGCGGAAATATTCGCTTCCCGTGCCGCGAAACTCGAACGCGTAAAGCATCGGCGCCGACTTTTTTTCTCCGGCGGCAGCTTCGGCGTTGGACATGCCCGTCTTCCCCCCGACCCAACGCCGGTCATACTGCCCTAGAAACCGGCTTTCAGCCACTCCGGCGCGAAGCCGAGGTCGCCATGGTTAATGCCAGGAGCGTGCGGCTCAGTTCGTTGTTTCTTTCGAGAAAGTATTGAAAACATTGGTACTAACTATCAGGAGGTGGTCCACAGCATTTTCGTTGTCGCCGAGCGGTAGGAATAGGCTTTCGTGATAGACAAACTTTGCTTCCGGAAATTCGCGCCCGACCGAGCCACGCATGGCCAATGGCTCGCCGCTTTGACGGACATACTCGTAGGTAGTCATCGCAATTTGACGGAACCAAGGCGCTATGTCGGCAATATCGCTGATGCGCCTGCCTTGCAGGGGGATGCTGTAGGCTTGAACCTGCGCGTCGCCCAGGATCCGGTATTCGTAATCAGCGCCTTGCTCGATGATCTTGACTAAAATCGTATCGCGTAGAATCCGAGCCATGTCGCGCGGGTATAGGTCCTCGTGCGCAGGAAACCGCCGGCCGTTCCGTAGCGAGCACCAGTAATCCGCCGCCAACTTGACAATCGGACTTTCCAGCCCTTCGAGCGTGACCACCTGTATGGCGGTTTCGTCCAGAGTTTTGTGAAATGGGGTGTCGGACGATTTCGGCATCGCTTGCAACTGAGACGAATTATAGAAAAAGACTCAACCTTCGCGTTCGATATCGGTTAGCAGGTCTTGTGCGTTATGCGCAAGATCGGCCAGCGCCGTGGGCATTTCCTCGCCCGATCCGCGCGCCCACTCCACCAGATTCTTCGCGAAGGCCGCGAGCCTCGGCGCCCATGCGATCAGCCGCGCCTGGCGCTCGATCTTGATGGGATCGAGGTCGTATTCCGCGCCCGGCACGCGCCAGCCGCCCCATTCGGCCTGCCCGGTGATGACGACCGGATAGGTTCCGGGCACCGGATGGCGCGAACAATCTTCCGCCGGTTGCCATTTGTTGCGCGCGCGCACGACGCGCCAGGTTTCCGTAGTCGGCGTTGCGCTGGAGAGCGGCTCTTCGGCCTGCAATTCCTCCGCGCCGAATTCGCGCCCCAATCCGCAATCGTAAAATATGCGGATCGGTTCATCGAGGCCTTTGGCCCATTGCGGCACGACGTGTTCGATGAGCGCCCAGGTGCCGACCGGCTTCACGAAGACGCGCTGGGTTTTGTGGAATTGGGCTTTGGCCATTTCGTCTATCCGCTTCCGCTGGGGTAAAGCTAGAATGTCGGCCTTAACTCCAAGTTAAGTTTTGAGCGGTCGCAACGGACCCGCTGTCCTTGTAGGATTTCGGCCGAAAGCCGCTTCGCCCGAAAAAGCCCATGATCCAAAGCCCTTGCATCAAGGTCTGTACGATGGACGCCGCCACCGGCCTGTGCGCGGGCTGCGCCCGCACGCTCGACGAAATCGCGCGCTGGGGCGCCATGAGCGAAGCCGAGCGCGCGGTGCTCCGGCGCGAATTGGAGGCGCGAATGACAAATTTGGCTAGGAGACGTCGCTGAGTTTGTTGCGTCCCAGCGGCTCGGGATCGAGCGTTTTGCCCGCCAGTACGCCCAGCCAATCGAGACCCGCGCGCAGTTTCACATTTTCTCCGACGACGAGGATCGCGGGCGCTGCGCTTTCTGCGGCGGCGGCGCCAAGCTCCGCAAGCCGCGTCACGCGCACGGTTTGATCGGCGAAGGACGCATTGCTGACGACCGCCGCCGGCTCGTTCGCGTCGCGCCCGGCGTCGATCAGCTTCGCGGCGATCTCGCCCGCGTATTTCCTCGCCATGTAGAGCACGATGGTCGGCGAGCCGCGCGCGATGGCGGCCCAATCGAGCTTCGGTAGCTTGCCGTCCGCGCCGTGGCCGGTGACGAACGTCACGGCATGATTGATGTCGCGATGGGTCAGCGGAATTCCGGCGTACGCCAGTCCGCCGATGCCCGCCGTGATGCCCGGCACGATGCGAAACGGCACGCTGGCCCGCGCCAGCGCGAGGGCTTCCTCCGCGCCGCGCCCGAAGACGAAGGGATCGCCGCCCTTCAGCCGCAGCACGCGCTTGTTCTTGCGCGCCAGAGAAACCAGCGTGCGCGAGATGTCGCTTTGCTTGCAGGAGGTTTTGCCGGCGCGCTTGCCGGCGTAGATCGGCTCCGCGCCCGGCCGCGCCAGCCCTAGCAGCGCCTCGTTGACCAGCGCGTCGTAGAGGATGACATCGGCGTTCGCGATGGCGTGCAGTCCCAGCGCCGTGATTAGGCCCGGATCGCCTGGTCCCGCACCCGCCAGCCAGACCCATCCCGCATCGAAAGACGGCAGGGCGAGCGCCGTCGCCAACCGCTGGATGGCGGTTCGTTCGGCGGCATTGAGAAGGTCGTCCGACATTTAACACCAATGAAATGTGAATATTATTATATCACACGCACGCACGGTTAAAATAGGTCGATTTCTGCATTTTTCCCGGCCGCGCCGATGACTTTTGTCTCCCAGGAGCGTTAGACAGGCCAGCCAAACAACGAGCCGCACAACCCCCATGTCCAAGCCTCGCAGCGATCTGAAGCCCAATACCGCCGATTACGAAAATCTTCCCCTCGTCACCGCCAACGGTTTTCGCGAATACGACGCGCGCTGGCTGTTCGGAAAGGAGATCAATCTTCTGGGTGTGCAGGCGCTGGGGTTGGGGCTCGGCACCTATCTGCACGAAGTCGGCGCGCCCAAGGTCGTGACCGGCCACGACTACCGTTCTTATTCGCTGTCGATCAAACAGGCCTTGACGCTCGGGCTGATGAATGCCGGCTGCGAGGTGGTCGATATCGGCCTCGCGATGACGCCGATGGCTTATTACGCGCAATTCGCGCTCGATTGTCCCGCCGTGGCAATGGTGACGGCAAGCCATAACGAAAACGGCTGGACCGGCGTGAAGATGGGAGCGCAGAAGCCGCTCACCTTCGGCCCCGATGAGATGACGCGCTTGAAGCTGATCGTGCTCGGCGGCGAAGGCAAACCGCGGGCGGGAGGGAGCTATTCCTTCGTGGCGGATTTCCGCGCGCGGTATCTCGATTCTGTAACCGCGGGCCACAAGCTCTCGCGGCCGATCAAGGTGGTGGCGGCGTGCGGCAACGGCACGGCCGGGGCATTCGTGATCGAGATGTTGAAGCGCATTGGCGCCGACGTTATCCCGATGGATGCCGAGCTCGATTACACCTTCCCCAAATACAATCCCAATCCCGAAGATCTGCACATGCTGCATGCCATCGCGGACATCGTGCGGGCCAACAAGGCCGATATCGGCCTCGGATTCGACGGCGACGGCGATCGCTGCGGTGTGGTGGACAATACCGGCGCCGAAGTTTTTGCCGACAAGGTCGGTGTGCTTCTGGCACGCGATCTGTCGTCGCGCATTCCGAATGCGCAGTTCGTCGTCGATGTGAAATCGACGGGCATCTATCTCATCGATCCTGTGCTGAAGGCGAATGGAGTGAAGGTCGATTACTGGAAGACCGGCCATTCCTACATCAAACGCCGTACTGCGGAATTGAAGGCCGTCGCGGGTCTCGAAAAGAGCGGGCACTATTTCTTCAACGCGCCGCTCGGGCGCGGTTATGACGACGCCAGCATCGCGGCGATCGCCGTGCTCGAAATGCTCGACCACGCAAAGAAGCCGATGTCGGAGATGGTGGCGAGCTTGCCCAAGACGTGGTCGTCCCCAACCATGAGTCCCTTCTGCCCCGACGAAAGCAAATACAATGTCGTTGCCGCGATCACCAAGGAATATGAGGGCCTGAAAGCGCGCGACGAAACGGTTCTCGGCCGCAAGATCGCCTCCATCGTCACGGTCAACGGCGTGCGGGTCACGCTGGAAGACGGCACTTGGTGTCTGGTGCGCGCATCGTCCAACAAACCGTCACTGGTGGTGGTGGTGGAAAGCCCAACTTCCGACGCCAACATGCACGCGATCTTCAAGGACCTCGACGGGCGGCTGTCGAAACATCCCGAAGTGGGCGCGTACGATCAGAAGATTTAGCGAATGGCGAACAAAGAGTAGCGAACGGTGAGAAAACCGATAAGCAAGCGCGCAACTTTGAGGTTGGCGCTATTGCTAGCGATGGGCATTGCCGTAGTCACACAGGCTTTTTCCCAAGGAGACTCCAAGTCCGATCCGGCGGAGATTTCCGTCGGGAACGGAAAACACGTCTCGGCCGGCATCGAAGCCAGAATCCTCCGCGTCGAACGGGGACTGCGCCCCGATGCTGCAATCGGCGGTCAGCCGCAGCTGAAGTGGAACATTGTAGAGCGCATGAAGCACTACAAGGTGCCCGGGGTCAGCATTGCCGTGATTTCGGGCGGCAAAGTGGAGTGGGCGCGCGGCTACGGTGTTACCGCCGTCGGCGGCAAGCCGGTAGATAGCGAGACTCTTTTTCAGGCGGGATCCATCAGCAAGCCGGTGACCGCCCTGACGGCCTTGCGCCTGGTCGACGAAGGCAAGCTATCGCTCGATGAAGACGTCAACCTCAAGCTTCGCTCCTGGAAGGTGCCGGAAAACGAATTCACCAAGACCCAAAAGGTGACCCTGCGCCGCCTGCTCAACCACAGCGCCGGCTTCGCGCACTATTTCACCGGCTATACGGCGGGCGAGCCGTTACCGTCGCTACTCGAGATTCTTGACGGAAAGAAGCCGGCCAACTCCGCGCCCATTCGCGTGGAAATTATCCCCGGTACGCAGTTCAACTATACCGGCAGCGGTTACGTGGTCGTTCAGCAGCTCGTAATGGACGTCACCGGAAAATCCTTTCCCAAACTGGTTCAGGAGAAGGTCCTTGGTCCGCTGGGCATGGTGCACAGCACCTTCCAGCAGCCGCTGCCTGCAAGTCTCGAAGCCGATGCCGCCGCCGGCTACAACAGCGATGGCACCATGGTCGAGGGACGCTGGCACACCTATCCAGAAATGGCTGCGACGGGTCTGTGGAGCACGCCTTCCGATCTGGCGCGCGTCGTGCTCGAACTCCAGAACGGCGGCCACATCCTGAAACCCGCCTCGCAGCGCGAAATGCTTACCAAACTGCTCGGCGATTTCGGTCTGGGCATCGCTCTTGAGGAAAACGCCGGTCGCAAATCGTTTTCGCATATAGGCGGCAACGCGGGCTTCAAGTGCTATTTGTTTGGTTATCTGGATGGGGGCGACGGCGTTGTGATCATGACCAACAGCGACAATGGCTATGAACTTATCTGGGAGATCATGCGCAGCATCTCTGCCGAATATCGCTGGCCCGGCTAAACGCTAATCGAGCGCGCTGGTCTCCAGGTCAAGCCGGATATCCGTCAAGGATATCCGGGCCGCATTCGCCCCGCATGCACATGCACCATGCCACTGACGACAACCGAACGTTGCCACTCGAGTCGACGGGAACTTCCGAGGCCACATCGATCTCCAGTCCATGTTGTTGGGATTCGTTCGCAAAGCTTCCTTCTTGTCGCAGGATATGGAGTCGCAGGAAGTGGGAAAGAAAAGGGGAAGGCCTGCAATTGAGAATAGAATTGGGTTTGCGTGATTATTCGGGAGGGCAGAATGAGGATAGCGATTGCCGTACTGGCATTCTTACTGGTGGGCTGCGCGACTGAGCCCGATCCGTATGCAATGGGAAATATGCTTCCCGGAAAAATAACGTCCTTATCCGACGGAAAGATATTCCCCGCCCAAGCCGAAATCAGCACCGGTTCCGGCAGAATGACGGCCATCAATCCCGATACGGGTGAGGTTTTCGAGGGACGATATACGGCCATTCAAGAAAACAAAGTCATTCAACAGGTGGACAACTCGTTTTGGGGCGACGGGGATACCAGTCAAGCGGTCGAAACCAGCGACACCGCGCATGCGTCCGCCGTATTGGTCGGTAATAAGGGAACCGTCCTGAACATCAAAATGGAAGTCAAGGCGGGGCACCCGCCGATCGCCTACGGCGACGCGGAGGATAATGCCGGGAAGAAATATAACGTTCAGTTCTAGATTCCCATCGAGCTGAATCGAACCGCTTTTTACGCCAGCGCATCCCACAGCATCTTCGCCGCCGTGATCGCGACGAACAGCGCGAACATTTTGCGCAGCCGGTTTTTATCCACCATGTGCGCGATGGCGGCGCCCGCCGGCGCAGCGAAGAACGCCGCCGGGGCGATCAGCAGGAAGCCCATCAGGTTCGCGTAACCCAGCGAATAGGGCGGCAGCCCGGCTACGCCCCAACCGGCAATCGCCGCGCCGATCGCTCCCGGAACGGAGATGATCGCTCCGAATGCCGATGCCGTTCCGACCGCGCGGTGGATCGGCACGCCGCATAGCGTCATCGCGGGCACACCGACGGTTCCGCCGCCGATGCCCATCATGGTCGAGGCGCCGCCGATGCCGAACGGTACCAGCGCGCCGCCCACGCCGCCGGGCAGATGGTCCGCCAGCCGCCACGATTCTTTCGCGAAGGCCAGTTGCGCCGCCACGGGCAACGCCACAACTCCGAAAATCAGCGTCAGCGTCTGCCCCCGCGCCACTCCCGCCAGCACGCTTCCGACCAGCACGCCAACGAGCATCGGCGCGATCCAGCGCTTCAACAGCGGCCAATCGACCGCGCCCTTTTTGTTGTGCGCGCGCAGCGACGAGATCGAGGTCGGAATGATGGTGACGAGCGAAGTGCCCACCGCGACGTGCATGCGCAAATTCTCGGGCACGTTCATGGCGGCGAGCACGTTATACATCACCGGCACGATGACGATGCCGCCGCCCACGCCCAGCATGCCCGCGACCAGGCCGGCCACCACGCCCGTCGCCAACAGGCCAAGCGCCAGTGTACCTAAATCGCCGCCTGCCATGGCGGTAGTGAAGTCCATCCGTATCCTCGCTTCCCTAGGCCGCGACATCTTCGCGCCGTGTCAGATGCGCCAGCGCTTCGCGCAGCACCGCGATGCCGGCGCCCGGGCGCGTCGCGTTCTCGCTCAGGTGACGGCGAAACAGCCGCGCGCCGGGCCGCGCGTTGAACAGCCCGAGCATATGCCTGGTCATGGCGTTCAGCGGCACGCCCTGCGCCAATTGGTTCGCCACGTAATCGAGATAAGCCTCCACGCCCGCTTCCACCGTATGCGGATTGCCGGCGAAGAAGCGCGCGTCCACCTCGGCCAGGATCGCCGGCGATTGATAGGCCGCGCGGCCCAGCATCACGCCGTCGACCTGCTCAAGATGCGCCTCGGCCGCCTCAAGCGTGGCGATGCCGCCGTTCAGCACGATGGTCAGCGCCGGATTCTCGCGCTTGACCGCATAGACCAGTTCGTAATCGAGCGGCGGCACGTCGCGATTTTCCTTGGGCGACAAGCCTTCCAGCCACGCCTTGCGGGCATGCACGATAAAGGTGTCCGCGCCGGCCGCCGCGCAGCCGGCGATCAGCGCGCGCAGCGCCTCGCCCGGCTCCTGGTCGTCGACGCCGATGCGGCATTTCACGGTCACAGGAATACGAACCGCCTGACGCATCGCGCCGACGCAATCGGCGACCAGCCTCGGCTCACGCATCAGACAAGCGCCGAAGCGCCCGGACTGCACGCGGTCCGACGGACAGCCGACGTTCAGGTTGATCTCGTCGTAGCCGAATTCTTCGCCGATCTTCGCGGCTTCGGCCAGCGGCGCCGGCTCCGCGCCGCCCAGCTGCAGCGCCACGGGATGTTCGCGCGCGTCGAAACCGATAAGCCGTGCCCGGTCGCCGCGGATCACGGCCTGCGCCGTCACCATTTCGGTATAGAGCCGCGCATGGTCGCTGAGCAGGCGATGCAACATGCGGCAATGGCGGTCGCTCCATTCCATCATGGGCGCAACCGCAAAGATTTTTCCTTGATATTTCAAACGATTATCCAATTATTTCAGAGACCTGATGGGGAACGCGTGTGCACCGAAATTACCCCGATATTCTCATGATTGACCGCCGATTGCACACGAAGCGCAGTGCGGCCGGGTTTGCAGTCCAAAATTTTTCATCCGTCAGTGCACGTGTCGATAGCGGAAGCATCGCCGCTCACTGCAATTTGGCGATCGCGGCAATGTCCTGTGTTTCCCAGCCGCCGCCGAGCGCTTTGTAAAGCGCGACAAGATCGGTCGAGACTGCGGCCGTGCTGTCGGCGAGCGAGAGTTCCGCTTGCTGCAGCGTCCGCTCCGCGTCGAGGACATCGAGAAATGCCGTCAGCCCGCTCTTGTAGCGCTGGCGCGCCAAGGAGAGCACATTGCGATTGTGCACCACGGTGGCCTGAAGAGACTGCCGGCGGCTTTGTTCGGTGTTGTAGGCGATCAGCGCGTTCTCCACTTCGTGAAACGCGTGGAGCACGGTTTTGGCGTAGGCGACCGCCGCCTCCTTCTCGCGAATATTCTGCAAACGAACCGTGGCGCGGAGCTTGCCGCCTTCGAAGATCGGCAGCTGAAGGCTTGGGCCGATGTTGATGAAGCGGCTCGCCCAGTTGGCAAGATCGGGAAAGCGCTCAGCCTGTGTGCCGAAGGACGCATCGAGCGTGATGCGCGGAAACAGATCGGCGACGGCAACGCCGACGCGCGCCGTCGCGGCGTGCAAACGCGCCTCCGCCGCGCGAATATCCGGGCGTCTGCGGATCAACTCCGCAGGCAAACCGATCGGCACCTCCGGGGGAGTGGGAGGAACCGCCTTTGGGCTCTGAAGTTCGGCCTGAAGGGCGCCCGGTTCGCGCGCCAGCAGTTCGCTCAATTGATTGACGTCCACAGCGATTTGACGTTCAAGCAGCGGCAGTTGCGCTTGTGTCGCGGTCGTCTGCGCGGCGGCATTCGAGACGTCGAGGTCATTTCCAAGGCCGGCGCGCATTTTCAGACGCGCCAGATCCTCGATCTCGCGTTGCGTATCGAGATTGTCCCGCGTGATCTCCCGATGAGCTTGCGCGTTGCGAAGATCGATATAGGCACGCGCGACCTCGCCCTCCAACGATACCAGCGCATCGTTGGCGTCCTCCATGGACGCTTGCGTGTCCGCATCCGCCGCTTCAACCGACCGCCGTACGCGGCCGAACAAGTCGGGTTCCCATGAGGCGTCGAAGCCGACCTGGAATTGATCGTAAGGATTGGGATAGCTGGGGATGGCAAGACCGCTGCCGGACCCGAGATTGCCGAGCGAGCCGAACAGCGAGCCTTGCGCGGTCTTCTCGCTGAATCTTTGGTTCATATAAGAAGCATTGCCCGATACCGACGGCCAGCGATCGGCACCGGCGACCTGCCGTTGCGCGCGCGCTTCGGCGATGCGCAGAGCAGCGGTGCGGATATCGAGATTGGACGCCGCAGCGCGTTCGATGAGCGAGGTGAGTAGGGGGTCGTCAAAGCTCGCCCACCAAGCGCCGGCTTTCACGGGTGTCGCCGTTACGATGTTTGGTTGCGCTGCTCCCTGCGCCTTCGATGTACCGATCCAATCTTTCGGCACATCGGGTTTTTGCGGAACGAAATCCGGCCCCACCGTGCATCCGAACAGGGATAGCGCCAGCGTCGCGATCGCCGCGGCTCGACCATAAATACCAGTGTGTATGATTGTGCTCATGCGACGCGGTTCCTGAACATCCAAGTGGCTGCGCTAAGCGTAAAGGTAGCGATCAGCGCCATCGGCCACAGATAGGGAATCAAACGGTCCACACCGACGCCCTCCAGATAGACGCGCTGCGCGATCGTAATGGCATAGCGCAATGGATTGATGAGAGTGAAATACTGGAAAACCTCGGGCATATTGCTGATCGGCGTCGTCAGACCGGAGAGCAGTGCAAAGGGCATGATCAGCACGAAGCTGTAGAGCATCGCCTGTTGCATGGTCGCCGCCATGGAAGAGACGAAGATGCCGATGCCGACCGCCGCGAGCAGGAAAAGGATGAGACCGAGATAGAGTGTGAAGAATGAACCTTCGAACGGTATTCGGAACCATAGCTGCGCCACGAGAAGAATGTTCGTTGCTTGAAAAAGCCCGACGAGCATCGCCGGCACGGCCTTGCCGACCATAATCTCTCCGGGCCGCAGCGGGGTAACGAGCAGTTGATCGAAGGTTCCCAGCTCGCGCTCGCGTGCAATGGACATGGCCGCGAACATCATGGTCTGCATCAGCGTGATCGTGCCGATGAGGCTCGGGATCATGCTCCAGCGCGTTTCCAGCGAAGGATTGTACCAAGCGCGTACCGTCACCTGCACCGGCGGATTTGGCAGCCCATGCAGGGAGCGC
Organism: uncultured Alphaproteobacteria bacterium; assembly: GCA_963710025.1. Taxonomy (GTDB): domain Bacteria; phylum Pseudomonadota; class Alphaproteobacteria; order Micropepsales; family Micropepsaceae; genus Rhizomicrobium. Next base: position 171,750 of record CAVPYO010000020.1, on the reverse strand, counting down.
CAGTCGGAATTGAACCCGTCCACGATGATGCCGAGGTAACCCAATGCGACGCCCGCCGTGTTGGAATTACGTCCGTCGGCGATGACCTGAATGTTCGCGGGCTTGCCCAGCAGTAGGTTGCGTTCGAAATCGGGGCCGATCTGGAGGACGAGCAAAGCCGTCTTGTCGTCGATCGTTTTCTTTATATCCGACGCGCGCACGAGATAAGAGACCTGGTGAAATACGTGCGTTCCGTCCAGCCGTGCCACCAGATCGCGGGACGCCGCGCCGTGATCCTGGTCGAGCAGCGCATAAGGCACGTCATTCAGATCGTAGCTGGCGGCATAACCGAAGATTAGGCATTGCAGAATGGGCGGCAGAAGCAGGCTGTAGCGGGTGCGCGGGTCCTTGAGGATCGCAAATATCTCCTTGCGGATCAGGGCCATGGTGCGAGAAATGCTTGCCCACATATCCGCCCTCACGCGAGTTTCTTGCGCGTCGCGCGCACGCTCAGCACAAGCAAAACCACGACCATGCCGGCGAGCACGGCGGCATTGGGAAGAACGATCGCCCAGATGTCCCCCGCGAGAAAGACAGTCTGCAGCAGCGAGACGAAATAACGGGCCGGGAAGGCGTATGCGATAACCTGGACGGCCACGGGCACGCTGCGCAAATCGAACATGAACCCCGAAAGCATCATCGCCGGCAGGTAGGTGGCCACCATCGTCAGTTGGCTTGCCGCGAACTGGCTCTTGACGGTCGACGAGATCAGCAGCCCGATGCCGAGCGCCACGAGAAGGTACAGCATCGACGCGACGGTCAACACCAGAATCGAGCCGCGAAATGGAACGTCGAACAGGAATTTCGCGGCAAGAACGCATAGCGCCAAGCCAATCATGCCCAGCGCAAAGTAGGGAAGCGTCTTTCCTAGAAGGATTTCGTCGGTACGAACCGGCGTCACGAACAGCGCTTCCAGCGTGCCGCGCTCCCATTCCCGCGCCATCACCATCGTGGTCAAGAACGCGCCGATGATGGTCATCACCATGACGATGAGGCCCGGCACCAGATAGTAATGGCTGTCGTTCGCCTCGTTGAACCAGAGCCGGCTTTGGATATTCACTGGGCCGCCGAAAACTGCCTCACCAGCCGATGCACGGCGCACGGTCCATTCGCCGACGGCGCCTTGGGCATAGGCTTCGATGATGCGGGCGCGGTTGGCGTCGCCGCCATAGGCGAGAACCTGAACCTCAGCCTTTCCGAGGCTCAGATTGCGCGAGAAATCCTGCCTGATACGCACAATGCCGTCGGCCTTGCGCTCGAGCATGAGTTCCTCGGCCGCCGCCATCGACGTCGTCACTTGGGTCTTGAAGTAGGGTGAGAGGCGAAATCCGGCGACAAGTTCCGCCGCAACCGGAGAGGTGTCTTCGATGACGACCGCCACCGGCACGCTCTTCACATCGAGAGACAAGGCATAGCCGAACAGCAAAATCATCATGATCGGCATCGCGACGCCGATCAGGATGGTGCTCGGATCGCGAACGATTTGATAAGATTCCTTGCGGACGAGCGCGCGGATTCTTCTCAGTTTGGCCGGGAGACCGTCGTTTTGCACTACGCGGCTCCTTGCGCGGTTTTTGTCGCTTCCTTACGGCGCGCTTCCTGGACGACGGCGATGAAGGCATCCTCCATCGTGGCTTCATGCCCCTCCCGCTTCGGTGCGAGATGGCGCATTTCGACAGGCGTGCCTTGGGCCAGGATGCGCCCCTCGTCCATGATCGCCACGCGGTCGCAATATTCAGCTTCTTCCATGAAATGCGTGGTGATGATGACCGTGACGCCCTGTTCCGCGAGCGCGGTGATCCTGCGCCAGAAGCCGCGCCGGGCAAGCGGATCGGCGCCACTCGTCGGTTCGTCGAGGAACAGGATTTCGGGTTCGTGGAGCAAAGCCGCCGCCATCGCCAGTCGTTGTTTGTAACCGCCGGGAAGCTGCCCGCTCGTCAGGTTCCGAAGCGATTCGAGATCGAACTGTTTCAGCGCCCAATCGATGCGCTGACGCCGACGCTCTCCGCCAAGGCCGTAGGCGCTGGCGAAGAACTCAAGGTTTTCGACCGGCGAAAGCTCGCCGTAGAGCGAGAATTTCTGCGCGACATAGCCGATCCGCTGGCGCGCCGGCGCGCGCGCCTTGCGCAGGTCCAAACCGGCGACGCGCAAGGTTCCGCTGGTGACCGGCAACAACCCGCAGAGCATGCGAAAGGTCGTTGTCTTGCCGGCGCCATTGGGCCCGAGAAGCCCGAACAGTTCGCCGCGGCGGACCTTGAAGCCGACATGATCCACCGCCGTGAATTTGCCGAACATACGCACCAGATCGTCCACTTCGACGGCCACGTCATCGCCATGACGCTCCAAGGGCTGCACCAGGACGGCGGCGACGGAGGGCTTGGTCGGCTCCAAGTCGTGCAAAAGCGTCATGAAGCCGTCTTCGAAGCGAACGGGAACGGGGGCGAATTTCAGACCACGCAACGGACCGATGACGGTTGTGTCTTCGATGCCTCGCGCGCGCACGAAGCGCACGTGGCCGCCCTCGGGAACGGCGTCGACGATGGCCGGATCGTCGAGCAGACGCGCCTGCAGCCCGCGCGCGGCTTGTCCCGCGGGCGGATCGACCATAAACACGCGTCCGTCGGCAAGTTTGCTAACGCTTGCAGGCGGTCCTTGCGCCAGGACTTTTCCTTCATGCAGCACCACGACGTCCCGGCAGCGCTCCGCTTCATCCAGATAGGATGTGCTGATAAGCACGGAGGTATGCTGATCTTTGACCAACCCAAGGATGATCTGCCACAGTTCATGGCGTGATAGCGGATCGACGCCGACCGTCGGTTCGTCCAGCAGGAGAAGCTCCGGCGCGTGTACGAGCGCGCATCCCAGCCCGAGCTTCTGTTTCATGCCGCCGGATAGCTGACCCGCGAGCCGCTTGGTGAACGGGCCAAGGGCCGTCATCTCCATTAATTTCGGAAACCGCGCGGCCCGGTCCTTAGCGCCGACGCCGTGCAGGTCGGCATAAAGATCAAGATTCTCCTGAACGCTGAGGTCCTCGTAGAGACCGAAGCGTTGGGGCATATAGCCGACGCGGTCCTGAATTTTCTGCGGCTCGCGAACGACATCGAACCCAAGCACGCTGAGGTCGCCCGAGTCCGGCGCCATCAATCCCGCGGCAAGACGGATCAAGGTCGTCTTTCCGGCGCCGTCGGGTCCGACGAGCGCGGTCAGCGTGCCGCGCGCCACACTCAGCGACACCTTGTCGAGCGCAACCACTGTCTCCTTTTTACTGCGGCGGAAGGTGCGCCGGATTTCGCGGCCGACCAAAACCGCCGCATTGGTATCGGCCGCCGTCATGGCGGTGGACTCGGCGCGGTTCCTAGCGGGGCGGCTGCCTGATCCTTCCCATTTTGAGCAATCGGAATATGGACGGTCGCAGGCGTTCCGAGAGGCAATTCGTTTGCCGGGTCCTTCACAAAAACGCGAACTTCGTAGACCAAGCTCGTCCGCAGATCTTCGGTTTCGATGGTTTTTGGGGTGAATTCCGCCACCGACGAGATGAAACCGACCCAACCGGAGAACATTCGGCCGGGGAAGCTGTCGACGCTGATCGAAGCGCGCATTCCCGGCCGCAATTTGCCGAGGTCGGTCTCTCCGGCATAGACGCGCACCCATTTTGGATTTGTGATGGCCAGCGAAAAGACGGGCTTCTGCGGCGACACCATCTCGCCGGGTTCCATGATCCGGCTACGCACCGTCGCATCCATGGGGGCGATAAGAACCGCGTCGCTAAGCTCCTGGCGCAACAGCGCCAGTTGCGCCCCATCCGCCTGTCTATGCGCGGTCTGAACGTCGAGAGCGGCCTTTGCGTTGTCCATATCCTGTCGGCTGACGCCTTTTCCGCCGGAGGAGGCCCAGAGGCTTCGTTGACGGTCGTATTGCTGCCGCGCATTGGCGACGTTCACATCGTCCAACATCACGGAAGCGGCGGCTTGCGCCATCAACGGCTCAAGCCGGCTGGTGTCGACGCGCGCCAGCACCTGACCGCGATGGACGCGGTCGCCCTCTTGCACGAGAACCGCTGCGATCCGTTCGTTGTTGTTGAAGGCGAGATCGACTTCGCGCAGGTCCACATTGCCGTACAGAACGAGTTCCTGTGGCGCGGCTTTGGGCTGCATAAGCCACCAAATGAGGCCGATGGCCACGCAAACCACGATGATCGCCGACCCGATCAGCACTATTCGTCTCATGCGGAGTCCTCAAAAGCGGCCCGATGGGTTACCCGGAGTTAAAATTATAATTTGAAATTATAGTTTGAATCAACCGTAAGTTCCATGATATCTGCATGGCCCATGAAAAATCTTCGCGCCGTCCGAAGGGGGCGGTCCCGCAAATCCGCCTCGGAGAAGGACGACTCGAGCACGCGACTGCGGGTGCTGGAGGCGGCGGGACACGTATTTGCCGAGCAGGGCTTCGAGCGCGCGACGGGCAAGGAAATCTGCAGGCGCGCCGGCGTCAACGCCGCCGCCATCAATTATCATTTCGGCGGGATCGGGAACCTCTACCTCGCCGTGCTCGAGGATATCCGCAATCGCCTGGCCGTTTCCGATTCCATCATCGCGACGGTCGGCGCACAGACCTGCGGAAAGAACAAGCTGCGGGCGGCCTTCGCGCTGATCGTGGGCGCCGCCTTCCGCTCGAATCCGTCTTCATATGTGGGACGGATCATCGGACGCGAACTCATCTTCCCGAGCGGAATATCCAAGTCGCTGGTCAAAAAGGGGCGCAAGCGAGCGACTTTTCTCGTCCAAATGGTCGCGGAGCTGATGGAATTGCCGCAAGACCATCCGGCGGTTGCGCGCGGATGCGTCAGCGTTCTAGCGCCCATTCATTGGCTGTTTATCGTGGACCGCCGTTTGATCAGGGGTATCTTTCCGAACCTCGGACTCGGCCCGAACGACGTCGATGCGCTGGTCGATCACATGGCCGATTACGCATTCGCGGGGCTAAGAGCGATTGCCGACAAAGAACGCAACAAGGCTAGACAGCCGTCCGTCTAATCTCATCGCGGCAAACGGATCGCGCCGATGCCCGTTCCTGGGCACGAGAATAGCAAGGTCCCGACCTGCATCGAACGACCCTACGTAAAATTTGTGGTTCGAACGGCTCATCGTCGTCGCGGATCGGCTTTCGATTGTGTTATAGGATTTGCGCGGGTCCGCCTGCAAAAGCCGCCGTTTTTACGGTCGATCGACACATAGAAGAGGCAAGGCATCCATGAAGCAGCGGGAATTCGGAAAAACCGGGTTCGAGGTAAGCGAAATCGGCCATGGCTTATGGGGCATGGGCGGCTGGAGCGACGCCAATGATGAGGTCAGTCGCGCGTCGTTGCGTCTCTCGATCGAAGGCGGCTGCACTTTTTTCGACAGCGCGTTCGCCTACGGCAAGGGCCGCAGCGACAGTCTGATCGGCGAGATCGCGCGCGAATATCCGCATCGTTCGCTGGTTCTCGCCTCGAAGATTCCGCCGGCCGACGGTAAATGGCCGAGTTCGCCGAAGTCGCCGCTGCATACGGTGTTCCCGCGCGCCCATGTCGTCGAATATGCCGAGAAAATCCGGCGCGCCTTCGGCCGCCCCGTCGACCTGCTGCAATTCCACGTCTGGGAAGACGCCTGGGCCGGGGAAGCGGAATGGCAGGATACGGTGGCCGATTTGAAGGCGAAGGGCGTCATCAAATCGTTCGGCCTCAGCCTCAACCGCTGGCAGCCGGAAAACGGCATCGCGGCGATCGAAACCGGCCTCGTCGAGGCCGTGCAGGTGATCTACAATATTTTCGACCAAGCGCCCGAAGATCGTTTGTTCCCGGTCTGCCGCGAACGCAGCGTCGGCGTGATCGCGCGGGTGCCGCTCGACGAAGGTAGCCTCGGCGGCAAGATGACGCTCGACACGCGCTTTCCCGCGAACGATTGGCGCGCGGGTTACTTCAATGAAAAAAACCTGGCGCAGACGGTCGCGCGGGTGGAGGAACTGAAAAAGATCCTGCCGGCGGGAGTGAGCCTGCCCGAAATGGCGCTGCGCTTCATCCTAAGCGACTCGGCGGTCAGTACGCTGATCGCCGGCATGCGTTCGGCGCAGCATGTGAACGCCAATCTTGCCGCCTCGGACAAGGGACCTTTGCCCGCTGATCTCGTCGCCAAGCTGCGCGCTCATCGCTGGGACCGCAGGCCTGCGAATTGGTCGGATTGATCGGCTAGTGGCGCTTAACGTAAAGCGCCGCGACGGCGCTTAAGGTCTGAACCATCTGCGCGCGCAAAGCCGCGGGCGCGAGCACCTCCACTTCCTCGCCCAGGCGCATCAGATCGCGGATGCCGTAATCGGCCGACTCCAGCGGTATAGTACAGCGCACCCAGCCGTCCTTGTCGGGCGCACTCGCAGTTTTCGCGGCTGCCTCGACAACATAAGGCCCCAGCAGGTCGAGCATGGAGCGTCCGCGCGGCGACAGGCGCACGGTCGCGCTTTCGCGATAGGCGCCGGTTTCGAATTCGCGCGACGATTTGGTCCAGTAGGCGGCGAGGTCGAAATCCTTCGGCCGTGCGCAAGGCTCGTTGAGCATCTCTGCTTCCAGGATGTTCGAGACGCGATAGGTGCGAAGGGTCTTTCCCTTCTGCGCGACCAGATACCAAATGCCGCCCTTGAGGACGAGACCGAGCGGCCCCAGTTTGCGCACATCCGCTTCGCCCGCGCGTCGGTAACGGATCTTGAGAGCACGCTCGTTCCACACCGCGCGTGCGATTTCCGGCAGAAGCATCGCCGCCTCGGCGGCGCGGAACCATCCGGCCGGATCGAGGTGGAAACGCGCCGCGATGCGCTCGGCCTGTGAACCGGCGGGCAGCGCGGCCAGCAGCTTCAAGCGTGCCGTGGCGAGAATATCGGCGAGCCCAAGTTCCGCCGCCGGGCCTGGCAAGCCTGCCAGGAACAAGGTCTCCGCTTCCGATGGCGTCAGCCCCGTGAGCTTGGTGCGGTAACCATCCACCAGTTGGAAACCGCCGGCGCGCCCGCGGTCGGCGTAGACCGGAACGTCCGCGGCGCTCAGCTGGTCGATGTCACGATAGATCGTGCGCACCGACACCTCGAATTGCTCCGCCAGCTCCGGCGCGGTCATCCGCCCGCGCGTCTGCAGCAGCATGAGAATCGACAGGAGCCGGCTCGCCAACATTTTCTCAGCTTAACACAAATACCTGACACTAGATGGCATGTTTTAGGGTTTAGAACGCCATCCGATCGCTTCGCATGGAGAAATCACATGGGAAATTCGACCTTTGTCGGCCTTGCCGAGGCGGCCATGTTGCTCGCCAGCCCCGCCTTGACCGCCCTGCCGCCTGCGGACCTCGCTGGCGCGGCCAACCAGGACAAAGTTAGGAGTACGGCCATGCATTCTTCGCTCCACGATTTCGATTTCTTCATAGGGAACTGGCGCGTGCATCACCGGCGTTTGAAAGAGCGGTTGGCCGGGTGCCATGAATGGGTCGAATTCGAAGGCACGACCACTGTTCAGAAGATACTCGGCGGCTTCGGCAACATGGACGACAACGTCCTCGACAAGCCGGGCGGTGTTTATCGCGCGGTGTCGCTGCGCACTTTCGATCCGAAGGTGAGCCGCTGGTCGATCTGGTGGTTCGACGGACGTTACCCCGCCCATCTCGACCCGCCCGTGGTCGGCGGTTTCGAGAATGGCGTGGGCAGCTTCTACGCCGACGACACGTTCGACGGAAAACCGATCCGCATGCGTTTCATATGGTCACGCACCGACACTGCTGAGCCACGGTGGGAACAGGCGTTCTCCACCGACGGCGGCAAGAGCTGGGAAACCAACTGGATCATGGATTTCACGAGGGCATGATGTCCGCCTTTGCGCCACTCCTTTCGCTGTTTGCCATCGCCATGACGACCGCGCTGATACCCGGACCGACATTCCTGATGGTCAGCCAGATCGCAATGAACCGCTCTCGGGGACAAGCAATGCTGACGGTGCTGGGCATCGTGACCTCGGGCGTGCTTTGGGCGTCGGCCACTCTAGTGGGGCTGGCCACTCTGTTCGCCGCCGCGCCCTGGTCACAGCTGATATTGCAGATCGTTGGCGGCCTTTATCTCGTGAATCTCGGCGTCCAGTCCTGGCGCGGCTCCGTTTCAAACAATGGCGCGCTTACGCCCGCACCGCCCGGCAGTGCTTACCTGCGCGGATTGATGACCGATCTTCTCAATCCGAAATGTTTGGCTTTCTTCGCCAGCGTCTTTGCGCTTTGCATCCCGCCGGCTTCGCCGCTCTGGATCAAGATGAGCGCGGTAGGTGTCGTTGCCGCGGTCGGCTTCACCTGTTACGGAGCCGTCGCATTGCTGTTTTCGACGCACACCGTGCAGAATCGTTACATTGCATTAAGCCAGCTCATCGAACGCGTCTGCGGGACGGTGATGCTGCTGTTCGGCATGACGCTTCTGCTGGCACGGTGACGTTTGTCTGTCGGTGGATCATCCAAAAGGAGAATGCGTATCAAAAAGGCGCGCCACCGCGCCGCAGGCTTCAGTGACGCAAGGTCCAGAAAACGCCACAAATCGCGAGGTCTCGGATTTGAGGTGTCAAGGCGAACGTCCTAAAATCGGCTTAGAAATCGGTATTCCGACAAAAGCAATGCGTGGATATCTCCCGCCTTACCTTGCCAAGGCTGCGAGTGTGCTTCCGCTTCTCCCGCTGGAGCTGGTGGCGCGCCGTCTGCTTGCCAATGCGATGGCGGTGCGGCCAACCTTCGCCTTGCGGCTCGGAGAGCATGCCGGACGCACCTTCGCGATCGACCCGGTCGATTGCCCGTTCGTTTTCCTGATCACGCCGGAGGAATCCCGTGCTTCGATCCGCGTCGTGCGCGATCTGTCTGCGGCCGCTTACGATGCACGCATCGCCGCGCCGCTGGTTGTATTGCTGGGCATGATCGACGGCACCTATGACGGCGACGCCTTGTTCTTCTCGCGCGATCTGGTGATCGAGGGCGACACCGGCGCGGTGCTGGCGCTGCGCAACGCCATCGAAAACGCCGAGCTCGATCCGTCACTGGTGCTCGGCTTGCCCAAGAACATTCATGGCCCGTTCAACCGCGCGACGGACATAGCGCTCAATCGGCTGCGCCGCACGCTCGACGCGCCCGAACCGAGCGGACCGAAGGCATATTCGTCATGATGGCGCGGTCGCCTTCGAGCATTCCCGAGCTGGTCTGTCCGGCGGGGACGCCGGCCGGCCTGCGCACGGCCGTCGATGCCGGCGCCCATTCGGTCTATTGCGGCTTCCGCGACGAGACCAACGCGCGCAATTTTCCCGGTCTCAATTTCGACCGCGCGGAAATGCGCGAGGGGATCGCCTACGCCCATGAGCGTGGCGTCAAGGTTCTGGTCGCGGTGAACACTTTCATGCGCGCGGGCGCCGTCGACCTGTGGAAGCGCGGCGTCGACGACGCCGTGGCCGCGGGCGCCGATGCGCTGATCCTCGCCGACGTCGCGTTGGTCGCCTATGCGCGCGAAACCTATCCCAAGCAGCGGTTGCATCTGTCGGTGCAGGCCGCTGCCGCGACGCCAGAGGCCATCGCCTTCTACCGCGACCGTTTCGGCATCGCGCGCGTCGTCCTGCCGCGCGTACTGACCGTGGAGGAGATCGCGCGCCTCACCGCCACGGCGGCGCCGTGCGAGACCGAAGTTTTCGTCTTCGGCGGCCTGTGCGTGATGGCCGAAGGACGCTGCATGCTGTCGTCCTACGCCACCGGCAAGTCGCCCAACATGACCGGCGTCTGTTCGCCGCCGAGCCATGTGGAGTACCGCGAGGAGAACGGCGCGCTGGTCGCTTCGGTCGGCGGCTTCACGGTCGAGCGTTTCGCGCGCGGCGAACCGGCCGGTTATCCGACCCTGTGCAAGGGGCGATTCCAGGCGAACGGCGCCGCGCTTCATCTGTTCGAGGATCCCGTCAGCCTCAACGCGGTCGAGCTTCTGCCTCGGCTGGCGGATATCGGCGTCGCCGCTTTCAAGATCGAAGGGCGTCAGCGCGGCCGGGCCTATGTCTCGACCGTGGTGCGGGCGTTCCGCCGTGCGGTCGACGCCATAGCCACCAGCGGCAGGATCGATGTCACCGAATTGCGCGCTCTGACCGAAGGTCAGGCCGAGACCACCGGCTCCTACAAGAAGGCGTGGCGATGAGCAAAGCGCCCGCACGTCTGGGCCTCACGCTGGGGCCGGTGTTGTTCAACTGGCCGGTCGGCCGCTGGGTCGATTTCTACGCCCGCATCGCCGACGAGGCGCCGGTTGATCGCGTCTGCCTCGGCGAGGTCGTGTGTTCGAAGCGCCAGCCGTTCCGCGACGAAGTCATTCTCGACACCGTCGACCGGCTCGAACGCGGCGGCAAGGAAGTGGTTTATTCGACCCTGGCGCTGCCGACGACCAAGCGCGAAGTCCGCGCCATCAAGGAGATGATCGAAGCGGGCTATTTGATCGAGGCCAACGACATCGCGACCGTCCAACTTCTGAACGGCCGCCATCACGTGATCGGCCCGTTCCTCAACATCTACAACGAAGCGACGCTGGCGCTGCATCTGAAGCTAGGCGCGACGCGGGTTTGCCTGCCGCCGGAGCTTCCACTCGAATCAATCCGGTTGATCGCGGCGGGCAACGACGCCGTGGAAGTGCTCGCCTTCGGCCGTGCGCCGCTGGCGCTTTCGGCGCGCTGCTACCATGCGCGCGCGCACGGCGTTGCGAAGGATGCTTGTCAGTTCGTCTGCGAACGCGACGCCGACGGCCTCGATGTGCTCACGCTCGACGGCAAACCGTTCCTGGCGGTCAACGGTACCCAGACCCTGGGCTATGTGGTGACGGCGATCACGCGCGAGATCGCCGATCTTCGCGAAGCGGGCGTTGTTTCGCTGCGCCTGTCGCCGCAAAGCTGCGACATGGTCAAGGTGGCGACCATCTTCCGCGATCTCGCGGACGGGCATACGACGCAGGAAGAGGCCACCGAGGCGCTTTCGGTCATCGCGCTTCCCGGCCCGCTGTCCGACGGTTATCTGCGCGGCCTGCCGGGCGCCAGCCTGCTCGACGAGGTGGATTGACCGTCCTATCCGTCCAAACTGGCGCTGACGCTGAACTTGAACAGCTGATGGGCGACCAGCTGGTTGCCGTTCACGTTCTGATAGACGGGAAACTCGACATCGCCGTAAAGCTTCCAGCCCCGGACATCGACCTCGATCCCTGGCGAAAGCAGAACACGATTGTAGCCCGAGTCCGCCGGATCGGCGTTCACGCCGCCGTCCCTGACGCGGCTTGAGCCGATCATTTGCAGTATCGGCGTGATCTGCGCCCCGCCGTCGAGCTTGAAGCCGCCATACATGAGGCCCACGGCGCCGTCGAACTCGCCGCCCGGCGTGTAGCCACCTTGGCCCGTCAGCGCCTTGTCCCACAGAATCTGCCCGTACCAGCCCCAAGTCTCGTCGCTCGTCAGCGTGCCGCTGTGATAGAGGCCGAAGAGAGCGTCCGTGCTGCCGGTTCCGATTTCCGTGTCGCGGTCGAAGCCGGCATAACGGAAATCCCCGGTCGGCAATTTCACGCCGAAGATCACGCCGGTCGTCCTATCGTCGGAAAGGCCCGTATAGATGCCCGTCACGCGAATGTCGCCAAGCGCGCCGTGCCGGAACGTCGCGATGCCCGATCCCGTGTCCGTCGTAAAGGCGCGGTTCCACACCGGCACCTCCACCTTCACGCTCCAATTCCGATCGAACACGTATTGGCCGCCGGCGGTGAAGAAATCGGTCTCGATCTTCTTGTCGTCGTTGGCGGAAGCGGGCGCGCCGGAGGTTCCGCTCCAATTCCTGTTCTGATCCATGAAGTCGTAGTCGAGGGAAAACGTGGCGCCTTGCGTCATGGACGGCAGCGCGTCCACTTCGAAGACGCCACAGCCGCAGGCGCAAGCCAAGCTCGCACACGGCGCCAAAGCCAAGAGCAAGCCAGCCGCCGTCAGCAGCGTCTTGCCGAAAGATTTATCAGCCATTGGCTTATTTCCCCGCCGCGTTGCGAACCGTAAATTCGCTCGTGACTTTCGTGCCGTCGGCGAAGTCGAGGGTAACGGCCACGCGACCGCCGGGCTTCAGCGCCGGGCTCGGGTCCATGCACATCAGGTGATAGCCGTTCGGCGCGAATTTCAGCGTGGCGCGCGGCGCAACCTCGACGGTGGAGACGTCGTCCATGCGCATCGTTCCACCGACGTCCTCGCTCTTGTGCAGCATGAGCATGCCGCAGCCGGGCGAACTGGCGCCGGTTAGCGAAACTTGCTTGTCGTCGCCATTGTGCAGATCGAAGTAGCCCGCCGCGGGCAGGCCAGCCGGCAACAGGCGTATCCAGCCGTTGCTGACGGCGGGCGCTGCCCTGACCGGCGTGGCGAAGATCAGAAGAGCCAGCGCCGCGATCGCGGCGAGGTGAAGAGAGTTCGAAGTCACGATTCGAATCGACATGATTTTCTCGCGTGAAAAATGAGAGATGCGTCCGGCTTGCGGCCGGCGCGGCTTCGCGTTTGGTTGAATCAGGCGAAGCTGGGGGGCGCGCGCGGCGATTGCGGCGAATGACGCGAGGCCTCCGCCGCTACGGCAAGATATGCATTCCGCTGCGCCGGTAGCGCAACCGGCGAGGGCAGGGCGAGCGACGCGATGCCGGCTGCCTGCGCCAGATGGGGCATGGCCGCGAACGGACAGGCTTCACGTTGGTGCTTTGCGGGTTCCTGCTTGAGCGGTTTGCCGTCCTCACCGAGCGTCAGGTGAAGCGGACCGTTCAAGGTGCAGATGACGATGGGCGAACCGCTATGGCCGGCCGTGTCCGGCATCCACCCGGCCGGCATCAGCGCGCGAAACAGCATCGCGGCGAGCGCGAGATGAACGGCGGTCTGGCGGAGGGTATGGACCATCTTGCCGATAAAGGTCGGCGAGAGGCGGGGGCAGTGTCAAGTAATTCTATATCGCACTATCAAGTTATTCGGAATCCACGCTTTTCCCGATCATGCTCCCGTCCCCGAATTCACGATCCGATAGATATGCTCGGCGATGTCCGGATTTCCGCCCCAATCGGCTTTGACCTGGCGGAAATGTTCCAAGACCGTCTCGCGGATGCCTCCCAGCAGGGGCGCGCCGCCCTCACCGGCGTTGAGGCTCGCTTTGGCCAACGCCAGGGCGCTAGCCGGCAGCAGATAGGTCAACGAATGAAAGGGGATCATGTCGGGTTATCCTCTGTCGCCATTGCTTCGAGCTTGCGTGCGAGATTGAGCAGGTTGTCGTCCGGTTGCGCGCCCTCGAACGCCGATCGGCGCAGCTCCGCCGCGACCTCTGTCAGCCGCTCGCGAATTGCAGCGAACTGATTGGCGGTCTTCAACATCGAAAAGGGATGGGCGGCGGCGGATGAAAGATCCGAGCGAGGGGGAATATCGTCGTAATCTTTGATCGCACTCATGAACAAGACTCCAATGACACCATGAGCTCGTCGCCGCCCTTTTGTTATTCTTGTTAAGGACAGAATGTCGGCGTGCCGGCGTGATTGGTAGTCGTGGCTTTCCCCTAAGGGATTTCCCTTACGTGCTGCGAAGTGGGTGTTGTGGCCGAAGATCTGGCCATTGCGGCTAGCGAATGCGCCGCCAAGTCGATTTTGACCAGATGGAGGCGCTCCATGATCGTTTCGCGAATCGTTGTGACGAACGGCGGCAGCGCGCCGGGGCGGCCGAAGCCGAGATTGGGTTCGTTCTGCGTCAGACCCAAAAGCACCATGCCGCAGAGCATGACGCGAAAGATCATCATGACCGCACTCCCGCTGCTGCGAAGCTGTCGAATTCGTTCGCCAGTTTGAGCAGATTGGCGTCGGTTGCGGCCGGGCGCATGGACGCCGTGCGAAGTTCGCCGGCGATGGCCATTATCCGGTTGCGGATTTCGGCGCTTTTTTCGCTGGCGCGCTGGAACAGGTTCGCTTGGCGTATGACCGCCAGGAGATGCTGTTCGTCCAGCGCGTCGAAGCGTTAAATCGTCCTGATGACGAAAAGCCCACCATTACCCTTGGTTTCGCCGTCACCCATTGTTCTTCTTGTTGACAAGTAGATATGCACTCTCGCGTTCAATTGTAAGTGGCGGCTTTCAACTTAGTGTCGCGTCCGATGCGGAGCAAAAAGCCGGCGCTTAGCCAGCTAGAAGAGAGTTTGCCTGTGCACGCGAAAGGATTTGTTTACCTTGGCGGCGTCGCCGCGGCGTTGCCGCAGGCTTGTTCGATCCAGCTGAAGAGCTGTTCGTCCTGGATCGGCTTGTGCAGCAGTTTGACGACGCCCGCCTGGGCGATGCGAGGCTCCAGCGAGGGATCGTGGCGTCCGGTCATCATCAGCGCGGGAATGCGTACGTCTTGCGAACGCAGCGTCTCGAGAAGCTCCAGCCCCGTCATCTCGGGCATATGAAGGTCGACGATGAGGCAATTGCCGGGAGCGCCCGCGGCGCTTTTCAAGTAAACCACGGGCGAGGCGTATCCGCGGGGCGCATAGCCGTATGCATCGAGCAGTGCGCACATTGAATCGCGCACGGCATCGTCATTCTCGACGATGTCGACGATGAGGGACAAACCGCCAATCTCCGCTGGTCGTATGACTAAAGTGGGTTTCAGGCTAGCCGCGGCGGGACCGCGGCGGAATACGTAATAACCCCTAAGATACTAGGGACAGGCTCTTGCGGACGAGGTCCGCCAGATTGTTGGCCGCCATTTTCTCCATCACGCGAGCGCGGTGGATCTCCACCGTACGCGGCGAAATCGACAACTCGTAGGCGATGACCTTGTTCGCCTTGCCGGCCACGATCAGGTCGAGCACCTGACGTTCGCGGTCCGTCAGTTGCGCCAGGCGCGTTTGTGCTTCCTTTACGGCATCGGTGCGGTTGCCGACCGAGAAAGCGCGGTCGAGCGCGCGTCGTATGCTGTCGAGCAGCACGTCGTCCTCGAACGGTTTTTCCAGGAAATCGACGGCGCCCGCCTTCATGGCCTGGACGGCGATCGGAATATCGCCGTGACCGGTCATGACGACGACGGCTAGCGGAGAACGGCGCGCGACAAGCTGGTTCTGCAGCTCCAATCCGGTCATGTCGGGCATTTGGATGTCGACGATCAGGCAGCCTCTCGCGTTCGGCGACTCGCTGGCCAGGAACGCGGCCGCGGATTCGTAGCACTGCGCGGCGTAACCGGAAGATTCCAGCAGCATGGCGAGGGAATCGCGAACGTCGGGATCGTCGTCGACGACGAAAACCTTTCCGTCTTGCGCCATCACCGCTTACTCCATCGCCGGCGCGGCCGGCAGCTGGAAATGGAAGACCGTGCCGCCGCCGCGGTTGGGCGTCATCCGCAAGCGTCCGCCATGGGCTTCGATGATGGAATGGCTGATGGCCAGTCCGATGCCCATGCCGCTCGGCTTGGTGGTGACGAAAGGCTTGAACAGCCGGCTCGCCACCTCTTCGGGAATGCCCGGCCCGGTATCGGCGACGGCGACTTCCACGCCGCTGTCTTCGCTGCCGGCGGTGGTGATCGTCAGTTCGCGCTTGGGCGAACTCGCCATCGCTTCGCTGGCGTTTCTGAGCAGGTTGACCATGACTTGCTGGATCTGCACCCGGTCCACCAGGATCGGCGGCGAATTGGGCGCGAATTCGGTGCGCACCTTGATGCCGGAGACCTTGGTTCCCACCAGCCCCAGCGCGATGGCGTCTTCCGTGATGGCGTTAATGCTTTCGACCGTGCGTTTGCTGTCGCGTTTCTCGACGAAGTCGCGCAGCCTGCGGATGATCTGTCCGGCGCGCTGCGCTTGGTCGCCGGCTTTGGCGACGGCTTCCAGCGCCTTGGCTTGGCCGCTGCCGTCCGGCGCGGCGAGCAGACGCTTGGCGGCGTTCATGTAGTTCAGGATGGCGGCGAGCGGCTGGTTGAGTTCGTGCGCCAGCGCGGCGGAGAACTGGCTCATCTCGGTGAGACGAGCGACATGGTTCAACTCGTCCTGCAGCAGGCGAAGGCGGGTTTCGGCGAATTTGCGTTCGGTGATGTCGTGGACGATGCCGACGAAGATCTTTCTGCCGTTCAGCGCGCCCGCGCCCACCGACAGATAGATCGGGAATACGGAACCGTCCTTGCGCCGTCCCTGAACCTCCCGTCCGATGCCGATAATGCGGGCTTCGCCGGTGCTCCTGTAATGGTCGAGATAGGAATCGTGCTCGTCGCGGTACGGCAATGGCATCAATATCTTGACGTTCTGCCCGACGACCTCGTCGGCGCCGTACCGGAACAGCCGTTCGCAGGCGAGGTTGTAAACTTGCACAATTCCGCGCTCGTCGATCACCACGATGCCGTCCACGGCGGTGGCGATCAGCGTTTGGAACAGCGAGTCGTCGCTTTGGGCGCCTTTCGGCGCGCCGGCGGCAGGTCCAGCCATGTGCCTTTGCAGTTTATATTCATTCTACATTTAGCAGGGTGGCCGGGTTGCGCCAACATCCGAAACGCGAACCGGGCGAAATAACACATTTGTTACTATGGGATAGGACCTTTAGGCCGTGTCGGAGGCGGCGCAGTCAGGGGGGCGGGTTCCGCTTGCCGCCATCGGGGAACTCCCCGATTCGGGCCGTCCGCAAGCGCCAGCGTCATATCGTCCCCCGGGGCTTCCCCCACGTTTTACATTCGAATAATTCAATTTTGGACCGGTCAAATTGACATCCGTCAAATACGGGAATCGGCGCGCCATGACAGAAGCCAAACTCTTCCAAAAGATGGAGACCGCTCATGTCGGTGACCGGAGCCTGGTTTGTGGGGATAGTGATTTTCGCATTAACCACTTTTGGAGCTGTTTTGGCCGTCGTAAGCTGGATGGAGCGAAGCTGGGCGGAGAACAACGGCAAATGAGCCGAGCCGGTGGCCGTAGGCCGCTTTTATGGCGCGAGATCGCGATTCTGCTTTCGGCCAAGTTGGTTGCGCTGGCTTGTCTCTATTTTCTGTTCTTCGGCCCCTCACACCGCCCGCTTGTCGACACCGTCGCGGTTTCCGCCCAGATTCTGGGTTTCCATCATCGCTAGGAAGTCATCATGGACATCGTCGAACTATCCCGGCTGCAATTCGCAGTAACCGCGCTCTACCATTTTCTGTTCGTGCCGCTGACGCTTGGTCTTTCCATCCTGCTCGGCATCATGGAGACCGTGTATGTGATGACCGGCCGTCCGATCTGGCGCGACATCACGAAATTCTGGGGCGCTCTGTTCGGCATCAATTTCGCGATGGGCGTGGCGACCGGAATCACCATGGAATTCCAGTTCGGCACGAACTGGGCCTATTACTCGCATTACGTCGGCGACGTGTTCGGCGCGCCGCTGGCCATCGAAGGACTGATGGCCTTCTTCCTGGAAGCAACGTTCGTCGGCTTGTTCTTCTTCGCCTGGGATCGGCTGTCGAAGGTCGCGCATCTGACGGTCACCTGGCTTCTGGCCCTCGCCACGAACTTTTCGGCGCTGTGGATCCTGATCGCCAACGGCTGGATGCAATTCCCCGCCGGGGCGCGCTTCAACGCCGACACGATGCGCATGGAAGTCTCGAACTTCATGGAGGTGCTGTTCAATCCGGTGGCGCAGGCCAAATTCGTGCATACGGTCAGCGCCGGATATGTCGTCGGGGCGGTCTTCGTCATGGCGGTCAGCGCCTATTACCTGCTGCGCCGACGCCATGTCGAACTGGCCAGGCGCTCGATGACGGTGGCGGCGAGTTTCGGGCTGGCCTCGGCGCTCAGCGTGGTCGTGCTGGGGGACGAGAGCGGCTACACCGCCGGCTTGAACCAGAAGATGAAGATCGCCGCCATCGAGGCGATGTGGAACACCGAGCCCGCGCCGGCTTCCTTCACGGTCTTCGGCATTCCCGATCTCAAGACGCGCACCACCCATTACGAAGTGAAGGTGCCCTGGGTGCTGGGCCTGATCGCCACGCGCTCGTCCGACAGAAGGGTTCCCGGCATCAACGATCTGGTCGAGCTGGCCAAATTGCGCATCAAGAACGGCATGATCGCCTACGACGCGCTGGCGAAGCTGAAGGCCGACCGCTCCAACGCGGCGCTGCGCGAGGAACTCGACGCCCATGTCGAAGATCTGGGCTATGCGCTGCTACTCAAGCGCTTCCGCCCCGACGTGCAGAACGCCACCGACGCGCAGATCGAGGCCGCGGCCGACTCCACGATTCCGAACGTGCCGGTGCTGTTCTGGTCGTTCCGCTTCATGGTGGGGCTGGGCTTCTATTTCATTGCGCTGTTCGCGGCGGCGTTCTGGCTTTCGGCCAAGCGCAAGCTCGAAAACTATCGCGTGTTCCTGAAGTTTGCGTTGTGGAGCCTGCCGCTGCCGTGGATCGCGGCCGAACTGGGCTGGATCGTCGCGGAGTATGGCCGCCAGCCCTGGGTGATCGAAGGCGTTCTGCCGACCGCGCTCGGCGTCTCCTCGACCGCCGCCGGCAATGTCCTGTTCAGCTTGCTCGGCTTCTTCATCTTCTACAGCAGCCTCTTGGTCGCTGACGTCTATCTGATGGTGAAATACATCCGGCTCGGTCCGGACGGCACGCTCGGCCACGCCGTGGCGTCGCCGCTCGCCCGCATTCCGGCGGAGTGACTTTCATGGATTACGAAACGCTGCGGATTATCTGGTGGGCGCTGCTCGGCATTCTGCTGATCGGGCTGGCGATCATGGACGGCTTCGATCTCGGCACGGCGATCCTGTTGCCTTTCGTCGGGCGCACCGATCTGGAGCGCCGGGTGGTGATCAATACCGTCGGGCCGGTGTGGGAGGGCAATCAGGTCTGGCTGATCCTCGGCGGCGGGGCGATTTTCGCCGCTTGGCCGGCGCTCTATGCGGCTTCCTTCTCTGGCTTCTATCTGGCGATGTTCCTGGTGCTGCTGGCGCTGATTCTGAGGCCGGTGGGATTCAAGTTCCGCAGCAAGCTCTCCAACCCGACGTGGCGTACGATGTGGGATTGGGCGCTGTTCGTCGGCGGCTTCGTGCCGGCGCTGATCTTCGGCGTCGCTTTCGGCAATCTGTTCGTGGGCGTGCCGTATGGCTTCGACACCGACCTGCGGCTGCACCTCGACATCACGCTGCTGTCGCTGCTCAACCCGTTCGCGCTGCTGGCCGGTCTGGTGTCCGTGGCGATGCTGGTTCTGCACGGCGCCACATGGCTCAGCCTGAAAGCCGATGGGGCGCCGGGCAAACGAGCGCGCGCGATCGTGCCTTATGCGGCGGCGGCGTTCTTCGTTCTCTTCACCATCGGCGGCGTCTGGGTCTCGCACATCGACGGTTTCCGCATCACCAGCACCTTCGTCGGCGACGGACCTTCCAATCCGTTGTTGAAAACGGTGGCGCGTGTCGGCGGCGGTTGGTGGGCGAATTACACGCTGCACCCGCTGTTCTGGCTGGCGCCGCTGGCGGCTTATCTGGGCGCGCTGATCGCGGTCGTGGCGCGCAGACTTCCGCTGCTGGCCTGGGTCGGTTCGGCGCTGGTGCCGCTGGGCGTGATCGCCACCGCCGGCCTGTCGCTGTTCCCGTTCCTGCTGCCGTCGTCGAGCAACCCCGACATGAGCCTGACGGTGTGGGACGCTTCCTCCAGCAAGTTGACGCTGGAGATCATGCTGGGATGCGTCATCATCTTCCTGCCGATCATTCTGGCCTACACCGGCTGGGCCTATCGCGTGCTGCGCGGTCCGGTGAAGGCCGAATTGATCATGCACGACAGCCACGGCAATTATTGAGGGCAAGCTCCATGTGGTATTTCGCTTGGGTTCTGGGTCTGGGCTTCGCCTGTGCGCTGGCGGTGCTCAACGCGATGTGGCTAGAACTGGACGCCGACGACGCCAGATAGCTCGCGCCGAACCCCCGTTAGAACGCGGTGACGGTCGCGTCCACGTCGATCCGCTTTCCATCACGTTCGAGAACAAGATGACGATGCTCGCCCGGCTTGCCGTGTAGGGCGGTGAGGACTTGCCCGCGCGTCGCGCCGTCGGCCTTCAATTGATCGACCTGGACGAGTGTATCGCCCGCCTGGACGCCCTCAACCGTTTCCTTGCCGCCCTTGAGCGCGATGCCGCCGACCACGTATTTGTCCGCCGCACGAACCAAGGTGATCCCCACCTGATCGAGATCGTGCGGGTCGAGATTGTTCTGCTTCAGCCAATAAGTCGTGCGATTTGGATAATCGATAGTAAGTTGAAAGCCCTTCAGCACGTTGCCGCCAAACCAGCCGTCCACATCGACGCCCGCCTTGTCGGAATAATAGTCCCAGAAGAAACCGCCGAGCAGCCAGCCCATGGTCGAGCCCATGCCGGATCCGACGATACCGATGTCGTCCAGGTGCAATGCCTCCATGTCCATTTGCGACGCGCGCAGCATCGGCGCTACGGCGTCCGGACCGCCCATTAAGGTGTTGGCTTCCCCAACCGCGCCGGTGCCGCGTTGCCAATCGGGATGGTCGTCCAGAATGGCAGTGACGGCGGAGGCGCGCAGCACCGTATAGCTGCCGCCATTGTCGATCACGATTTCGCGCTTCTTCCCGGCGATGGCCGTTTCGGCGGTGATGAGCCCGGTCTCGTCGTTCAGCCGCACCGGGACCGCCACGCCCACGGGTTTGATCGTCCCCGGTGTGGCGAGAGTCAGTGTCTTCGCGTCGTAATCCATGACCACTTCGAAGTTCTGCAGCACACCGGCCGGAAGAACCGCTTCGACCGGCAGCGGCGCGAAGAAGTGCTTCGCGGCATCGTTTCCGCCGAAGCTCGGTTTGTCCGGCTTGCCGCTGTGCAGATTGATCGTAAAGGACATGGCTTCGTCTTGCGTCAGCGTAGCCGCCGCATCCACGCGAATGGCCATGGTGCCGAAGCGAAAATCGAGCGGCTTTCCTTTGTCGATTTCCAGCTCGCGGAACAGATCGTCCGACAGGATCGGTGCCGCTTGGCCCATATTGACATAGGCAAGCGCTTTTCTCACGCCGCCGTCCGGGCGGATGAATTCCAGTACGACGAACATGCGGTTGTCATCGAACAAGAAGGGAAGCGTCGCGGATCGCGCCGCGTCGGGCGCCGCAGGGTCCAAGGACGGCGACGACACCATCCCTTTCATCGTCGGCACAATGGGCGCGTGAATACAAGCCGTCAGGCCGCATGCCATCAGGGCGCACAAAGCCGTCGCGCGAAGCGCGTTTTGGTATTTCATCGCGATTGTTCCCTCGGGTTAGCCCGCTTTTCGCAAACTTTTCCTGGGCTCGTCAGGTTGGTACTCGAGAAGATCGCCCGGCTGGCAGTCGAGAAAGCGGCAGATGGCCTCCAGCGTGGAGAAACGAAAGCCGCGCACCTTGCCGGACTTGAGCAGCGAGAGGTTGGAATCCGTGATGCCGATGGCGCGCGCCAGAACATTCGAGCGCACCTGCCGCTTGGCGAGCATCACGTCGAGGCGGACGACGATGGGCATCAGATGAACGAGTCCTTTTCCTGCTCGATTTCGTGACCGAATTCCATCACATGCGCGATCGCGACGACGATGATTCCGAGCACCAGCGCTTGAACTCCCAACATGTGGAACCAGGCGTGATCGAGACCGCCCGCCATGCGGAACAATATGTTCGCCGCGAGCTTGGCGAAGGGGTAGGCGATCAGCCAGATGCCGATCCGTTTGAGATGGGTCGCGTTTTGGCGCGCGAACACCGTTCCGGCTGCATAGAGTGCGAACAATCCGCGCAGATGCCAAAAGATGAAGAAGAATGGCATCATCGCGATGGCGACATCCGCCAGGCCTGCCAGCCGTGTGATGACGGGTTGATCCGAGAACCGCACCATGCCCGGAATGGCGCGCGGAATTTCGCCGTGCAGGCCGAAGAGAAGCGTGGCGCCCTGCGCATTCATCTGCACATGCGCGCTGAAAAACAGGACTATGACAATCGCCGCGGTCAGATAGAACACGAAGAGGATCAACAGCGCCGTGAACAACAGCGTCAGCGCGCGGCTCAAACGGCGCAGGCGGCGATGAGATGGCTTTTCGCCTTCCAAAATGACGGGATCAAGAGCAAGAACGTTGGCCACGGCCGCCTCGACGCTTGGGTGATATATTTATATGACAGCAAAAAATTGCTGTCAAACAGATAAATTTTCAGGCAACCCCTAAGCCGCCCTAATGTTGCGCGACGAGGCGGCAATCGCATAAGACTAGCCTTACGTTTTCAAGGGGCCGGCCGATGGCGTCTACCGATAAGGAACTCCTGCGCCTGCGCGACAGCATCGACAATATCGACGCGGCGCTGATCCATCTCTTGGCCGAGCGCTTCAAGTGCACGCAGACCGTCGGCCGCTACAAGGCCGAGCATAATCTGCCGCCCGCCGATCCCAAGCGCGAGAAGAAGCAGATCGCGCATCTGCGGGCGTTGGCGAAAGAGGCGAAGCTCGATCCCGACTTCGCGGAGAAGTTTCTGGGCTTCATCGTCAAGGAAGTGATCCGCCACCACGAAGCGATCCGCCGGGAACGCCGTTAAGGCGTGATCGTGTCGCCCTCATGACTGCGAAAGCCACCATCGTCGCTGAAATCGTCGCCAAGGTTCGCGATACGAAATTCGTCATCTGGAGAATCGGCCTAACCCACGATCTCGCCGAACGGAAAAAATATTGGAGCGAGACCGAGGATGAAATCGTCAAATATTGGTCCAACTGGCAAGCGGAGTCCCTGTCCGATGCCCGAGATATCGAATCTTATTTCGTCGACAAAATGCATATGAAAGAAGGCGCTGGCGGCGAGCTGTCGCCGGATAAGACCGTCTATGTTTACGTTTTCTAGACGGGGAGCACCTAATGGACTGCCCTAAATGCGGCAAAGCAATGTGTTTGGAGGACAAGGACACGTCCTCGGGCCGCGACATGCGCACTTATTATTGCGATCGCTGCCGAGAGTCGCACATCGTAGATAACGGCATTGCGTTGTGGAAAGCCCTATCCGACGCGCGCGAAGACGAGCTGGCCGAGGCAAAAAGATCGTTGGGCGAGAGCCAAGTGAAAGCAATAGAGCATGCTTTGGCGGAATGTCCTGTCGGTTGCATTCGAATAATTCCCGTATGGTCGACACCCGAGGTCTTGTCGTTTGCATCGCAACTTGAAGAGATTGTCGATAGGACGACGAAAAACCTTCCGGACGGCGGCTTGACGATGTTGCCGCCTTTGGACCGCGCCGGCTTTCCAAGCGGCGTCGTGATTCAATACGCGCCTGGTAGCGACGCAGGGCACAAATTCTCCACAGTGCTGGCGCATTTTTTGAAGGCGAACGGAATTGCTGCCAACGCTATTCCCGGGACGTCCAACTGGGATGGGCTAGGTGTGGTCATAATGATCGGCGAAATACCGCAAGAGCATCCATCATCCTGAGATGCGACCCCGGACTTGATCCGGGGGAGCCTCGAAGCGGCGCGCGATACAATTCCGCCGCGTCAAGTTATTTGCACGTGAGGTCGCTTGGCGCGCGCGTGCGCATGTGTTCTGCTTTCTTCGCACGGGCGGATCGAACGCGCCTGGCTGGAGAAACGCCGTGGACCTTTCCTTCTCGCCCGAGGAAGAAGCTTTTCGCGACGAGGTGCGCGCTTTCCTTGCCGAAGCCAAACCGCTTCTGCCGCGCGGGCTGGGCGCGCCGGAAGCCGCCACGCGCACGCGCGACGACTACATGGCGTGGCACAAGCTGCTCTACAAGAAGGGCTGGGCGGCGCCGCACTGGCCCAAGCAATATGGCGGTCCCGGCTGGAGCGCCACCCAGCGCTACATCTTCAACGAGGAATGCGCCGCCGCCGAGATGCCGCCGATGGTGGTTTTCGGTCTCAACATGCTGGCGCCCGTTCTCTATACCTTCGGCAGCGAGGCACAGAAGAAAAAATATCTGCCGCGCATTCTCTCGGGCGAGGATTGGTGGTGCCAGGGCTATTCCGAGCCGGGTTCGGGTTCCGATCTCGCCAGCCTGCGCCTGCGCGCGGTGCGCGACGGCGCTCACTACATCCTCAACGGCCAGAAGACCTGGACGACGCTTGCCCAATACGCGGACTGGATTTTCTGTCTGGTGCGCACCGACACCGAGGTCAAGCCGCAGGAGGGCATCAGCTTTCTTCTGATCGACATGAAATCGCCCGGCGTCAGCGTGAAGCCGATCGTCGTGCTCGACGGCGCCAACGAGGTGAACGAGGTCTTCTTCGACGATGTGCGCGTGCCGGCCGAAAACCTTGTCGGCGAGGAGAACAAGGGCTGGAGCTACGCCAAGTTCCTTCTGGTCAACGAACGCAGCGGCATCGCCAACACGGCGCGCTCCAAGCCGGCGCTGGAGCGGCTCAAGGAATTCGCCCGCGCCGAACTGGCCGACGATGACGATTTCTCCCGTAAGCTGGCCGAGACGGAAATCGATCTTGCCGTGCTCGAATTCACCGAATTGCGCACCCTGGCGGCGGAGGCCAAGGGCGAAATGGCGGGTCCGGAAAGCTCGATCCTGAA
Source organism: uncultured Alphaproteobacteria bacterium (assembly GCA_963710025.1). Classification (GTDB taxonomy): domain Bacteria; phylum Pseudomonadota; class Alphaproteobacteria; order Micropepsales; family Micropepsaceae; genus Rhizomicrobium. The sequence goes on along the minus strand of CAVPYO010000020.1, from coordinate 147,158 downwards.
GATCCGCGGCACTGAGTTGCAGCAGCGCATCAGCGAACTCGCCGAGGAGGCGGTCGGCTATTACGCCTTCCCGTACGATCGCGGACTCGGCGCCAACGAGCGTTTCGGCCCCGATTTCGCGCTGGGCGCGGCGGGGCGTTATTTCAACATGCGCAAGGTGTCGATCTACGCCGGGTCGAACGAAATCCAGCGCAACATCATCGCCAAGGCGGTCTTGGGGCTCTGATGGATTTTTCTTATTCCGAAGAACAAACCTTGCTGCGCAATTCGGTCGCCAGATATCTGGCGGACGCTTACGGTTTCGAGGCGTGGCGCAAATTCACCCGCGCCGGCGACGGCCGCGATCCCAAACATTGGCGGCAGTTCGCCGAGTTGGGTCTGACGGCTGCGCCGCTGCCCGAGGCTTATGGCGGGCTGGGTGGCGGCCCGCTCGACTCCGTGGTGATCATGGAGGAATTCGGCAAGGCGCTGGTGATCGAGCCTTACGTTCCCACGGTGATCGTGGCGGGCGGCCTGATCGCGCGTGCCGGCAGCGAGGCGCAGAAAGAGGAATGGCTGGTCAAGATCGCCGCGGGCGAAACCATCATCGTCTTCGCTTTCGCCGAGCCCGCCGGCCGCTACAATCTCGCGGAAATACGGACGACGGCGAAAAAGCGGGGCGCCGGCTATGTGTTGAACGGCCACAAGACGGTGGTGATCGGCGCGCCTTGGGCCGACACGTTGCTGGTGACCGCGCGCAGCTCGGGCGGGGTGCGCGAGGAGAATGGCGTCGGCGTCTTTCTGGTGGACAAACGGGCGAAAGGCGTCTCATGCCGCGATTATGCGACCGTCGACGGTTCGCGCGCCTCGGAAATCGCCTTCGAGAATGTCGAGCTGCCGGCGGAGCGGCTGATCGGACCGGCCGAGGGCGGGTTTGCTCTCATCGAACAGGCCTCCGACGAAGCCATTGCCGCGCACGCCGCCGAAGCCGTGGGTTGCATGAAGGTGCTGCTCGACGCCACGGTGCAATATTCCAAGACGCGCCGGCAGTTCGGCCAGCCGATCGGCAAGTTCCAGGTGCTGCAGCACCGCATGGCCGATATGTTCGTGCACCTTGAGCAGTCGGTCTCCGCTACGCTGATGGCGACGCTGAAGCTGAGCGGGCCCGAACGGCGCAAGGCCGCCTCCGCCGCCAAGGTGCAGATCGGCAAGGCCGGCCGCTTCGTCGGCCAGCAGGCGATCCAGATCCACGGCGGCATGGGCATGACCGACGAACTGAACGTCGGTCATTATTTCAAGCGCCTGACAATGATCGATGTGCTGTACGGCAATGTGGACTATCATCTGAAGAGATTCGCCGGACTGTGAGAATGTCCTGACAGGCGGCGTTGTCTCGGGGGTGCTTGATGGGGTCCGCGAAACACTTGGCCGCAGAGGATGTTCCTACAAACCAGATTGATGCGCGCGCGGAAGGGCTCAAGCTCTTCCTGGTCGGATTCTTGGTGCTATTTCTTGAATTGGCCTGTATCCGCTGGTTCGCGGCGTATGTGATCTTCCTGCAATTCTTTACCAATGTTGTGCTGCTCGCCTCGTTCCTCGGCATGTCATGCGGCTGCATGGCGGCTCGGCGCCGCCGCGACTGGCTCGCGCTGCTCCCGCTCCTTGCCCTCGGCACGGTAGTAGCCTCGGTTCTGATGCTGTTGGTCTACAGGCAGTGGAGTGGCATCGCGATTGATGTCGGCAACTGGAATTCGCCCCAGGAAGTCTTTTACGGGACCGAGTACCGCAATCCGGACGTGGCGCAATTCGCCGTGCCGATCGAGGTGATCGTCGGCGTCTTCTTCGTTCTCATCGCGTTGATGTTCGTGGGACTGGGACAGGTGCTCGGACGGGCCTTCGATGCCTATCCCAACCGGGTCCGCGGTTACGCGCTTAATATCGGCGGCAGCCTCGCGGGGATAACCCTGTTCTCGATCATTTCATTCTTCCAGGCGCCGCCGGTCGTCTGGTTCCTAATCGTTAGCGTCGGCATCACGTATCTGCTCTATCTGGAAGGAACCTTGCTTCCCGTCCGTGTCACGGCGCTCGTCGCATTGCTTGCGGTGGTGTTCGCCATTCCCGTTTGGATGGACGCCAAAACCGGGAGCGAGACGCGCTGGTCGCCATACTATGCCGTCAATCGCGATCCTCATAACCAGATCACCGTCAACACCATCAGCCATCAAAGGATGGAGCAGTTCGACAAGGCGGGATCGCAATACTCGCTTATCCACCTGCTGCAGCAACACAGCGGGGCTCCGCCGTTCCGGGACATGCTGATCATCGGCGCCGGTTCGGGGAACGATGTCGATCACGCCTTACGCTTCGGCGTTGGTCATATTGATGCGGTTGAGATCGATCCGGTGATCATGGACATGGGTTTGCGCAGTAATCCCGATCGCCCCTACCAGGACGCGCGCGTGGAGCGCCATCTCGACGATGGCCGCCATTTCCTGCGCGTCACCGACCGCAAATACGACCTCGTCGTTTACGGTCTGGTCGATTCGCTGATATTGCACAGCGGCTATTCGAATATTCGTCTGGAAAGCTATCTCTTCACCCAGCAGGCCTTTGCCGACGTCAAACGCGTGCTGAAGCCCGGCGGGACCTTCGTCACCTACAACTACTTTCGCCAGGGATGGATCGTTCAGCGCGTGGCGGCGATGGCAAAGCGCGCCTTCGGCTGCGATCCGATCGTTCTTAGCCTGCCTTACCGCAAGGAACTGAAGTCCTCGGTTCCCACCGGGTTCACCGTCATCATCGCCGGCTGCAACCCTGCGATCGCCGACGCGTTCCGGCGGCATCCGGTCTTCTGGCTCAACACCGTGCCGGTCCGTAATCTCGGCGTGAACGGCTTCGCGGTCGATCCCGGGACCATAGCCCAGGCAGATCGCGACAACTGGGTGCCCATCGCGCCCACCACGCTCATCGCGGACCAAGGAACACCCATCGCCGCCAGCGACGATTGGCCGTTCCCCTATCTCCACGACAAACTGATCCCTAATTTGAGCCTGCGCTCGATTGTCCTGCTCGGCGGCCTCGCGCTGATGCTGGTCTACTTTTTCCTGCCCAAAGGGCGGGTACAGATCGACAGCCGGATGTTCTTCCTCGGCGCCGCCTTCATGCTGCTGGAAACCAAGGCGGTCGTTCAGCTCGCTTTGCTGTTCGGTAGCACCTGGCTTGTGAATTCGCTCGTGTTCTTCGCCGTGCTGGTGTTCATTTTACTCGCGAACCTTTACGTGCTGAACTCGCGGTCCGTGCATTTGGGCCGGCATTACGCGGCCTTGATCGCGTTCCTGCTGGTTGCGGCGCTGGTGCCGCTCGACGTTTTCCTGAACGGCGGCATCTTGTGGCGCTATATCGTCCCTTGCGTGCTGGCGCTGGGCCCGGTCTTTTTTGCAGGCGTGATCTTCGCCCGGTCCTTTGCCGCCGTTTCGGACCCGGATCAGGCTTTCGGCTCGAACATTGCCGGCTCGGTCGTCGGGGGGCTCGCCGAATCGTTCTCGATGCTGCTCGGCTTCCGCTACCTGCTGCTGGTGGCGGTGCTGTTTTACGTTTTGTCCGCCTGGCTGCCGTCGCTTCTCGCGCGCGTGCGCGCGGCCGCTTGAAGTATACGCCGGCGCGCGACATCGACGTTTTATCTCGGCGCGTCCTGTTCTAGACTGGGCCGTCACGACCGATAAAGCAGGGAACTTATGCCGACGCTGCTGTTCGAGAAACGCGGGTTCGTCGCCACGCTTACTATCAACCGGCCCGAGACCCGCAACGCCTTGGGCGAGGAGGGCGACGGCGAGCTGTTCGCCGAGGCCGCCGCCAAGATCAACGCCGACCGCGATTTGCGTTGCGCGATCCTCACCGGCGCGGGTGCGGCGTTTTCGGCCGGCGGCAACGTCAAGGCGATGCGCGAGAAAAGCGGCGCCTTCGCCGGCACGCCGGAGCAGATCTGCGACAGCTACAAAAGCAACATCCACAAACTCGTGCGCAGCCTGTGGAACCTGGAAATTCCGCTGATCGCTGCGGTGAACGGCGCCGCCCTCGGGCTGGGCAACGATGTCGCCTGCCTCGCCGACATTCGCATCGCCGCCGACAATGCGGTGTTCGGCGCCACTTTCCTAAAGATCGGCTTGATACCGGGCGACGGCGGGGCGTGGATACTGCCGCGCATCGTCGGCCAAACGCGTGCGGCCGAACTGTTCTTCACCGGCGATACAATCGATGCGGCGACCGCGCTGCAATGGGGGCTGGTGTCCAAACTCGTGCCGCTCGGTGCACTGATGGACGAAGCACGCGCGCTGGCCGCGAAGATATCGCGCCAGCCGCCGGACGTTCTGCGCATGACCAAGAAACTAATGCGCGAGGCTGCCGGCGCAAATCTCGAAACCATCATGGAGATGTCGGCGTCGCTCCAGGCGCGCGCGCACGCCAGCGAGGATCACGCCGAAGCGCTCGCCGCCTTCTTCGAAAAGCGCGAGCCAGATTACAAGGGCCGGTAGGTCTTAGCGTTTTTTCTTCTTGCGCGCCGTGCTCTGCGCCAGATAGCTGTCGAGAATGGCGTCGATCATGGGGCCGAAGCGTTCTTCCAGTTCGTCGCACCGCGTCGTGCTGTGCAGCTCGGTTCCCTTGCGTTCGCTGCGGATGAGGCCCGCTTCCCGCAGAACCGCGAAATGCTGCGACAGGGTCGACTTCGGCAGCTTGTCCCCCTTGATGCGCAGATAGGCGGAGCAGCATTGCGGACAATCGGCCGCCACCAGCTGGGCGTAGATCTGGATGCGGACGGGGTTCGAGAAGGCATTGAGAATGCCTTCCACCGTGACGTCTTCGATATGCGGGTGCGACAGCGGTTTCATGATTGTCACAATACTCCGACTTGACTCAAGGTTCAATAGTTCGTATTTCCAGAACTACAAGACTTTCGACCGTCTGCTTCGTTAACCGAAAGGATCCGCCATGCTCAAGACCCTGGCTTATGCCGCTCCCGCCGCCAAAGCTTCGCTGGCGCCTTATTCGTTCGAACGGCGCGAACCCAAGGAACACGACGTCGTCATCGACATCAAATATTGCGGCATCTGCCACACCGACGTTCATCAGGTCCGCGACGAATGGGGCGGCGGCATATTTCCCATGGTGCCGGGGCACGAGATCGTCGGCGTGGTGACGCGAGTCGGCAGCCACGTCGGAAAATTCAAGGTCGGCGACAAGGTCGGCGTGGGTTGTCTGGTCGATTCCTGCCGTATCTGCGACCACTGCCGCGACGATCTCGAACAGTATTGCACGGGCGGCTTCAGCGCGACTTATAGCGGTCACGAACAGGACGGAAAGACCGTTACCCAAGGCGGTTATTCCGACAAGATCGTGGTCGACGAAAACTATGTCCTACGCGTGCCCGACAATCTGCCGCTCGATGCGGCCGCGCCGCTCTTGTGCGCGGGCATCACGCTCTACTCACCGCTAAAACATTGGAAGGCAGGTCCGGGAAAGAATGTGGCGATCGTCGGCCTTGGCGGGCTTGGCCATATGGGCGTCAAGATCGCTCATGCACTGGGCGCGGAAGTCACCGTTCTCAGCCACTCGCTGAAAAAGCAGGCCGACGGCAAGCGGCTCGGCGCCGACCATTTCTTCGCTACCTCCGATCCGCAGACCTTCGCGAAACTCGCCGGCTCGTTCGATCTCATCGTCTGCACCGTTGGGACCGGGATCGACTGGAACCAGTATCTCGGGCTGCTCAAACTGGACGGCACGATGGTCGTTGTCGGCGCTCCGCCGGAACAGGTTCCGCTCGGCGCCTTCGCGTTGATCGGCATGCGCCGCAATCTCGCCGGCTCCATGATCGGCGGCATCAAGGAAACGCAGGAGATGCTGGATTTCTGCGGCAAGCACGACATCGCCTGCGATATCGAGCTCATCCCGATCCAGAAGGTGAACGAAGCTTACGACCGCGTGGTCAAGAGCGACGTGCGCTACCGCTTCGTGATCGACATGGCGTCGCTCAAAGCCGCCTAACTGCGCCCGAGTTTCAGGAACGGCACAAGCATCGGCACGCGCCGCGCATAATCGTCGTAGGCTTCCGGCCCAAGTTCCTTGCGGAGGAAACGTTCTTCCAGGCGCGCCTTGATGATCCAGCCGATGGTCATGAGCGCGGCGCCGAGGAAGGAACTCGGCGTGCCATAGGCTATGGCCGTCGCGAAGGAGGCCAATGTGATGCCGGTATAGATCGGGTGACGCACCAACGCGTATGGCCCGGTATCGATGACGCGATGATCGTCCTTGCGAGTAATGCCGCTCGACCACAACGGGCCTAGATAGACCCGCGCCCACCAGCTGAAGGAAAATCCCGCGACAACCAGCGCCAGCATGGCCCATCCGAGCAGTCCGGTCGGTGTGCGCCAGAAGCGATACACCATGTCGTAGCGGTTGGAGTAGAAGCCGAACAGAAGGATTGTGCCGACGACCGCGAAAGCCCGGTAAAAGAACTCGCTGAGCAGACCCGCATGTTTGACCGCCGGATGGACCCACAAGGCGGCAGCCCACCAACTGACCAGCCAAACCGCCCAGACAAGATAAATCGCGAATATCGGCGCCATTTTAGCCCCCCGCCCCCAAAAGCGGTCGTCGGTCAGGCCGAATCGGCAAGCCGCTCTTGCTTTCTTATTAGCGCATTTTCAGCCGAAGCGGGGTTGCTTCGGCTGAAAATGCTCGATTGCCGGAAAGGTGTGTTCAGAAAACAAGGGCCTTCGCCTGCCTGACGAGCGGCAGTTTGCGGATGTCGGCCAAAACTTTCTCGTTGACCTCGCCGTCGACCTCCACCAGGGCGATGGCGTCGGCGCCCGCGGCCGTGCGGCCGAGCGTGAAGTTAGCGATATTGACCTTGGCCTCGCCCAGAACCGTGCCCAGCCGGCCGATGAAGCCCGGCTTGTCCTCGTTTGTCACATACAACATGTGCGGCGCGAACTCGGCGTCGAGATTGATATCCTTGACCTGGATGAGCCGCGGCCTGCCGTCGGAGAATACGGTGCCGGCGACGGCGCGGGTGAGCTGTGGCGTCTTGACCGTGATCCTGATGTAGCCCTCGTAGATGCCCTGACGGTCGCGGCGGGTTTCGCTCACCTTGATGCCGCGCTCCTTGGCCACGACGGGAGCATTGACCATGTTGACTTCGGGCAGATGCGGCTTGAGCAATCCCGCCAGGGCGGCTTGCGTCAGCGCGCGCTGGTTCATGGTCGCGGCCGTGCCTTCGTAGAGAATCTCCACCGCTTCGATACTGGTGTCGGTCAATTGGCCCGCGAAGGCGCCCAGCTTTTCCGCCAGCGATATCCAGGGGCGCACCAGCGTCGCTTCCTGAGCGTTGATCGAAGGCATGTTGAGGGCGTTGATGATGGCGCCGGTCAAGAGATAATCCGCGATCTGCTCGGCGACCTGCAGGGCGACGTTCTCCTGCGCTTCTTCGGTGGAGGCGCCCAGATGCGGCGTCGCCACGACCTTTTCGTTGCCGAACAGGATATTCGCCTTGGCGGGTTCTTCGATGAACACGTCCAGCGCTGCGCCGGCCAGATGTCCGGCATCCAGCGCCACTTTCAGCGCCGCTTCGTCCACCAGCCCGCCGCGCGCGCAATTGATGAGGCGGGCACCCTTTTTCATCTTGTTGATGGCGTCGGCCGAGATGATGTTGCGCGTCTCGTTGGTGAGGGGCGTATGCAAGGTAATGAAATCGGCCCGTCCCAGCAGATCGTCGAGTTCGACCTTCTCGACGCCCAGCTCCGCCGCGCGATCCGTCGACAGATACGGATCGTAGGCGACGACGTGCATCTTCAGGCCCTTGGCGCGGTCGGCGACGATGCCGCCGATGTTGCCCGCGCCGATCAGGCCCAGCGTTTTGCCGTAAAGCTCGGTTCCCATGAACCGGTTCTTTTCCCATTTGCCGGCCTGGGTGGAGGCGTTGGCGATGGGAATGTCGCGGGCCAGCGCCATCATCAGCGCGATGGCATGCTCGGCGGTGGTGATCGAATTGCCGAACGGGGTATTCATCACGATGACGCCGGCGGCGGTGGCGGCGGGGATGTCGACATTGTCGACGCCGATGCCGGCGCGGCCCACGACCTTCAGTTTCTTGGCGGCCTTGATGACGTCGGCGGTGATCTTGGTCGCCGAGCGAATGGCGATGCCGTCATATTGGTCGACGATCTTGAGCAGTTCTTCCTTGGGAAGGCCGGTCTTCACGTCAACGTCGACGCCGCGCACCTTGAAGATGGCGACGGCGGCGGGCGACAGCTTGTCGGCGATGAGAACTTTAGGCATATCACGACTCCTTCACCTCCCCCAACGCGGGGAGGTCGCCCCGGCAAAGCCGGGGCGGGTGGGGGGATTTCTTACGACTGCTTGACCTTGGCCCAGGCATAATCCAGCCAGGGCGTCAGCGTTTCGACGTCGGTATGGTCCACGGTCGCGCCGCACCAGATGCGCAGGCCGGCAGGCGCCGCGCGGTAGGCCGCGATGTCGAACGCCACGCCTTCCTTGTCCAGTGTGGTGGCGATTTTCTTGGCCGCCTCGGCTTGCGCCTCGGGAGCCAGGGCCGTGAACCACGGATCGACGATCTTCAGGCACACGCTGGTGTTGGAACGAATGGCTTCGTCCTTGGCCAGGAATGCGGCCCAGTCGGATTCCTTCACCCAGCGCGCCAGCGCGTTCAAGTTGGCGTTGGAGCGCGCGATCAGCGCCTTCAAGCCGCCGAGTCCTTCCGCCCATTTCAGCGCGTCGAGATAATCCTCCAGCGCCAGCATCGACGGCGTGTTGATGGTCTCGCCTTCGAAGATGCCTTCCACCAGTTTGCCGCCCTTGGTCATGCGGAAGATTTTCGGCATCGGCCAGGCCGGCGTGTAGGCTTCAAGCCGCGCAACGGCATGCGGGGAGAGTATTAACATGCCGTGCGCGGCCTCGCCGCCCAGCACCTTCTGCCAAGAGAATGTCGCGACATCGAGCTTCTTCCACGGAATATCCATGGCGAATGCCGCAGAGGTGGCGTCGCAGATCGTGAGACCCTCGCGCGCGTCGCTGATCCAGTCGCCGTTCGGCACCCGCACGCCCGAAGTCGTACCGTTCCACAGGAACACGACGTCATGCTTGGGATCGGCCTCCTTGAGGTTCGGCAGTTCGCCGTAAGGTGCCTTGAAAATGCGGCTGTCCTTGAGTTTCAGCTGCTTGACCGTGTCGGTGACCCAATCTTCGCCGAAACTTTCCCAGGCGAACAAGTCGACGGGGCGCGGCCCCAGCGTCGACCACATCGCCATTTCCACGGCGCCGGTGTCGGAGGCCGGCACGATGCCCACGCGATAATCGGCGGGAATGCCGAGCAGCGCCTTGGTGCGGTCGATGGCTTCTTTCAGCCTCGCCTTGCCGGGTTTGGAACGGTGGGAGCGACCGAGCAGGGCCGCGTTGAGAGCTTCAGGTGTCCAGCCCGGCCGCTTGGCGCAAGGTCCAGACGAAAAAAAAGGCCGTGCGGGGCGCACGGCCGGTGCAGTACCGGTCATCTCACATTCCTTTCAGAATGTTGCGCCTCGTTGGGGAGGCGTGGCCCGACGACCGATATAGAGATTCGATTCCGCACAGTCAAACGGGAAATGTGCGACTTTATGGTTTGCTTAAGACGCAATTTTCGTTCGACGCTCTAAACGGAAATCTCCCCCGTCATATAAAGCGCGCACGGCCCGGAGATCACGGCCCGCGCGCCTTCGTCGGTGCAGACAAGATCGCCGCCGCGCGACGAAACCTGCCGTGCACGCATGGTCTTCTTGGAAAGCCGCTTGGCCCAGAACGGCGTCAGCGCCGCGTGCGCCGAGCCGGTCACGGGGTCTTCCGGCACGCCTTTGTCGGGCGCGAAGAAGCGCGAGACGAAGTCATAGCCTTCATCGCCTCTGGCGGTGGCGATGAGACCCCAACTGCCGACGCTGCGCAGCACGCGCGCCACGCCGTTCGGACCTTTGATCGTGCGCACGGTCTTGGCGTCGTTCCAAACGCCTAGCAGATAGCGGCCCTTGAAGATTTCCTTGGGCGCCGTCGTGCCCAGCGCCTCGCCGAGTTCCTGCGCGAATCCCGCCGGTCCCTCGAACGGCGCGACGCCGTCCGCCGGCAGCGACATCACATGACGCCCATCGCCGCCGCGCGTGACGATCAATTCGCCCGAGCGCGTCTGGAAGGACACGGACTTCAATTCCGGATCGAGCGTCTCGAACACCAGCCACGCGCTGGCCAGGGTTGCGTGTCCGCACAGATCGACTTCGGAGACCGGCGTGAACCAGCGCAGATCGTAGCGTCCCGCCGCGGTCTTCACGAAGAACGCGGTCTCGGCGAGATTGTTCTCGCCCGCGATCCTCTGCATCAGCCCCGAGTCGAGCCACGCGTCCAGCGGCACCACCGCGGCCGGATTTCCCTCCAGCGGTTTATTGGCGAAGGCATCGATCTGCCAGAGCTTCAATTTCATCGCACTGTCTTTCGGTTGGAAGCGCAAACGCTAACGCGCAAGCCGCGCGCGGCGAACAGGCGCAATTGCATAGCGGACACGATCCATCGACATGACGCGCTTAGGCCGAATATGGCAATCCCGCCGCAAAAAGCGTAATATCGACGTAAAAATGGGGGGTGTCATGCGCATTTGGATCTTGGTGCTTATCGTTGTCGTTGCTGCCGCCATTGCCGGAGCCGTTGCGGTCGTCGAAATCAACCGCGCGCCGGCGCCGGTCCAGACATCGCAAAACCATACGGCGCAAACGGGTATAGCAGCTCCGGTCAACACCGGGCTTGCCGGCGGCATCAAGCGGTTCAACGAAACATACCGCGGCCATCGGGGGCAATTCGCCCAGGTTTCGAATTACTCCGGGCGCGTGCGCGCGAATTGGCTGGTGGGATTGTTCGGCTTTGTCGTCTTCGTGCTGCTGACGCTGCCGAAAAACGCCCGGGGCGTACGCGCCTTCTATCGCCAGATGATGGAGCGGTCGCCGTTGTCCGCCGAAGAGGGCGCGACCGACGACGACAATCGTCAGGCGCGCAAGGTGCTCTTTTTCTATCTGCTGTTCCTGCTCTATCAGCTGGTGGAGTTTCCGCTGACGCTCGGCCACGACAACCGCCTGCAGTTTTTTACCGACTTCGCCATTCAGGCGGGGCTTCTGGTTGCGGTGGTCTGGACATTCCATCGCTTGAAGCGCGGTCTGCACCAGCGTTGGCAAGCCGATCCCGCGCGGCAGGAAAAGATGGACCGCTGGCTCGGCGCAAAACTCGACGGCATGAATATCCGCTGGCGCGACATCCGCAAGCTGGCGGTGGGCGTGTTCGTCGCCGGCTTCGCGCCCGCCGCGCTTTCCCATCTCACGGGTTGGCTCGACGCTTTGACGAATTTCGGGCAGAGGTTCATATGAACGCCGCGTTGAGCAGCTTCCGGCGCTCGCCGAGGACTGGCAGTCCCATAGAGTGCGAATGAAAATCAAACCCGTGCAGGCCTGAATTTCTCAAACTCCCTCTGTTCAAGGCCGACGGTTCGTGACACGCTTAGGTTGCTTAACACGGAGGTTCTTCGTTTGGTTGGGCCCGGCGTGAAGCGTGCTCCGTGATCGTTGCGAAATGGGGGAGAAGCACCATGACATCAGTGCGTTTCGCTTGTCTCGTTGCAGGATCGCTTTTCTGTTTTGGCCTCCTTGGCGCGGTAGGGGCATCGTCGAATGCCGGTAGCGTCCCAGCCGTTCAGCCGACGGCTGCCGAGACGTCGCATGCTAGCGATGCCGGCTCGAGCACGAGCAATCTGCTACAGCCGGCGGAGAGTCCAAATCCGGCCGGAGCTCCGCAGCATGCAAAGGCGCCGCTGAACACCAACCTGCTCGTCAGCTTGGCAAACGATATTATTTGGCAGCCAAGAAACGGCCATTTTCGGTTCACGGTGACCGCGGCCAACGGTTCGTCGCCCGGAGCGTTGAACAGCATCGAGCCGGTCGTGAGTTTTGGCTGGCCGTCCAGATTGAAGGAACAAACCAAGACGAATTGGCACGACACGAGTGCGCTGCGTACGGTCGCTCGCACCGACACGACCATTACCTATGACGCCGAACTGCCGGATGATTTGTGGAACGATCCGCATCCGACGTTCTGGGATATCGGGCCTGATATGCTGAACTGGCTGAAAGATCGGCCGAGCTATCAATATAATGGCTGGCGGTTCGTTCCGACCCTCGATATGCGCATTGTTGCGCATACCGCTGCGGTCGATGGCACGACAGCGGCGAGCACATTGGATGCGATCTTGCCGGTTGGCATTTCGTTTAGCTTGTTCGCATTCGCGATCGCGATTTTCGGAGCGGTTTTTGCCTGGGGAGCGTTGCTGTGGTTTGCAAGTAAGAGTAAGCGGAAAATTCCCGGTGGTGTGTTCCTCCGTATCATTGCGAATGAGGATAACTACGCGAGCCTTTCACAATTTCAAATGTTGATCTGGACGTTTGTTATCGGCACCGGCGCGATTTATGTAATGGCGCTCACGGGATCGCTCATCGATATTCCCGGCCAGGCGCTCGCGCTGCTCGGTATTTCGGGCGCCGCAGGAATTGGCGCGCTCATCGCGCGGCATAACACCATTGAGACTGAGAACAAGAAGGAGGCTGCGGCCGCCAAAGCAGCGCCGCCGCAGACATCGCCTTCGGCGCCGCTGCTAACAGAGCCACATCCGGAAAGTGCGCGGAACAACCAGCCGACGCGTGAGCCGAAGTGGTCGGATCTTGTCGTGTGGGACGGAACGGGCGAAATCGACATCACGCGCGTTCAGGTCCTCGCGTTCACGGTCTTGGCCGCGATCTTTGTCGCCCTGAAGATCGGCGATGAAAATGCTATTCCGACGATCCCCGACGGCATCATGGCGCTGATGGGGATCGTCAACGGCGTCTATGTGTCGGCCAAATTCGTTCCGTCTGACAAGGAAGCGAAGTTCCGTCAGCAAAAAACTTGAAACAGCGGGGCCGTAAAATTTAACTCGGAAACTTACTCTGCCGCGCCCAGGTTCATCGTCGCGCTGCGTTTTTCGCGCAGGGCGTTCTTCATGCTGCGCTGCAGCCGGTCGAAGGCGCGCACTTCGATCTGGCGCACGCGTTCGCGCGAAATGCCGAAGCGATGCGACAGCTCTTCCAGCGTCGACGGCTCATCCTGAAGCCGGCGCGCGCGGATGATCTCGCGCTCGCGCTCGGGCAGTTCGCCCAGCGCCGCGTTCAGCAGCTCGCGCCGTTCGCCGACCTCTTGGTTCTCGGCCATGCGGGTTTCCTGGTCGAGTGTGTCGTCGGCCAGCCAGTCCTGCCATTCCGATTCGCCGTCTCCGCGCAGCGGCGCGTTGAGCGAGGAGTCCGGCGCCGACAGCCGCCGGTTCATGTTGACCAATTCGGTTTCCGAAACGCCGAGCTGGTCGGCGAGCTTGGTCACATGCTCTTGCGTCAGGTCGCCTTCCTCGATGGCGTTGATCTTGTTCTTGGCCTTGCGCAGGTTGAAGAACAGCTTCTTCTGGTCCGACGTGGTGCCGATCTTCACCAGGCTCCACGAGCGCAGGATGAATTCCTGGATCGAGGCGCGGATCCACCACATCGCATAGGTCGCCAGCCTAAAGCCGCGTTCGGGATCGAAGCGCTTGACCGCCTGCATCAGCCCGACATTGCCCTCGGCGACGATCTCGGAGATCGGCAGGCCATAGCCGCGATAGCCCATGGCGATCTTGGCGACCAGGCGCAGATGTGAGGTGATGAGCTTTTTCGCGGCTTCGGGGTCCTCGTGCTCCTTCCAGCGCTTGGCGAACATGTATTCTTCTTCCGGCGCCAGTAGCGGAAACTTCCGGATTTCCGAAAGGTAGCGCGACAGGCCGCCTTCGCCATGTAGGGCCGGTAGGCCGCGGCTGCTCATTATTCTAACCCCGATCAAGACCCGGCGCCCAAGCGCGCCCGGCACACATACTCTACTACGCCCCTAGCGGGGGTGGGATAAAGTAAACGCGAGTACACCTTGAAAACGAGGCAAGATGTAGGAGCGATTAAGGAATCTTCAAGCCTCGCAGGGCAGCGATCAGGCCGGATAGGTCCGCCGGCCATTTCGACTCGAACCTTAGGGTCTTATGCAGGCTGGGGTGCTGGAAGCCCAGCAGATAAGCATGCAGCGCCTGTCGCGAAAAGTTCGTCGCGGCGTCATAGGCGGCGGCTTCGGCGGGGTTCTTTGCCCGCGGCGCCTGGCGCGTGCGCCCATAGGAGGCGTCGCCGATCAGCGGATGGCCGATATGGGTCAGATGCACGCGAATTTGATGTGTGCGACCGGTCTGTAGCCGGCATTCCACCAGCGAGGCGAACGGACGGTCCTGGTCGCCAAAGCGCTCCACCACGCGATAGCGCGTGACCGCTTCCTTGCCTCCACCGCGCAGCACGCCCATGCGTTTTCGGTCGTAGGGATTGCGGCCGATCTGGGTGTCGATGACGCCGTCGCCGAGTCTGGGGCTGCCCCACACCACGGCGTGATAGGCGCGTTCGATGGTATGGTTGGCGAACTGCTTGCCCAGGCTGGTCATGGCGCGTTCGTTCTTGGCGGCGACCAGGAGCCCGCTGGTGTCCTTGTCCAGGCGGTGGACGATTCCCGGCCGCGCCACTCCGCCCACGCCCGACAGCGAATCGCCGCAATGGGCGATCAGGGCGTTGACCAGCGTGCCGTCGGGATTGCCGGCCGCCGGATGCACCACCAGCCCCGCCGGCTTGTCGATGACGATCAGATCCTTGTCCTCGTAGACCACGACCAGCGGGATGTCCTGGCCGAGCGGGACGGCGGGAATGGGCTGCGGCACTTCGATCAAGTAGGCGTCGCCCGGTTTGACCCTGTGATTGGGGTCTCTTATCGTCTCGCCGCCGCGCGTCACCGCTCCGGCGTCGATCAGTTGGCGCAGGCGCGAGCGGCTCAAGTCGGGTTGCGCGTCCGCCAGGAAACGGTCCAGTCTTTGTCCCGTCTGGTCCCCGGCCGCAACGGTTTTGCGCTTTTTTCCGTCCACGGAGGATTTCTTGTCTGACACCGCCGAATCCAATCCCAAAGCCGCGCTAGGTTACCGCCTGTCCCTGGCCGCCGTCATCTTCTTCGGCGTGCTGATCGTCGTCGGCGTGGGGGTGCTGATCGTCGGGCTGACGAAGGGCTGGAGCGGCTCGCCGTCCGCGTCCGTGACGGCATCCGTGCCGAAAAAGCCCGTTTCGATGACGCTCGCGCCCGGCTTCACGATCCTGAGCAGCGATACGCAGCCCGGCAGGCTCATCTTGCACGTCCGCTCGACAACGCAGGACGAGATCGACGTCATCGATCTGAACGACGGGCACATCATCAGCCAAATCCACGCCGAAGCGCCGAAATAGTCGCACGGCCTTACGGGCGCATCGGGTCTATCCTGCCCTGGATGGGGAACGGTTCGGACGGGGAGGGGTTCGCCGCAATGCTCTCGACACTCATTCTCCCGCAGCCGCTTCGCGTCCAGCTGGCGGCCGAAGCTCGCGCCGCGTTCCCCTACGAATGCTGCGGTCTGGTCGAGGGCGTGCGCGAGGGTGACAAGATGCGCGCCTTGGCGCTGCGTCCCACGGCGAATTTCAGCGAGGAGCCCGACGGCTTCGAGATCGATCCGACCGCCCATCTGCGCCTGATGCGCGAACTGCGCGGCAGCGGGCGCGAGATCGTCGGCTGCTATCATTCCCATCCGCGCGGCCTGCCCGTGCCGTCGCGCCGCGACCGCGAGCGGGGCGGCACGGAAGGCTTCGTCTGGCTGATCGCCGCGCTTGGCGAGGAGGCGGGCGTGGCCGAACTTTCGGCATTCGCGGACGTCAACTTCCGCCCCCTTGCCTTGAGCGATTGAGCGCGCTTGAACTCGCGGCCTCCTGGCCGCTATAAGCGCGCCTTCCGCAGGCTCCCATCGTCTAGCGGTCCAGGACGCGGCCCTCTCAAGGCTGAAACACCGGTTCGATTCCGGTTGGGAGCGCCAATAATATCAATATGTTACAGAATAAGTGACCCGTCGTGTCCAATGTTTGTCCAATAAGCGGCACACGGTCGTGATGGATTTTGAAAAAACTCGCTAGCAATTAGGGGTGTCCTCATTCCGCAGGACACCGTGCCACGGCCAGCAATGTCCTCTATTAAATGTCCGCCTGAGCGGCGCAGATTGGAATTCTGCGGGTGGCGACGCTTTGGGACCGCGCCATTCCGGTAGGGCGAAGCGTGCTTGCGACCCACTATACGCGTTTTCTACTGCGCGAGAGTCACTCTAAAGGAGGTGCGCGTTGCGGCGGATGTAATCCAGATCGACGTCCTTCTTCATCACCATATAGTTGGTAAAGGCAAAGACGCGGGCCGCAGTTCCGCCCGTTCCGAGGTACTGCGTGGACCCCGTGCCGGGTGTCGACTGGCTGATGCCATAACCGCTAAGATCCGATTGAGAGAGGTTGGCTTGCAGCGTGTTAAGGTTCGCATAGCCGCTGTTGGATCCGTTATCGACTAGGGGTTCGAACGGCTCGCCTGGAAGCACGAGATCGCCCACAAGATAATCCTTCGGATCTCCGGATTTCAGCCGCCAGCCGCAGCCGTCCAGGTGTTCGAGTCTTTCTGGCGTGAAGGCGAGCGTGATCAACGACAGCTTCATGACGCCGATTGCGTTCTTGCTGGCGGACGTCTTCGCCGCGGCGGGATAAGGCGCGTTGCCCGCGCCGTAAGTGAGCCAGAAGCGCGGGTCCTCCCACAGCGTCTTGAATGCTCCCCTACCCATCGGAATGCGCAGACCGTCGTGGAAATCGAGAACGGGCGGAACACCAGGAACGACGTCCGCGCTCGGCATCTCCGGCGCCGCGGCATATGCGAACGGCCCGGCTGCGGCGGCCCCCGCCAGTGAAAAGAGAAATGCGCGCCTGTTCTGCATGGATGACCCCTCTGCGGAAACTATCTTCCCGGCCATCAGGGGGTCAAGGCGGCATACTCTCGCAGAGATCGGGAAAAGGCTTTAAGACCGCGCATAGAATGTACCGGACGCTCCTGATCACCAACCGCGGAGAGATCGCCTGCCGGATCGCGTGCACCGCCACGCCATGGATCCGCGGACGGTGGCGGCACAAAAGTATACAGCGCCGGCGGCCGGTAACTGAGTTGCAAAATATCTGATGCGAGCGGCAATCTTGCAGCGCGAGGTAGCCGCTTTGCATTTAACCATCAGATGGCCGGGCCGGTAACCGCACCAACAATAGGCTCTGGCTCTTTCGTTGCGCTGTAATATAGGTATAGAACCGACGGCCAGCCGTGGATGTGGGGGATTGATGTTCGTACGGTTCGGTTTGAAATGGTCGGTCGTCGCTCTATCCGTCTTCGGATTCACGCAGGTGTCCCTTGCCGCCTCCGACACGCCGGCGATGCCAGAAGTCGCCATCACATTCGACGATCTTCCCAGCCACGGCCCCTTGCCGCTAGGTGTCACGCGGGCTGACATTGCACAGGGAATTGTCGACGCGCTGAGGCGAGAAAATGCGCCGCCGATCTACGGGTTCGTGAACGCCATTGGGATCAAGTGGGATCCTTCCGCCGCCAAAGCGTTGCAGATCTGGCGCGATGCCGGAAATCTCCTGGGCAATCATACTCTCTCGCATTTCGACCCGAATGCGATCTCGGCCGAAGCGTTCGAAGACGACGTTCTCGCAGACGAACCGACATTGAAGACATACATGGGCGATGCCGATTGGCATTGGCTTCGGTTACCTTTCCTGCGCGAAGGTGACACTCCGGAGAAGCGCGCGCGCATTTCCGCATTTCTTGAACAGCACGGATACCGGATCGCCGACGTGACAATCGGGTTCAACGATTACGACTACAATCCTCCCTATGTGCGTTGCTTGGCGAAGAACGATCAGGCTGGGATTGAATGGCTTAAGGTGCATTATCTAAAAGCCGCCGCCGACGCCATTGCGACGAGCCAGGCGGAAGCAAACAAGGTCTTTGGGCGCGACATCAAGCATGTCTTCTTGCTGCACATCGGGGCATTCGATGCGCTGATGTTTCCGGCGGTTTTGGATTTGCTGAAAGCGAGGCATTTCAAGCTGATCACCCTGCCGGAGGCGCAGAGCGACCCGGCCTATGCGACTCATGCCGATGTCAAGGCGGAATGGGGCGGCTCGCTCTTGCAACGCGCGATGGCCGCAAGAAATATCACCATGCCGCCTGGGCCCGGCAATTTGAGCGCCCAGATCAACGCACTATGCCAATAAAAAATCCATCACCTGCCGGAGCTAGACATCTGCGATGAAATCTCTTGTTTTTTCCGTTTTGCTGGCCGTATCAACTATGCCGGCCGCTGCAGATTCATTCGGTAATGCCGTCCCCCTGGATACCTATGTGGGCGGACGTGTGGTGACGCACGTCGTCCCCGGTCAGGTAAGCTCAACCTATGTGGGCGGGCAGGTCGTAGTGCGCATCAGCGGCGGCCGGAGCAGCTATACCTATGCTTGGCCGGGCATCTATTTCGAAGCTCAATTTACCGGCGACACCGTCGACGTGAAAGTCGACGACGACCAGAACAATCTCAATCTCTATATCGACGGCGTTCATAAGCTGACACTGACGAGGCCTGGACGCGCGACCGTCGCCTTGAAGGATCTGGGCGCTGGACGCCACATTGTCAGGCTGGAGAAGACCAGTGAGACCCAGAACTCGACCGGCACGTTTGATGGCTTTTATGTCATGTCTGCGGAGCAGGCACTCCCCGCGCCGCACTATGACCGCAGTATCGAGTTCATCGGCGACTCCTTCACCGTCGGCTATGGCAATACCTCACGCGGTCAGACCTGCACTGTCGATGACGTGCGCGACACAACCGATACATCCGAGGCCTTTGCGCCCCTGACCGCCAAGTATTTCGGTGCGGCGTACCGGATTCATGCCTATTCCGGCGAGGGTGTGGTGCGCAACTATTCCAATATAAGGCCCGGTATCACCTTGCCGGAACTGTACCAATACACCCTGTTCGACAAATCTGCGCCGGTGCCGGACGACGGGTGGACGCCCGATATCGTCGTCATCGGCCTCGGCACGAACGACTTTTCTACACCCCTGGCTGACAACGAGCGCTGGAAAACGCACGACGAACTGCGCGCTGACTTCATTGGCGTCTATGTCTCGTTTGTGAAGTCACTGCATGAAAAGTGGCCTGCGGCCCATTTCATTCTGATGGCATCCACGAGCTTCAACGAAGAAATCATCGATGCCGTGAATGCCGTCGCCGATACGCTCAAGAGTGACGGTCTGACGGACCTGGAAGTCATCTCCTTCGGCAATCTCGACTATCAGGCATGCCAAGGCCACCCGTCGCTCAAGGATGAAGGCATCTTATCGCAAATGCTGATCGACCATATCTCTCGTCTACCGAAGTTTAGTTCGGAAACGAACCATTGAGCCTGCCTCAAGGGTAAAAATGCTAAAAAACACGCTCCAACGCCTCTGTGTTTAGCGTTGGACCGACGGCATCGGTCAACCGATCAGCGCGCCTCCGACAGTTTATCGTTCGGCGGAATCAAAGCGTGCAGGATTGGTTCGACCCATGCGTCCTTGCTGATGTCGTAGACGATGAAGTCCTTATCGAATTGCCAATAGGACCAGGAGAAACCGCGCGTTTCCGCAGCACGGGCGACGGCGGAGGTCCACTTCACCCGGTCGGCCATCGCGCCATTCTCATAGGCGCCGAATTCACCCATGAAGATCGGCCGCTTGTGCGCGTCGGCCCAAGCCTTGGCCTGATCCATTTCCCTGTTAAGCAGCGCATAATCTGCGTCCGATCCCCAAGTGACGCCCAGCTGTTTGTATTGTGGCACCCAAGAAGCGCCCTGATGCGTGAACTCCATCGGGTGATAATAGTGGAAGGTTGCGATGATATGCTGATCGTCGGCGGGCAGATCGAGCGCGGGAAGCTGTTCGAGACCGTTCCAGTTGCCCGGACCGATGATGACATTGCGCGCCGGGTTCGTGGCGCGGATGATCGCCAGGGTCTCGCGAAGCTGCGCGTTCCACAGCTCGGGCGTCATGGCGCCGTGCGGTTCGTTGAGCATCTCGAAAACCACGCGATTCGGCGCATCCTTGTAGCGCGGGGCGATCTGCGACCAGAAGGCGTTCAGCTTGACTTTGCAGACCGCCGCATCCTTGCCGCAGATTTCGTAGTCATGCTCGTCCAGAACGACAGTGAGATTCTCGCCAAGCGCCGCTTGCACCATGGTGTCGAGCCGCGTCAGCCATTGAGGATCAAGGCGGTACGACGCATCCATATGATCGAAGGCCGTCAGCACCATCCGCACCGTTTGGAAGCCGGCTTCGTGAATGAGCTTGAAATGCCGCGGCGTAAAGCGCGCCGTGTCGGGATCGGTCCAGCCCGGATCCTCGCTTAGAACAGCGACGCCGCGCCCCATTTCCTTGTTCTGTGCGCCGGCGTCGATCGGCACGAATTGCTGCGCGAATTTCGGGGGCTCCTCGATCGAGGGATTGCTCACGCAACCGGCGAGCACCGCGACCATTCCTGCGACGCTTGCCGCGCGCAACGCTGTGAAGAGTGTTTTCTCAGGCACGGAATTACTCGCTTTCTGGTTCGAAAGGCTAGACAAGCCCGCCATACAAGTGGACGCTTTCAAAGCCCGCAGGCTAATTAAGAGAAACCGGTTTGGAAAGGAGCTTGTCATGCCGAAGAGGAGGCTCACCCTGCAGCGAAAAAGCGATCGGACCAAACTGGCAGACGTTTTTCGGGGGAACCATTTATGATTACCAGAAGGAATGCCGTGCTGGCCGGCGCCGTTCTGACCGGCGGATGTGCAAGCGGTCTTGGCTCCATCTTCGGGCCAATCGATTCTGACGACAGATTCGTCCAGGTGCAGGGCCAGCGTCTTGTCCTGAAGGGCAAGACTTACCGCTTCGCCGGCACGAATATGTGGTATGGGGCCTATTTGGGCGCACCGACGGCTTACGGCGATCGGGATCGTTTGCGCAAAGAGCTCGATGCGCTCGCCGCTTTGGGCGTTACCAACCTGAGGGTTCTGGGCGCATCGGAGCTGTCTCCACTCAAGAATTCCTTGACCACGACCTTTCGCACCGCGACGTCCTATAACGAAGACCTGCTTGCGGGTCTCGATTTCCTACTGGCGGAGATGGGCAAGCGCGACATGAAAGCCGTGATCTTTCTCAACAATTTCTGGGAATGGTCGGGCGGCATGGTCACCTATCAATATTGGACCAACGGCGGCCGTTACATGGATTTGGGCGATCCGGCCCATCCTTGGCCCGAGTTCGCCGATTTCTCCGCGCAATTCTACAGCAGCCCCAAGGCCGTGGCGCTTTATCTGCAATATGTCGGCGATATGATCGCCAGAAGGAACAGCTTCACGGGCGTCCCATACCGCGACGATCCGACGATTATGGCCTGGGAACTGGCCAACGAACCGCGCGTCGGCGGCCACGAGGCCTTTGTCCTTCCGCATTTGCCGGCTTTTTATGCCTGGATCTCGCACAGCGCGAGATTCATCAAAGCCCGCGATACCAATCATCTGGTCACAACCGGAAGCGAAGGATTGAGAGGCTGCCTCGATATTGAGGACGTCGTCGTGGAGGCGCACGCCATCCGCGAAGTCGATTATATGACGTTCCATCTTTGGCCGCTGAACTGGAGCTGGATCGACTTGAAAGACCTCTCCGGCACCTATGCGCAAGCCGAAGCCAAAGGCCGCGATCACGTCCGGCAGCACATCGCTATCGCAGGGAGGCTGAACAAGCCGGTGGTATCGGAGGAATTCGGTTTCCCGCGCGACAACGGTTACGCGCCGAATACGCCGACGACCTTCAGAGACAGCTTCTTCAACATGATATTCGCGGAGGTTCTCGACAACGCCAAGGGCGGCGGACCATTTGCCGGAACGAATTTCTGGACCTGGGGCGGAGCAGGGCGCGCCCAGCATGACGACTACCGCATGCGCCCCGGCGACACCTCTTATGTCGGCGACCCGCCCCAGGAGCCGCAAGGTGCGAACTCGGTGTTCGATTGCGACGTCTCCACGCTGGAGATCATCCGCGAACATGCCGCCGCGCTTAAAGCGGTTGGCTGACGATTTTCTTTCCGCGCGGTGGCCTATTTTATAAGTTCAACGAACGGTCAGGGGGCATTCAACAGGCGGCAAAGAGGCCCACGCAAATCCTTGCCCACGCGCGGCCCCTGCGCCGTGAATTCCAAATAATTCTGCGCCTTCCCCATATTGGGCCATTTGGGCAGACCGCGTCCGTTCGGATTTCCGGTCTTGGCGAAATTGGTCCAATAGGCTTGCAGCGGCGGCCAAGCGGCGGCTGTGGCGCCGGCCGGCGTCTTTTGGAACACATATTTCAATTCCGCGGAATGCTCCACGCCCTTGACCGTATCGGGCGCGGGGATGCTGAACTGAAAGCGCCAGACGTTCTGCGTCACGGCCAGCTGCCGGTTCGCCACCCAACTCGCCGGGCAACGGAAAATCACGTCGGCGGAGAGTTGATCCACGATACTGCCCAGCAACGGATCGTCCGGCGGCATATCCGTTCCGGTGAAACCGTAAAACGCCAGCGCCTCGCCGGACCTGTCGCCGAAATTATCTTCGACAAACTGGCGTGAAGACTTCCATGCGCCTTCGACGCCAAATTCGCGTATCGCGTTGCCGATGATCAGCGGCACGCGCGCCTGTTCCCCGTCCGCGAGTATCTCGGCGGGCGCGCGCGGCAACACCCAGCCGTCGATCACAGCCTGCAGCCAGATGAATGTCGGATCGACGTGGTTCGGCGGCAACAGCTTGTCGGTGGCGTCGAGCAGTGCCTCGCCCGACGCGGCGCGCAGCGCCTTCAGGCCATCCGCTCCCGCTGGCGCGCCCATCAACACCGCAAGGTCGTTGCCGATCTTTTCGTTCTCAGCCAACGTGCGCGGCGACACGCCGAAGCCAGCCGTCCCGCTTTCCGCGATGGCCTTGTGGAACAAGCCGCGTGCCAACGGCGACAGCATCAGTAATCCGACATCTTGCGCGCCGGCCGATTGCCCGAAGATCGTGACGTTGTCGGGATCGCCTCCGAAGTTCGCGATGTTCGCCTTCACCCATTGCAGCGCTGCGATCTGGTCCATGATGCCGTAATTACCCGAGGCGTGCTGCGGCGATTCCGCCGTCAGGGCCGGCAGCGAAGCGAAGCCGAAAATGCCGAGCCGGTATTGCAGCGTCACCAGCACCACGCCGCGTTTGGTGATGGGGGAGTCGGTGTAACCGATTCCCGAGCCCGCGCGGTTGGCTCCGCCATGGATCCAAAACATCACCGGCAAGCGATCCGTCGGTTTGTGCTTGGGCGACTGCACATCGAGATAAAGGCAATCTTCCTTGCTGGTCGCGGCGTCGCCGGCGTTCCATTCGTAGGATCGTTGGAGACAAGGCGGGCCCGCTTTCGTCGCGTCACGGACGCCTTGCCAAGGCTCGACTGGAGCCGGCGGCTTCCAGCGCAGGTCGCCGACCGGCGGCTGGGCATAAGGGATGCCGCGAAAGACGGTTCCTCCGTCAGGCAGTGTTTCGCCGCTGACGATGCCGCCTGTCACCAGCCGTTCCGGCGCCGATGCGGGCGCGGCGGCCAAAGACTGTGTTGCGACAATAAGTGCGGCCATGAGAACCATCCTCAGCATTTCTCCGCTCCCTTGCTTTTCTTATCGCACGATGGCGATGGCACGGCTGGATTTCGTTGGTTGAAAAAGGAGGGACGCATCGCGTTTGCTATCGTGCAGATTTCGGCAGGCGGAGATGATCGCCGCCACCTTGGTCGATTCTCGTTCGTTTACTTTTCCAGTCGCTGGATCATTTCGTAACAGGCGCGCGAGTTGTGATAGGGGCACTTCCAGGGGCCGATCAGGTAGGCGTCCGAATCTTCTTTCGCCGTGAGCGGCACGCCGCCCGGCGTGAGCTTCGCGCGCCATTCGCCGTGCACCCTATCCACCACTTTCGCTTCGATGTAATCCCAAACCCGTCGCGACGCGCTGCGGAAGCGCTCTTCGCCGGAAAGCTGGAAAGCGTTATAGAACCCGACGACGGCCTCCGCCTGCGCCCACCAATGTTTCTTGGGATCGACCAGCTTGCCCAGGGCGTCTGCTTCGTAGAATAGGCTGCCGTCCCGGTCGAGGCCTTGCGCGTAAACGGTATCGGCCATGGCGACGGCCAACTTGCGTGCGCGCTCGATCTGACCCGTATCGCCGAGCACATCCGCCGCCTCGACGAGGAGCCAGCTGCCTTCGATGTCGTGGCCGAAAGAAACGTGACCCGAGAGCGAGTTCCATTGCTCGTCGAAAAACAGTTTGAAGTGCCCGGTGGACGCATCGACGATGTGATCCATCGTCAGTTCCAGCAGCTCCGCCTGCTTGGCTTCAAGCAAGGGATCGCGCCATACGCGCAGTAAATTCGTGTAGGCTTCCATGACGTGCAGATGCGTGTTCATGGACTTCGGGGCGTTGAGGTCTTTCTCGCTCAGCCTCATGTCCTCGAGCGGCCGCCATTCGCGGTCGCGCGCTTCCAGATAGCCTTTGAAACGCGGATCATGACTGTGCTCTTCGATCCGCGCGAACAGGCGACGGGCGAGAGCAAGGCTTTCGGCGATCCCCGTTGCCCGGTAATACTCCGCCAGCGCGTAGATTCCGAACGCCTGCGCATAGATTTGCTTGCGGGTCGAAACCGGATTGCCGCGACGGTCGACCGTCCAGTACAGACCGTCATATTCTGGATCCCAAAATTTACGGCGGATGTAGTCATAGGCCCAATCGGCCGTTTCACGATATTGACTGCCGATCAAGCGGCTGGCCGCCGAAAACGTCCAGAGGACGCGGGTATTGACGACCGATGTCCGGGGCACTTCGTTATCGACGTGAAGATCGCCGTCGATCATCCCATAGAAGCCGCCATTTTGGCGATCGACCGCGTGGTTCATCCAGAATGGCAGGATGTTTTCCGTAAGCTCTTCGCGAATTTGCAAAGTCCAAGTCCGGTCGTTCTTCTCACTCATGATGGTTTCGAGCCATATTGCCCAGTTCTTGTGCGAAGCCGATCGCGGTCATCGTCGGTACTGTCTTTACGCCTTATGTCGACCGAGAAGTGCCAAATTCTTTTCGATCAGTTTGTTGCGCTGCGCCACGCAAGCGGCCGAGGTCAACGGATCGGGCGGCGTGTTGGTCACGTAATCGATGAGGCGTTCGAGGCTGGACGTCGCGACATGCATGCGCGTATCGGACGAGGCATAGTAGATGAACACCTCACCCTTCTCGTTCGCGATCCATCCGCTCGAAAAGACCACGTTGGGGACATCACCCACACACTCTTCGCCTTCTGGCGCGATGAAATACCCGCCCGGCGCGTGCGTGATCACCCACGGGCGGTCGAGCGCCGTCATGAACATGTAAAGGACATAGCGCAATCCCGCCGCCGTGTTGCGCACGCCATGCGCCAGATGCAACCAGCCGTGCTGGGTCTTCAGCGGCGCCGGACCCTGGCCATTCTTCATTTCTTTGATCGTGTGATAGACCTTGCGGTCGATGACGATCTCCTCGCCGATTTCGGCGTGTGCCATGTCGTCCGCCAGACCCCAGCCGATTCCGCCACCGCTACCCACGTTTATGAATCCGTCCTGAGGACGGGTATAGAACGCATACTTCCCAGTCACAAATTCGGGGTGCAGAACGACGTTGCGCTGCTGGCCCGAATGCGTCACCAGATCCGGAAGCCTGTCCCACGATTTGAGATCGTGCGTGCGCGCGATCCCGCATTGGGCCATTGCCGCCGCTGTATCGTTCGGTCGTGTCTTGTCCTTTCGTTCCGTGCAGAAGAGGCCGTATATCCAGCCGTCTTCGTGCGGCGTTAGGCGCATGTCATAGACATTCGTGTCGGGCTCGCCGGTTTGCGGCAGCGCAACCGGATAATCCCAGAACGAGAACCGATCGACACCCGTCGGACTTTCGGCGACGGCAAAAAAGGACTTGCGGTCCGTGCCTTCCACGCGCACCACGAGAAGATATTTTCCGTCGCGATAGAGCGCGCCGGAATTGAATGCCGCATTGACGCCGATGCGTTCCATCAGGAACGGATTGGTGTTCGGATCGAAATCGTATCTCCAAAACAGCGGCGTGTGATCGGCCGTCAAAATCGGGTTCGCCCAGCGGCGGCAGATTCCGTTATCATGTTCGACAGGTCGGTTCGGCCGCTCGATCAAGAAGCGATGGCGCGTTTGCAATTCTTCGAGCCGGCCGTGGAAATCTCCGATGGTTGACATGTCACTCCTCGATGCGCCGTTCAGTGCAGCTTCGCCGGACAGGACGGATTCTCGCGATGCAATGGATGTTCGTTGACGGCGCCCGCCGCAATAGTCGCGCGCAGCGACGCCGGCATCTTCGCGAGCGTCAGCGTCCTGTCCAGCTTGAAGAGTGCGGACACGCGATCAGGTGTGTTGCAGCCGGAGCATTTGTTGTCCCAGGCCCAGTCGGCGTTCAGATACTCGCCACCCCAGAGCAGTACCCATGCCGGATTAATGCCATCCAGCACCTTGCTGCTGGGAACGATCCCGACCTCGGCCAGTACGAACGGAACGGACCCCCCAAGCGCAGTCACGTTCGCGCGCCCGGCGGCGTATTTAGGGCTATCGGGATCGTCCTCATAGACGTCGATGCCGACGATGTCCGGCTTGTGTCGGCGCGGGAAATGGCGCGCCGCGTCGGGCGCGTCGCGATCGGGCGACCACACCCAGATCAGATTGTCGAGCTTGTGATACACCGCCAGCCGGTCGTACAGGGCATCCCACAAATCTGGATAGGCGTCCTGCTTGCCCCACCAGAACCAGCCGCCGTTCATTTCGTGATAGGGCCGGAAAAGCACCACGATGCCGCGGTCGCGCAGGCCGGCGAGTACTTTGGCGACCGCATCGACGTCCGCCAGCCATAACTTGTTTTCCGGGGTTCCCTTGGTAAGCACGGTACGAAATGTATTGGCCGTCATCGGCTTCTTCACGCAATCGAAGAACTCGCCGCGCGGGCAAACCTCGACCGGATTGCGTTCGTGCCAGGACATGGTGACCAGACCGCCCGCTGCGGTCTGGGTCAAGGCGCGGTCGGTCAAATAAGCCGCGTAGGGCGGAACGGCGATCGCGTTCATCAGTTCCAGGCCCATGATGGCCGGACGGGCCCCGGTCTGTTCGAAAACGCGATCGGCCGATGTGCAGTCGATGTAGACCTCGTATTCGTTCACTTGCACGCCGATAAGTGTTTTCTTCTGTGCTTGAAGTTCGTGAACATAAGCTAAAATCGCGTCGCGTTTCGCCTGAATAGAGGTCGCACCCGTCGTAGGGGCCGCCGCTCCTGCGACCGACAGGAATGCAAGAACGACGCATACGGGCGCAACCGCGCACAGCCGCGCCGCCAAGGCTTTTCTTTGCGCAGACATCTTTCCGTTTTGCCCCTTCGCGCCGGCTAAGGCTTCAGCATGACTGTCGGTTCAACAACCATCGTCGCTTCAGCCGTCATTTGTTTGATTGCGGCGACGTTGGCTATCGACAGCAGCAGTTGTAATCAATTCTTGATGTGATAACAACGTTGTGACTCGGGATCGCGCCGCCGCTTTCGCGCTGAAAAAGGAATCGCGCAATGTGACGCTTTGTCTGAGAGACGAGCGTCGATGTTCGCATCGTTAAAATCTGTTGCGGCGAGAAATGTCCTAAAATATGCGCTTTTCATCCGTTTTGCGGAGCGCCCGTTGATGCGGGCTTCCGTTCGTAACACGTCATCGCGCGCGACACGGTCTTATTCGATGCACTGGCCAGAGGCGCAATATCCTATTGATTGTCAACTTTTCAGAAAATTGACCATCAGATTTCAGCCGTCTTCATCAACGCCGCGCGAGTGGGGAGCAGTCGATCGATGAAGGGCAGAAGGGCCGCGCCGACAGCTGGAGCATCCGAGGCCATGGCGGCGCGTTGCACGGGAGCGATTACTGGAATTCCTCGGCCGCGCTCAGCCAACTTGATGTTGAGCCGATCAGCCAGCCGGTCCACCAAGCTCTCGGGAAGACGACCGCCGATGAATACCGCCTGCGGATCGACCAAGCAGCTCACCGCAATCAGCGGATCAGTGAGGAGGTCCGCGGAGGTGTCCAACCATTCCTCCACCAGCGCCTGGCCGCCGGCGTCGAGCTGCTCCAGCGCGTTGGGTCGAGGCACGTCATAGCCACCCGTCCGCAACATATCGTAGAGGCCTGTTAGCGACACCGCTTGTCCAAGGTCATCCGCCCGCGGACGGAGAGAATGCAGCGGTAGGAAGCCGATCTCGCCGCTTCGGCCGTGGGCGCCGCGAAACTGGACGCCGTCGATAACCAGTCCGCCGCCAAGCCCGGCGCTGATCAGGATGTAGAAAAAGCTGGGCTGGCGCAAGCCGTGGCCGAACTGCAGTTCGCCCAACGCGGCAGCGGTCGCGTCGTTTTCGATGAAGACCGGGCCGTGTATGACGCCGCTGAACAGGTCGGCGACGTCGACTGTATCCCACGCTGCATAGCTTGCAGGGCGGTTCGGCAGATCAATGTGGCTGAGCCTGTCGGGTATGGCGACGCCGACTCCGATCAGTCGCTTGCGATCAAATTTGCCGGCCGCCAGCATGCCCTCGACCGACGTGCGGAAAAAATACGCAACCGCCTGCGGCAGCGCAAAATCAGATTCAAGCACGGCGCGGGCGCGAATCTGCCCCATCAGATCAAGTGCCACGACGGTGAGATGATCGCGGTCGATGTTTATGCCGATGGAAAAGCAGCCTTCAGGATTGATCGAAAGCAAAGTCGGAGGATGCCCACGCCCGCCTTCGACCCGTCCGCTGGAGATGATCAGACGCTCGCGCAGCAGCCGCTTAGTTATGTTGAAGATTGCTGGAGAAGTTAAGCCCGTAAATGCAACCAGCTCTGTCCGGGTCACAGTCTCATGCACGCGGATTGCCTGCAGCGTGACCCTGTAATTATGATTGCCCACGCGCTCCAGATTGGTGCCCGAGAGCCGCGCGGCATGCATCCGCGTCTGCCTCGGCTCAGTCTCCTGGGGGAATATCTCCATTTCAGCCAATTTCCTCAAAAGTAATAGCTGCGTGGTCGTTGCGGGTTAGTATCGGCATCGCGCAAAATGCCAGCCGACATTCCGCCGGCTCGGCAAAGATTGTTCTTCGAACGCAACCGAGGAACGGGCCAGCTTAATCGCCACAGATACTCCGAAAAGCGATTCATCCGTACGCCACCGCCCTCGTCGACAACGCCACAGCGCTACCGGTTCGCCGATCTATCGTCACCCACCATCCCGCATATCCCTCAAACGTGGCCAGCACGCAACATACCTCATCAATTATATAAACAAATAGAAAAATTAATGGGGCTGACGTAGATAAGGGCTAGAGGTTAGCCCATTTTCTGAGCTGTACGAACTGCTGTTTCGGCGAACCGTAGTTGAAGCGGAACTCGCATTCCTTGAGGAAGAGGTAGAAGTTTTTGCGCGGAATGCCGTTGTATTTTCGAAGCACGCGCTTGGCCTGGTTCCAGAAATTCTCGATGCCGTTGATATGATGGCCCTTGGGGCTGACGAAGGTCTTGGAGTGGTTCACGCGCCGGTGCTTGAACTCCGAGACGTCCAGGACGTCGTAGCTGCGGAAGCTGTCGGTATAGACGATGGAGTCCGGTAAAACCTTGCTTTTCAGCGCCTTGAGCAAGGTCTTGGACGAGGCGTCGGCGATCATCTTGGTGTAAACCTTGCCGCCGCGCTTGAGGATGCCAAACACCGGAACCTTACCTGCCGCTCCTCGCCCGCGCTTACCCTTGCGCACCCCGCCGAAGTAGCTCTCGTCCACCTCGAACTCACCATGCTCGGGGAACGCTTCGGCCAGCTTCCCGGCGATCAGGTGCCTCACCTTGCGATAGAACAGCATCGTCGTGTTGGCCTGCATTTCCAGCACGTCCGCCGCCGATCGCGCCGTCACTTCCAACACGAAGCATTCCAGCAGCCGCAGCTGCTGTTTTTTGCCCAATTTGCAACGTTTAATCGACATTCAGCCACCGTAGATAAATCCCTTATCTACGTCAGCCCCAAATTAATTGACACGGACTTTGGGGGCGATCAACCTCGACTTAAACGAGGGCTTGAGTGAGGGGCGAGGGCGTCAGAGTCCGGCTGCGCGCAATTGGCGGCTCGGCTCTTAAGCACAGGGCCAATCAAACAAGTCAGCACACGAGAACTGCCCGCAAAAGGGTGGTCTGAAGGCCGCGAAGGCCGGGGAGGAATGCTCGATGTCTGCCAAATTGAAAATACATCTCTATTGTACCGCCGCTGTGATCGTTGCCGCGTGGGCTGGAGGTGCCCAGGCTCAGGAAGCCACAACAAGTGGTGACAACATAGAGACGGTGGTCGTTACCGGCCAACGAGCTGCGATCACTTCGGCCATATCGATCAAGGAAAACGCCGACACTATTGTCGACTCCGTCTCGGCGGAAGACGTGGGCCGGCTGCCCGACAACAGCGTCACCGAAGTCCTGCAACGCATTCCGGGCGTCAATATCACCCGCATTCAAACCGGCGGTGGGAGTGAAAACTATCTCGGCGAAGGCACTGGCATTTCGATCCGCGGCCTCGACAGCACCGTCAGCCTTTTGAACGGGCGCGACAGTTTCAGCGCCGCGAACGGCCGTAATCTGTCGTGGGAAGATGTCCCGCCGGAACTGGCCCAAGGCATCGATGTCTATAAGAGCCTTTCCGCCAGCCTGCCGGAAGGCGGCTTTGGCGGTGTCGTCAATTTGCGCACCCGCCAACCTTTCGATTTCGACGGTTTTGCCGCCAACGCGACCCTTACCGGCAACTACGCCGACTGGTCCAAGAAGGGGCATGTCGGCGGCGTTGGACTGATCAGTGATCGCTGGCAGACCGGCATTGGCGAGATTGGCCTGTTGCTGAACGTTGCTTATTCCGATCTCAGCACCAAGGCGGACGGCGTGCAGGTCCTGCCCTATGCTCCGACGGTCTATAACCCCGCCTACTCCAACAGCCATGGCACCACGCTGCCGTCGCTGTCGGACGCCGGATCGACCGAAGTCTATGTTCCGGGCGGCTTCGGCTTCACCCGGCGCAACGACGACCGCACCCGTCTCGGTCTCTACATGGCGGCGCAATGGCGGCCGAACGAGCACCTGGAGTTTTTCGCGACGGCGCTCCAGTCCCGCTATACAGACAACTCGTTAACCGATTCAATGTTCCTTGGCTCGGGCGTCTTGACGGTTCTGGCCCCTAATACCACCAGCACCTTCGACTCGCAGGGTAACCTTCTCACTACCAACGGCCTGTCGGGATTCATGTGGGGTTTCGGGGGTATCGGCCTGCCCAACCAGAATAGTTGGGGCTATGAGCCCATTGCCTACACAATGCAGACGCAGTACTCCCACGCCGTCAATTCAACGACCGACATTTCGGTCGGTGGCGAATGGAACCCGACCGATAACTTCAGCGCAAAATTCGCACTGCAGTATGTCGATTCGACCGCCACGCAGGACGACAATGCAGCTGGACTCTATACCTTCATCGCCGATTACGGCATCACACTCAGTCCCTACGGTAGCGCGGCTCTGCCGAAATTGACATTTTCGGATCAGTCCACCGATCTCACCAATGCCGCCAATTACGGCTGGGAAGATACGATGCCGCATAAGCTCCACAACTACGGCAGGGAGCTGGCCGGCTATCTCGACACGATCTACACCGTCAGCGATACCGGCTTCCTCCGCTCGATCAAGACCGGTCTGAAAATCACTGCCCGCGGCGAACGCGACAACGAAACGACATATAACTGGAGAGAGCTTACCCCGTGGTATGTCTCACCGCCGATCAATTACTTATCCGCTGATACGTCCAAAGGCCAACTGGTCGATTTGTCCAACATGTACAACGGTCAGGTCGGATTGCCGGCGGCCATCTATTTCCCAACAAAAGCAGCGACGTTAGACCCTGCGCTCTTGCAGCAGACTTACAACACAGCCGATAACTACGGAAGCAAAGCTCTCGCAGTGTTCGATCCGTACACTCTCGCGACGCTGAACGAAGTTACGGCAACCGGCTATGCTATGGCCTCCTTCGCCAAAGACAACTTCGCTGTACCGTTCAACGGCAACATCGGCGTGCGCGTCGTCGCCTATCGGGACCGTGCTTCGGGCTATCACTTTACGCCCGATATCACCGACTCCTCGCTGGATGCCGCTAATACCGTGCTCGTCACGGCGGACAAGCAACCTTCGGCTGTTACAGGCGGTCATTCACAGGTTGACGCACTGCCGTCGCTCAACATTCAGTTCCTGCCCCTGCCGGAACTGCATGTCCGCTTCGCCGCCTCGCAGGCGGTCAGCCGTCCGACCTTTGCGCAGATGGACCCGCGCGGCTACGTGAATGGCACCTATGCCGGGACCTATATCAGCTACTTCGGTGGCAGTTGGGGTAATCCGGATCTCAAACCGGAAAAGGCGGAACAGCTCGACGGTTCGATCGAGTATTACTTTAAGAGCGGCGGGCTAGTCCATATCGACGGGTTCTACAAGCAAATCCACAATTTCATCTCGACTACGCAGGCAGTTGTGCCGACAACATTCTCTGCGACGGTTGTCAGCGGCTCCCTCGCCAGTTCGTCGTACTGCTCCGCAGCTACGGGTGGTGCGACCTGCACGGTCGATGCGTCGGTGACCGAATACTTCAACGAAACCCAAACCGCGACGGTAGACGGCTTCGAAGTCGGCTTGCAAAAATACGCAGACTTCCTGCCCGATCCGTTCGACGGCCTCGGCGTCGATCTCAACTACACCTATATCCGCAGCTCTCAGCCCGGCGCACTTGCCTTTGACATGCATGGCGCCCGGATCAACGGGCTGCCGCTCACCGGCCTGTCGAAGAACACCGTCAACGCTTCGCTCATGTACGACAAGGGGCCGTTGTCGCTGCGCGTAGCCTACAACTGGCGCGACGACTTCCTGGTCTCAACCGCGGCTTGGCAGACCGGCGGTATCTACAACAACATTGAAAACATCAACTACGGAGGCTCTGCACAGCAGGGTACGGTTACAAACTTTGCTCTGCCGGTGTTTCAATATCCAGTCGGAACGTTGGACGCCAACCTCACCTACAACCTGACGGATAACGTGAGCTGGACGCTGGAAGCCTCCAACCTGACCCGGTCGACCACCCGCCTCTATATGATGGAGGGGTACACGAGCAGCGGCAGCAAGCGTCTGGAGAACCGCAGTTGGTACATGGCGGACACGCGTTACACGACGCAGCTTCGCATCAAGTTCTAGGAGCCGGCGCCGCTTCGGCGCTGGGATGAACCCCGGCGCCGCGGGCGGCAGTACAAACGATAGGAACACGCGGCAACAAGCCGCCGAGTTTGGGAGAGAACGATGTGGCAAGTTCACGCAAAGAACATTCGTAGCCGGCTTCGCTTGACTGCCAGCGCCTTGGTGGTCGCGACGGCAAGCTTTGGCGTCACCACCGTCGCCAATGCGGCGGACGTCGACGTGACATCCGGTGGCGTCTATGACGTATACAACGAAACCGGTAATAACCTTGTGGTCGGATCAGGTGTCACCGCCGACCTTTATCCGAGCTATGGTCCGTTCGCTGCAAGCGATGCGCAACTGGTTTGGGATTGGCCCATTTTGTGGGCCGGGACGACGCCCTCGCAATGGAACTCGTTGTGCCTCTATGGCGGTGGCAATTGCTGGACCGCGGCCAAGATCACCGTGGCGTCTGGCGGCACGCTGAAGATCGACAACGACTGGGGCTGGATGGAACTCCAGGACATGATCGATGCGAACGGCACTGTCGAGTTCGTCAAAGGCTCGGGTACCGGCATTCTTGGCACCAATTATTTTTATGGTGATGTGATCCTGGACGCTGGCACCTCGGTGCACTTCGGCGAAGGTTGGATCTACTCGACCAACCTTTTCGGCACCGCCACTAACATCATCATGGGGTCCGGCACCGGCATCGTCTTCAACGAGCCGCACACGGTCGTGAATGTGATCAATACGATCTCGTCGGCTGACAACACGGCGGCGATTACCTTCAACAACGGTTCGATGACGGTGAACGGCAAGAACACGGCGTCCTCCGCCTTCTATGGTACGGTCAATGTCGAGGCCGGTGCGGCCTTCATTGTCGGCGATGCGTCGCATTCCAGCGCCGTCTTCGGCGACCTGACGGGTTCGTCCGCCATCATCAACGTCTATCAATCGAGCGGCCTCATGGGCGTGTTGTCCGGCTACGGTACGGCATACGGCACAGTGAACAATGGTGGCATCGTCAAGCCGGGTGGAACCAACGGTACTGCCGGAGCACTGCGTCTCGTAGGTGACTACACGCAAAGTTCGAGTGGCGAACTGTTGGCGGATGTGTCGCCGAGCGGCGTCTCAAAACTCGTCGTATCGGGTTCCGCGACATTGGACGGCAGCCTGATTTTGAACGTTGATAAAGGGACATACGGCGCGCCGGGCCTTTACGACGTTGTGACGGCGTCTTCCGTGTCGGGATCCTTCAGTCATATTTCGGTACAGGGCTCGTCCGATGCATTCGTGGCCGCGATCAAGACCAGCACCGGATATCAGGCTGCGGTGGAAAGCGCGTCCAGTGCGCAGACGTTCGGTCATCTCGTCGTGGCCAACCGGTACAATACCGCCGAGTTCACCCGGTCTCTGTATGATCAGATCGAAGTCAATTCGTCCTCGGGCGGCGTGGATCAGCCCGTCACGAAAGTTTGGGCGGCGCCGTTCGGCAGCATCCAGAACCTGGAACGTAATGGCATCGGCTTCGACAATACGTCGGGCGGTTTGGCGGCCGGCATTGAGCGTAGGATGCCCTGGCACAACGCGGTCATCGGCGCGGCGGTGTCGTATACCTCCGGATCGATGAACGTGAAGGGCGAGGATACCACCGCGGACTCCGACACCTACAATCTGGCGGGCTATGGCGGGGCCGACGTTCTTTATGCTCGCCTGGACGGCACGGTTTTCTACAGCAGTTACAATTCCACGATCAAACGCGACCTCGGGACTTTCGGTACAGCGAAGTCGTCACCGGACGGGTCGTCCTGGGGTGGTTCTCTCCAGTTGAGCAAGAGCCTGTTCGGCGATCGGGTCACGCCTTATATTCGCGGCATCTACGCTAAGGTTCAGCAAGGTGCGGCGAGCGAGAGTGGCGCTGGTGATTTTGCCCTGCAATTTGACGCCATCGATGTCAACACCTTCGTCGGCGACGTCGGCCTTCGCGTTCATGCGATTAACCCGACACCCGAGAGAAATGTGAAGCTGGATGTCACACTCGCCGTCGAGCATGATTTCTCGGACAAGGGAGAGATGGTGACCGGCTCGTTTGCGACCATCAGCGGCTCCTCCGTTACGTATAACTGGCCTGGCGACGCGCAGAACGCGATTCTCGCGGGGGTGGATTTCTCCCACCAAATCAACGACAAGCTCGACATCTTCGCGCGCCTGAACGGACGCTTCTCGGTCTATTCGAGAGCAGGCGAAATTTCGGCCGGAGTGCGGTACCGGTTGTAGTGCGAGCGGGGTTTTGGCGGTGGATGCAGGCGCGCGCCTCCCAACGTGTCCTGCGTCCGCCGCACGAAATCTTCAGCGTGAGTTGCGATTGCGCGCGGCGAATCCGGTGGTCGCCTGTGCTCTGCCGGATTGCCGTACGCAAGCGTTTTTGGCTCGCTGCAAACCCACGAAACCAGCTAAGACCCAAGAACCTTGTCTCGTCGAGCGGTCCGAGGTCGTGCCGTATTTCTTGTTATGCCAGGGGGTGAAAGCCATGTCGAAGTGGTTCGTCATCTTGTTGACGTCTGTTTTGTCCATCGCGGGAGCCGAGGCTCAGAGTTCTTCGGCGTCGGACCAGGCCGCATCGGCGATGATGCAGAAGATGGTCAACGAACCTTCGGTGGATGATTGGAGCGTGTTAGGTGTACCCCAACTCGCGCCACAAGCCGATACCGGTCTGCCCGGTGATCGCTCGATTCGCATCGACGTGCCCGACAAAGGCGCCAACCCCTGGGACATCCAGGCATCGGCGGGAATCACGAAACCGGTCAAGAAAGGGGACGTGATCCTCGTCGCGTTCTGGGCTCGCGCAGACCTGGCCGCGGGAGAGAACCCGGCCGCCGTTCTCACGACAATTCAGTTTCAGGAATCCAAACCGCCGTTCACGAACATTTTCAACGATACCGCCGCATTGAGCAGCAAATGGACGATGTATTACGCCTCGGGCGTGGCGACAGAGGATTACGGCCCGGGGTCGGTCAACGTCACCATGTTCCTCGCGACTGCCAAGCAAACGGTCTATCTCGGCCAGATTTTCATCATCGACTTTGGCCCGGACTACGATCGGTCGAAATTGCCACGAAACAAAGTGGCGCAAGCGCCGGCAAGCCAGACGTCCTCACCGGGATCGGTTGTTACGCACGCTGATGCGGAGGCGCGCTTCGGCGGCGAACTTGCCAGATTGCGCGCGCTTCTCCCTGTCAGGGGGACGCTCATCAACGACCCCGGCGAGTTCGTCAATGTGTACGGTTCCGATCAGACGAACGCGCCGATTGAGGCCGCCGATGTGCCGGGCGGCAAGGCGGTGCGGATCGGTCTTTTTCGGAGCGGCAGTGACCCTTGGTCGGACGGCGCGGGGATTCCGATTTCGGCTCCGGTCCAAAAAGGCGACGTGATCTTCATGGCGGTCTATACCAGAGCCGTTCAGGGCAACGACCAGGCGCAATCCGGCGTAATCTCGTCCATCGGCCTGCAGCTTTCTCGTGAACCCTGGACTGCTGTCGCAACGACGCCGGCAACGGTGCTTTCCAGCGCGTGGCGCGTTTTCTATATCCACGGAGTTGCCGACCGGAATTATCCGTCCGGCGAATTGAGCGCGACGTTCCAGATTGGATGCTGCAAGCAAACGATCGATATCGGCCCCGTATTCATCTTGAACTTAGGATCCGGGGTCAATCTTACGGCGCTCCCGAGCAACCGCATCGGTAACTGAGAGTTGGGATGCGAACGCGCGCCGGCACAAGGCCGTTGAAGACTAACCACGACGGCTCCATTATCTAGAATTCACGGGGCAGAGCACCGGGTGGACTTAGATGGCTAGCGAGAATTCACCCCCACGGATCATGAAGATACGCTTGATCCAACGTGTTGTCGTATGCGCAGTCGTTTCTCTTTTGACCTTCTTGAACGCGGCGAACGGCGCCTCGGGCGAGAACTCGTTCAGTCATTTCATTGTCATAGATCAGTTCGGCTACACGCCAGCTATGAAAAAGGTCGCCGTCATACGCGATCCTGTTCTTGGTTTTGATGCCGGCAGACATTTCAACCCTGGAGCCATTTATCAAGTTGTTGCTGCCGACACTGGCACTGTCGTGTTTGAAGGTGCCCCCGTTGCATGGCGCCAAGGGCAAGTAGACGAAAGTTCCGGCGACAGAGTGTGGCATTTCGATTTTAGCGCCGTGACGGAGCCCGGCAACTATGTCGTTCGGGACAAGGACAAAGGCGAAACGTCTGGCCGGTTCACCATTTCGCCCAATCCCTATCGTCAGGTCTTGGTTCAGGCAGTGCGGTTCTTTTATTATCAGCGCGCCAACTTCGCGAAGGCCGAGCCCTATGCGGCGTCGGGCTGGACGACCAAGGCCGATCATCTCGGCCCAGGGCAGGACGCCGAGGCCCGTGACATTCTCAGGAGAGACGACCCTTCGACCGCGCGCGATCTTCACGGCGGCTGGTGGGATGCCGGCGACATGAATCGCTATACGAACTGGCATACCACCTACCTGATCAGCCTTCTGCACAGCTATAGCGAAAACCCGTCGATCTTCACCGACGATTTCAACATCCCCGAATCCGGAAACGGCATCCCGGACCTTATCGATGAGGTCAAGTACGGGATGGATTGGCTGATACGGATGCAGAATCCCGACGGGTCCATGCTTTCGATTCTCGCCCCCGATCCGTCGAGCCCTCCTTCTGCGACGTCGAAACCGAGCTATTACGGCGGGCCGAGCACGAGTTCGACCTACATGTCGGCGGCGGCTTTCGCGTATGGCGCAAAGGTGTTCGCACGGTTTCCGGCTTTCAAGGGATATGCGGCGGAATTGGCGTCGCGCGCGAAGCGTGCTTGGGCCTGGGCCGAGGCAAATCCCGATGTCGTTTTCTTCAACAGGGACCCCGGCCACAGCGCGCCGGCCATGGGCGGAGGTGAGCAGGAAGTTCCGGCCGAGCAGCGTCCCCTTTGTGCCATGCTCGCGGCGCTCTATCTGTACGATCTTACCGGCGATACCGCCTACCAGGACCGGTTCAAATCGCTCGTTGGCTCCTCGCCGCTGTTCAAGACGGGCAACGTCCAGATGTATGAGGCCCAGTGGCTGCAGCCGATGCTCTATTATTCAAGCCTCAAGAGCGCGGATCCTGTGCTCGCGGGCGAAATCCGCGAGCGATTCGCCGAAGGCTTCAAGCGCGGCGTTTATGGCCCCGAACACGAGCTGGAAAATCCGTACCTCGCTTATCTTCCCGTCTATTATTGGGGCAGCACGAGGGCAGTCTCCGATCAGGGGTCGCTATTCCTGGACGCCGAGCTTGACGGCATTCCAGGAATTCCAGCGGACGTCGGGACCTATGCCGCCGATTACCTGCACTATCTGCATGGCGTCAATCCGCTCGCCAAAGTCTACCTCTCCAACATGGGGGCGTTTGGCGCGGAAAATTCCGTAGACGAGTTCTATCACAGTTGGTTCGCAAAGAACTCGCCCTGGGCCAATGTGAGGACATCGCAATTTGGTCCTCCACCAGGTTATCTGGCCGGAGGGCCTAACCCCTCATACAACTGGGCAAAGGGCTGTCCGCAGCTTACGCCGGCTTGCGGTGCGGCACCGCCGTCACCGCCCTTTGGCCAGCCACCACAAAAGTCGTACGCCGATTTTGGCGACAGC
Organism: uncultured Alphaproteobacteria bacterium; assembly: GCA_963710025.1. Lineage (GTDB taxonomy): Bacteria > Pseudomonadota > Alphaproteobacteria > Micropepsales > Micropepsaceae > Rhizomicrobium. Next base: position 108,073 of record CAVPYO010000020.1, on the reverse strand, counting down.
TGGCCCATCGATTCCTGGGAAGTCACCGAGCCCGATTGCGGCTATCAAGTCGCGTACATCGCGCTCCTGACGCATTTCGTGACCGCTGCCACCCGTAAGCTCGGCAACTGATTTTCTCCCAATTTTTAGACGATTCTGACCCAATTTCTGCACCGTTGATTTAAACAGTTTGGTACATCAATGACTTAGCGGCCGTTGGAAGTTTTAGACACCACGGGGTTTGGGCTCGCTCAGTTGGTTTGCGGATGAGCGGCAAATATGCTGGTCGAGCGAAACCGAGATTTCACGCTGGTGCCTTGAGCCGGAGATGACAGCCTACTCGCGGTCCACGACGATGCTGGACACCGAACCCCGCACATAGCGGCGCCGTAAGGGCGCTGGAGCTTCTAGGAGGCCTTGGCGGAGGCGGTGGGCGGGCCTTTGACCGCGGAGCTCTCAACCGGCTGTTGCTCTGTGCTGCCCCGCTCCCCGGCTAATTATGACAACCCAGTTCTCATTTTCATCCCGTCCGGAGCGCCAACGCTTGTCACCAAAACCCAAAACAAAGTAGTTCATGATCGGGTCGCGGACAGGCAGGCGCGCGTGTGGGCAGGGCGGGTTCTCTTCATGTTGGCGCTGCTGGCGCCGAGCGCATCCGCCTTCGCAGCGGACGAATCCTGGTCCCTTCACGGCCAGACGACGTTCGTCTGGCAGTACCACCCGGCGTTCCGGTCTCTCTATCGCGGGAGCAACAGCCTCGATCCCGGCAGCCGCGGCGATGAGACGTTCGATGCCACCCTGTTTACCGGCCTGCGGCTGTGGGACGGCGGCGAGGTTTACGTTAATCCCGAGATCGACCAGGGTTTCGGCCTCAGCAACACCGTGGGCGTGGCGGGCTTTCCCAGCGGCGAGGCCTACAAGGTCGGCAAAGCCGAGCCCTATTTCCGCTTGCAGCGTTTTTTCTTTCGCCAGACGTTCGATCTTGGCGGCGAGGAAGAAAACATTGCGCCCGACGCCAACCAGCTCGGCGCGAAGCGGACGGCGGACAACCTCGTCCTCACCGTCGGCAAGTTCTCGGTCACCGACATTTTCGACGCCAACGCCTATGCCCACGATCCGAAGCGGGATTTTTTCAACTGGGCAATCATCGATTCCGGCGCCTTCGATTACGCCGCCGATGCCTGGGGCTACAGCTACGGCGCCGCCGCGGAATGGACGCAGTCCTGGTGGACTTTGCGCGCCGGCCTGTTCGATCTGTCGCGCGTTCCGAACACAACCGCGCTTGTGAGGGGCTTTGGCCAATTCGAGTTCGTTGCCGAAGCCGAAGAGCGCCATACCTTGTTCGGCGAGCCGGGCACGCTGAAGCTACTCGGCTTCGTCAATCGCGGTCGCATGGGCAGCTACGACGATGCGATGAATCTTGCGGCGGCGACGCACACCGTTCCGAATACGGCGTTGGTGCGCCAAGCCCGTTCGCGTCCCGGTATGGCCCTGAACGTCGAACAGCAGATCGCCGACGGGCTTGGTTTTTTCCTGCGGGCGAGCGCCAACGACGGCAGCCAGGAAGCTTATGAATTCACGGAGATCGACCGCTCGCTTGCCGCCGGTCTGAGCGTGGCAGGCAACGGTTGGGGCCGGCCGAACGATACGGTGGGATTGGCAGACGCAACCAATGCCATCTCCCAGGCGGCGCGGGATTATCTGGCGGCCGGCGGTCTTGGAATCCTCGTCGGCGACGGCGCGTTGCCGCACTACCGTGCAGAAAATATCGTCGAAGCCTTTTACAGCGCCAGCCTCGCCGATTGGCTATGCTTAAGTTTCGATTACCAGTTGATCGTGCATCCCGCCTACAACGGCGACCGCGGGCCGGTCTCGGTGTTCGGCCTTCGCCTGCACCTAGCTCGCTGAGCGGCCGCGGGTGAGTCGCCGGTCGACTGAGTAGTTTCCGAACCTACCTTTGTCACGTTGTCGCCGGGTAATGTCGAATCGGCTGGGTGACGCGCGCACCGGTAATGCTTCCAAGGGTTCGCGCGCTGGTTGGTGCAGCAATCACGGGGCAAAAAAATGCAAGAAATTCTTTCGGAAAATTGTAGTACGACGCGCGACACGGACGCGCCGACGTTCACGCCACGCAAGGGTGTTCTCTTGCGAGAATACCATGTGATTGTGACGTGGGCTGACGGGCGCCGCGTGAAGGTGGGCAAATTCTTGCGCAGACCGGACGCGCGGCGTTGGATCGAGCAGAAATCCGCCGAGTGGTTGGCGCAGCATCTCGCGTCTGAAAATTCAAATTAAGAAATCCATTCCACGGATATCCTCGACACTCATAAGACTGATCGGGCTGAAGCGGCGGAGCTGTCGCGGATAAAGCGGACGGCTTTGCGGCATGCTCTAGGTTGTAACAAGGGTTGCTTGCCCCTGAGGCAACGCTTCCGCCGTCTGAGTAGATTCCGAGCCTACCTATCCGGACCGGGTGTTTGACACAATGGGAGGCGGCGGGCAGCGTGATGGCGGAAGACCTGCTCAAGCCGCGTCCGAGGTTTCCCATTGAATCAAACCGCAAAGTTGATTTCCGTCGCGACCGCAGTTCCCGGTAACGTCCTGATGCAGGACGAAGTCGCCGAAGCCGCTCGTGAAATGTTCGGCAGGCGATATGCCGCGTTCGATCGCATGGCCCCGGTATTCCTGACGGCCGGAATTCGCAAGCGGCACGCGGCGCGTCCGATCGAATGGTATTCCAAGCCTCATGGCTGGAAGGAAAGAACGGCGGCCTATCTTGAGGTCGCGCATGAACTGTTCGTCGATGCCGCGACCAAGGCGTTGGACAGGGCAGGGCTCATGGCCGCCGAGGTTGACGCCATCGTCACCGTATCCTCCACGGGCATTGCGACGCCCAGCCTGGAGGCGCGCGCCTTGGGGACCATGGGATTCCGCGGCGATGTCCAGCGCGTTCCGGTTTTCGGGCTAGGATGCGCGGGCGGCGTTTCGGGCTTCGCGATTGCGGCCCGCCTCGCCACGGCGGCTCCCGGCGCCAATGTCCTGCTGGTTGTTGTGGAACTTTGCACGCTCGCGTTCCGCCTGGACGAACTCACCAAAGCGAACATCGTCGCGAGCGCCCTGTTTGGGGACGGCGCAGCGGCCTGCATTCTGCGCGCCGGAGAAGGCGGCATTGCGGAAATCGAGGCCTGTGGAGAGCATACTTGGCCGGACACGCTCGATATCATGGGCTGGGATCTCGATTCGCAAGGCTTCGAGGTGATTTTCGCGCAAGCGATCCCGTCGTTCGCCGAGGCCAATATGGGACCGGCGGTTTCGGGGATTCTGGAGCGCGCCCGCATTAGAATGAACGAGGTGGATCGCTTCGTTTGCCATCCCGGCGGCGCGAAAGTGATCGCCGCGCTGGAGAAGGCATTGTGCATTTCGCAAGGCGGCCTCGACCACGAACGCGAAGTCCTTCGCGAATATGGCAATATGTCGGCTCCTACCGCGCTGTTCGTTCTTGAGCGCACGCTGCGCGCGGGCCTGCCGTCTCGTTCGGTGATAACAGCCATGGGTCCGGGGTTCAGCGCGAGCTGCGTTTCGCTGAAGAGAGCCGCTTGATCTACGCCGTCGTCATTCTCGCGCTCGTCACGGCCGAACGGGTGACGGAGCTGTTTCTGGCCAAGCGCAACACGGCGCGCCTGCTTGGTCGCGGCGGCAGGGAAGTCGCGCCGGAGCATTATCCCTTGATCGTCGCGCTTCATGCGGCATGGCTCGGCGGATTGTGGCTGTTGGCCTGGGACCGCCCGATCCAATGGGCGTGGCTGGCGCTTTTCGCGGTCTTGCAAATCCTGCGCCTCTGGGTGCTGTCCACGCTGGGGGATCGCTGGACGACGCGTATCGTGATCCTGCCCGGCGCGCCCTTGGTGGAATCCGGGCCGTACCGGTTCCTGAAGCATCCCAATTATGCGGTTGTCATCGGCGAGATCGCGGTTCTTCCTCTGGCCTTCGGACTGCCGTGGTATGCCTTGGCGTTCTCGATTCTGAACGGCATCGTCCTTTCCATCCGCTTGAGAGCTGAAAACGCCGCCCTTGGAGAAGTATCCGATCTCTCCCATCGACCAGGATAAGGTCACAGCCGGCACCTGGGCGGGCTTTGCCATGATGTGCATCGGCATGTTCATGGCGATCCTGGATGTGCAGGTGGTGGCGACCTCGCTGCCGACGATCCAAGGCGCGCTGGGCATCGCGCGCGATCAGATGAGCTGGATCCAAACCGCTTATCTCATCGCGGAAGTCATCGCGATTCCGCTCACGGGATTCCTGACGCGTCTCTTGACCATGCGCTGGCTGTTCGTCGTCTCGATCTCGATTTTCACGCTGGCGTCGATCGGGTGCGCATCGAGCGGCAGCTTCGACGTGCTCATGGCTTGGCGCGTGTTGCAGGGCTTCTCGGGCGGGACATTGATTCCGGGCGTCTTCACGGCGGTGTTTTGGCTGTTTCCGCCGCGTTTGCAGGGGATCGCCACCACTGTTGCCGGCGTTCTCGCGGTCCTCGCCCCCACCGTCGGCCCGACGGTCGGCGGTTGGATCACCGAGACCTATTCTTGGCACTGGCTGTTCCTCATCAACGTCGCGCCGGGAATTTTATCGGCATTGGCGACGGCGCGGTTGTTGCCGGTGGAAAAACCAATGCTCGGCGCGGCGCGCTCGCTGGATATCGTTTCGATCGCTTTCATGGCGCTAGCGCTCGGGGCGCTGGAAATCGCGTTGAAGGAGGCGCCCCACCGCGGCTGGCTATCCCCGTTCGTCTGCGGCCTGTTCGCGCTGTCGGTCGTCAGTGCCGTCGGATTTGCGCGCCGTTCGCTCGACCGCCGCAAACCGGTCGTCGAACTTCGCACCCTGACGGACCCCATATTCGCGGTCGGCTGCCTGCTGAGTTTCGTGCTCGGCATCGGCCTTTTCGGATCGGTTTATATGATGCCGGTGTTCCTCGCCTATGTGCGAGGCCACGGCGCGCTCCAAATCGGCATGATCATGCTCGTCACCGGCATCGCCCAACTGGCGACGGCGCCGATTGCGGTCGCGCTGGAGCGAAGATTGGATGCCAGATTGCTGACGGCGTGCGGCTTTACGCTCTTCGCAATCGGCCTGGGGCTCAGCGCCTTTCAGACGCCGCAAACCGATTTCCATGGCATGTTCTGGCCCCAGATCATCCGCGGCACGGCGATCATGTTCTGCCTGTTGCCGCCGACGCGCCTTGCGCTTGGCCACCTCGCGCCGGCCGCCGTGCCCGACGCGAGCGGCCTGTTCAATCTGATGCGCAACCTCGGCGGCGCGATAGGGCTTGCGCTCATCGACAGCGTGATTTACGGCCGCGCGCCTATTCACGCGACGGCCATCATCCATCGACTCATGGCGGGCGACGTCGCCACGGCCAAGTTCGTCGGTATTCCGCTCGCGCTGTTCCTCAATCGCCCGCCGGGCCCGCTTGACCCGGTTACGCAGGATATCTTGGGTCCCATGGTCGAACGCGCCGCCTACACGCAAGCCGTGAACGATGCCTGGGCCCTGGTCGCGCTTCTAACCCTGGCCGCGCTCCTCAGCGTGCCGTTCGCGCGGCGGAAGAAGGAAAAGCGAATCTCTGTACACTAGAACATGGTTGGTTTGGGTATATGCACTCGCAGCCCTCATGCTTCGACCAGCTCAGCATGAAGGATCAGTCAAGCCCCTCACCCTGAGCTTGTCGAAGGGTGACGACGATTCAAACCAACCCAAAAGGACTCTAATTCCGCGGCATCCTCTTCCTTACGCAAACCCCACCACTGGATGGGGCACATAAGGCGCTTCCAGTTTGGCGATTTCCTCGGGCGTGAGATTCAGCGACAGCGCCGCCACGGCATCGTCGAGATGCTGCGGTTTGGAGGCGCCGACGATCGGCGCGGTCACCACGCTCTTCTGCATCACCCAGGCCAGCGCGACCTGCGCCCGCGGCACGCCGCGCGCCTGGGCGACGTCGCGGACGGCTTCCACAACCTTGCGGTTGGAGTCCTCCATGGCGGCGTAAAGGCTGCTGCCGAAGCTGTCGTTGTTCTGCCGTTCGCTGGTTTTGTCCCAGTCGCGCGTCAGCCGGCCGCGCGCCAGCGGGCTCCACGGAATGACACCGATGCCCTGGTCGGCGCAAAGCGGCAGCATTTCGCGCTCCTCTTCCCGGTGCAGGAGGTTGACGTGATTCTGCATGCTGACGAATTCGGTCCAGCCGTTCGCCCGCGAAATGTAGAGCGCCTTGGCGAACTGCCACGCATACATCGAGGAGGCGCCGATATAGCGCGCCTTGCCGGCCTTCACCACGTCGTGCAGCGCCTCCAGCGTTTCCTCGATCGGCGTTGAGGGATCCCAGCGATGGATCTGATAGAGGTCCACATAATCCGTGCCTAGCCGGCGCAGGCTGTTGTCGATCTCGGCGAAAATGGCTTTGCGCGACAGGCCGGCGCCGTTCGGGCCGGGCCGCATGCGGCCGTGAACCTTGGTGGCCAGCACCACCTCTTCGCGCTTGGCGAAATTCTTGAGCGCGCGGCCGACGATCTCCTCGGAAGAGCCGTCCGAATAGACGTTGGCGGTGTCGAGGAAGTTGATTCCCAGCTCCAGCGCCTTCTTGATGAGCGGGCGGCTTTTCTCCTCGTCGAGCGTCCAGCTATGCGCGCCCCGGTCCGGCGCGCCATAGGTCATGCAGCCCAGGCAGATGGGCGAGACTTCCAAACCGGTCCTTCCGAGCTTCACGGGTTTCATTGCGGCATCCTTTGTCGGGGCGGCTGACCCTTGTTTAGCGCTCGGAATATAGCCCCCTCAAGGCGGAACACGCGCATTTCGATGAACGGGCGGTGAATACATCATCCACGGGCTGTTCAGGGCGCCGCCGTCACCATAGTATTATGGCGCGGCTTTCTCACGCGTAGTGTCGGTCAGAAACTCGATGGGAGAATTCCATGCGCAAGATGAACGTCACACTTTCAGCGGTTTTTTGCGTCACAACTTTTGCCTGGGCGGGTTCGGCTTTGGCGCTCAATCCCCAACCGGAGCCTCCGCGCCCTCTGACTCCGAACGCCAAACTGCACATTCAGCAAGTCGAGCCGCCCGATCCCTGTATGGCCTCGCACTCTACGATGATGGACAAGCGCCAATCGGAACACGCGCGGACGGGTCAACTCAATGCGGCGGCGCTTGCCTGCGCGCACAATGGCCCCAATTCGGGCGCACACATGCTGAATCCGCAGCCGCTCCCTCCGGGATAGGGCTGGCGGACGAACACGGGTTGCCGCGCGGCGCTATCGGCCGCGCGGTTTTTCCGCCCGGATGAAGGCGCTGACGAATTTACCTTCGATGGCGGGCGCGATCGCGTCGATGTCGATTCCAAGTTCCTTGAACCATTCGCGCGCATCTTCAGCCTTGTGGACCCGCGTCGGCTCGATGGCGACGTTTGCAAACCCCGCCGCCTCAAGTCTCGCCGCATATTCTGTGTCCTGCAGTGCGCCCGCGACGCACCCGGCCCACAGCAGAACGTTCTTGCGGATTTCTGCCGGAATCTCACCGCGCGTGACGATATCGGAGACGGCGAAGCGGCCGCCCGGCTTCAGCACGCGAAAGGCTTCGCGGAAGACCTTGTCCTTGTCGCCCGACAGGTTGATGACGCAGTTCGAGATGACGACATCGACGGAATTGTCGGGCAAGGGAATGGCCTCGATCTCGCCCTTGAGGAATTCGACGTTGTCGACGCCCGCCTTCTTCTGGTTCTCGCGGGCCAGCGCCAGCATCTCGTCGGTCATGTCGAGGCCGTAGGCCTTGCCGCTGGGGCCGACGCGCCGCGCCGACAGCAACACGTCGATGCCGCCGCCCGACCCGAGATCGAGCACGGTTTCGCCCGGCTTGAGTTCGGCCAGCGCCGTGGGATTGCCGCAGCCCAGCGAGGCGAGAACCGCTTTCTCCGGCAGCGTGCCGATCTGCGCGGCGTCGTAGAGGTTGGTCGTCACCGGATCGTGGCGCTTGTCCGATTTTCCGCAACAGCAGGAGCCCGGGGCGCTGACGCGCAATGCGGCTTCGGCATATTTCTCGCGGACGACGTCCTTCAGATCGGTCATGATTTTCTCCTGATTAGCAGCACGTGACTTTTTGGGGTTCGACGACTTTGTTGCGGGTGCAGCACTCGGCATAAAGAAACGCCAGCAGTTCCTGCAACACCTCGTGGTTCGCGCTGTAGCGCAGGAACGCGCTTTCGCGGCGCACCTTCACCAGCTCCTCGTTCTTCAGTTTTTCGAGATGATGCGAGAGCGTGGAATTGGGAATGCCGAGTTCGGCGCCGATCTCGCCCACCACCATGCCGTTGGGGTGCGCACTCAGCAGCAGTCTGACGATGCGCAGGCGCGGCTCGGTTCCCATCGCCGAAAGCATGTCGGCGAAGCGGGCGAGCTGCGCGTCGGAATCGGAATTCATTCCTGTTCTCTATGTGAATTCTATATTTCTGCATATATCGAACTATAGAAGCGATCAAGAACTTTTTTGTCGCAATGAGGTCATGGACTTGCTCTGAGCAAAGCTTGTCCCCAAAGGTCAATGTCGCTATGTCTGCGGCCGCCTTGCTGGACCTTTAAGCCGATGCCTCTGCTGCGATTTCTCCCGGAAGCCACGAATATCGATTTCATCGGCGTGCGCTATTACGCCTTTGCCCTGGATGGGCTGCTGCTGCTGATTTCGATCCTGTCGATCGCCTTCCACGGTTTCAATCTCGGCATCGACTTCAAAGGCGGGGTGGAGATGCAGGTCAAGTCGGCGCAGGTGGTCAACATCGCCAAGGTGCGCAACGAAGTGACCGGCCTTGGCTTCAACGACCAGGAGATTCAGAACATCGGCGGCGGCAGCGCCTGCGACAAGCCGGTCAATTCCTGTGTCCTGATCCGCGTGCAGCCCAAGGCCAACCAGGACGGAAACGCCGCCAAGGTCGAAATCCAGAAGAAGCTCGGCGCCGGCTATTCGGTCCAGAGCTTTCAGGTGATCGGCCCCAAGGTGAGCCACGAGCTGTTCGAAAGCGGCGTCTACGCGACGATTCTGGCGATCATCGCCATCGCCATCTGGGTGGCGATCCGCTTCGAATGGCAATACGGCATCAGCGCGGCCATCGCCACCGGCCACGACGTGTTCGTGACGGCGGGCCTATTCTCCGTCTTCCACTTCGATTTCACGCTGACCAGCATCGCCGCGCTGCTGACGCTGGCGGGCTATTCGATCAACGACACCGTGGTGGTGTTCGACCGGATCCGCGAGAACCGGCGCAAATACAAGCGCATGAAGCTGTCCGACCTGATCAATCTGTCGACCAACCAGATGCTGACGCGGACGATCCTGACCTCGGTCGCGACCGCGATCTCGATCATTCCTCTGCTGATATTCGTTCCGGCGCTAGTCGAATTCACCGGCGCGATCCTGTTCGGCATCGTGGTGGGAACGTTCTCGTCGACCTATGTGGCGGCGGCGCTTCTGCTCTACCTGCCCGCGCCGGCCGGCGCCATCGACACGCCGGCGCCAGCAGGCGCAGCGAATAGGGAGTAGCGAATAGAGGACAACTATTCGCTACTCGCCATTTCGCTATTCGCTTTCTTTACAGCGGGAACCAGTCGCGCTTGTCGGTGAATTCCTCGTATTGCGCGTTGACGCCTGCGCGCAGGCCCACGCCGGTGCGCATCGGCGCCAGCGTCACGCCGCCCGAGCGCATGTAGAGCACCCCGATCCCGGCGATGAAGTAATAGCTGCCCTCGACGCCGGGAAAGCGCTGATACATCCGGCTTTCCTTCTTCAGATTATAGACCAGCGTGAAGCATTTGGAGGCATTGCCGCCGATGTCGAAGCCGACCGACGGTCCGCGCCAGAAAACTTTTTTCGGTTCGTGGTTCTTGCGGATCAGCCAGCCGGAGCCGTAGCGCAGGCCGACGACGAACGCGCCCGAACCCTCGTCACCCTTGATATAGGCGTCGGGCTGGCCTAGGTCCTTGAACACGCGCTGCACCGCCTTGGCGACCGCTTCGGTGGCGACGCCGAAGAAATCGGCCGCGGAATGAGTGATCTCGTCTTCGCTGTAGGTGTCGTCGTTTTCCGCGGCAAACGCCGGGCCCGCGGCGAGCGCGAAAGCCGAGGCAGCCGCGCCGAGGATCAATTTCCGTCTGATCATGAACCGCTACTCCTTTCGAATCACACGTCCCTCAGTCGGGCAGCATCGCCCAAAAAACGCGCCGGCGCGAGATGGGTTTCGCGCCTTCCCAGCATGGGATAAAATATGGCGACAACATGATGCTCCGGCGACCGAACATTGGATTTGACGCTACGGCGCGGCGTCGATCGGAAAAATTTCAGTTATGAGCGAGCCCGAAAAAAACAGGAAACTGGGGCCCGCCGGCTGGATCGCGCTGGTCGTGCTGGCGGGCTTCCTCGCCGTTTCGCTGTGGTACGCGATCCACGCCTGGACGGCGCTAGTCGGCGTGGCGATGAGCCCGGCGGGCTGGTTCTTTCTGATCTTGGGCGCGCTGTTCACGCTGGCGCTCGGCGCCGGCCTGATGGCGCTCGTCTTCTACTCCAGCCGCCACGATTACGACCGGTAGAAGCGAGGCGCGCTGCAGCGACGCGTTTTTTTTGTTTATCGGCTGGCTCACCTTCGCGACGGCGGAGAATTTCGGTTACATGGCGCCGCGCGACGGCAGCGTGATCGCCTATATGGCCGCCAATCCGCGCTCGCCGCTTCCGCCGCGCTACACGGAGTTCAACTCCATCATCTATGCCTTCGACGCTTATTTGCCGGTGATCGAACTCGGGCAGGATTCCGCCTGGGAGCCGTCCGATATTCCCATGCGCGGTGCGCTGCCGCCGATCAACGATGGGTCGATCGCATATTGGTTTGCCGAACGCGCCGTATCGGCGTTCTCCTGGGGCCTCCACCGCTTGGTCTATTGGGCCGACGAAGTCCTCGGCTGGATATTCGTCTCCCTCTACATCGCGGGCATGAGCGGCATCATGAAGAAGGAATAGAAGCGAAAATATTTTCGTCGCACCCCTTGAACGTCTGGACTTCATTCCTATATGGGCGCTTACGGGCGAAGCCCTGGGAAGGAACGCGGAGGAATTGTGCTGCAACGCTGAGCTTGCCGAAGGAACCGGTGTGAGGATGGAAACTGCTTGGAGAAGTGCCCTCGGAAGGAACGGTTTTGTTTTTCCATATCAAGGCGTTGGTGCCAAAAACGCCTATTCGAATTCGACTTTGGAAGATATTCTGGGATATCCCCCTCGAATTCGGAGGTTCGAATGGGAAGGCAGGGATACCCCGCAAGAAGTCGAAAACAACCTCAGCCGCAAAATGCAGTAATTACAATGGCTTACCTGAATTCGGTTTCGGCGCGACGGCGACCTCGGGCAGCCCACGCGCCACGAAATGCGGATTGGCGAATTTCTCCGCCGCCTTGCCGTAGTTGAACGGCTTGCTTTCCAGCGTCGTCAGGCTGCCGCCTGCCGCGCACAAGATGGCGTGGCCGGCCGCGGTGTCCCATTCCATGGTGCGTCCATGGCGCGGATAGATGTCGGCTTCGCCCGCCGCCACCAGGCAGAATTTCAGCGACGATCCCGCCACCACGAAGCCCTTTATTTTGTATTGCGCGAGATACTCCTCGGTCTTCTTGTCGGCGTGCGAGCGGCTGACGGCGGCGACCAGCCCGTCCGCGCCCGGCGCGCGCGCATGGATCTCGCGCGCCTCGGCGAAGTCCGGCGCGCCGCCCGGCGGAGCGAAGGCTTCGTAGGCGCCCGCCAGCACTTCGCCGAAGAACAGCCGGTCCCGCGCCGGCGCATAGACCACGCCGCGCACTGGTCTGCCTTCCGCGATTTCGGCGATGTTGACGGTGAACTCGCCGTTGCGGCTGATGAACTCCTTGGTGCCGTCCAGCGGATCGACCAGGAAGAAGCGGTGGCCGATCTTCGGAATGCGCCCGGCCGCGACTTCTTCCTCCGCGATGATGGGAACGTTCGGCGCAAGCTGCGCCAGCCGCTTCAGGATGAAGCGCTCGGTGTCCCGGTCGGCCGCGGTCACCGGCGACTGGTCGATCTTGCGCTCGGCCACGATCTCCTCGGTGTAATGCTGGAGCACGATCGCGCCCGCGTCATAGGCGATCATCGCCAGCGCCCGCAGCATGGGCGAGGTGGCGTGCGCGTGGATCGTTTCGTTCATGGCAGCTCGCGCGGTTCGTCGACCGGCTCCAGACTCGCCTCGTCATTATGCACGAGGCGCTTGCCCGCGTGTTCGAAATTGACCGTCACCCGATGTCCCGCCACCGATTGCACTTGGCCCGGTCCCCAATCCGGCGCGGTCGGCAGCCTCACCCATTGGCCTGGCGCAAGAGTTGAGATCATCTTAAGCATTCCTTAAGAGGCAAGGCTGACGATAACCAAATGTGCACCTTTAGCCATAGCCCGGGGACCCCAACTCCATGAGCGATCTCGAATTTTCCTCGTTTCTGGTCAGCCGGGTCTGTCACGATCTTGTGGGGCCGCTGGGGGCTGTGGTCAACGGCCTCGAGGTCCTGGAGGACGAGCGCGACGCCGCCATGCGCGCCGATGCGCTCAAGATCGTCACCTCCAGCGCGGCCCAGGCGCTGGCGCGGCTGCAATTCCTGCGTCTCGCCTTCGGGGCGGCCGGTTCGGCGGGCGCGGAGCTGGACCTGGGTGAGGTCGGTCGTCTGGTCGCCGGCCTGTTCAGCGGCGGCAAGGTCGCGCTGCACTGGGAAACGCCCAGTGTGAACTGGCCCAAGGATTGGGCAAAACTGGTGATGAACGCTGTTCTGATCGCGACCGATTGCCTGCCGCGCGGCGGCACGGTGCGGATCGAAACCAGTGCGGATCCGACCGTTTTCGGGTTCAAGATCGTCGCCACCGGGCAGGGCGCCCGCATCGTGCCGGACGTCGAACGGGCGCTACGCGGCGAAGCGGACGAAAATTCTTATGACGCCCGCGGCGTCCAGCCCTGTCTCACCCGCAAACTTGCCAAAAAGCTGAATGCCGGCCTGACCATGATCGCGCACGAAGGCCAGGTTGAACTGGTGGCAGGTTAATTGCGAACCGATTGCGTACATCGGGTATTTACTTTCGTTGCGTAGGCTTTCCACGAATTTTTGATTTTGCCGCTTGCCGGCTGGGTTCGCCATGAAATATTGCCTTGTCGTCGACGATAGTCGTGTCATACGCAAAGTGGCGTGTCGCATTCTCGCGGACCTCGCGTTCGAAACCGAGGAAGCCGCGGACGGCGCAGACGCGCTGCAAGCCTGCCGCCGCAAGATGCCCGATGCGATCCTGCTCGATTGGCACATGCCGAACATGGACGGCATCGCGTTCCTGCGCAGCTTGCGCGGCGAGCAAGAGGGCGGCCATCCGATCGTAGTCTTCTGCACCACCGAGAACGACGTGGCCCACATCACCGAAGCGCTGGGCGCGGGCGCCGACGAATACATCATGAAGCCGTTCGACCGCGGCATCATCGAGGCGAAGTTCGTCGAAGTAGGCTTGATGTAAGGGCGCCGGCGATCATGAACCCAAAGGACTTCACCTATCTCGTGGAACTGCTGCGCCGGCGCTCGGGACTTCTGCTGACCCAGCAGAAAGCGCATCTGGTCGAAAGCCGGCTGGCGCCCGTCGCGCGCCGCTTCGGTTTCAAGGACAGCGCCGCTATGATGCGCGAGCTAAGTCACGGCCACGAAACGCTGGCCGTCGCCGTGACCGAAGCCATGACCACCAACGATTCCGCCTTCTTCCGGGACCGCAGGACATTCGAGGAATTCCGCGATATCGTCCTGCCGGAGCTTCTGATCAAGCGCGCCGCAGGCAAACGTCTGCGCATCTGGTGCGCGGCCTGCGCGGCCGGCCAAGAACCTTATTCGATCGCCATGATCCTGGACGACGCCAAGCTCCTGGCCCAGGGCTGGACCATCGATCTGATCGCTACCGACCTCAATTCGCAGATGATCGCGCGCGCCGAAGAGGGCCTTTATTCGCAATTCGAAGTGCAGCGCGGGTTGCCGATCCGCAGGCTGGTGCGCAATTTCACGCAGGAAGGCAGCAATTGGCGCATCTCCGAGAATCTGCGCCGCATGGTGGCGTTCCGCACCTTCAATCTGCTCGATTCCTTCGGCTGGCTGGCGGAAATGGACGTCGTCTTCTGCCGCAATGTGCTGATGTATTTCGATCAGAAGACGCGCATGTCCGTGATCGACAGGATCGCCGACATTCTCCCGCCCGATGGTTCTTTACTCGTCGGTCCGGCGGAATCGATCTCGGGTCTGACCACCGGCTTTGTCCAAGCCGAGCATGCGCCGGGCCTCTATTTCCGATCGAGGCCTTTGCCGCCCCTGCTGCGCCGCGCCACGGCGTGAAAAGGCGGCGGTTTCCCGCCGCCATTCGCCGTTACAGGCCGGCGTTCACGCCCGCATAGAACGCCCGTCCCGGCGCGCCATAGCCGGCGACCGGTTCCGCGCGGTCGCCGAATAGGTTCTCCACCCGCCCGAACAATTCGATCCGTTCGTTCAGTTTGTACGAGGCAAACAGCTTGACGTGCGCCGCTGCCGATAGCGGCGTGATATGGTAAGCGTCGTCGAAGCGCCGGCCGATGTAATCCGCGCCGATGCCGAGCGTCAGGTCGGGATCGGGTCGCCAGGTGGCGATCGCGTTGGCGGAATTCTGCGGCCGGCGTGCCAGCTGCAGGCCCGTCGCCAGATCGACGTCCGACAGGTTGGTGTAGTTCGCCGACAGGTCCAGCGTATCGCTCAATCGCGCGGAAACCGCGGCTTCCACGCCGGTCGCCCGCGAACGGCCGACATTGTAGTAATAGCCGCCTTGCGCGGCGCGCAGCGTGCAGGCAGCCGACGTCATGCCATAACAGGAGAAGAAATCGATCTGGTCCGTGGTCCGGCGTTCGAAATAGGTGAGCGAGGCGCGCACGCCCCCAACCCCTTGATCGACGCCGGCTTCCCAGCCCTTCGCGATTTCCGGCTTCAGCGCCTCGATAGGATTGGAATATTCCGAGAAGAGTTCGTAGAGGCTGGGCGCTTTGAAGCCGTCGCCGTAATTGGCGCGGAGTGTCGTTGCGGCCAAAGCCTGCCAGGCGCCGGCGATCTTCACAGAGTTGTGGCCGCCGAATTCCTTGTCGTCGTCATGGCGCACGCCGCCGGTCAGCGTGAGCGCCTCCAGCGGCCTGGTCTGCCACTGCGCATATATGCCGTTGATGCGGTCGCTGCCTTCGGTGGGCTGAAGGGTCGGATCGTAGATGCTGTGTGTCAGAAGGGTTGTGGTCTCGGTTTCCGCGCCGAACACGATTTCGTTGTCGCCATCCGCCTCGATCACGCCTTGGTATTCCAAGCGCGTCGCGCCGCCTTTGGCGAAGAAATCTTCCATTGGCGTCAGCGTGGGATCGAATTCTTTGCGGTCGCTGTCGGTGCGCAGCACCGCCAAGCGGTTGGAGAACCACCCGTCCAACAGCGAAACATTGACGCCGCCATAGGCCGCCAGCAGTACGTCTTTTCCGTATTCGTGCGTGTCTTGGAACGTGTAAGTGGGCGGCGGATAGCCGTCGAAGCTGTCGCGCGCTCTTGTATAATAAAGGCGCGCGTCGAAACTGACGGCGTCGGCGACGTGCCAGCGCAGGTTTCCGGTGGCGCCAAAATGGTGATAGCCGTCGGGCTCGCTGTTGCCGTTCTTCGAATCGGCCGCCGAAATGCCGTTGGTGCCGTAATAGTTCGCGGCCGCGCCATATTCCACGGCGCCGCTGGTGCCGCTCGCCGCCACATTGAAATGATAGGTGTCGAACGAACCGCCTTCCGCCCGCAGATGCAGGGCGAACGGCTGGTCGCCGCCGCGTTTGGTGACGATGTCGACGACGCCACCGATGGCGTCGCTGCCGTAGAGCGTCGATTGCGGCCCGCGCAGCACTTCGATGCGGTCGATGCCGTTCGCCAGCACGTCGCCGAGAATCGCCTCGCCGGTAGTGGCGCTCGGATCGTTGATCCGCACGCCATCCACCAGCACCAAAGTCTGTCCCGTTTCGGCGCCGCGCATCAGGATGTCGGTCGGTTGGCCCACGCCGCCGTTGCGCACCACGGTCAGTCCCGGCGTTTGCGCCAACACGTCGCTGACGATGTCGATCTGTTGCATGTCGATGTCTGCGGCGGTGACGATCGACATGGAGGTTCCCGTTACCTCCAGCGGCTGAAGCGTGCGCGTGGCGGTCACCACCACTGTTTCCGCTGTGTCCGATCCATAAGCAATTTCGGGTGCAAGGATTGCGGCCAAGGCGGCTGATGCAAGAAAGACGGATTTATGCATGACGTTCTCCTGGTTTGAGCCAAGAGCCGGCACGCGGAAGCGCCCTCTATGTTTTGCAGAACGAAATCTTGCGAACACAAGGTCCCCCGCGGCGACGACTCCAACGTTGTCGTCGCGACGGTTTCCCCCGCAGTCCCCAGCACACCCCGACCGGAAACAGGACGACGGCGTAGGGCAGGTTTCCTGGCTCCCGGATCTTCGTTCGCATCCGCCTTCCCAAGGCTTTGCCTCAGTGGCAGTTGGACGCTTTCTCGCCGGTTACAGTTGCGGGGGCAGCCGCGGTATCGCACCGCGTTCCCTAAACCTTACGCGTGGGAATAGATAACCGCGCTTCGGCGATGGGGTCAACGGGTCCGATGGTGGCGTCCGAAAATGGCCAGACGCGCCGCGCGCTTTGCGGCATAGCCCGTGCATGGATAAACCGTTGCGCCTCTTGATCGACCGTATGTCCACGCCCATCGGCACGGCGCTGATCGCCAGCGACGAGGAAGGTAATCTGCGCCTGTTCGATTGGTCCGATCATGAGGACCGCTGGCGTCCGATGCTGCGCGCGCGGTACGGCGACGTGGAGCTTGTTTCGCAACGCGATCCGTTTGGACACACCGGCGCGCTCAAGGCCTATATGGAAGGCGAGGTGCGCGCGATAGACGCCTTGCCTGTGGCCTTCGCCGGCACGGCGTTCCAGAACAAGGTCTGGCGCGCACTGCGAACCATTCCCGCCGGCGAAACGCTGAGTTATGGCGCGCTCGCCAGACGAATCGGTGCGCCCAAGGCCGTGCGCGCCGTCGGCCTGGCCAACGGTTCAAATCCGGTGAGCGTCGTCGTGCCGTGTCACCGTGTCATCGGCAGCGACGGCTCGTTGACTGGTTATGGCGGCGGTCTGGAGCACAAGCGTTGGTTGTTGGCGCACGAAGCGCGCTACGCTGGCAGCGGCCTGTTTCGCAAAGAGGGCTCCGGCCAAGGCATTCCTTGCGGACGGCCGCGTCGAGGCGCCCAAAGATCCGCCTCCGATGTTGACCAACATTAACGAATTGATGCGGCGTGACTAATTCGGTTGTCGCAGACCGGCCTTAAATCGCGCATAAGGTACTTGGACACGAATCGGAGCATGCGCTCGAGACATGGCCAAGGAATCCACGTTCTGGGTGGGCTTGCGTCGGACTTTATGGGCCGCCGCCGCAGGATCGCTTGTTGGTGCGGGGGTGTTTGCTTGGCTCGGCACTAGAGGCATGTGGGTGGTATTGCCGGCGTTGGCGGCTGCCGCGGTTGTCGCCAGCGTCGTCGCCGGCCGCATCCGCCCCGCCAAGCAAAAGAGCCTCGCCAACGACGAGGCGTCGCTGCCGATCCTGTCGCCTCTGGCGCGAGAAGTCCTCGAGCGGCTGCCAGATCCCTTGATGCTGATCGACACGGCCGGCCGTGTTTTGTACGCCAATCGCGCCATGCGCGAGGTGATCGGCGTCGGCGCCGAGCGCAAGCACGTCTCCTCGCTGCTGCGCACGCCCAGTGTGCTCGAAGCGCTGGCGCGCACTTCGGCCAGCGGCGAGGCGGGATCGGTCGAATTCACCTTCCGTGTGCCCGTCGAGCGTCACTATCAGGCCTATACCGCGCGCATTGGGGGCGATCCCGTCGTCACCACGTTGCTTTTGCACGATTTAACCGCGATCAAGCGCGCCGAGCAGATGCGCGTGGACTTCATCGCCAATGCCAGCCACGAATTGCGTACGCCGCTGGCCGCGGTCACCGGCTTCATCGAAACCTTGAAAGGCCCGGCGAAAGACGACACGGCGGCGCGAGAGAAATTCCTCGGCATCATGGGGGTGGAGGCGGCGCGCATGCGCCGGCTGATCGAGGATCTTCTGTCTCTGAGCAGGATCGAACTCAACGAACACGTTCCGCCCTTGGGTGAGGTCTCCCTCGAAACCATCGTCCGCGAGGCCGCGACCGCGCTTGCGCCCTTGGCCCAGGCCGACGGTATCACCATTTTCATAGACGCCGCCGAAGGCCTGCCGAAGGTGGCGGGTGAGCGCGACGAGCTGATCCAGCTTTTCCAGAACCTCATCCACAACGCTATCAAATATGGCCGCGATAACGGCCAGATTTCGATTTCGCTGCGTCAGATGCCGTCTGCCGGTCGGCGCGGCTCCGATGCGCTGGTCGTCGCCAGCGTGCACGACGACGGCGAAGGCATCCCTCAGGAAGCCATCCCGCGCCTCACCGAGCGTTTCTACCGCGTCGACGTGAAGCGCAGCCGCGAACGCGGGGGCACCGGCTTGGGGCTCGCCATCGTGAAGCACATCGTGAACCGCCATAACGGCAAGCTGCAGGTCGAAAGCCGGGTCGGAGAAGGCAGCACATTTACCATTTCCCTGCCGGCCGTCCGCAAACCGACCGATGCGGCTGTCACGGAAGTGTTATAAAACTGTCGCATAGCCATGGCGGATTGCGCCTAATCAATGGTTGGCTGCGGCCACGAACCGGATGAGCATCATGACCGACCACACGGTAAAAGCGTTCACGGACCAGTTGGAAGCCTTGGCCTCCTCCGTCGCCCAGATGGGTGGGCTGGCCGAAGCCCAGCTTGCCGACGCCATCGACGCCATCGCGCGGCGCGATACGGGGCGCGCGGAAAGCGTGATAGGAGGCGACAAGCGCGTCGACGAACTACAGCAGCAGGTCGAAGAACAGGCGCTGAAGCTGCTAGCCTTGCGCCAGCCCATGGCGGTGGACCTGCGCGAGACTCTGGCCGCGCTCAAAAGCGCCAGCGAACTCGAACGCATCGGCGATCTGGCGAAGAACATCGCCAAGCGCGCCATTGTGCTCAACCGCGAACCGCCGATCCGCCTGACCCAGAGTCTGGCGCGCATGGGCGGACAGGCGCTGAGTCAGCTCAAGCTGGTGCTCGACTCCTACTCGGATCGCGATGCCGAAGCCGCCGAGGCCGTATGGCGCCAGGACGGCGAAATCGACGAGATGTACAACAGCCTGTTTCGCGAGCTTCTCACCTACATGATGGAAGATCCGCGCACCATCGGGCTTTGCACGCACCTACTTTTCATCGCCAAGAATATCGAGCGCACGGGCGATCACGCCACCAACATCGCGGAAGTCGTCTATCACATGGTGACGGGCGGATACCTCGCTACCGATCGTCCCAAGTCCGACACCACCAGCGAGACCAGCTTCGAGAAAAGGCCCAATCCATGAAACCGTCGGTTCTGGTGGCAGAGGACGAAGGCGCGCTTGTCACCTTGCTGCGCTACAATCTGGAGCGCGAAGGCTATCGCGTTCTGGAAGCGCAGGACGGCGAAGAGGCGCTGCTGGTCGCCGCCGAGGAGAAACCGGATCTGGTTCTGCTCGACTGGATGCTGCCGCAGCTGTCGGGTATCGAGGTCTGCCGCCGCCTGCGCGGGCGGCAGGAAACCCGCAATGTGCCGATCATCATGCTGACGGCGCGCGGCGAGGAAAGCGATCGCATCCGCGGCCTCGACACTGGTGCCGACGATTATCTCACCAAGCCGTTCTCGATGACCGAACTGCTCGCCCGCTTGCGCGCGGTGCTGCGCCGCATCCGCCCGAGCTTAGCCGAGGATGTGGTTCACGCCGGCGACATCGAACTGGACCGCGCCGCCCATCGCGTGCGCCGCGCCGGCAAGGAAGTCCATCTGGGACCGACCGAATACAAGCTCCTCGAACACCTCATCCAGCATCCCGGCCGGGTTTTCTCGCGCGAACAATTGCTGGACGCGGTGTGGGGATCGGATGTTTATGTCGAGGCGCGCACCGTCGACGTGCATGTCGGGCGTCTGCGCAAGGCACTCAACATCGACGGCGTGGGCGATCCCGTCCGCACTGTGCGCTCGGCCGGCTACGCGCTGGAAGACGGCGTGGCCGCAGCCAGCTGACGGCGTGACCCGCTTGCACCGTCATTTCCGCAGCTACAGGTGACAGGCCCTGCGCGCATACGTGTCGTGCAGCAGTTTCTCGAGCGGCGGGTTCGTCTTGCCGCCGACCTCATTGAGATTGCGCTTGGGAATGTGCGTACTATGCGCATTCTCTTTGGCCGGTGCGCGCTTCACCCTCGGCTTTTTCACAGGTTTCCTCATGCGGAGACCCTAACACGAAGCCGTGCGTCTCGTCTTGTGTCGGGTTACCCCGCCATTTTGTCGCGACGCTGCTGCTGCGGCTGATAGGCTTTGCGCGCATGCGCCTCGCAATAGGGCGAGCCCGACTTTGGCTTGCGGCCGCAGAAGTGAAACTCGTTCTCAGACGGATCGCCGATCGGCCAGCGGCACATGCGGTCGTTGATCGTCAGCACCGTGGCGAAATTTCCGTCGTCCAGGGTCAGCGGGTCTTCCTCGATCACTGGCGCGGGCGGCACATGGGAGCGAATCGAGACGCGCGGCACGCTTGGCAGGCGCGGGCGTTCGGCGCGCGAAGGGCTGGCGCGGCCGGCGAGGCCGAGGCGATGCACCTTGCCGATGACGGCATTGCGGGTCACACCCCCGAGCATACGGGCGATCTGGCTTGCCGAGAGTCCCTCGGTCCAGAGATTCTTGAGCTGTTCGACGCGGTCGTCGGTCCAATTCGCCTGTGTCATGGCGTCTTCCTTTCGCGGGCTTGCGAGCCACAAGATATCGTAGCCGCTACAAGACGACGCACAAGCCACGCGAGGTGCCTACCACCCCTTCGTCCACAGAAACCGACTCAGCGCCAATTTTCTTTCGCGAATTCATTCACAATCCGAAATCGCGCGTGATTCCAAGGATGTGGATTGTGCATAGGAGTTCGCTAAAGCGCCTCGCTTGTGTGGCAAAGGCAGAAAGCGGATAAAGCCCGCCCGCGCGCGTGGGTTATCCACAAGAGCGCAAAGTCATAGGAGGATCAGGTGTTTCCGTCATTGCTGCCAACCTACAATCGGGCGGATGTCGCATTCGTCCGGGGCGAAGGGCCATATCTTTTCGCCGAGGATGGGCAGCGATATCTCGATTTCGGGGCGGGCATCGCGGTCAACGCCTTCGGTCACGCCCATCCCAGGCTGGTGGCGGCGCTCACCGAACAGGCGGCCAAGCTCTGGCATACCTCCAACCTTTATCGCGTGCCGGGACAGGAATTGCTGTCCAAGCGGCTGGTCGAAAACACGTTTGCCGACACGGTCTTCTTCACCAATTCCGGCGCGGAGGCCTGCGAACTCGCGTTCAAGATGGCGCGCCGCTACCAGTATGTCAGCGGCCATCCCGAACGCTTTCGCATCATCACCTTCGAAGGCGCCTTTCACGGTCGCACTCTGGCCGCCATCGCCGCGGGCGGTCAGGCGAAATATCTGGAAGGCTTCGGCCCCAAGGTCGACGGCTTCGACCGGGTTCCGGCCGGCGATCTGAAAGCCGTCGAAGTGGCCATCGTGCGGGAGACCGCGGCGATTCTGATCGAGCCGATCCAGGGCGAAGGCGGCGTGCGGGTGCTGCCGGCGGAATTCCTGCGCGGCTTGCGCGAACTTTGCGACGAACATGGGCTGTTGCTGATCTTCGACGAAATCCAGACCGGCGTCGGCCGCACCGGCAAACTCTTCGCTTATGAATGGCTAGGCATCACGCCCGATATCATGCCGATCGCCAAGGGCATCGGCGGCGGCTATCCGCTGGGCGCTTGCCTTGCCACCGCCGAGGCGGCGAAAGGCATGACGCCCGGCACGCACGGCTCGACTTATGGCGGCAATCCGCTCGGCATGGCGGTCGGCAACGCCGCGCTCGATTTGGTGCTGGCGCCGGATTTTCTGCCGCATGTCGAGGCCATCGGCAATTATCTGCGTCAGCAGCTTGCCGGGCTTCTCGCCGAACATCCTTCGGTGTTCGAGGAAGTGCGCGGGCAGGGCCTGCTGCTCGGGCTCAAGCTGCGTGTGCCCAACACCGAATTCGTCGCGGCGGCGCGCAAGCAAGGCCTCTTGGTCGTCGGCGCCGGCGACAATGTCGTGCGGCTGTTGCCGCCGCTGATCATCGAGGAAGCCCAAGTGCGCGAGGCGATGGCGATGCTATCGACGGCCGCGAAAAGCTTCGAAGCCTCCAGCAAGAAAACGGAGGCCGCATGAGCACCCCCGTCAAGCATTTCCTTGACATCGCCGATTTCGATGCGGCCACATTGCACGCGCTGATCGCAGAGGCGCGCCGCCGCAAGACCGCGCGCGCCGGCCTTGCACACGGCATCATCGACGCGGATCGCCCGCTCGAAGGGCGCGTGCTGGCGATGATCTTCGACAAGCAGTCCACGCGCACGCGCATTTCCTTCGACGTCGGGATGCGCCAGCTCGGCGGCACCACGATCATGCTGACCGGCAGCGAGATGCAGCTCGCCCGCGAGGAGACCATCGCCGACACCGCGCGCGTCATCTCGCGCTACGTGGACGCCGTGATGATCCGCCTGCTCGACCATGAAATGGTGCTGGATCTGGCCGCGAACGCGACCATTCCCGTCATTAACGGGCTGACCAAGCTTTCGCATCCCTGTCAGGTTCTGGCCGACCTAGTGACGTTCGAGGAGCACAGGGGCCCGATCAAGGGCCGCCTCGTCGCCTGGAGCGGGGATTCGAACAACACCTGCGCCTCCTGGGTGCATGCCGCCGTGCGCATGGGCTTTTCGCTGCGCGTCGCTTCGCCGCCGGAACTTTCGGCGCGGCCGGCGTTGCGCGAGTGGGTGAAGGCGAACGGCGGCGATGTCGAATTCGGCGACGACGCCGAAAAAGCGGTCGCTGGGGCCGAATGCGTGGTTTCCGACGCCTGGGTGTCGATGGGCGACGAGGATTCGACCAAGCGCCACAATCTGCTCAAGGCCTACCAGGTGAACGCGCGGCTGATGTCGCGCGCGGCGAAAGGCGCGATCTTCATGCACTGCCTGCCGGCGCATCGCGGCGAGGAAGTCACCGACGAGGTGATCGACGGGCCGCAGTCCGTGGTTTGGGACGAAGCCGAAAACCGCCTGCACGCGCAAAAGGCGATATTGAAGTGGTGCTTGGGGTAGGACGCAGAGCAGTAGTGCGCTTCTTGCCTCCCCCCTTGAGGGGGAGGCAGAAAAATTCGCAAAGCGGATTTTTCGGTGGGGGGTGATAGCGACATTACCCCTCCCCGAATTCAGCTTCGCTGAATTCGACCCTCCCTCAAGGGGAGGGTTGAAGTTTCGTTGAACTCTCACAAAGAACTCTTATATCCGTCCATCATGTCCGATTCTCGTTACACCCCCGCCCCTGCGGGCGATTTCGTGCTGCCGTTCGACATTGTCGGAGCGGGTGTGCGCGGCCGTCTGGTGCGCCTGGACGCTTCCTCCGCGCGGGCCCTGAGCGCACACGCACTTCCCGAGCCCGTGGCGCGGATCGCCGGCGAGATGCTGACGCTGGCAGCTCTGCTGGGCACGACACTGAAACTAGACGGGCGCCTCACGGCGCAAACCAAGAGCGACGGCCCGCTCGATCTGATCGCGGCCGATTATTACGGCGCCGACGGCGACAAGCCGAAAGGCGTGCGCGGCTTTGCGCGTCTCGATGCAGAGCGCTTTGCGGCGCTTGGCGCGGCGCCGTCCTTCGCGGCGCTGACCGGCGCCGGGTCGCTCGCCATCACCATCGAGCCGCGCCGCGGCGGCAAGACCTATCAGGGCATTGTCACGCTCTCGCCCGACGGCGTCGCTGCTTCGGCGGAAACCTATTTCATGCAATCGGAGCAATTGCCGACCCTGGTGCGGCTGGCGGCCGCGCCGGTCTACACGCCGGGCAGCCGCGAAGCCTCCTGGCGCGCGGGCGGGCTGATGCTGCAGGCCACGCCGGGCGCTTCACACGCGGGCGATGATTGGGAGCGGCTGACCACGCTCGCCAAGACCGTCGAAGACATCGAACTGGTCGACACCGCGCTTTCCGCCGAAACGCTGTTGTGGCGGCTGTTCCACGAGGAAGAAGTGCGCGTGCTGCTGGCCGAGCCGATCGTTTTTCGCTGCGACTGCGACGCCGCGCGCATCGCCGCGGTGTTGCGCACTTATCCGCCGGAAGAGCGCGCCGGCCTCGCCGACCCCGACGGCGTTCTGCGCGCTCGCTGCGAATTCTGCGGACAGGTACACGAAATAAGGGAATAGCGAATGACGAGTAGCGAATAGGGGACTTTATCTATTCGCTACTCCCTATTCGCCATTTTTTACCCATCCACACTCGACGACGGATTGCCGATTACGGCGAGGAATTCGCGCCGCGTCAGCGGGTTCTTGCGGAATTCGCCCGACATGGTGGAGGTGACCATCGTCACGCCTGGTTTGTGGACGCCGCGCGTCGTCATGCACTGATGCGTCGCCTCGATGACAACGGCTACGCCCTTGGGATCCAGCACGTGCTGAATACAATTGGCGATCTGCGCGTTCATCGTCTCCTGCACCTGCAGGCGGCGGGCGAAGGTGTCGACCACGCGCGCCAGCTTGGAGATGCCCACAACCTTGTTGTTCGGCAGATAGCCGATATGGACGCGCCCGATGATCGGCGCCAGGTGATGCTCGCAATGGGATTCGAAGCGGATGTCCTTGAGGACGACCATGTCGTCATAGCCCTCCACCTCCTCGAAGGTGCGGGAGAGGAATTCTTCCGGGTCTTCGTTGTAACCGGAGAACCAATCCTCGAAGGCGCGGGCGACGCGCTCGGGGGTGTCGCGCAAGCCTTCACGCGTCGGATCGTCGCCGGCCCATCTGAGAAGCGTACGGATGGCGGCTTCCGTCTCCTCGCGCGAAGGGCGTATGGGCTTGGCGCCGGACGCGGCGGAAACGGATTTGGTCTTGCGGTCTGACATAAGGGCGCACTCGATGTGGGGCTGAAATTGTCGCGCCCCGGCGCCCACGGATCAACCCGCGGCCATCAGGGGCATTAATGTAATTGGCGACGCTCGTACGGACTTTCAAGGATAAAGGCGGGGATTTCCGCCTCGAACGCCTCGCCGGAGGCCGAGCGCATCTGGTAGCGCCCCGTCATGAAGCCGGACGCCGTCGGCAGCGGGCAGCCGCTGGTGTACTGGAACACCTGACCCGGCGCGAGCACGGGCTGCGCGCCGACCACGCCCGGTCCGCGCACTTCCTGCACGTGGCCTTCTCCGTCCGTGATATGCCAGTAGCGCGACATCAACTGCACCGTCTCGGCACCATTGTTTTCGATGGTGACGGTGTACGACCAGAGGAATTGGCCCTCGTCTGGGTCGGATTGATCGTCGAGATAGGCGGGTTTCACCGCCACCCGGATGTTGCGTGTCGTGCGTTCGAACATGGCGCGATTATCGGATAGAGGCGGCGCCTGCCGCAAGCCTCGACTGTGAAGCGGGGTTAACACCGCTCAGGTCTGTGGCTCGACCGTCACATTTGTGGTTACCGAATTGGCGATAAAGCAGTTTTCATGGGATTTGTGGTGAAGCTCGACCAGCGTCGCTTCGTCGACCGCCGTGCCGGCGCCAAACCGCACGCGCGGCCGCAAGACGACGCGCGCCATCCACAGTTTACCGTCGGGGCCTCTGTCCAGGAAACCGATCGCATCGTCGTCGTAGGAATCCACCGTCAGCCGCTTGCGGGCGCAGATCGCCAGAAAGGTGAGCATGTGACAGCTCGACAGAGCGGCGACGTAAGCTTCTTCGGGGTTGACGCGGTCGGCGTCGCCTTTGAAGTCCTGCGCCGAGGAAGCCGCAAGCATGACCGCGCCGTCCTTGAACGCGATCTCGTGCGCGCGGTCATAGGTGTCGTAGGTATAGTCCGCGCTGGTGCGCTTCCAGCGGATCGTGGCGCGGTGTTCGTTCATGGCCGCCTCCTACCCTTTGGCCAATGCCTGCTCCAAATCCTCGCAAAGGTCGGCCGGGTCTTCGAGGCCGACCGAAATCCGCAACATGCCGTCGCTGACGCCGAGCCCCGCACGCGCTTCCGGCGACAGCCGCTGATGCGTCGTCGTCGCGGGATGGGTGATGAGGCTTTTGGTGTCGCCCAAATTGTTGGAGATGTCGATCAGTTTGAGCGCGTTCTCGACCCGGAAAGCGCCTTCCTTGCCGCCTTCCACTTCGAAGGTCACCACGCCGCCGCCGCCGTCCATCTGCGCCCGCGCCAAATTGTGCTGCGGGTGATCGGCGCGGAATGGATAGAGCACGCGCGACACCTTTTTCTGCTCGGCCAGGAAATCGGCGATCTTCAGCGCGTTCTCGCAATGCGCCTGCATACGCAGCGAAAGCGTTTCCAGGCTTTTCAGGTGCAGCCATGCGTTGAACGGGCTGATGCACGGTCCGGTGTTGCGCAGGAAAGCCTGCAGATGGTTGTTGAGGAAATCCTCCTTGCAGAGGATTACTCCGCCCATGGCGCGGCCTTGCCCGTCTATGTATTTGGTCGAGGAATGCACCACGATATGCGCGCCCGCTTCCATCGGCCGCTGCAGCGCAGGCGTCGCGAAGGCGTTGTCTACTACCAGCCGCGCCCCGACTTCGTCGGCGATCTTGGCGACCGCCTTCAGATCGACGATGGCGAGCGTCGGATTGGCCGGCGTCTCGAGGAACAGCATTTTGGTCGCCGGCGTCACCGCGCTCCGCCACTGATCGACGTCGGTGCCGTCGACCAGCGTGTTGGCGATCCCGAACCGCGGCAGGATTTCCTCGATCACGGTGCGGCAGGCACCGAACATGGCTTTCGCCGCCACCACATGGTCGCCCTGGCGCAGCCCGGCGAGAAATACCGCGCTCACCGCAGCCATGCCGCTCGCCGTGGCGCGGGCGCAAGGCGCGCCTTCGAGCGCCGCCATGCGCGCCTCGAACATCGAAACCGTCGGATTGCCGAAGCGCGTATAGGTGAAACCGTCGGCCTCGCCCTTAAAACGGGCCTCCGCCTCCTCGGGCGCCTCATAGGCGTAGCCGGAGGTCAGAAACAGCGCTTCGGACGTCTCCTGGAAGGGCGTGCGCATCTGCCCGCCGCGCACCGCCAGAGTGCGAGGACGCCATTTGCCCGGTTTTTTGTGCGTCGCCATGGTAGTTTGTTGCGCGCCTTGCCGGGCCGGGTCAAGTTTCTTAAGGTCCACCCCGCGAATACTTGCCCAGATTTTTGAACATGAAAACCATCAGCCACCATACCGCCCTTGTCTACGTCATGGTCGTCGTCTCCGCCGCCGACGGCGCGATGAGCGACAAGGAACTGAAAGCGATCGGCGATTTGACTCGCAGTCTGCCGGTGTTCAGAGAATTCGACCGCGACCGCCTTGTCGGCTTGGCGCAGGATTGCAGCGCCATCCTCCAGGAAGAGGACGGCCTGGCCGCCGTGCTCGGTCTGGTGAAGGAGGCGTTGCCCGAACCTTTGCGCGAAACTGCTTATTGGCTGGCGCTCGAAGTCGCCCTCACCGACAGCCATGTGAGGCTGGAGGAGGTTCGTATTATCGAGGCGCTGCGCCGCTCGCTCGGGATCGACCGTCTCATTGCCGCCGCCCTGGAGCGCGGAGCGCGGGCGAGATACCAAGTCGCGTGAAGCGGCTTTTCCTCCTTCGGCACGCCAAGGCGGAGCGGGACCATCCCGGCCTCGACGACGAAGCGCGCGCGCTGGCGCCGCGCGGCCGTGAGGATGCGGCGCGCATCGGCCGTTTCCTGCGCGAGGAAATCTATGTCCCCGACCTCGTGCTGTGCTCGACGGCGGTCAGGACCAGACAGACGCTGGAATTGCTTCTGCCCGAACTCGGCATGCGCCCGGCGCTGCAATATCTCGACGAACTCTATCTGGCGAGACCGGACACGATCCTCTCCGTCATCCGGCAGGTGCGTGACGGCGCCGGTTCGCTGATGATCGTCGGCCATAATCCCGGACTGGCGGATTGCGCGCATGCGCTGACGCGAGAACCCGACGACCGCAAGATGCGCAGGCGCTATCTGACGATGGCGGAGAAATTCTCCACCGGCTCGCTCGCCATTCTGGATTTCGAGATCGCGCAGTGGCACGGAGTCGATGCCGGGTGCGGCGACCTCGAACTTTTCGTGCGTCCCAAGGACTTGCAGGAAGAGTAGAGAAATTTACCTTGCCGGGCTGCGTTCGGCGAGCGCCAGCGTTTTCCAGCCATAGGCGGCTTCAGGGATCGTCTCGCCCATCAGGCTCGCGGACCGTTCGGCGATCAATCTGCCGCCCATCGCCTCGTAGAAGAAGCGCGCATGATTGCGGGCGTGCGCCCAGATCACGCAGGACGACATGCCATTCTTGCGCAGGACGGAGAACGCACCCTTGAGCAGCGCGCGGCCAACACCGTGTCCATAGAAGGCGGGATCGACGTAGAGCGTGTAGATTTCGCCGTCGAAGCCAAGCCCGTCGTCGCGCACGGGTCCCATGCTCGCCATGCCGACGATGCCGTGGCTGCTGCTTTCGGCCACCAGAACCGCCTCGCGGCCCTGGGCGCGGATGGACGCTTGCCAGCGCGCCGTTTGGCCTTTGGGCGTCATGGCGCGCAGCAGCGATGTGGGCAGAACGCCCGGATATGCGTCATGCCAGGATTCTATATAAACTCGCGCGACTTCCGCGGCATCGTCCTGCCGCGCCAACCGGATCTGGTGCGCGAGATTGGTCATGCGCGAAGCTTTGCGCGAACGTGCCCGCCCCGCAAGAGATTTGCGAAACAATTTTCTCCCATGTGCGAATTTGCGCTGATAGGCGGACCTGCTGGTCGGCGACAGGTTTCCCGCCCGCGCAGTGTGCGTCGTGTCGCTGTTACGCTGTCGTGAATTGCGGCGAGCGCCTTCACAAACCAAGTTGCGGCTTCCGCCGCAGGGGCCAACCCGCCACCCACGCGTATCGCGACGGTACGTAACTTATGGATGACGCCGCCATGCGCGCGCCAGCGGCTGTAATCCCGTCTCCATGCGCATCACGCAAGAATGAAGATGAATACGCCGGGTCCGAATGCAATCGTGGCCTTTGTGTGACGCGGAACCGATAATATGTCGTTGCAGTCCTTGGATTATGGTGAAATCGGCGTACACTGATTCATGATCGACCGGGCCCTTAAGGGCCGCTGCCGTAACGCTTTAGCGCAACAAGGCCGGCGACAGGACGATGGAAGACGCAGCCGGGACGGGTCACAGTCGCGCGGGGATGGCGCGGAGCCACGGAAGGTTGCGTTTGGTAAGCCGTGTCTCAGAAAACCGGAGTGGTTAACCCTTGGTTCAGGTCAGGGATGAGAGGATAGTCATTACGCGGTAAGCTGGTCCGCGCGCGCGATGGGACACGATTTTGGAATCGTGGGGCGTGCGACACAACTGGAGAATCGGTCTCGATGGGCACGCTCGATATCTTCGATGTCTTTTCGCGGGATTATGCGCGCGATCGTTTTGAAAGCATGTCGTTGCGTGATTGGCTGCTGGCGGCGCGCGACGACAAGATGTTCTACGCGACACCGTCGGAGCGCATGATCGCGGCAATCGGCGAGCCGGAACTGGTCGACACCGCCCAGGATCCGCGGCTGAGCCGGATGTTTTTCAACCGCACCATAAAAATCTACCGCGCCTTCGAAGGCTTCTTCGGCATGGAAGACACGATCGAGCGGATCGTGGGCTACTTCAAGCACGCCGCTCAGGGCCTCGAAGAGAAGCGCCAAATTCTCTATCTGCTGGGACCCGTCGGCGGCGGCAAGTCCTCGCTGGCCGAACGTCTCAAGGATTTGATGGAGACGCATCCGATCTACGTGCTCAAGGCGGGCGACCAGATCAGCCCGGTGTTCGAATCGCCGCTGGGTCTGTTCCGCTCCGGCGAGCTGACCGATCTGCTGGAAGAGAAATACGGCATCGAGAAGCACCGTCTCGGCGGCATCATGAGCCCGTGGGCCGTGAAGCGACTCGACGAGTTCGGCGGCGACATCTCCAAGTTCGAGGTGGCGCGGATTTATCCCTCGAAACTGCGCCAGATCGCCATCGCCAAGACCGAGCCGGGCGACGAGAACAATCAGGATATCTCCTCCCTCGCCGGCAAGGTGGATATCCGCAAGCTCGAACATTTCAGCCAGAACGATCCCGACGCCTATTCCTTTTCGGGCGGTCTGTGCCGCGCCAACCAGGGCCTGCTTGAATTCGTCGAGATGTTCAAGGCGCCGATCAAGGTGCTGCATCCCCTGCTGACCGCGACGCAGGAAGGCAATTACATCGGCACCGAGACGCTGGGGCCGATTCCGTTCGCAGGCATCATTCTGGCCCACTCCAACGAGGCGGAATGGACGGTCTTCAAGGCCAACAAGAACAACGAGGCGTTCCTCGACCGCATCTGCGTCGTCACCGTGCCGTACTGTCTGCGCGTCACGGAAGAAACGATGATCTACAAGAAGCTGCTCAAGGCCAGCGAGCTGAACGGTACGCCTTGTGCCCCCGAAACGCTGGAAATTCTCGCCAAATTCTGCGTGATGACGCGGCTCAAGGAGCACGAGAATTCCAATCTCACTTCCAAGATGCGCGTCTACGACGGCGAGAAGCTGAAGGACACCGATCCCAAGGCCAAGACGCTGCAGGAATACAAGGATCAGGCCGGCCTCGACGAAGGCATGACCGGCATTTCCACCCGCTTCGCCTACAAGACGATGTCGGAGACCTTCAATTACGACGTCACCGAGGTCGCGGCCGATCCGGTGCATCTGATGTACGTGCTCGAACAGTCGATCAAGCGCGAGCAGTATCTCGACGACATCGAGAAGAAATACCTCGAATTCATCAAGGGCGAGCTGGCGCCGCGCTACGCCGAGTTCATCGGCAAGGAAATCCAGAAGGCTTATCTGGAATCCTACGGCGAGTACGGCCAGAACCTGTTCGACCGTTACATCGCTTATGCCGACGCCTGGATCGAGGATCAGGATTTCAAAGACGCCGACACCGGCCAGCTGCTCGACCGCGGCGCGCTCGACAACGAGTTGTCGAAGATCGAAAAGCCGGCGGGCATCGCCAATCCCAAGGATTTCCGCAACGAGGTGGTGAAGTTCGCGCTGCGCTATCGCGCCCAGCACGACGGCAAGAATCCGGCCTGGACGGCCTATGAGAAAATCCGCTCGGTGATCGAGAAACGGATGTTCACCCAGGTCGAGGACCTGTTGCCGGTCATCAGCTTCGAGTCCAAGAAGGACAGCGACACGGAGACCAAGCACAACGAGTTCGTCAAGCGCATGCTGGCGCGCGGATATACCTCGCGTCAGGTCCGCCGCCTCGTGGAATGGTACATGCGCGTCAACAAGGCCGGGTAGGGCGTGGAGCGCTAGGGCCGGGCAATGCCATATTTTATCGACCGGCGTTTGAATCCGAAGGGCAAGAGTCTCGCCAATCGCCAGCGCTTTCTGCGCCGCGCGCGCGCGCAAATCCGCGAGGCGGTGCAAAAGTCGTTGAAGGATTCCGCCGTCGCCGACATTGCCAAGGATCGCAAGGTCAAGATTTCGAGCAAGGGCACGCGGGAGCCGCGCTTCCGCCTCGATCCCAAGGCGGCGGGCGAGCGCGATTTCGTGCTGCCCGGTAACCGCGAGTTCACGCCGGGCGACGAGATAGAGAAGCCCAAGTCCGGCGAAGGCGGCCACGGCAAGGACGCAGCGGACTTCGCCGAGGGCGAGGACGATTTCGAATTCGTGATGCGTCAGGAGGAGGTGCTGGACATCTTCTTCGAGGATCTCGAACTGCCCAATCTCGTGCGCACCATGCTCAAGGAGACGCCCAACACGGTGTGGAAGCGCGCGGGCATCACAACCGCCGGCTCGCCGACGCAGATCAATCTCGTCCGCACGATGCG
Source organism: uncultured Alphaproteobacteria bacterium (assembly GCA_963710025.1). GTDB lineage: Bacteria > Pseudomonadota > Alphaproteobacteria > Micropepsales > Micropepsaceae > Rhizomicrobium. The sequence continues at coordinate 75,973 of CAVPYO010000020.1, read as the reverse complement.
CAACGCGCACGGCCGCCGTCTGGCCCTGAAACGTCCCAAGCTCGGGGACATCAAGGCGCTGGAAGAGGAACTCGACCGGCTGGAGCGCGAGGACCCGCAAACGGCGGATACGCGCGCCAGGATCGTGGCCGTCAAGGAAGCGCTGGCCAAGGCCAACGCCAAGCGCAAATGGGTCGGCTTCATCGATCCGGTGGATGTGCGATACAATTCGTATACGGAACAGCCGGTGCCGACCAGCCAGGCGGTGATGTTCTGCCTGATGGACGTGTCGGGCTCGATGGGCGAGCGCGAGAAGGACCTCGCCAAACGCTTTTACATGCTGCTGCACTTGTTCCTCAGGCGGCGCTACGAACGGGTCGACATCGTCTTCATCCGCCACACCCATGACGCGCAGGAAGTGGACGAGCAGGAATTCTTCTATTCGCGCCAGTCCGGCGGCACGATCGTTTCGACCGCGCTCGACAAGATGCTGGAAATCCAGCGCGAGCGTTACACCACGTCGGACTGGAACATCTATGCGGCCCAGGCCAGCGACGGCTACACCCAATCGGGCGACGCGCGGCGCTGCGTGGAGATGCTGAACGGCGAGATCATGCCGCTGTGCCAGTACTACGCCTATATCGAGATCTTGGACGAGCGCGAGATGGAAGTCTTCGCCAGCGAGGATTCGGGCGCCGAACTTTGGCGCGCCTATCGCACGGTCGCCGAGCTGTGGCCGAACTTCGCCACCAAACGCATCTCCAAGCCCGGCGACATTTTTCCGGTGTTCCACGAGCTATTCAGGAAGATGGAGGCGCAGTGACTAATCTCCTCTTCACCGAAGTCGAATGGGATTTCGAGGCGCTCGACCGCACCTACAAGGCCATCGAGGAGACCGCGCTGAACGATCTCAAGCTCGACGTCTATCCCAACCAGGTCGAGGTAATTTCCTCCGAGCAGATGTTAGACGCCTATTCCTCGCTCGGCATGCCGCTGATGTACAACCATTGGAGCTTCGGCAAGCTGTTCGCGCGCGAGGAAACCATGTACCGCGCCGGCTATTCCGCGCTCGCCTACGAGATCGTTATCAATTCCAGCCCCTGCATTTCCTACCTGCTGGAAGAAAACACGATGACCATGCAGGCGCTGGTGATGGCGCATGCCGCTTTCGGGCACAATCATTTCTTCAAGAACAACTATCTGTTCCGCCAGTGGACCAACGCCGAGGGCATCCTCGATTATCTGGCCTTCGCCAAGCGTTACATCGCGGCCTGCGAGGAGCGCCAAGGCCGCGAGGCGGTGGAATCCGTTCTCGATGCCGCCCATGCGCTGATGGATCAGGGCGTATTCCGCTATCGCCGGCCGCCCAAGCCGTCGAAGGAACGCGTGCTCGAAAAGCGCCGCCGCCGTGCGGAGTACGAAGAGGAAGCCTATAGCGAGCTCTGGCGCACGCTGCCGGTCGGCGTCGAACCGCCGGCCACGCCGCCCACGCTCGACGAGGACGAGGATTTCGGCGGCGATATGAAGCTGCCGGAAGAAAATCTGCTCTACTTCCTGGAAAAGCATTCGCCGACGCTGAAGGCCTGGCAGCGCGAGATCCTGCGCATCGTGCGCAATCTGGCACAGTATTTTTATCCCCAGCGCCAGACCAAGGTGATGAACGAGGGCTGCGCCACGTTCGTCCATCATGCGATCATGAACCTGCTGTACGACCGCGGGCTGATCACCGAAGGTTCATTGCTCGAATTCCTGCACAGCCACACCTCGGTGGTGTTCCAGCCCGAATTCAACGATCCGCGCTATTCCGGCATCAATCCCTATGCGCTGGGATTTGCGATGATGAGCGACATCCGCCGCATTGCCGAGAACCCCAGCGCGGAAGACCGCGACTGGTTCCCCAATTTCGCGGGCTCCGGCGACTGGATCGGCGCCTTGAAGGACGCCTGGGCGAATTACCGCGACGAAAGCTTCACAGAGCAATTCCTCTCGCCTAAGCTGGTGCGGGATTTCCGTCTGTTCGCGCTCTTCGACAAAGCGGAGGAGGGCGCCTACACGGTTTCCGCCATCCACAACGAAGGCGGCTACCGCAAGGTGCGCAGCCATCTGGCTCGCCAGTACGACGTGGGCGCCGCCGACCCCAATATCCAGGTCGTCGGCGCGGCCCTGAAGGGGGACCGCACGCTCTTTCTAGAGCATCGGATGCATCGCGGCGTGCCGCTGCATCATGCCACGAAAGAATTCGTCGTCACGCACATCGAGCAGCTGTGGGGCCACAACGTCATGCTCGAAGAAGCGGCGGATTGACGCGCACGCCTTACGACAACTTCTGCTTCTCAACTACCGTCACGTGCCGGGCCGACGACTTCGCATGACCCAATGCGCATCGGTCATCCTTATCCGAGATTGAACAGCGACGTGTAGACGAAATACCCCACGCCGACGAACAGAGCCAAAGTGAGGATTCCGGCACCGATCGTTTTTCCGAAGTCTCTGATCGAATCCATTGTTCCTCTCCCATTCATGGCTGGCTGTGGCCTTGAAGGCGCGCATTAACCAACCATTCGCCCTAACGATAGGCCGGTCACAATTACGCCACAATGCTTTTCAGCAAGATTCTAAAGAATGGGGGGCATGCAGCCTATGTATGCAGTGATGCCGGAAGAGACGCCTAAATCGAGCGGATGGCAGTCGCCCGCAATATTATTGCTTATCATTCCGGCGCGTTGCACCGCGGCATACAAGGCGCGCCGCGTTGCTTGCGATGGGGAATGAGGCGGGCTAGCTAGCCCGCCTGTTTCCAACCACCGTCACAGTCTCAATCGCCGGGGCGCTTGTCTGAACCGTAGTCACTTGCGTGACCGGCTTCGACGACGCGCCGGCCAGCGACGCCGTCAAAAAACCGCCGACGCCGCCGATTACGGCGAGCGTGAGCAATCCCGCACTAAGCTTTTTCATGGATTCGTTCATGACCCTCTCCTTTTGTAAGGCTGGCTTGCGGCCGGTTTAGCCGCTGGTTAGCCAGCGATGGGTGTTAGATGGGGTCCTCTATCCAGTCGGCAATAGTTTCATGCTGCGCTGCAGCGGATGGTGGCCATGCAGTCTAGGCATGGAACTAAACCTTGAAATCTGCGCGGGCCATCACTAGTGGTCACATAACAGTAGTGTAATGTACTTTTTCCGTATAGCTGCTCAGGCTGACGGAGATCAGCGAAGACGGACTATCCGACAATTGGCGGGTCTTGCAGCCGGGCGAAGAGTTTCTGGAATTGCTCCGAGCCCTGGAAATAATGCTTCGCCGCAGAGAAGTCGGCGATCTTCGCCCAATTCGCCGCCACGTCGTCGGCCGTCGCTTTCTGGCCGAGATTGACGCCGTCGGTTTCTTCGATCCGCGCCGTCGCGAAAACGCCCGCCGCCGCCGTCAGGATGACGCCGGTCGGCGCGTCCTCGCTCGCCAGATAGACAACGCCCGGCGTCACATATTCCGGCTTCAGCATTTCGAGCATGTTCGGCGGCATGATGTTCTCGGTCATGCGCGTGCCGGCGACCGGGCAGACGGCGTTGACCTTGATGTTGTCCTTGGCGCCTTCCAGCTTCAGCGAATTCATGAAGCCGACGAGCGACAGCTTGGCCGCACCGTAATTGGTCTGACCGAAATTGCCGTAGAGGCCGGTGGAAGAGGTCGTCACGACGATGCGGCCGTATTGCTGGTCGCGCATGATCTGCCATATCTCCTTGCACGGTTTGACCGTACCTATCAGATGGACGGCCATGACCGCGTCGAAATCCTTCAGCTCCATCTTGGCGAAGCTCTTGTCGCGCAGGATGCCAGCGTTGGCGACCAGGATGTCGATGCGCCCGAAGGCGTCCATCGTCTGTTTGACCAGATGGGCGACGCCCGCATCGTCGGCCACCGAGGCGCCGTTGGCGATGGCCGTGCCGCCCGCCGTCTTGATCTCCGCAACCACCGCTTCCACCGCTTGGCTGTTTCCGCCGGTGCCGTCGAGGGCGCCGCCCAGATCGTTCACCACCACCTTGGCGCCGCGCGCGGCGAATTCCAGCGCATGCGCGCGGCCCAGCCCGCCGCCCGCGCCGGTAACGATCGCGACTTTGCCGTCGAAACGAATGGCCATGCGGTATCCTCCCGGTCGGTGACAAATTGCCGGCCCCAGTGATCGCTCGGCAAAGCCCTCGCGGTCAAGTCAGGCGCGTGCCGGCTTCCGCGGCGCAAACATTCTTCTTAACGCCGCGTTGGCCGGATGCTCGACGAAGATCGCCAGCAACGCCCCCCAACCGATGCACACCAGAAGCAACACAGCCGGCTCGATCCACCAGATCAAATCCGCGAAGCGTGCGCCGAATACGATCGCGTCCGACGGCGGATAGACGCGCTGCTCGAAATAGCGGACGGCCTGCAGCCAGAAGGTCTGTCCCATATAGATCGCGTACGACCATTCGCCGAGCTTGCGCGGCACGGCCATGGAAAGCGCGCGCGCCAGGAAGCCGCGGTCGAATGCGAGCACGAACAGCAGAACGTCCAGCGCCAGCGCCATCCATATGTCTTGCGGCCGGTGTGCCCAGCCGGTGCGATAGATCGCCCAATACAAGAATCCCAAGGCCGCGGCTTGCGCAACGGAATGGATCCACTCCGGCAGGCGCTCGGCGCCCGCTTCGTTCGCCTGCCGAAACAGCATCGCCATGCCCACGCCGACGGCGAAGCCGGCCATGCCGCGAAAGACGCCATCATGGAACGTGATGTCGAGCCCATGTCCGGAGGTCTGCGCCATGAAGGTCAGCGCCGCTAAGCCGGCGCCGATCAGAGCCACGGCGCGCAGCAAACCGCCGCGCGACAACAAGATATAAATCGGAAACAGCAGGCACAACATAAACTCCACGCTGACGAACCAGGAGGCGCCGTTCCAAGTCAGCCAGGGAAACAGGTTCCATCCCTGCACCAGGAACAAGTTGGCCACGAAGCTCCATGCCGTATTCATCGGGTGATAGGGCTGATGGTAGATCGAGACATAGCCGCCCCAATCAGCCAGCGCGTTCAGCGTCAGCATCAGGAACAGCATGGAAAACAAGGTAAAAACCTGCAGCGGATAAAGTCGCGACAGCCGCGCCCGCAGGAACGGCCCATACGCCTTGCCGCGCCAGAATTCCCGCGCCCGCGAGCCGTAGACGTGGATCAGGATGAAGCCCGAAAGCGCGAAGAAGAATTCGACCCACAGATAGCCCTTGCCCACCGGCAGATCGAACCAGCCCGCGCCGCGATAGCCATGGCCTTCGCAGAAATGGAAAAGCACCAGGATCAGCGGCGGCAGCGCGCGCGCGCCGGCCAGCGCCTTGATCTCGGTGGGGCGGGCGGAGGTTGACATGATGCGTCTTTCGAATCGGCGTAGTAGTGTAGAGGGCGGTCAAGCGGCGGGGCTAGCGTGCTTCAATATCTCCAGAATCTCCCATTTCTTCAACAATTCCTGCATCTGTTTCATTTCCAGTCGCTGCTCGGCATCGTGGCGATCCTGGCGCTGGCGTGGATTCTTTCGGAGAACAAGCGCGCCTTTCCGTTCCGCACTGTGATCGCCGGTCTGACGTTGCAAATCGGCTTGGCGCTGCTGCTTTTGAAGGTGCCCGTCACGCGCAATGCTTTGTTCGCGCTCAACGGGGCCGTGGGGGCGCTCACCAGTGCGACGCGGGCCGGAACTTCTTTCGTTTTCGGTTATCTCGGCGGCGGTGCGCCGCCCTTCGCCGTCACCAGCCCCGCGGGGCTCGTCAATTTCGCGTTCGGCGTGCTGCCGCTCGTCATCGTGATCTCGGCCTTGGCAGCGCTGTTGTGGCATTGGCGGATACTCTCTCTCATTGTAAGGGCGATCTCCTATGTACTGCGCAAGCTGCTTGGCATCGGCGGCGCGGTGGGGTTGGGCTCGGGCTCGATGGTGTTTCTCGGCAATATCGAGGGCATGCTGGTGATCCGCCCTTATGTTCCGAAGCTTACCCGCGCCGAACTGTTCGTCTGCTTCACGGTGGGATTGTCGGTCTGCGCGGGCACTGTGTTCGTGCTCTACGCCACCATCCTCAACCCCGTCCTGCCGGGTGCGTTGGCCCACATTCTGATCGCCTCGTCGATGTCGCTGCCGGGCGCCATCGTGATCGCGCGCATCATGATCCCGGGTGACGGCACCACCACAGGCACTGAAGCCGAAGGCGACCTGAAATACCATTCCACCATGGACGCGATCACGCACGGTACCGAGGACGGCCTGAAGATGTATTGGCAGATCATCGCGATGCTGGTGGTCATCGTGGCGCTGGTGGCGCTGGCCAATTCGATCCTCGGAAATGCCCCGCCGGTATGGGGTTCGCCGCTCACGCTGCAGCGGATCTTCGGCTGGCTTTTCGCGCCGGTGGTCTGGCTTTACGGCGTGCCGTGGAGCGAAGCGGTGACGGCGGGAAGCCTGCTCGGCACCAAGACGATCCTCAACGAGTTGATCGCCTATCTGAATCTCGCGGCCCTGCCGAAGGGCGCTCTCGATCCGCGCTCCACGCTCATCATGGTCTATGCCATGTGCGGCTTTGCCAACCTCTCGTCGGTGGGCATCATCATCGCGGGCATGAGCACGCTGGCGCCCGACCGGCGTGACGTTTTCGTGCCTCTGGTCATGCGTGCTCTGCTCTCCGGCACGATGGCGAGCGGGCTCACTGGCGCGATGATCGGCTTCCTGCCGGTCATCTGACCACGGAAGATCGACGATCTGTGATCGAACGGCATGGCTCCGGGTTCACCGCGCGCCCCGCCACGCAATTCTAGGTTGTCATTCGTGTCATCAGTTCGCGTAATGCTTTATATTCTCGACAAAATGGCGCAGCCGTCACCTTTCTAAACGGACCTTTTACCAACAGTAAGCGAAGCTGCGATTAGACGCATGATTAGCTTACGCGACAGATGCTCAAGACGAACGATTCAGAAACTGCAGTATCGGACTCCACTCGCGCACCGGAGAAGCTAAGCCATCGTATTACGCTTGCCGAAATCGATAGCACGATCCTGCTGCAGGGCGCCGCTTATTGGCGAGGCCTATGCCGCGCCCGGAAATTTCCCGCGCGTAAGGATGTAACGCCGCGCGGTTTGGCCGGTCTGTTGCGCTACACGACGCTCATGCGCGTGATCGACGGCGGCAAGGATTACGAATACCGCATCGTCGGCGACGCCTATGTGATGGCGCACGGCGTCTCGTTCCAGGGAAGGCGATGGAGCGAGACCGACAAGCTCTCTCCGGGCTATCACGCGACGATCAAGTCCACCTACGACCGCGTCGTTCGCAAGGGCGAACCGGTCGCCATGCGCGGCTGGATCGAACGCGGCAGCCAGAAATCGGAGCTTGTCTACAGTGAGTATCTTTTCCTTCCCTTGGGGAGCGACGACAAGACCGTCGACCATATCCTCGTGCTCGCCGTCTACGTTCCCCGGGATAAATCCGATTAATCTGCTTGAGGCGCTCGATTTGCGCTAAGCTTCTCCCGACCGTCCGATTGGGAGGAAAATGGCGCTCGACGCCGCAACCGGCTCGCATGGTGCCAAACATACGGACCGCAGGCTGACCAGGCTCCTGCGCGACATCCGTGCCTGCCGGATTTGCGAGGCGCATCTGTCGCCTCGCCCAATCATCCACGCCAGCGCCACGGCGAAACTCTGCATCGTGGCACAGGCGCCGGGCATTCGCGTCCACGAGACCGGAATTTCCTTCAACGATCCCTCCGGCGACCGCTTGCGCGAATGGATGGGCGTCGACCGCGAGACCTTCTACGATGAAAGCCGCATCGCCATCATCGGCGTGGGCTTCTGTTTTCCCGGCTATGATGCCAATGGCGGCGATCTGCCGCCGCGCAAGGAATGCGCCGAGGCCTGGCAGGACAAGCTCTTCGCCACGCTGCCGAAGTTTCCCCTCACGCTTCTGGTGGGTGTCTATGCTCAAACCTGTCATTTGGGAGACGCCGCGAAAGCCAATGTCACCGAAACCGTGCGGGCGTGGCGCGAATATGCTCCGCGCTATCTTCCCTTGCCGCATCCGTCTTGGCGCAACAATGCCTGGCTCAAGAAGAACCCATGGTTTGCGAAAGAGCTGCTCCCTTATTTGCGCAAACGCGTGGCCTCTGTGATCGGAATCTCGAATGGCACTGCCGGCAAAGCTTCCGAATTGTAGACATTGCAGATCGGGCTATCGGCCCAGCAATAGCGCACGGTTGCCGTATCGCGGATATGCGTCACGTCGAGGTCGATCTCATCCTTATTCTGCATCGCATCGACGAAGCTGCAGACTTTCGTCTTGTCGCAAACCTGGAAGCCGATCGGCCGCTTGGACTCGTAGATCGCCAGCCCCTTCTCCAGGTGGGCGAAGCTCACTGCAATCGTGTTGCCCTTGCGGACCGCGGCCATGGGCGTGGGGCCCGAATCCGCGACGTTCATGCCGTAGATCAGGTGCTCTGCGACGAGAGCGAGGCGTCGTCCCACTTCCTGCTTGTTGGTGGGGTGGATGTTGTCCGTCTGGCCCAGATCGATGGTGACCGCCAGCCCGGTATTCGGCGTTTCGTCTACGACGCGGCGCTGCGTCTCGCGCAGTTCCGCCCACATCGATTCTTCGGGTTTGGTGCTGGGCGGACCGTAGCCGGGAAGTTGCACGACGATGAACGGCACGTCGGCGCCGAACTGCTTGCGCCAGTCCTCGATCAGCGCCTGCAACAGGCGGCCGTATTCCTGCGGCTGCCAGGCATCGGATTCGCCCTGGTACCAGAGGATTCCGCGCACGGATGTCGGCCCGAGCGGCACGATCTCGCCGTTGTAGAGCACCGAGAGGCCGAACTGCTTCAGCCAGGGAACGTACGGAATATGTCCGGTCTGGCTCATTGGCGCCGACGTCCTGAAGCGCCACGTTCCTGAAAGACGAATGACGGAGCCGTCCGCACATTTGAGCGTGATCTGCTCGGCAGGGTTCAACAATCCGGCGCCGCCAAGCACCCCGACCGCGAGCAAATTTTTCCCTTCGTGTAGCGTGCCGGCAGAGATGTCGTAGAGACGGTCGACGTCATAGCCCCCCATGTCACCGACTTCGACCCCGTTGACCCAGGTCGTGTCAGCCTGATCCGCCGCGCCGAGTGAGAGGACTGCCACCCCCGCGGCCTGTTTGGCGCTCAGTTCGAAGCCTTTGCGCAGCCATACCGTACCGTCGAATTTCTTCATCAACGGCACGTTCCATTCTCTCCAGCTACCCGTCTGGACGATCTGCTCCCAGGACGAGTCGTCATAGGCCGGGTCGCTCCAAGGGGGGGATGCGGTCGACGCGGGATCGTGCTTGAGCCACCAGGCGTGGGCAAAGGCGCGCCATTTCGCTTCCGCGGTCTTCGGCGCCGTCGCATAGATCGACAATATGTCGAGCTGCTCGTCAAAGCCGCCAAGCGCGCGCAAGGTGTCCGCACTGATCCAAGCCTGGATGTTGGCGCCGCCCCAGGACGATTCGATCAGTCCGATGGGCACATTCGCGGCCGACTGCAGCTCGCGACCGAAAAGATAGCAGGCCGCCGAGAACTCTTTCACCGACTCGGGGCTCGCGACGCTCCAACTTGCGTCGGCGCCAAATGTGCGGCTGGGCAGCGGGCTGCTGAAACGCTGTACATGGAAGAGGCGGATCTTCGTATTCTGCGCATTGCGGATGTCGGCATCGTAATTCGATGCCACCCGAAGGGGCATCTCCATGTTCGACTGCCCCGAGCATAGATAGACGTCGCCGATCAAAACGTCCTTATTGGTCTGCGTCTGGCCGGAGCTGGAAGTCGCCGTCAGTTCGTAAGGGCCGCCTGCTGCGAGCGGCGCCAGCACGGTTTGCCAATTTCCCTTTGAGTCCGCAGTCGCGCTGGCCGTCTCGCCGGCGAGGGTCACGCTCACCTGCGCCCCGGGACCGGTCAGCCCCCAGACATGGATGGGCTTGTCGCGTTGAAGTACGGCATGGTCTTGAAAGGTGGTGTAGAGCAGCGTCAATGGTCTTGGAGGGAATGTCTCCTCTGGCTTCACGGCGGGTAGGGAAGCTGCCGCCGGCGAAGTACTTGTGAAGAAAGCGGAAAATGGCGAAGACGCACAACCGCCCAGAACAAACGCCAGCGCCACCGCCAAAGTGGTCCAAGGTGACTTGCCCATTCTCGTTTCCTCTTTATTCTTTGGTGCTAAGAGACTGTTTGAATAATCCCCGCGTCCCGAAGGGTTTCGGCAAAAAACGCCGGCTAGTTCGTCGAAAGCCTCGGCCGTACTCCCCGGTACGACCTTCGGCTTTCTCCTGCTATCCGGCCGATTTTCGCTCGAAACGTGGCTCACGTGGATTATTCAAACAGTCTCTTAGCTGCCTTTACGAGAGCGCTAACATATTTTTGCCGGGGATTGCCAGTACGCATCTTGTGCTGGACGGGGCGGACAGGAATGGATGAGTAAGGCGTTCATCGTCAATGCATGCCTCCTCGCGGCCGCGTTTGCGCTTAGCGCCTGTGCGCCGGTGACGGCGCCTCTGGGTCCGGCGAACGACACCCCCGCGCTGGATGGTGACACATTCCTCACGCGTGACGGGCTTCGCCTGCCTCTGCGCCATTGGGATACGGAGCATCCCCGCGCAATCATCGTCGCACTGCACGGTATGAGCGATTATTCCAACGCTTTCGACATGCCGGCCGGATGGTGGGCGAGCCAGGGCATCACCACCTACGCTTACGACCAGCGCGGCTTCGGCAAGGCGCCGCATACCGGCATTTGGCCCGGCGGCAAGGCGCTGCGCGAAGACTTGTCCGATTGCGTCGAAGCCGTACGCGAGCGCAATCCCGGCGTGCCGGTTTTTGCGCTGGGCGAAAGCATGGGCGGAGCGGTGGTCCTGTCGGCGTTGGCCGACCCGAACCCGCCGCGCGTGGACGGGGTTATCCTGGTCGCGCCCGCGGTGTGGGCGCGCGAGGACATGCCGGTTCCCTATCGCGTGGCGCTGTGGCTGACGGCGCACATCGTGCCGGGGCTGAAACTTTCCGGCAATGGGCTGAAGATCTGGCCGTCCGACAATATCGAGATGCTGCGCAAGCTATCGCGCGATCCGCTGTTCCAGAAAAGGACCCGCGCCGACGCGGTGTGGGGACTGGTCGATCTGATGGATGCCGCGCGCAAGGCGCCGAGGCATCTGGGCGCGACCCCGCCCATTCTCTTTCTCTATGGCGCCAAGGATCAGATTATCCCGCTTGCGCCCACCGAGGCCGTCGCCAAGGAACTGGGCCGGCGCGCCGAAGTGCGCGAATATCCGAGCGGCTACCACATGCTGCTGCGCGATCTCGACGGCCCGGACATCTGGAAGGATGTCGCCGAGTGGGTCAAGGCCGTGCCGCATTGAACGCTACGGTTTGATCGTGCTCGCCGTGATATGGACGCTCGCGCTGGCGCTTACCTCGGCAGACGACTCTCCCAGCGTCACCGCATATTCGCCTTCGGCCACGCGCCACAGATGCGCGTCGGTGTCGAAGCTTGCCAGCAGCCGCGGGTCGGCCGTGAGCGTCACGCGGTGGGTCTCGCCGGACTTGAGATCGACCTTGCTCCAACCGATCAGCCTGGCCACCCCGCCGGGCGGCGTCGCATAGACCTGCGCGGTCGCCTTGCCTTCGCGTTTGCCGATGTTGCGCATGTCGAAGCTCACATTCAACGTCGCACCTCCGGTGGCGCTGAGGCCGCCGAATTCGAAATCGGTATAGGACAGGCCGAATCCGAAGGGAAACAGCGGCGTCAGTTTCTTCGTCTTGAACCATTTGTATCCGACGTTCGCGCCCTCGACGTAATCGATATCGAACGGACTGTGCGCGCCTTCCAGGGCGATGCGCGAATATGCCAGATCATGGCCGGGAATGACCGGCCGCGGCAGCTGGCTTTCGTTTTGAGGGAATGTAATTGGCAGCCGGCCCGAAGGATTAACATCGCCGAACAGGATGCGCGCGATCGCGTTCGCGCCGCGGTTTCCGGGATACCAAGCTTCCAGCACCGCGCCGACCTTATTGAGCCATGGCATCAGCACCGGTCCGCCGTTCTCCAGCACCACGATCGTGCGCGGATTGGCGTCGGCCACCGCGGCGATCAGTTCGTCCTGATTTCCGGGCAACGATAGATCGGGGACATCCCAACCCTCGCTGGTCCATTGCTGGGCAAAGACGATGACGACGTCCGAGACGCGCGCCAGGGCGGTTGCTTTGGCGATTTCGCTGCCGTCGTAGAAGACGACGCGCGCCCAGGGCGCCTGCGCGCGGATCGTCGCGTAGGGCGACGGCGGGTCCAGGATGAGCGTGCCGGACGGAATTTGCGGTTTCTGGTCGGAGCCCATCTGCACCGCGCCGCCAGCCAAGACCTCCAGCGCCTGCGTGTCGCCGATGGGAATGACTTGCGAGGAACCGCTGCCCGAAAGAACGCCGAGATCGGCATATCCGCCGATAATCGTGATGCGGCGCGACGGACGCTTGAGGAAGGTAATCGGCAGCAGATCCTGCGCATTCTTCAACAGAACGATGCCTTCTTCCGCGTCGCGTTGTGCCACATCCAGATCGGTCTTCGCGTCGATCGGTTTCTTGACGACGGGTTGGTCGATCAGGCCCTTGGCGAACATCGTGCGCAGGATGCGATGCACCATGTCTTGCAGGCGCACTTGCGGAACCGTGCCCGCGGCAACCGCCTGGCCGAGCGCCTCGCCGAAATAATCCTCTTGGTCGTGACTGTAAGAAGATTCCTGGTCGAGGCCGTTGTTCGCCGCGTCCACTGTCGAGTGCACCGCCCCCCAATCCGACAGCACGAAGCCCTTATAGCCCCAATCGCCCTTCAGGACTTTGTTCAGCAGATAGTCGTTTTCGCAGGCGTAGACCGTGTTGATGCGGTTATAGGAACACATCACCGCGCCCGGATCGCCGTGCTCGATGGCGATTTCGAAGGCGAGCAGGTCGCTTTCGCGCGCCGCCGCGTCCGGGATATTGGCGCTCATCGTCGTGCGGCCGGTTTCCTGGTCGTTCAAGGCGAAATGCTTGATCGTCGAGATGATGTGCATGTCCTGGATGCCGCGAATGGCTTCGCCCGCGGTGACGCCGGCGAGCAGGGGATCCTCGCCGGCATACTCGAAGGTGCGCCCGCCGCGCGGTTCGCGCGCCAGATCGACGCCGCCGGCAAGCATCACGTTGAAGCCTTTGTAGCGCGCTTCGGCGCCAATCATCGCGCCGCCGGCATAGGCAAGGCTGCCGTTCCAGGTAGCGGCAGTCAGCAGCGAAGACGGCAGCGCGACGGCCTGATCGCCGGGACGCATGTGGCGGCCGTTGGCGACGCCTAGGCTGGCATCGGATTCGCTGAGCGCGGGAATGCCCAGTCGCGGGATTCCCGGAACATAGCCAGCCGAGCCAGGCAAGGCTTTGCGGATCGCCTCGCTATAGCCTTTGGGCAGCCAGGGATAGTTGACGCCGAAATAGCCGCGCACCAGCGTAAGTTCTTCGTCGCGGGTCATGTACGCCTGAACCAGATCGGCGCGGGCATCGGCGGTCAGCGATTTGTCCGACCATGGCAGCGGCCCGCTCGGCAAAGGCGGCGGCAGCGCTGGGGCGTTCGCGACTGGCTGCGGTTCTCCCGGCTGTACCGGGCGCGGTTGAGGTAGTACTTGCGGCTGGGCCAAGGCGGCCATCGGGAATGCCGCAAGAAGAGAAAACACAACGGCGAACGCAACTTTTCCGTTCATGACCAACCCCTCCGGAATCGCCGGGGAGGCTAGCCTCTTTGCCGGTCGCGTTCGAGAGGCTGTTGTGCGGCGCCGTCGCATTTTAAGGGATGCAGCCGTACGGTGCCGAGCCGCGCGGCTGAAGCCTACGCGGGCGGTACCCGCCCGCGTAGGTTCATGTTCAAGGCGTGTATTTCAGACTGATCGAGCCAATGCCGGCTGCGACGTTCAAGCCTTCGTTGCCCGATACGCTCAGCGGCTGAAGCGAGATTGACTTGTCGAAGCCGCCGACGAGCACGTTCGCGCCTACGCCGACGCCGACCGTGGCGCCCGCACTGACGCCCACATAATCGCCATCAAGCGCGCCGGGACGCACGTCCGACGAGGGGGCGATCACTTCCCAGACCAGGACGCCGCCTTCGGTGTAGCCGACATCCACGCCAAACTTGGAAATCGTGCCCGAGTAATGCACGGCGTGTCTATTGCTCTGGCGGAATACGCAGCGCAGGTCTTTGGACGAGCCAAAGACGAAGCCCCAGCCGCTGGCGACGCCGCATGTCAATTCACCGACCTTCACACCGTGAGGGGCGGCCTGTGCCGAACTCGCAAGCGCGAACGCGCCAAGCGCCGCGGCGCTCATCATCAAACGAAATGTCTTGTTCATCGTAAGAACTCCTTTTGCCGTAGAATTGCCGTACGGATCGTGATGATCCTTGCGGCTCTTTAGCGATCACAGGCCCATGCTCGTCTGGAGCAGGCCCGATCGTTGCCTAATCGAGGTACCAGTTGCCGTCGTTATGACGGCAGGCTGTGCCACTGCGGTTGTAGTCACGGCCGTTGCCATGTCCGACGTCCCTGAAGTCGCGGCAGGTGCTGCCGTCGCGGGAATATTCACGGATGGGCGTGAAGCTGCCGTAGCTGCTGCCGTCATTGCTGCGCCAGCGATAGCGAGTTCCGATACGACCCTCGAAACCTTCGTCATAGGAACTCAAGGCTAGGCGACGATCGCCGCAGTTCATGTCGTGGGCGATCGCATTGCCGGCAAGTCCACCCAGGATAACGCCGCTGACGGTGGCTACGGCGCGGCCGTCGCCACGACCGAATTGGTTACCGATCACGCCTCCGGCGACGGCGCCCATGACCGTCCCTGCGGCCGCGTTGTCGCCGCAATCGCTACCGTAGTAGTAGGCGCCACGTTCGTAACGGACTTCATGACGATACGCGTCGGGCCGATATCGGTCGTTGCGATCGCGATGGGCATTGCCGTCGTCGTAGCCGTAATTGTAGCCGTTTGTGAATGTCGCCTGGTTCTGATCGCTGCTGACGGCCGGATTGGCGTTGTATTGGTCATTGTTCTGCGAATTGTGGTCGTAGGGATCGGCGTTTGCCGCGCCGGCGCCGAGCACCACGGCCGCCGTTGCGAGCAACATGCTCATCTTATTCAACATAATCTTGTCCTCGAGAGATGCCCGCGCGAGGTTCCGAAGGGAAATAGCGCCGGATAGGGGTAGCGCCCAAAGCGCTCACTCGGTGAAAGAACGCCTTCGCGCGGGTTTCGATCCATTTATTCCGAATATGCGCTCGCGACATGTGCGCCCGGCTGCGCGAGGGCGCTCAGCTGCGCCAGGATGTCTTCCGAGGCGCCTCGCGCGCGCGCCGCGGAGTATCGCGGCAGCGGCTTGTCGCCGTCGAGAGTCTTATGCAGAGCAATGCGCGCGCGCGCGACGCGGCTTTTCACCGTGCCCACGGGCGTTCCGCAAAGTTTCGCCCCATCTTCATAGGAAAAGCCGCCGACGGCGATCAGGATCAAGGCTTCGCGTTGGCGTTGCGGCAATCGGCGCAAGGCACGACTCGTATCGAACAGCTCCATTGTCCATTCTTGTTCGTTTGGCGGCGCGGTGTTGCTTTCGCCTTTCTCGGAATCCCAAACGGCTTCGCGCCAAGCGCGACGCCCATGCGAAAAGATTTCGTTACGCAGAATGGTAAAGAGCCAACCTTTCAAGTTCGTTCCGGGTTCGAAGCGGTCTCGCGCGCACCATGCCTTCATCAGCGCTTCCTGCACCATGTCTTCGGCGATGACTCGCCTCCTGCACAGCATGCGGGAATATGCTTGCATATGCGGAATAAGGGCGATGAGTTCAGGCTGGAATTGAGGGGAGTGGCCGCAAGACGGCGGCTGAGAGGTATCCGATTTTTTCAATGCCTGCGAATTCATCTCGTCTATACCTTGTTGCGATTGTGCCAAGAGCAGCCCGGAACTGCCGCGGCAAGACGCAAGGGAAACCGATAGAGATTCGCCTTTTGAGTGCGCCACCTAACCGACGCGACAATACCCGGCGGCGACCCTGCGAAGGTAGACTCGGAAACTACCCAGCCCTTTCCGCTTCCGAGGGCGTCAACAGCGGCCGGAGCGAGTCGAACCACATCCGCTAGGGCTGCAGCGTCGAATACCAGCCGATAATGCCGCCGCGGTGGGATCGGAAATTACCTACGCACTGTCGTGCAAGGCAAATACGGCATTATCAAATTTAGGTCATTTCGGCGGAAAGACGCAAAACCCACGGCAGCAATTCTGGGGTTTGAGAGGACTAAGTAGTTTCCGGTCCTCTCGCGGCGAAACCCGACCATCTATGCTGCGTTCCTGACCTTACGAGACGGCCGATCGCTGAAACGCGACTGCGATCCGGGCCGACCGCTGAAGTTGCGAGACATTGTCTGGTCGGAAACTACTAGGGAGCTCCATATGGCACCTGCAGATCGTGCCTCCGATTTTTCCGTCGTAGGGCGCAGGTACACGGACCATAGCCCGGCGAAAGTCTATCTTGTCGGCGGCGGGATCGCCTCGCTGGCCGCGGCCGCCTTCATGATTCGCGACGGCAACATCCACGGCCACAACATCACGATTTTTGACGAGCTTGACGCGATCGGCGGAAGCCTCGACGGCGCCGGTTCCGCCGAAGACGGCTATGTGCTGCGCGGCGGCCGGATGCTCGAAAGCAAATATCTCTGCACTTATGAGCTGTTCTCCTCGATCCCAGCTCTCGACGGGAGCAAGACGGTCACCCAAGAGATCTTCGAATGGAACGAGACGATGAAAACATCGTCTAAATCGCGCCTCGTTCGCGATGGTCACCCGCAAGCCGCGCCCGAATTCGGCCTCAGCGAAATGCACATCCTGACGATCGAGCGCTTGGCGCTTGAGCCAGAGGTCCTGCTCGGCCGTACCAGCATTGCCGAACAGTTCGATCCGACATTCTTTAAGACCGATTTCTGGTTCATGTGGTGCACCACGTTCGCCTTTCAACCGTGGCACAGCGCGGTCGAGTTCAAGCGCTATCTGGTGCGGTTCGCCCATATGGTCGCCGGCTTCAACCGCCTGCAAGGGATCATGCGAACCGTCTACAACCAGTACGACTCGTTGGTACGGCCACTGCACCAGTGGCTTGACGAACATGGAGTCGTGTTCGAACTGAACACTCGCGTCACCGATCTCGGGATATACGAGCGAGACGGCGAGAAGACCGTGATGCGTATCGCTACCGAACGAGACGGCAAAGCCGGCGAGATCGAGGTAGGCGCAAACGACTATGTTCTAGTCACCTTGGGCTCGATGACCGAGGCGTCGAGCCTCGGCGCCATGGACGCGGCGCCCGTGCTGAAAGGCAAGAAAGACGGCGGCGCCTGGACGCTTTGGGAGAAGCTTGCCTTGGGGCGGCCCGAGTTCGGACGTCCCGCGGCCTTCGCCGACCACATCGGCGAGTCCAAATGGGTGTCGTTCACCACGACCCTGCACGATCCGACCTTCCTGCGCATCGTCCGGGACTTCACCGGCAACGTGCCCGGAGAGGGCGGTCTGATCACCTTCCCGCAATCCAACTGGCTGGCCTCGATCGTCATCCCGCACCAGCCGCATTTCATCGGCCAACCCGACGACGTCGACGTGTTTTGGGGTTACGGCCTGTTCGTCGACAAGCCCGGGAACTTCGTCAAGAACCCAATGTCGGCCTGCACCGGCCGCGAGATCATGACGGAAGTGCTTGGTCATCTGCGTGTCGAGGCGGAGGCGGCCAAGATCCTGGAAACCTCCATCTGCATTCCATGCATGATGCCGTTCATCACCAGCCAGTTCCTCCGGCGCGAGAAGGGCGACCGGCCGCAGGTGGTTCCGAAAGGTTCGAAGAATTTGGCGTTCACGGGGCAGTATTGCGAGCTGCCCGACGATGTGGTGTTCACCGTCGAATACTCGATCCGCTCGGCACAGGCCGCTGTTTATGCGCTGCTTGACCTGAAGCTCAAGCCGCCGGCCGTCTACAAAGGAAAATTCGACCCGCGCGCGTTCTCTACAAGGCGTTCATGGCGTTGCACGACGTCCACGCCTGAATTCAGGGCACGAGAACGGCCGCGCCTTCGAACCGGCCGGCGCGCAGATCGGCGAGAGCCTGGTTGGCCTGGGTGAGCGGATAGCGCGTGGTCTCGGTAACGATGCCGATTTGGGGCGCCAGGCGCAGAAAATCGATTCCATCCTGCCGCGTGAGATTGGCGACCGACACGAGTTGCCGCTCTTCCCAGAGCAGCCCATAGGGGAAGCTTGGGATATCGCTCATATGGATGCCCGCGCAAACCACGCGACCGCCTTTGCGGACCGCCTTCAGCGCCAGGGGCACCAGATCGCCGACGGTCGCATAGATGATCGCGGCATCGAGCGGCTCGGGCGGCATCTCGTCGGAGTCGCCGGCCCAGCTCGCGCCGAGACGCCGGGCGAAATCCTGGGTGGCGCCATCTCCCGGCCGCGTGAAGGCAAACACCGATTTTCCCTGCCACTTCGCGACTTGCGCCACGATATGGGCCGCGGCGCCAAAGCCATAGAGCCCCAGTTTCTTGCCATCGCCCGAGATCACCAGCGAGCGCCAGCCGATCAGGCCGGCGCACAGCAAAGGAGCAAGCGCCACGTCGTCGCTGGCCTCGCCGAGCGGGAACGCATAACGCGCGTCGACAATCGTCGCTGTCGCGAATCCTCCATCGCGCGTATAGCCAGTAAAAAGCGGATGATCGCAAAGATTTTCCCGGCCGCCCATGCAATAGGGGCAGACGCCACAGGTATGGCCAAGCCACGGCACGCCGACGCGCTCGCCCATGCGCAAGCCCTCGACGCCGGCTCCGATCGCATCGATCCGGCCGACGATTTCATGGCCGGGGATGATCGGAAGCTGCGGATCGGGCAACTCGCCGTCGACGACATGCAGATCCGTGCGGCAGACGCCGCAAGCGGCAATCTTCACCCGAATCTCGCCCGGTCCGGGTTGCCGATCGGCAATCTCCGTCCATTCAAGAGCGGTCCGAAGCTTCTTCAACACCATCGCTTGCATGATATTCTCCGGCTCCGCGGGAGGCGCGTAGTCCGTGGCACTGTTGCTCTCGCGGGCGCGCCGGTCGCGGCGTTGTCAATTGTGCCTGTCTTCCGAAAAAATCGGCACGGAGTTTGATTGCTCCATTGCGTCACGCTCGACACGAGAGCGATGGATGACGAATGGGATTGTCGCGAGATAGATCATGATTCCCACGGCCAGCGTGGCCCACGGTACGTAGATCGCAAGTGCAGCCAGCGCGATTGCGACGATTGCCGCCGCGATCCGGCCATCACGACCGAATCGGATGTATTTCAGCGATGGCGTCGGCACGCGGCTCACCATGAGTGCCGACGTGAACGCGATGAGCGCTATGCAAATAAAGGGATTGCGGACGAATTCATCCCCGAATTCGAAACTCAGAAGCAACGGCAGCAGCATGACGCCGGCGGCCGCTGGGGTCGGAAGCCCCGTGAAATAGGGATGCGAAAGCGTTGCGCCTTCATCGCGCGCGGTTTCGACATTGAATCGCGCAAGGCGAATTGCGCTGCAGGCGCAGAAGATGAGCGCGGCGATCCATCCCGCGCCATCCATTTGCGACAAGGCCCAGGTGTACACGACGACGGCCGGCCCGACGCCGAAGCTTACCAGGTCGGCGAGCGAGTCGAGCTGCACGCCGAACATGTTATCCGCTCCGAGCCAGCGCGCCGCCCGTCCGTCCAACATGTCGAAAAGCATGGCGAAGAAGATCGCCGCGACCGCCCATTTCCAATCCTGCATCACCGCGAAGCGAATAGCCGTCGCCCCGGAGCAAAGGCCGAGCAACGTCAATGCGCTCGGAACGACCTTGCTGATCGACAAGTCTTCCAGGCGGTCGAGTTTCTCGGTGGCCCACTGTTTGGGGGTCAGCTTTTCGCGAGCCATGTCCGTCAGAACCTCATCTTTGAAGCTTTGCTAGAACCGTCTCTCCAGCTTTGACCCGTTGGTTCGGCGCGGCCAACACTTGCGCTCCGGGCGGCAAGTATACATCAAGTCTACTCCCGAAGCGGATAATGCCAAAACGTTCGCCCCGCCATACCTGCTGGCCCTGGATAAGATCGCACTTGATGCGCCGCGCTATCAAGCCCGCTATTTGTACGACAGCGAGGTCCTCCGCGCCCTCCGGCCGTTCGGCGCGAATTCGGATCGACATCCGTTCGTTGTGCTCGCTGGCCTTGTCGAATGAGGCATTGAAAAAGCGTCCTTTTCGGTAACCGAGCGCGACGACCTTTCCATCCAAGGGAACTCGGTTCACATGGACGTCAAACACATTCATGAAGATGCTCAGCCGCACGCGAGGTTCCGGTCCCATCCCGAGTTCGCCGGGTGGCGTGGCATGGCCGACCGGGAGCAGTCGTCCGTCCGCCGGACTTATGATCAGTCCGTCGCCCGATGGCGTTGTGCGTTCGGGATCGCGGAAGAACGCAATGCCCCAAAGGGTAAGCGGAACGAAAGCCCAACCGATCCAAAGCGACATGGAAAAAAGCAACACGTTCGCTGCGAAGAAGAGGCCGATGAACGGCCAACCCGTGCGGTGGATGGGGATTCTCACATCAACTCCTTCGTCTTCTTGACATCCGCGGGCTGCCTTTTCGGCGAAGCTGTGGCTGCCGCCCGAAGATGCGAAGAAGGACTTGCCAAATCGCAGCGCGCGACAGCCGGCCCGGCTTCGCCGGAGTGGGCTACGCCGTAGCACTTTTCGTCCGCGCAGCGGACGAAAAGTGGTGGGCGCGACAGGGATTGAACCTGTGACCCCTCCCGTGTGAAGGGAGTGCTCTCCCGCTGAGCTACGCGCCCCCGCCTGTAGGGGAAGTGCCTATAAGGCCGCCGGCCGACAAGCGTCAAGCTGGCCTGCTCATTGCGTGTCGAGAAGCCGGCGCACCGCCCCCGGCACCGCCCGGAACTCGTCCACCACGATGTCTGCGCCCAGGGTTCGCGCCGGTTCGGGCGTGTAGCCATAGGAAACCAGAATCACCGGCGCGCCCGCCGCGCGCGCCGTCTGCACATCGGTCACCGAATCCCCGATCATCAGCGCGCCTAGCCCTCCGATCTCCCGCACCACGTCCTGGAAAATGCGCGCGTCCGGTTTGATGTAGGGCCTGCGTCCCTGTCCGAAGATTGCGGCGAAATATTTGTCGAGCCCCAGCTTGGACATCAGCAGATCGGTCAGTTCTTGCGGTTTGTTGGTAAGCACGCCCATCCGCGCGCCTTCGGCTTTTAGGGCTTCCAGCGTTTCCACCACGCCCGGATAAGACCGGCTGGCGTCGGCGATGTGGCTGCTGTACTCGGCGATATAGGCATCGATCAGGCTGTCGAGCCGCGCGGGGTCGACCGGGTCGCCGGTCATTTTGAAGGCCTCGTCGATCATGACCTTGGAGCCAAACCCTACCAAATGGCGCAGGTCTGGCACTTGCACCGGGAGACGGCCTTCGCGCACCAGGATGGTGTTCAGCGCGTTCAAAAGGTCCGGTGCGGTGTCGACGAGTGTGCCATCCAGGTCGAAAATGAGGGCTGTGGTCATCGTGAATTAACGAATCCTGAGGGGCCGGGCCGCAACATAACGTCGCAATTCTTCACTTTACCCATATGACACGACGGACTATCGAACAAGCATGATACGCGCTGGGATCATATTGGCCGCAGGGCAAGGCACGCGGATGAAATCCGCGATGCCCAAAGTCATGCATACGGTCGCCGGTCTCCCCATACTCGGACATGTGATCGGCGCCATGCGCGCGGCCGGGATGGAGCGCATCGTCGTCGTCACCCACAAGGAAGG
This sequence comes from uncultured Alphaproteobacteria bacterium, assembly GCA_963710025.1. Classification (GTDB taxonomy): domain Bacteria; phylum Pseudomonadota; class Alphaproteobacteria; order Micropepsales; family Micropepsaceae; genus Rhizomicrobium. The sequence goes on along the minus strand of CAVPYO010000020.1, from coordinate 54,089 downwards.
CGAAGATATTCGCGCCTTCGCCGGAAAAATGGGCGCCGCGAGCGTTATTCAGGAGCCCCAGCTTGGCACCGGTCATGCCGCCGCTTCGGCGGCTACAGCGCTTGACGATTTTTGGGGCACGCTGATCGTCGCTTACGGCGACATGCCGCTGCTGACGTCTGCGACGTTCGAAGCTTCGTTCGCCGCCCAGACCAAGGCCGGCATGGCGATGATCGGGTTCCGTCCGAAGAATCCCGCCGCCTATGGAAGAATGATCTTGGACGGGAGCGGCTTCCTGGACCGCATCGTCGAATTCAAGGACGCCAATGCGCGCGAGCGCGCCGAAACTTTATGCAATGCCGGCATCCTCGCGGCCAATAGCAAGGATTTCTTCCGCTGGGCCGCGATGCTCAAGAGCGACAATGTCCAGAAGGAATATTACCTGACCGACGTGCCGAGCCTGGCGAAAAGCGAAGGCGTGCGCTGCATGGTCGTCGAGGCGGACGAGACCGAAATGATGGGCGTCAACAGCCGCGCCGAGCTGGCGGCGGCGGAGGCGGCGATGCAGACGCGACTGCGAACCCGCGCGCTGGCGGGAGCCGTCGGCATGACCGCGCCGGAAACAGTTTTTTTATCCTACGATACGGTGCTCGAAGCCGATTGCCAGATCGAGCCTTACGTGATTTTCGCGCCGGGCGTCGTGGTGCGCGCCGGCGCGCGCATCCGCGCCTTCTCCCATCTCGAAGGCGCCGAAGTGGGGCCGGGGGCGATCGTGGGTCCCTATGCGCGGCTGCGTCCCGGCGCGGTGCTGGAAGAAAACGTACATGTCGGCAATTTCGTCGAGGTCAAGAACGCGCGGCTTGAAAAGGGCGCCAAGGCGAACCATCTGACGTATCTCGGCGATGCGCGAGTGGGCGCGGGTGCCAACATCGGCGCGGGCACCATCACCTGCAATTACGATGGTTTTGAAAAGCACCACACCGACATCGGCGCTGGCGCTTTCGTCGGTTCCGACACGTCGCTGGTGGCGCCGGTCAAGGTCGGCGACGGTGCCATCGTCGGCGCGGGCTCGGTCGTCACCAGGGACGTCGCGGCCGATGCGCTCGTTGTGACCCGCGCGGAACAGAAGGAAGTTCCGGGCTGGGCTGAGAAATTCCGTACACGGAAGAAAACGGCGAAAGCCGCCAAGGCGAAGGACAAATAAGATGTGCGGCATTGTCGGCATCGCGGGCACCAAGGATTGCGCGCCGGTCATCCTGGAGGCGCTGAAACGGCTGGAATATCGCGGCTACGATTCCGCGGGCATCGCCACGCTGGTGGACGGGCGCATCGAGCGCCGCCGCGCGCCCGGTAAGCTCGTTAAGCTGGGCGAGGCGCTTGCGAAGCATCCGCTGTCCGGCCACACTGGCATCGGCCACACGCGCTGGGCCACGCACGGCAAGCCGTCCGAGATCAACGCCCATCCGCATGCCACCGAGCGCGTCGCCGTCGTCCACAACGGCATCATCGAGAACTTCCGCGAGCTGCGTGCTGAACTGCTGGCCAAGGGGCACAAGTTCGAATCCGAAACCGACACCGAGGTTTGTGCGCATCTAGTCACCGATTATCTCATGCAGGGCATGGCGCCAGAAGAAGCGGCGAAGACCGCGGTAAAGCGCCTGACCGGCGCGTATGCGCTAGCGATGATCTTCAAGAATGAAGAAGGTCTCTTGATCGGTGCGCGGATGGGAAGCCCGCTGGCCGTCGGTTATGGCGAGAAGGAAGCCTATCTCGGTTCCGATGCCTTCGCGCTGGCGCCCTTCACCAATCGCGTAGCCTATCTGGAGGACGGCGACGTTGCCGTGGTGCGCGGCCCCGATGTGACGATCTTCGATACGCAGGGCCGCCCCGCCAATCGCGAAATCAAGCTCACCTCGGCTACCGCCGGGCTAGTGGACAAGGGCGGCTACCGCCATTTCATGGCAAAGGAAATCCACGAGCAGCCCGACGTGATCGGCCACACGCTGGCTCATTATCTCGATCCCGCGGGTCCCAACGCGCGCCTTGTCGATCCCAAACTGGCCAAGGCTTTCGCGAGCGCTTCGCGCTTAACGATCTCGGCCTGCGGCACGGCCTATTATGCGGGCCTGGTCGGCAAATACTGGTTCGAGAAGTTGGCGCGCCTGCCGGTGGAGATCGACGTGGCGTCGGAGTTGCGCTATCGCGATCCTGTCTATCCCAAGGACGGGCTGGCGCTGTTCATTTCGCAATCCGGCGAGACGGCGGACACGCTGGCGGCCTTGCGCGACGCCAAGGCGAGCGGCCAGACCGCGCTCGCCATCGTCAACGTGCCCGAAAGCTCGATTGCGCGCGAGGCCGACGTGGTGCTGCCGACTTTCGCCGGGCCCGAGATCGGGGTCGCTTCCACCAAGGCCTTCACCTGCCAGTTGGCGGCGCTGGCTTCGCTCGCCATCGCGGTGGCGCGCGCCCGCGGCACGCTCGACGCCGAAGGCGAGAAGAAACTTTGCACCGCGTTGCTCGAAACTCCGCGCCACATCGTCGAATTCCTCAAACAGGAGCCCAAGCTCGAAGCGCTGGGCCAGGAAATCGCCAAGGCGCGCGACGTGCTTTATCTCGGCCGCGGGCCTTCCTTCCCGCTGGCGCTCGAAGGCGCGTTGAAACTCAAGGAAATTTCCTACATCCATGCCGAAGGCTATGCGGCGGGCGAGATGAAGCACGGCCCCATCGCGCTGATCGACGAGAATGTGCCGGTGATCGTCATCGCGCCGCACGACGCGCTGTTCGAGAAGACCGCCTCCAATATGCAGGAGGTTATGGCGCGCGGCGGCAAGGTGCTGCTGATCTCCGATGCGCAAGGCATCGCCGACGCTGGTTCGCAGGTGTGGGCGAATATTCAGGTGCCGGAGACCGATCCCTTCATCACGCCGCTGCTTTACGCCGTGCCGGTGCAGCTGCTGGCTTATTACGCCGCGGTGGCCAAAGGCACCGACGTCGACCAGCCGCGCAATCTCGCGAAGAGCGTGACGGTGGAGTAGGGCGCGGTTTGGCGCCGTTGTAACGTGGGTGGAAATCTCCTCCACCTTGCGCTAATCGTTGCCTATGACCGACTCTCCATCCGACTCCGCCGCCCTCAAACGCGCCGCCGCCGCCCGCGCCCTCGACTTCGTCTCCGCGGGAATGAAACTCGGTCTCGGTTCCGGCACGACGGCCGAGGCGTTTATCGAGATTCTGGGCGTGCGCGTGCGCGGCGGCTTGAAGCTGTTGTGCGTGCCGACGTCGGAGCGCACCGCGCAGCTGGCGCGCACGCAGGGCATCGCGCTGGGGAGCCTCGACGATCTGGCCCCGCTAGACCTGACGGTGGACGGCGCCGACGAAGCGGATCCCGATTTCAACCTCATCAAGGGCGGCGGCGGATTTTTGCTGCGCGAGAAGATCGTGGCGACGTCGTCCAAGCGGATGATCGTCATCGCCGACGGCAGCAAGCTGGTGTCCCGGCTGGGGCGCTTTCCGCTGCCGGTGGAAGTGATCACGTTCGGGCATAGCGTCACCGCCGCGCATATCGCCGGCGCCGTCGCCGCCGTCGGTTATCAGCACGCGCCCGCGACCCTGCGCCTTAAGGACGGCGCGGTCTACAAGACCGACAACGGCAACGTCATCTACGATTGCGCCTTCGGCGCCATCGCAGACGCCGCAAAGCTCGGTGCGGCGCTGTCGTGCGTCGCCGGCGTCGTGGGGCATGGCCTTTATGTGGGAATCGCTTCCACGCTGGTGATCGCGCGCGCCGACGGCGTCGCGGTCATGGAACGAGCGGCATAAGCGGGATCAGCTTCAAAAGGATGCGCGAGATCAGCCGCGGATGGCGGTCCTTGCCGACCGCCAGCGCATAGCGCGGGTCGCTGCCGCACGGCGTGCCCTTGGCGTTTTCACAGACCAGCGTGGGCTGCCAGCCGTCTTCGGCCGTCAGTCTTTCCGCCGTCGGCACGCCGTCCAGCGCCAGCGTCATGTCGGCGACGGCTTCGTACGACATCGCGAAATAGCTGTGGTCCAGGATGTCGGCCGGCGCCCGCGAGGCGTCGATTACGTCGACGATGTGGGTCTTGTCGTCGGCGCGATAGATAAGATCGGCCTCGGGATCGTGGCCGACGCGCGGCACGCCGCCGTGGGCGTATTTCGAGACCAGCAGGATTCCGTCCATCTTCGAGGCGTAAATCGTCGTGCGGCGCGCGTAGGGCGTCGCGTCGGCCAGCAGATGGGAGAAATCGTCGTTGGTTTTCTCGTTGCCGACGTCCGCCGCGACCAGCACCAGTTCGTCGATGAAGCCGTCGCGGACGGGGAAGCGGCTGTGCGCGAAGCCGGAGAGCACGCTCAGCACAAGCTTGTCTCCCGTGCTGTGGGCCAGGATGGTGACGCGCAGCTTCGACGCCGCGAGTGCGCGCAGCAATTCCGCCAGGAACGGTTGGGAATATTCGCTATGCTCCATATCGGGGATGTAGCGGTCGAGCTTGACTTCGCTGCTCCAGCTGAAGGCGGCGAAAACGCATCCGGTCTGCGCGTCGTGGCCGACCTGGGCGGCGCGCAGCACGGCGCCGTCGAAGCCGGTATGGAACCCGTGGACGAATAGGAAGACCGAGTTGCAGTTGCGCGCCTTGGCTTGGGCCTCGATCTCCGCCACCAAGCCGCCCAGCGAATCCGTGCCGGCGGCGCAGGCGCGAGGCCAAGTTTGGGCGATATAGCCGTATTGCGGCTTCTCGCCGGGGAGTGTAGCGGCGGGAATGACGGTTTCCGCCGTGCCGCAGGAGGCCTTGTCGGCCCAATGGATGCCGAAGCCGCCCGGCGCCGCCGGGTCGGGCTCGCGGTCCGTCAGATAGACGACATTGAGATAAGCGGGCTTGCCGTCCGCCGGCCGCCAGACCGAGCGCACCGGGCCGGAATCGTCGATCGAGCAAGCCGCCAGCAAGCCTGCCAGCGCCAGCACCGCGAACTTGCCGATTCTTTGCCCGAGCCTCGCCAAAGTGTCCCCCGGCGTCGATGCCCCATCAAACTCCGGTTGTGCGACGACTGGCAAGGGCGAGAATCGCCATGTCGCGGGTTGATTACGTTTTTTTCGTCATGAGCGGCGGTTCGGGCGGGCCGCGCGCCCGATCAGCCGAGGAACTGGTAACCATGCGGACGAAGAGTTATTCCAAAACTCCATGACCGATTATCCCGATCCCGTGCCTCTTCAGCACCGCCGTCTGGAGCAGATCGCCATGACGGCGCTGCATGTCGCGCGGCTCCTGACGGAATGCGGCGCGCGCGTCCGCGTGGCGCATGAAGGCGCCGTCCTGATCGCTCACGGCCTTGGCGTGGAAGCGGTCGGATTGCGGACCGGCTATGCCTCGCAGGAGATCACGGTGTCGAGCGGCGCCAATACGATCACGCGGATGACGTCGGTCGGACCGCACGGCGTGAACCACCGCCTCGATCATGCCTTGCGCGCCTTGGCGGTTCGCGTTTCCAAAGGGAGCATGACGGTCGAGGAGACCGAGCGTGAGCTGGATCGGCTGGTAAGGGAGACGCCGCGCCACGCCGCCTGGGTGGTCGCGCTCGCCGTCGGCGTGGCCTGCGCCGCATTCGGACGGCTGCTCGGGATCGATTGGGTGGCGTTCGCTCCGGTGCTGCTGGCCGGCGTGATCGGCCAGTTCGTGCGCAGCCTGCTGCTGAAGCGGGGCCTCAATGCCTACGTCGTGGCGGCGGCGATCGCGTTCCTGGCGGCCGGTCTTGGGGGATTGGGAGCAAGGCTAGCGGGCAGCGGCACCGTCAACCTCGCCATGATGGCGTCGATCCTGCTCTTGGTGCCCGGCGTGCCGGCGACCAACGCCCAGACCGACATCATGGACGGTTTTCCCACGATGGGCAGCGCGCGGGCGGTATCGGTCATCATGGTGATGGTGTTCGCCACCACCGGCGTCTGGCTGGCCGAAATTCTCCTTGGGGTGCAGCGATGATCTGGCCGCATCTCTTGCATCAAGCGTTTTTCGGGGCCGTTGCCGCCGCCGGTTTCGGCGTCCTGTTCAATTTCGGACCGCGTTCCCTGCTCTGGTGCGCGGCGGCGGGTGCGCTGGCGCTGGCGGTGCGGACCTTGGGGCAGGATGCGGGCTGGAGCCTCGAAGTGGCCTCGTTCGCCGCCGCCGTGGCGACCAGTTGCGCGATGGCGCTGCTGCACGAGCGGCTGGGCGCGGCGGGCAACGCGATGGCGCTCGCCGGCTGCATTCCGATGGTGCCCGGCGCCTTCTTCGGTCAGGCGATCCTGGGAATGTTCGCGGTGACGGCGCCGCATCCGCAAAACGCCGATACAACCGCCCTGATGGCGATGGAATACATGGTGCGGGTGATCTTTACCCTGGCGGCCATCGGGGCCGGACTGGCCATTCCGGCCCATCTGCTGAGAACCCGAGATTTTTGAGGGGCGCGGCGGTTTGTAATCGCGGCTGGACGAAGACGTCACGGCCCTTGTTCCCATAAGTGGAACATGCTATACGGCTGGCATGCAGATCATCGCCAAACGGACATTGAAGCTGTTTTGGAAACGTCATCCACAGGCCGAGATTCCATTGCGCAATTGGTATGCGGTCGTGGATAAGGCTGCATGGCGGGGGCCGGCGGACGTAAAAGTGATGTTTGGGACGACGGTGGATTTTGTCGAAGACAACAGGCTTGTCTTCGACATTGCGGGCAATAAGTATCGCCTCGTAGTCCATGTCGCGTATCGGTTCAAGCGCGTGCTGGTCAAATTCGTCGGCACGCACAAGGACTACGACAGGATCGAAGCAGGAAGCGTGTGATGAAGAAGAAAAAAACAGATATCCGTCCGATCAGGACCGAAGCGGATTACGATTGGGCGCTTAAGGAAGTTGAACTTTATTTCGCGCGTGAACCCAAACGCGGCACATCCGCAGCGGATCGTTTCGATGTGCTCGCGGCTTTGATCGAGGCTTACGAGGCAAAGCATTGGCCTATCGATCCCCCCGATCCGGTCGAGGCGATCCGTTTTCGAATGGACCTTTCGGGCTGGCGCCAGGTGGACCTGGCACTGCTGCTGGGGTCGCGTTCGCGGGCATCGGAGATCATGCGCCGCAAGCGGCCTTTGACCATGGAACAGGCCTGGAAGCTGCACCGCGAATGGAACATTCCCGCGGAAGTGCTTCTTCGTCCGTACCACACCGCGCGGGCCTAAGCAGGGGCGAAGATTAGTATGCGCTGGATGCGTTGTTGATTAGAGACCCAGATCCTCAAGTGTGAGGTTCGATGCGCCATTTGCCTTGCGGCGCATACCGCTGATGGGTACCCAAGCCGTATCGCCAGGCACCTTCACCTCCCAATAAATCCACCCGTCCAGGCGTGTTTTCTTACCCCGCTTTGTGATCGCCACTCCACTCGCGGCTCCCGATGGCGAGTCGAATACCTTGCTATTGATGATCCATTTCCCATCCACGATTTCGCCCTCATGTTGGCGGCCGTTGTACCGCATCTTGAGAATGGTCCCATGAGGTAACGTAACTCCCTCACCGGACCACGAACGCTGTCCATCAATCGCCTTAAGAGATTTTGAACGCACACGGGTTGGCAGGCCCAATAGGCGCCGCAAGGCCTCATTTGGCGTTTCAGCAAAGCTCTTTCGCTCGGCCTCAATAAGCTTGTGAACATCAAAATCTATTTCGACAGTTCGAAATTCTGTCATGTGATGCCTCCGGTTCAAGTCGTCCGAGAAAACGATAACATCGTTTTAGAGCCTATGCAAGAGTGAAAGTAATTTGAGTAGTTATTTGCGTGATCGCGCGCGACTTTGCCTACCTTGGTTAACGGATTGGAAACGCGCGCCGGGCGATGGTTGCCGGTCGCAAGCCATGGAACCGTCCCATGATCCGGGTCCTCCTTATCCTCACCTATTCGCTAGCGAGCATCGTTCTCGGCGGCATGACCGGCCTTTACCAAGGGCTTTCCGCCGGCATTTTCTGCGGCTTCATCGCGTTTTTGTTCCTGCTGCAGATGGATGGCGCCCTGCTGCGCCGTCAGGATCGCAAGGCGCACAAGAGCGAGATCGTCAGCCTCAAGCGCTCGCACGCCGTCATGGAAAAGGCCGTGGCCGAGACCCGCGCCAAAATGGAAGAGGTGACCAAGGCCGTCGAGGCGCGCGCCACCGCCCAGAGCAAGAAAATCGTCTCCGAATTGCAGATGCTCGAAAGCCTGATGCGCGAGTTCGCCGGCAAGATTTCCGGCAAAGCGAAGGCCGAGCCTGTCGAGGAAACCATGCTCGAACGGCGCGTGCGCGCGCCGGCGAAGAATTATCTCGACGGGCTGGGCGAACCGGAGCTGCTGGAGACCATCCGCGCCTCGCTCGAAGAAAACCGCGTCGATCTCTATCTGCAGCCCATCGTCAGCCTGCCGCAGAGAAAGCTGCGCTTCTACGAGGCGTTGTCGCGCCTGCGCGCCGAGGACGGTTCGGTCATCATGCCGGCGCAGTATATCAAAGTGGCCGCGCCCGCGGGCTTGATGTCGGTGGTCGACAATTTGCTGTTGTTCCGCTGCGTGCAGATCGTGCGCAAGCTGACCTCGAAGAACAAAGGCGTCGGCGTCTTCTGCAACATTTCCGGCGACACGCTGCGCGACGCGGAGTTCTTCCCGCAGTTCCTCGAATACATGCACAACAATCGCGACTTGGCGGGCCAGATCGTGTTCGAGTTCGAGCAGAGCGCGGTCTTGAAGGCCGGCGTGGAAGGCGAGGCCAACCTGAATTACCTGAGCGGGCTGGGCTTCGCGCTCTCTATGGATCATGTGGAGACCCTGGCGCTCAATTTCGAAAAGTTGAAGAACATGGGCTTCAAGCATCTGAAGGTGCGCGCCGAGACCCTGATGCAAGGCATGGGTGTGGCCCAGGCCGCCGTCGCCGCCGAGGACATCAAGACGCTCTTGGAGCGCCACGGCCTCAACCTGATCGCCGAGCGCGTGGAAGACGAAAAGACCGTGGTGCAGCTCTTGGATTACGCGGTCGATTTCGCCCAGGGCTTCTTGTTCGGCGAACCGCGCGCTGTGCGCGACGACGCCATCAAGCCCGTGGAGAAGGCGGAAACGCCGGCCCCGGTTATTCCGTTCCGCCGGGCGGGGTAAACACTTGAATCTACCCTCCCCTTGAGGGAGGGTCGAAACGCGAAGCGTTTCGGGGAGGGGTTGTTTCGAAACATCACCCCTCCCCGAAAAATCCTTCGCTTCGCTGGGATTTTTCGACCCTCCCTCAAGGGGAGGGTGGGATGATTATAAGGTTCTTATGGATCAGTTTCCAATTCTCCTCACCGGTCTTCGCGAGATCGCCGGCGATTACGATGCGCTCGTCTGCGACGTCTGGGGCGTGCTGCACGACGGCGTGCGTCCGCATTGGCCCGCCGTGGAGGCGCTGAGACGCTTCCGCGCCGAGCGCGGCCCCGTCGTCTTGCTGTCCAACGCGCCGCGTCCGCCCGCCGAGATCGTCAAGCAATTCGAACAGATCGGCGTGCCGCCCGACTGTTACGACGCCATCGTCACCTCCGGCGGAGCCGCGCGCGAGGACATCGCGCGGCGCGCCGCCGCAGGCCCGCTCGCCATGATGCATCTGGGCCCCGAGCGCGACGTCAGCCTGTTCGAGGGATTAAATGTCGATCTGGTCGGGCCGGACAAGGCAAGCGTCGTGCTCGCCACCGGGCTGTACGACGACGAAACCGAAACGGCGGAGCATTACCGTGACATCCTCGCCGGGCTGAAAAGCCACGGACTGACGATGGTCTGCGCCAATCCCGACATCATCGTGCAGCGCGGCGGACGGCTGCTGCTTTGCGCCGGCGCCCTGGCGCGCGCTTACGAGGCGATCGGCGGCGAGGTTATCTATTACGGCAAGCCGTATCTGCCCATATATAAAGCAGCGCTGGAGGCCGCCGGAGCGTCACGGCGTCCGTTGATCGTTGGCGACGGGCTGGAAACCGACATACGCGGCGCCAACGCGGTCGGAATCGACGCGCTGTTCATCGCCGACGGCGTGCATGGCGATGAAATCGGCGCGTTGACGCACGGGAACCTGGCCGCTTTGTTCGCCAAGAAAAGCGTAAGCGCGCGCGCGGCAATGGCCGCGCTTGCGTGGTAGGCTGAAGCGCCGCGCGCATAGGAATCGTACGCAATGAGCTATGCCATCGAAGAGCTGAAGCCGGGCATGTCGGCGTCCGTCTCCAACATCGTCAGCGAGCGCGACGTCACGCTGTTCGGCGAGATCTCGGGCGACACGAACCCGGTGCATTTCGACGAGGCCTACGCCAAGACCACGATCTTCAAGGGCCGCATCGCCCACGGCGTGCTGGCGCTCAGCTACATCTCCGCCGTCCTGGGCATTAAGCTGCCGGGACCGGGCACCATCTTCCTGAGCCAGACCACCCGCTTCAAGGCGCCGGTGCGCATCGGCGACACGGTGACGACGATCTGCACGGTGCGCGAGGTGATCCCCGAAAAGCGCCGCGTGATCTTCGATTGCATCTGCAAGGTTAAGGATACAGTTGTCGTGGAAGGCGAGGCGACGGTAATGCCTCCTTCGCGTTCGGCGGCCTGAGGGATCGATGAAGATTTTCCGACACCTTTCCGACGTGCCGGAGTCCTACAAGGGCGCCATTGTCGCCGTCGGGAACTTCGACGGCGTGCATCTGGGCCACCAGGCCCTGATCGCGGAAGCGGGCCGTCACGCGGCCGAGCGCAGCGCGCCGCTGGCGGTTCTCGTCTTCGAGCCGTGTCCGCAGGAGTTCTTCCGGCCCGGCGCCGAGCCGTTCCGCCTCACGCCGTTCCGCGCCAAGACGCATCTGATCGCCGCGCTCGGCGTCGATGCGATGTTCGCGCTCGCCTTCGATGCCGAAATGGCGAATCGCAGCCCGCAGGATTTTATCCTCGACGTGCTGGTGAAAGGGCTGAGCGCGGGCTGCGTCGTGGTGGGCGCCGATTTCTGCTTCGGCAAGGGACGCACGGGCAACGCGGCCGTCCTTTCCTATATGGGCGAGATGGAAGGCTTCGGCGTTGTGGTGTTCGATCCGGTCACCGGCGGCGACGGCGAGAAGATTTCCTCCACCGCCGTCCGCACGGCGCTGAAGCAAGGAAGGCCCGAGGACGCCGCGCGCCTGCTCGGCCATCCTTTTGCCATGGACGGGCGCGTCGAGCGCGGCGACGGACGCGGGCGCGTGCTCGGTTTTCCCACCGCCAACCTGCAACTCGACGGCTATATGCGGCCGGCCTTCGGCATCTACGCCGTGCGCGTTGCCGTCCTGGAGGACGACAAGGTCGTTTCGCGCCATGAGGGCGTCGCCAATCTGGGCATCCGCCCCATGTACCGCAGCGCCGAGCCGCTCTTGGAAGCGCATCTGTTCGATTTCTCCGGCGATCTTTACGGCAAGCACCTGTCGGTGGAGCTGCTCGCCTACCTCCGCCCGGAGGCGAAATTCGCCGGGGTGGAGGAGTTGAAGGTGCAAATCGGGAAGGATTGCGACGCGGCAAGAGCGGCGCTGGACCGCCAACCCCCGCGCTGTTAGAAGGGACATTCCTGATTTGAAGGCGGGGATTATGTTGGTTTTCGGCGGAATTGCGCGAATTCGACGCCCGGCTTCGCGAGCGGAGGCTTGAACGCCGCCGCCTGACGCGAAGGCCGGGAATTGAGCCCTCGCATCCTCTGACCGACCAAGGCCTGACCGTATGTCCAAGAATCCCGAAGAAGCGAGCGCGAAAGATTACCGCGCCACCCTGTTCCTTCCCCAGACCGAATTCCCCATGAAGGCGGGCCTGCCCGAGGCCGAGCCGAAATGGCTGGCCCGCTGGGAAGAGACCAAGCTGTACGCCCGCATCCGCGAGCAGGCCAAGGGCAAGCCGCTGTTCATCCTGCATGACGGCCCGCCTTACGCCAACGGCGAGATCCATTCCGGCACCGGCCTGAACAAGATCCTCAAGGACTTCGTGGTGCGCTTGCAGGGCATGCTGGGCAAGGACGCGCCCTATGTGCCCGGCTGGGACTGCCACGGTCTGCCCATCGAATGGAAGATCGAGGAGAAATATCGCGCCGCCGGAAAGTCCAAGGACGACGTGCCCATCGATCAGCTGCGCCGCGATTGCCGCGAGTTTGCGCTCGGCTGGATCGACGTGCAGCGCGAGCAGTTCAAGCGGCTGGGCTGCATGGGCGAGTGGGATCATCCCTACACCACGATGAATTATCGCGCCGAAGCGGCGATTGCGGGCGAGCTGCACAAGTTCGTGGCGAACGGGCTGCTCTATCGCGGTTTCCGCCCGGTGATGTGGTCGCCAGTAGAGAAGACGGCGCTCGCCGAAGCCGAGGTCGAGTACAAGGAAAAACAATCGCCGCAAATTTGGGTGAAGTTTCCCATCACTGCATTTCGTCTCCTCGGAAATTTGCGTCGTCTCGTAAGCGAGTACCCAGAGCTTGGTCTCGATGGGGCGTCCATAGTCATTTGGACAACGACTCCTTGGACCATTCCAGGAAATCGTGCCATCGCGTTTTCACCCGCTATGGACTACTCGCTCTATGAAATCGTGGATGCCGCTGAGAACCCTTACGTCAAAGTCGGCGATAGAATTGTATTGGCGGAAGGTTTGGCCAGCCAAACCGAAAAAATTGCGAAGGTTGTTCTTAAACGAGTTAAGCGTGTTGAAAATCTGCACGCGCTAATTTGTGCGCATCCCTTCCGTGGTCACGGTCACGGTTACGAGTTCGACGTACCGTTGCTCGCGGGCGAGCATGTGACAGCCGACACTGGCACGGGTTTCGTACATACCGCACCCGGCCATGGCGAAGACGACTTTGAACTCTGGCGGACCAAACACGACGAAATTGCCGAAATTGGTATCGATACGGCGATTCCTAGAACCGTCGACGAAGAAGGAAAGTTCTACCCTGAGATCGCTCTCTTCAACGGCAAACGCATCCTGACGCCCGAGGGCAAGGATGGCGACGCCAACGGCGCGGTCATCAAGGAACTCATCAACGCGGGTGCGCTGTTGGCGAAGGGTTCGCTTCGCCATTCCTATCCCCATTCCTGGCGCTCAAAAGCGCCGGTGATCTTCCGCGCTACGCCGCAATGGTTTGCGGCGATGGATAAGCCGTTCAAAGGCTCGGGCGATAAAACTTTACGCCAGATCGCGATGCAGGCGATCCGCGACACCAAATGGTATCCCAAGGCGGGCGAAAACCGCATCGGCTCGATGGTCGAAGGCCGTCCCGATTGGGTGCTCTCGCGCCAGCGCGCCTGGGGCGTGCCGCTTGCGATCTTCGTGCACAAGCCGACCGGCGAAATTCTCAACGATGCCGCCGTCAACGCCCGCATCACCGAAGCCTTCGAGAAGGAAGGCGCCGATGCCTGGTTCAACTCGCCGCCGTCGCGCTTCCTCGGCAATCTCGACGCCGATAATTACGAGCAGGTGCGCGACATCCTCGACGTCTGGTTCGATTCCGGCTCCACGCACGTCTTCACGGTGGAACATCCTATCGATCCGTCCTGGCCGCAAAAGGACCGCGCCGATCTTTATCTCGAAGGTTCCGACCAGCATCGCGGCTGGTTCCAGTCCTCGCTGCTGGAAAGCTGCGGCACGCGCGGCTTCGCGCCATACGGAGCGGTGCTCACCCACGGCTTCGTGCTCGACGAGCAGGGCCGCAAAATGTCGAAGTCGCTGGGCAACACCGTTCTGCCGCAAACCATCGCGGAGAAGAACGGCGCGGACATTCTGCGCCTGTGGGTCGCCTCGTCCGACTTCACCGAAGATCTGCGCATCGGCCAGGACATCATCAAGACCAATGTCGATGCCTATCGCCGCCTGCGCAACACCATCCGCTTCATGCTGGCGAATTTGGCCGGATTCGACGAAGCCGAACGCCTTCCGGCGGCTGAGATGCCGGAACTCGAACGCTACATGCTGGCGAACCTCGCCGAACTCGATGCGCTGGTGCGCCGCGGCTATGCGGAATACGATTTCAACCGCGTCTTCAACACGCTGTTCAATTTCTGCACCAACGAGCTGTCGGCGTTCTATTTCGACATCCGCAAGGACGCGTTGTACTGCGATCCTCTCGCCGCCCCGCGCCGCCGCGCCGCCCGCACGGTGATCGACGAAATCTTCCGCCGCGTGGTTACCTGGCTGGCGCCGATTCTCTGCTTCACCATGGAGGAAGCCTGGACCTTGCGCTTCCCGGACGACAGCGTGCATCTGCAGAGCTTCCCCACGACGCCGACCGAATGGCAGGCGCCGGCGCTGATCGAGAAGTGGAACCGCATTCGCGCCTTGCGCCGCGTGGTCACCGGTGCGCTGGAGATCAAGCGTCGCGACAAGATCATCGGCGCCAGCCTGGAGGCCGCGCCCATTCTCTATGTCTCCGACGAAAGCGACGTTGCGGTCCTGAAAGGCATCGACTTTGCCGAGGTCGCCATCACCTCCGCCGCCCACGTCGTCACCCGTGAGCCGCCGCCCGAGGCCTTCCGCCTGCCAGATGTGCCGGACGTGGCCGTCACTTTCCATCACGCCGAGGGTGACAAATGCGCGCGCTGCTGGATGATCCTGCCGGAAGTGGGCAAGAATCCGTCCCATCCCGACCTGTGCGAGCGTTGCGCCGGGGCGGTGAATACATTGGAGGCCCGATGAACGCCCGCGATTTTGGACTTCTGGTCGCCGCCGCCGCGCTGATTGTCGATCAGATCACCAAGCTTGTGATGCTTTACGGCCTCGGCTTTATCGGCATGGAGCCGGGCCAAGTGGTGCCGGTATTGCCCTTTTTTAATCTTGTTATGGTGTGGAATCCGGGGATCAGTTTTGGCTTGTTTCCGGCCGATAGCCCCGAGGGAACGGTCATCATCGCGACCTTCCAGATTCTGGCGGCCTGCGGCCTAGGCTGGTGGTTGTGGCGGGTACATGGCAGGGTGCTTGCGATAGCGCTTGGCTTGGTGATCGGCGGGGCGCTCGGCAATCTGATCGACCGTTTAGTTTACAGCAAAGTAGCCGACTTTTTCCATTTTTTCGTCTACGGTTACGACTGGTACGTGTTTAATGTGGCGGACATCGCCATTAACATCGGCGTCCTTGGACTGATATACGACATGCTGCTGAAACCCGATGCGCCGAAAGGCGAAGTCGGCAGGGAGTAGTCTATGAACATTCGTTCGTCGCATGTAATGCGCGCCGCCGTTCTGGCCGGCGTAGGTTTGGCTCTTTGCGGCTGCCAGACCCTTCGCAGTGCCGCCGGTATGGACAAGAAGCCGCCCGATGAATTCTCGGTGCTGACGAAGGCGCCGCTGGTCGTGCCGCCCGACTACAATCTGATGCCGCCCAGACCCGGCGCCGCTCCCACCAACCAGATCCAGCCGACCGAGAACGCGCAGACTGCGCTTTTCGGCAACGATCCGGCGACGATCGCTTCCAACATCCCGGGTAATGCCAGCCAGGGCGAGAAGCTGCTGCTGGCTTATGCCGGTGTGGCCAACGCCGATCCGGATATTCGCCAGCAACTGGATTCCGACCGCAAGGCGATGGTGGGCTCCGACGATAGTTTCACCAGCGAGGTTCTCTTCTGGCAGGGTCCGAAGACCGATAAGGGCACCCCCGTCGACGCCGATTCCGAAGCCAAACGCATCGATGCGCAGAAGTCCGATCAGACGACCGGCGAAGCACCCAAGCCGGAAGCGCCCAAGAAGGAAGACGATGGCGGCTGGTTCGACGGCTGGTTCGACTGGTTTTGAAAGAATATCCCGCCCTCTCGCCAGGCTCAGGGTGAGGATTTGACCCAACCCTGAGCTTGGGGTCGAAGCATGAGGGCATTGTGAAGTCTTTGCTGAACGCATTGTCCAGGATTGCGGTCTGTGCGGTGTTCTTCGCCGCCTGTGCGGCGAACACGCGGGCGGCGCCGGCCAATCCTCCCAGGGTCTTCCAATTCGTGCTGCAGAACGGCCTACAGGTCGTGGTGGTGCCCGATCATCGCGCGCCGGTCGCGACCCAGATGCTCTGGTTCAAGGTCGGCGCGGTCGACGATCCGCCGGGCACTTCGGGGCTGGCCCATTTCTTCGAGCATATGATGTTCCGCGGCACGAAATCGCAGCCGGGCGACGACTTCTCGCAGACGATCGCGCGGGGCGGCGGCGACGACAACGCCTTCACCACCCACGATTACACCGTCTTCCACGAACAGATCGCCAAGGACCAGCTCCGCCTCGCCATGCATCTGGAAGCCGACCGCATGGCCAATCTCGATCTTTCGGATGCGGCCGTCGGCACCGAGCGCGACGTGGTGCTGGCGGAGCGGCGCATGCGCATCGACAACGATCCCGAAGCCCTGACGCAGGAGCAGGCGGAGGCGGCGCTGTATCTCTCCCATCCCTATGGGCGGCCGGTAATCGGCTGGGCCGACGAAATCCGCCACATCGGCCGGGCGGAAGCCGACAATTTCTACCGGCGTCATTACGCGCCGAACAACGCCATCCTGATCGTCGCCGGCGATGTGACGGTCGATGAAGTGCGCGCCGACGCGGAAGCCGAATACGGACAGGTGTCCTCGCACGAGCTTGCGGTGCGCTGCGATTGCGCGCAGCCGCCGCGGTTGGGCGAGACCCGCTTGGCGATCACGCGCAAGGACGTGAAAGTGCCGATGTTCCTACGGCTCTATCGCGTCGAAAGCTATGCCGAAGCCGCGCCGGGACGGGCCGAGTCGCTGGAAGTGCTGGCCAAACTGCTGGGCGGCGACGCCACCTCGGCGCTTTACCGCCGGCTGGTCGTCGAGCGCAGGCTCGCCACCGACGTCGGCGCCTATTACGACGGCTACACCCGCGATGCCGGCGAGTTCGGCTTCACCGCGCATCCGCGTCCCGGTGTTTCGCTGGAGACTCTGGAGCGCGCCATCGACGAAGTCGTCGCGCCGTACCTGCGCCGGGCGCCGTCCAAGGCGGAGCTGGCGCGCGCCAAGACGCAGCTCGTCGCCGGCGCCACGTTTCGCCGCGACAGTCAGTTCGAAATGGCTTCGGCTTACGGTCAGGCGCTGGCCATCGGGCTGACCGTGTTCGACGTGCAGCAATGGCCACAGCGCATCCAGGCGGTGACGCGGGAGGATGTGCTCAAGGCTGCGTCCGCGAGTTTGGTCAAGGCGGAATCCGTGACGGCCACCCTGATGCCGGCCGCGCAATGAATCCGCGCCGCGCGCTTGCGCTTTTCGTCTTTTTCATTGCCGCGCTGGCGCCCGCTTCGGCGGCGAGCGTCAAGGCGCTGAACGTCGGCGGCGGCGCGCAAGTATGGTTCGCCGAGGATCACACCGTTCCGATGATCGCGCTTACCGCGTCGCTGCCCGCGGGGTCGGCCTACGATCCGTCCGCCAAGGCGGGGCTGGCTGCCTTCGCCGCCGCTCTGTTGGACGAGGGCGCGGGCAATCTCGACAGCGCCGCATTCCAGGCGGCGCTCGCGAGCCGGGCGATCCGGCTCGGCGTCGAGCCCGGCCGCGATTTCATGATCGTGTCGCTGACCGTTCTGTCGTCCAACGCCAAGGAAGCGTTCCGGCTGCTCGGCCTGGCGTTGTCGCGTCCGCGCTTCGACGCCGATGCGGTGAGCCGCGTGCGCGTTCAGATGCTGCAGAGCATCGAACAGGGCAAAGGCGATCCGGATTCCGTCGCCGAGAAGAGCTTCTACAGTTTCTATTTCGGCGCCTACGCCTACGGTCATCCGGCCGACGGCGACGCACGCGGGCTCATGGCGGTCACGCCGGAAGACCTGCGGACTTTCGCCCGCCTTCATTGGGTTCGCGGCGGACTGCGGATCGCGCTCGTCGGCGATACGGATGCGGCGACGGCGACTGCTCTACTGCGCGCGGCCTTCGGCGCGCTGCCGGCTGAAGCGCCGCCGCCGTTGCCGCCGCCCGCCCGCGTCGGCGCGCCGGGACTGCATATCGTAGCGATGGATGTGCCGCAGCCGACGGCGTTTTTCGCCTTGCCGGGTCCGCTGCGCGGCGATCCGGATTTTCTGACGGATTACGTCGCCAATTATGTCCTGGGCGGCGGCGGCTTCGCTTCGCGCTTGACCAAGGAGGTGCGCGAGAAGCGCGGCCTCACCTACGGCGTTTCGACCGATCTGGTTCCCTATCGAAAAGCCGGTCTGCTGCTGGGCAAGGTTGCGTCGCGCAAGGACGACATGCGCCGCACGCTCGCGGTGGTGCGCGAGACGATGCGCAGATTCGCCGCCGACGGGCCGACGCCGCAGGAACTCGCCGACGCTAAAACCTATCTGAACGGATCGTTTCCGCTCGCCTTCGCCTCGGATGCGGGTCTTGCCGCCCAGCTCAATGCTTTCCAGCAGATGGGCTTGGGGCTGGATTATCTCGGCAAACGCGCCGATCTGATCGACGCCGTCACCATCGACGACGTTCGCCGCGTCGCCCGCCGTCTCTTCGATCCCTCGAAGATGACCATCGTCGTGGCGGGGGCAATGCCAGTGGAAAAGGGCAGTTCTTCACCCTCTCCTTGAGGGAGCGGTAAAAAAATAGAGTGATCATTCCATCTGCCGAATCCGCTACACTCCCCCTATGAAAATCCGCCGTCTCTCGGAAGGCACCGTCAACCGCATCGCCGCGGGCGAGGTGGTGGAGCGCCCGGCCAGCGCCGTGAAGGAGCTGGTGGAGAATGCGCTCGACGCGGGCGCCGCGCGCATCGACGTCGCCGCCTCGAACGGCGGCTGCGACTTGGTACTGGTGGAAGACGACGGCGAGGGCATGGAGGCGGACGATCTCGTCCTCGCGGTGGAACGCCACGCCACCTCCAAGCTCGGCGACGACGATCTTTCGCATATCATGACGATGGGGTTTCGCGGCGAGGCGCTGCCTTCCATCGGCGCGGTGGCGCAACTTTCCATCGTCAGCCGGTCCAAGAAGAGCGAGGCGCACGAGGTGTGCGTCGAGGGCGGCCACGTCCGGGGACCGATGCCGGCGGGCTTCCGCGCCAAGGGCCAATCCGGCACCAAGGTCGAAGTGCGCGAGCTGTTCTTCGCCACGCCGGCGCGGCTGAAGTTCCTCAAATCCGCGCGCTCGGAAGATCTCGCCACCCAGGACATCGTCAAACGCCTGGCCATGGCACGCGCCGACGTCGCCTTCAGCCTGACGCTCGACGGCAAGCGGGTGCTCGATCTGCCGGCCGAGGCCGACCCGGCCTCAAGTAGCGAAGCGGTAGGCCAGAATAAAGTCGCGGGTCGCCTCAAGCGCCTATCGCGTCTGATGGGCCGCGAATTCGCCGACAATGCCGTGCCGGTGGACGCCGCGCGCGAAGGCGTGCGCGTTTTCGGCTATGCGGGCGTGCCCACCTACAACCGCGCCAATGCGCAGATGCAGTTCCTGTTCGTCAACGGACGGCCGGTGCGCGACAAGCTGCTGATCGGCGCGGTGCGCGGGGCCTATGCCGATTTCCTGGCGCGCGACCGCCATCCGGCGCTTGCCTTGTTCGTCGAATGCGATCCCGCCTTCGTGGACGTCAACGTGCATCCGGCGAAATCCGAGGTGCGTTTCCGCGATGCGGGCCTGGTGCGCGGGCTGATCGTATCCGCTCTCAAGCACGCTTTGCACGAGGCCGGCCACAAAGCTTCGACCACGGTGGCGGGCGATGCGCTCGCCGCCCTGCGCCCGCACTCGGGTTATGCGGAGCCGGACTTTCGTCAGCAGCCGTATCGCGCTTCTTCGGCGTACGATCCCGGGCGCGATTTCCAATCGCCGTTGTTTAACGCGCCGTCCGCTCGCGTCGAAGCCGCGCCGGAAAATCCGTCTACGGATAATCCGCTGGGCGCGGCGCGGGCGCAACTGCACGAAACCTATATCGTGGCGCAAACCGCGGACGGCATCGTCATCGTCGATCAGCACGCCGCGCACGAGCGCCTGACCTACGAGAAGATGAAGCACGCAATGGAAGCGGGCGCCGTCGCGTGCCAGCCCTTGCTGGTGCCTGAAGTGGTGAACCTCGATCCCGCCGAAGTCGAGCGCCTCGCGTCGCGCGCGGCCGACCTCGCTGAATTCGGCCTGGTGGTGGAACCCTTCGGACCCGACGCGGTGGTGGTGCGCGAAGTGCCCGCGATGCTCGGCCAGATGGATTTGAAAGGGCTGATGCGCGATCTCGCCGACGACATCGCCGAAACCGGTTCGGCCCTGTCTCTGAAGGAACGTCTGGAGGAGGTCGCCGGCACGTTGGCCTGCCATACCTCGGTGCGCGCCGGCCGCCGTCTCACCGCCGAGGAAATGAACGCGCTGTTGCGCGAAATGGAATCCACACCCCACTCCGGCCAATGCAACCACGGCCGGCCGACTTACGTGGAACTAAAACTGAGCGATATAGAAAAGCTGTTCGGGAGGCGGTAGATTGCAGGTATGAATGTCGACGAAAATTCAGAGCTGCGTTGTGCTCTCGATGAAGCTGCGGAGCTTGTTTTTCCCTCGTCGTATAGAGCCAAAATCGAGCAGTTGCGATCAGTCCATGGGCACAGGATTTTTGTTCATCCTGACAGTTTGGATCGAGAATATAACTGCCATACGTTCGCACTGGGCTTGAATTCTACAGAGCGATATACACTCTTGACCCACCGCTATCAGAATCTGCGTCTGGGCGATTCCGATTTCATAGTGAGTGGCAAGTTCATGGAATCACTTAGATCCGGCGGCGTACTGTCACCTATTCGAGGACGGGAAAAGGACCCAAATAGATTGGTAATCTATCTTTCTCATGGAAGGATTACTCATTCAGCACTCTCACTTAAGGATCATTTGTTTGTCTCAAAGTGGAGTGGCAGCGAATTACACGATCACGGCATGTGGGAAGTGCCGGCATCTTACGGTGATAAAGTCGAGTGGTATATTCGACCATCATCGCAGGACGCACTTAAAGCCTTGGAATTATTTTTGATTAGAGAGAATCAAGAGCTTGAGAATGCGCACAAAGCTAAAGAACAAAGGAAGGTTGGTCAGTCGTGACGTGGTGGCAAATTCTGCTGCTTCCAGTAGCCGTAGCGGCGATCATTGGTATTTACATGGCGGTTGCATTCGGTCTTGCAGGCGCTTGGCGGCTACTGGCTGGGCGATTTCCGCGTGTTGGAATCGGCATTCTCATCGTTTTGGGCGCGTTACTTATTGCGAGCGCAATTGAGGCCAACAAACATGGATGTCGATCTGACGAATGGGGAACTGAATTAGGGCCGGACTGCTAATCTCTCATATTACCTGTTGACCAACGCCCTCTCCACCGCCTCCGGTTCCTTCTCGATCACAGTAAGAAGCACGCGCGCGGCGACGTCCACCTGCTTGCCTTGTTCCCAACCTTCCACAGTTCGCGCGGGCACGCCGAAGCGTCGCTCGAACTCGCGCGGACTTTTGGCGACGGATTTGCGGATCGCTTTCACGCGCGCGGGCGTTATCACATCGATGGTTCGGGTGGGAAGTTCGATCTCGCCGCGTTTCCACGCTACCGCTTCGCGCAGGCCTTCCTCGATCGCGAGGCCAAGTTTGGTTCTTTTGCTCATCGATTGAACTCCTCCAACATACGCAGAATGGACGTGCGGTCGTTTGACAAAAGGTCTTCCTTTTCAGCCTTGGCGTAAGCCGTAATCATCAGGACCACATCGTCTGCGACCATCACGTAATAGATCACCCATCCGCCGCCGCTCTTGCCGCGATTGCCGATCCGAAAGCGCGCCTTGCGTACGCCCTTCAAGCCTTGGATCAGCGCACCTGCCGCCGGATTGGCCGCAATCATCCGCTCCATCGCATCCACGTCATCCGCCGAAGCCTTCAGCTTCTTGATGTCTTTGACATAGCGATGGGTACGGACGATCTTCATAGGAAATTAGAATACGCTAGTAGCGTATAAAATGCAAGCCAAAATACGCTGTCAGCGTATAATATTTACGCCAAAGCCAGAAACAGCACCCGCGTATCCCCATAAACCCGTTCGTCGAGCGGACGGAATCCATCCGTAGGCGGAATGTTTTCGTCCTCGGCGATCTCTGCCACCAGAATTGCGCCGTCCGTCAGCCAGCTGCCGGCGCTGAGGCTCTTCAGCGCTGGCGCGATCAGTCCCTTGCGGTACGGCGGGTCGAGGAAGACGAGTTCGAACGGTCCTCCCGCGCCGCCGGCCATCGGTCCGAGCTGGCACGCGTCGCGCCGCCAGATCTTGCTGGCACCGGTCAGCGCCAGGGCTTCGACGTTCTCGCGGATCAGCGCGCGGCTTTCGGCGGCATCGTCGACGAACAGGCAGAAGGACGCGCCATGCGACAGCGCCTCGATCCCCAGCGCGCCGGTTCCCGCGAACAGATCGGCGGCGCGCGCGCCCTCCAACGTGAAGCCTATGCCGAAGTCGTTGTGCAGGAGGATGTTGAAGATCGCCTGGCGCACCTTGTCCGATGTCGGGCGCACGCGTGCATCGCGCGGCGCCACCAGCGCGCGGCCGCCGAACTTGCCTCCCGTGATGCGCATCAAATGCCCCTGCTGTTCCGATGGAAACTAGCGCAAACCTTCACCTTCGCGCGAGGGTCAAGACGGGCCGCTGGCGCAACACCGCCGGGCAGGCTATGAGGCGGAATGATGCGCAGGTTCTGGCTTTCGGTCCTCGTTCTGCTGGCGGCTCTGGCCCCGGCCGTTGCCCAGATCGACCACGGGCCTAAGGTGATCGCCCGGCCGATCGCCGAACGCGACGCGGTGGCGCCCGGCGGCACCGTGACGGTGGCGCTCGAAGAGAACATCCGTCCCGGCTGGCATACTTATTGGTCCAATCCCGGCGACGCCGGCGCGCCGACCGAGATCAAATGGAGCTTGCCGCCGGGCTGGAAGGCCGGCGCGATCCAATGGCCTTATCCGCAGCGCGACCCGGTCGGCCCGCTGATGGATTACGGCTATGAGGGCAAGGTCTGGCTGCTGGTCGATCTGCAGGCGCCCGCCGACGCCAAGCCCAGCGAGGAAGCGCAGCTGAGCGCCGCCGTCGATTGGCTGGTTTGCCGCGAAGTCTGCATTCCAGAAGACACGGTGCTGAACCTCACCCTGTTCGTCGATGCGAACGCGCCGCCGCCAGATCCGATTAGCACCGAACAATTCGCGGCGGCGCGCGCCAAGCTTCCCGCCGTCTCGCCTTGGCCGATGCGCACTGCGCTGGGCGGCGATCTGCGGCTCTATGTGAAGGCGCCCGCGTTGGCCGGCGCTGCGAAGCCGGTGGAGGCGCAATTCTTCCCGGCCCGGCCCGGCGAGGTGAAAGACGTCGCGCCGCAAACGCTCGGCTTTACCGGCGACGGCGTGGTGCTGCGCCTGCAGCCCGGAAACAATTTCTCCAAAGCCGGCGTGCTCGACGGCGTGTTGGTGCTCACTTCCGCCGACAAGTCCGTGCAAGCCTTGCAGGTGAAGGCCGAGCCGGGCGCGGTGCCGCCCGCGCGCTTCGACGAAGGCGCGACGATCTCCCTCGCATTGGCACTGCTGTTTGCTTTCATCGGCGGCTTGATCCTCAACGTCATGCCTTGTGTGCTGCCGATCCTGGCGATGAAGGCCTTGGCACTGGCCGGACACGCGGGCGCGGAGCGCGGTCGGGCGCGCGCGGAATCGTTCACCTACAGTGCCGGCGCGGTTGTGAGTTTCATCGCTTTCGGTCTGCTGCTGGTCGCGCTGCGCGCGGGCGGAGCGGCCATCGGCTGGGGCTTTCAGCTGCAGGAGCCCATCGTTGTCGCGGGACTGGCGCTCTTGATGTTCGCCGTCGGCCTCAATCTGTCGGGCGTGTTCGAGGTAGAAGCGGTTTCGGCGGGCGACGGGTTGGCGCGCAAGGGCGGGCTTGCCGGTGCGTTTTTCACCGGCGTTCTGGCGGTAGCGGTTGCCGCGCCTTGCACCGCGCCGTTCATGGCGACCGCCATCGGCTACGGCCTGACGCAATCGACGATCATTGTGCTTGCCGTATTCGCGGCGTTGGGTTTGGGCTTTGCGTTGCCGTTCCTGTTGCTCGGCGTGTGGCCGGCGATGCATCGTATCCTGCCCAAGCCCGGCCGCTGGATGCTGCGCCTGAAACAGATTCTCGCACTGCCCATGTATGGCGCAGCGGCATGGCTGGTGTGGGTGTTGGCGCAGCAGGTCGATCGCGCCGGCCTGGTCGCCGTCCTGGCCGCAATCGCAGCCCTCGGCGTGTCGCTTTGGCTGTGGGGCGTTACGCGCACGGGCCAGGGCTGGGTTCGCAAGGCCGGGGCCTTTGTCGCGGCTGTCGGGATCGCCGGCGCGCTTTATGCGCTGACCTTGGTCGGCCATGCGCCCGCGCCGCCGTCCGGTCAAACCGAATTCGCGGGCATGAAATCCGAGCCTTACTCCGCCGCGCGTCTTGCGCAATTGCGCGGCGCCCATCGCGCCGTGTTCGTCGACGCCACGGCTTCGTGGTGCATCACCTGTCTCGTCAACGAGGAAGCGGCCCTGTCGCGGCCCGCGGTGCGCGCGGCGTTCGCGGACAAACGGATCGCTTTCCTGGTGGCCGATTGGACCAACCGCAATTCCGCGATTACTGCGCTCTTGGAAGCGCACGGACGCTCGGGCGTGCCGCTCTATCTCTATTACGCGCCGGGCGCCGCCGACGCGGTGGTGCTGCCGCAGATTTTGACCGAAGGAGAAGTTCTTCAAACCATCGGTGCTAAGTGAAGGCATGCTTCATTCGCTTGGCAGGCGAAAACTGGTGCCGGAGGACAGAATTGAACTGTCGACCTACCCCTTACCAAGGGGTTGCGCTACCACTACGCTACTCCGGCAACCGGCGGACCGAGGCGAAGCCCGGCCCGAAAGGACGGCTGCTATAGCCCAGGTCCGGGCGAAAGGGAAAGGGTTCCTGGGTGGCAAAATCCACGAATTCCGCCGCGCGGCGGGAACGGCTTGCCGCAGCACTGCGCGAGAACCTGAAGCGCCGCAAGGCGCGCGTGCGCGCCCTGGCCGACGAGGAAGTCCCTGCCCAGGCCGACGCCAAAGCCAGCGCCACGGATTTGCCGGCCGCGGGCCCGAATAAAGCCGCCAAAACGCGCTAGTTTACCGCTGTTGTTGCTGACCCGTGCGCGCTAAAACGCTCGGCTCATGCTTGCGGGCGAACCGAGGGGTTATGGACAAGATTAGGGTTAGAGGTGGGATCCGTCTCAAAGGCGAAATCCCGATCAGCGGCGCCAAGAACGCCGCCTTGCCGCTGATGGCCGCGTGCCTGCTCACCGATGCGCCGCTGACGCTGACCAACGTGCCCAAGCTGGCCGACGTGGCCTTCATGGCCGATTTGTTGCGCCATTTCGGCGCCGACGTGGAATGGACGCAGCAAACGGCTCTGGGCGCGGGCGGACGCTATCGGCTTCGTGCCGCCAATCTCACGGGCACGACGGCCGATTACGACATCGTGCGCAAGATGCGGGCGAGCTTTCTGGTCCTGGGGCCACTGGTGGCGCGCGCCGGCCATGCCAAGGTTTCGCTGCCCGGCGGCTGCGCCATCGGCGCCCGCCCGGTGGACCTGCATCTCAAGGCGCTTGAGGCGCTGGGCGCACGGGTCGAACTCGCCGACGGCTATGTGATCGCCAGCGCGCCGGGCGGCCTGAAGGGCGCGCGCATCGAGTTTCCCATGGTCTCCGTCGGGGCGACGGAACACGCGCTGATGGCCGCCGCGCTAGCCGAAGGCCGTAGCGTGATCGTTGGCGCCGCCCGCGAGCCCGAGATCGACGATTTGGGCCAATGCCTCGTGGCCATGGGGGCGCGGATTTCCGGTCTGGGCAGCTCGACCATCGTGGTGGACGGCGTGAGCAGCCTGCATGCGGCCGAGCATTCCGTGCTGCCGGACCGGGTCGAGACGGGCACCTACGCCATGGCGGTCGCGGTCGCCGGCGGCGAGATCGAGTTGACCGGGACCCGGGCCGATCTTATCGGAGCGCTTGTCACTTTACTGGAGGCGGCCGGCGCCCAGGTTACCAAGACCAATCGCGGCCTGTCGGTTGCGCGCAACGGCATCCGCCCGATCTCCGTGTCGGCCGCGACGGCGCCGTTTCCGGGCTTTCCCACGGACCTTCAGGCGCAATTCATGGCGCTGATGGCAACTGCCGAGGGGACTTCCCATATAACGGAGACGATTTTCGAGAACCGCTTCATGCATGTGCCGGAACTTCTGCGAATGGGCGCCGACATCAAGGTCGAAGGCGACACGGCCGTGGTGAACGGCGTGCCGCGCCTGAAGGGCGCCCCCGTGATGGCGACCGATCTGCGTGCCTCCTCGAGCCTGGTGCTGGCGGGCCTGGGAGCGGAAGGCGAGACCATCGTCAATCGCGTCTATCATTTGGACCGTGGCTTCGAGCGGCTCGAGGAAAAACTCAGCCGCGTCGGCGCCGACATCGAACGGTTGCCAGCATGAGCGCGCGCGAACCAATCCTGGCGGCCGTGGACGACGAAGATTTGCAGGTGATCTCCGCCCGCCTGCAAGATGCGGTCGCGCAGCTGGGCGATCTCGTCTATCTGCCGAAGAAGCGGCGTTTTGCCGCTCTGTTCAACCGCTTCAAATGGGAAAGCGGCACGCGCGGGAATTTGCGCGTGCGCGCCGGGCTGCA
Organism: uncultured Alphaproteobacteria bacterium; assembly: GCA_963710025.1. GTDB lineage: Bacteria > Pseudomonadota > Alphaproteobacteria > Micropepsales > Micropepsaceae > Rhizomicrobium. The sequence goes on along the minus strand of CAVPYO010000020.1, from coordinate 27,500 downwards.
TTTCAACGGCGTTCTGTCGGTCAAATCGCGGAATTTGAAACGCGGCGCGCCCGGCGCGGTAATTTCGCTTCTGGCCATCCGCTACACGCCCAAGGCGCCGGACGATCCGTCCGGAACGGTGGAGCTTGTCTTCGCCGGGGGCGGTGCGATGATGCTCGACGTCGAATGTCTGGATGCCGGTTTGGCCGATGTAAGCGGCGATTGGGCGGCGCGCGGACGCCCCGAACACGAAGACGAAGAGCACTGAAATGACGCATTGGCTCGATGCGCGCGCCGCGGATTTCGCAAGCGGCTTTGGCGCGCTTCTCTCCGTCAAGCGCGAAGCGGGCGAAGATGTCGCCATTTCTGTGCGCGCCATCGTCGCCGAGGTGCGCGCGCGCGGCGACGCGGCGCTGATCGATTTCAGCGAACGCTTCGACAAGATTCGCCTCACCCCGGCCACGCTGCGCTTGAGTGATCGCGACATTGCCGCCGCGAAAGATGCGTGCGGGCGCGAGGCGCTGGCCGCGCTCGACGTCGCCGCTCGGCGCATCGAGGATTATCACCGCCGCCAGATTCCCTCCGACGTTTTCTATACCGACGAGGTTGGCGCGCGGCTGGGCTGGCGCTGGACGGCGCTGGACAGCGTCGGCCTTTACGTGCCCGGCGGCACGGCGAGCTATCCTAGCTCGGTCCTGATGAACGCCATTCCCGCGCTCGTGGCCGGCGTGAAGCGCATCGTCATGGTGACGCCGGCGAGCGGCGGCGCCATCAATCCCTTGACCATCGAAGCCGCGCGCCGCGCGGGCATCGCGGAAATCTATCGCGTCGGCGGAGCCCAGGCGGTGGCCGCGTTGGCTTACGGCACCGAGAGCATCGCGGCCGTGGATAAGATCGTCGGCCCCGGCAACGCCTATGTGGCGGCGGCCAAGCGCGAGGTCTTCGGCCAAGTCGGCATCGATTCCGTCGCCGGGCCGTCGGAAGTCCTGATCGTCGCCGACGCCGACAACGATCCGGATTGGATCGCGGCCGATCTGTTGTCGCAAGCCGAGCACGACGCCTCGGCGCAGAGCATTCTGATCACCGACGACGCCGAGTTCGCGAAAAAAGTGGAAGAAGCGGTCGCGCGCGCGCTAGCGCTGTTGCCGCGCAAGGACATCGCCGGCGCGAGCTGGCGCGATTACGGCGCGATCATCGTGGTGGCGGACTTGAACGACGCGGCGCCGCTGGTCGACAAGATCGCTCCCGAGCATCTGGAGATCGCCACCGCCGATCCCGATGTACTGCTGAAGCGCGTGCGTCATGCCGGCGCCATCTTCCTCGGCCGCTATACGCCCGAGGCGATGGGCGACTACATCGCCGGGCCCAACCATGTGCTGCCGACGGCGCGCACGGCGCGCTTCTCCTCGGGCCTTTCGGTGCTCGATTTCCTCAAGCGCTCGACTTTGCTCGCCTGCACCCCGCTCACAATCGCGAAGCTGGGGCCGGATGTCATCGCGCTCGCTCAGGCCGAGGGGCTGGACGCCCATGCGCGTTCCGTCGCCGCCAGGCTGAATGCGCGCGCCGGCCGCTGAACGATGAGCGAAGCGTCGCCTTTTCGCCTTTGCGGTGTGACGCTGGACGAGCACACGCTGGTGCGCCGCACGCGCGAGATCGAACACGAACGCGAAATCGCGCTCTACGATCTGTTGGAGGCCAACAGCTTCCACCCGGTCGGCTCGCACGGCGGCCCCTACCAACTCGTGCTCGGCATCGAGGAAAAACGCCTGACCTTCGACATCCGTCTTGCGAACGGCGAAACGCACGGCAAGGTGATGCTTTCGCTCACGCCTTTTCGCCGCATCATCAAGGACTATTTCGTGGTCTGCGAAAGCTACTTCAGGGCCATCGGAGGCAGCCAGACCGCGGCCCAGATCGAGGCCCTCGACATGGGCCGGCGCGGCCTGCACAACGAGGGGGCCGAGCTGTTGCGTGAGCGCCTGAAGGGCAAGATCGAGGTGGATTTGGACACGGCGCGACGCCTTATGACGCTGATCTGCGTGCTGCATTTGAAGGGATAAACCGGGGATGAGACCTCGCAAACCCTTGCTTTTGGCCGATTTCAGTGCATTCTCCCGGCCCGGAATGAACCCAGAGGGCGAATGCCAAAGGAAGAACTTCTCGAATTCGAAGGCGTGGTCAGCGAGTTGCTGCCCAACGCGACCTTTCGCGTCAAATTGCAGAACGGGCACGAGATCATCGCCCACACGGCCGGCAAGATGCGCAAGAACCGCATCCGCGTGCTGACGGGCGACAAGGTCATGGTCGAGATGACGCCTTATGACCTCACGAAAGGCCGGATCACCTATCGCTTCAAATGATTCATCGGCGCGGCTCGGCTTGCTGCTGGCGAGCGAAAGTCCGCGGCGCAAGGCGCTGCTGGCCCAGGCCGGCATCGCGCCGGACGAGATTCGCGCCGCCGCCATCGACGAAACCCCTCTGAAAGGCGAGCTGCCGCGCCTCCATGCGCTCAGGCTGGCTTGCGAAAAGGTCCGCATCGTCGCGGCAAAGCACGCGGGAATGCTGGTGCTCGGAGCCGATACGGTGGTGGCCTGCGGGCGGCGCATCCTGCCGAAAGCGGAAAATGCCGAAACGGTGCGCGCCTGTCTGGAACTGCTTTCCGGCCGACAGCATCGGGTCATCACCGCCGTCGCCGTCGCCGCGCCGGGTCATGACATCCGTACACGGATTATTATCACTTCGGTCGCTTTCCGCCGCTTGTCCGCCGTCGAGATCGAAACCTACGTCCAAAGCCGCGAAGGCGAGGGCAAGGCCGGCGGTTACGCCATCCAGGGCCGCGCCGAGGTCTTCGTGAGCCGCATCAACGGCTCCTATTCCAACGTCGTCGGCCTGCCGTTGGCCGAAACCGTCAGCCTGCTTCGCGGGTGTGGGTATGGGTGCTAAAGGTGAGTGGCGAATAGCGAGTAGCGAGTGGTTTTCTGCCCCCGCAAGCGGGGGAAGTGGCTCGCGCGGCACTGGCCGCGCGAGACGAAGGGGGTAGTCATTTAGGCGCCGCTTTGCGGTGTCTCAAGTTTGATTGACGGTTTAAAAGCTGGCATTTACTGCAAGTCAATTCTCGATTTGTTGGGTAGATCAGATGAGCCAGACAATCATAGTTGCTGTGTTCTCACTGCTAGGCGTGTTACTTGGCGGCGGCCTTCAGTATTTCTTTGGGCGAGCTTTAGAAACCCGCCGACAATTGATTTTGCAGCGAAGCCAGTCTTATGTGGATTTTCTAAAAGCCGTCGCACTCGTCGCACAAAATGGTCGCTCTAAAGAAAATCTTTCGCTTGCTGCTGATGCAAAGACGCGCATCTGTATCTACGGGGCAACGCGTGTTGTCCAACTTCTCCGAGAATTTGAAGCCGTCGGTTCTAATACCGGGGCACAGGAAGGTCGCGCAGCTATCATTGCACTGGTGAAGGAGATGCGGGCCGATGTCGGGAAGAGAGATCGAATGATCCACGAGCATGAATTGCAGGAGGTACTCTTTCCCCCGATATCAAGCGATAGGAAAGCAAAAATAGAGTCACAGTAGATTTGTTTTTCAAGCCCCCATTCAGTGCGTTTCGCTTCGCGAACTTATTCCGCTCTCTTCGCCGCGATGATTGTGAGAATTGGTCGCGCAAATAAATCTTTCGCATCCTTTTGAACTGGGCGGATTGCATTCCCACATCGCTTCGGTCGTGTGAAAAAACGGAGAAGCAAAAATTACGCGATTATAAACTTGACATACGTACTCCACTCCCCTATATAGGTAGGCATGGAGACGGCGATGAAAAAGACCCCAAAGACTAAGTCCTTCACATTGCAGCAATTTAATCAGCGCTTTCCAGACGATAGCGCCTGCCTGGACCATCTTATGAAACTCCGGTACGGCGAAACCTTGGAATGCCCCAAATGTCACAAGACGGGCCGCTTCTCCAGGCTGGCGAGTGAACTGGCCTATTCCTGCCAATGGTGCGGGCATCACATTCACCCGATGATGGGAACGCCCTTTGCTAAGTCGCATGTGGCGCTCGTGAAATGGTTCTATGCGATCTACTTGTTCACCACGACGCGCCACGGCGTGCCCGCAAAGGAATTGCAGCGGCAGTTGGGCGTGTCTTATCCGACCGCGTTCCGCATGGCCCATGAAATCCGCAAGTACATGGCATGCGTTGACGGCGACGACGGGCTGTCTGGACATGTTGAGGCGGATGAAACTTTCATTGGCGGGAAGCGCTCGGGCGGTGGTCGCAAGCGCACGATGGCAAACAAGACGATTGTCTTCGGAATGCTTGAACGCGACGGCGACGTGATGACCCGCATTGTTCCTGACAGACAGCGCGGCGAACTTGAGCAACACATTTGCGAGAACATCGCGCGCGGAAGCAAAATCAGCACTGACGATCATGGGGCGTACCGTTATCTCAAATACATCGGATACGACCACGCATCGGTCAATCACAGTCTCAAAGAGTACGTGCGGGGTACGACGCATACGAACAGCCTTGAAGGCTTCTGGTCCATGTTGAAGCGGTCTATTCGCGGGACGCATGTGCACGTTTCCGCGAAGCACTTGGCGAAGTACCTTGGCGAGTTTGAATTCCGCTACAATCTGCGCCATTCGCCTGAGTTGATGTTCCTGCGCTTGGTGGAGAGTTTCTGACCATCGCCTCTAGCGTCTTGTCGAAGCGGACGCGATGAAGTGCGTCAGGGCTACTCGATTTCTTTGCCTTCATCCTCTCCGGTCCTTATTGGGTGATCAGCGATGCGCTTCTTCTCGTCGGCTTCAAGCGCCAACGCCCTGTCTCGCGCAGCTTGCGTCTCAGCGTTGCTTAACCATTTCCAAGCCTCCGGGCGCTTCACATGAAGATCAATATAGTAGGAAGGTTCTTTATCCAGCGGGTCTGATGCGGTCGTGAACTGATTGTTGTTGCCGTCCACCCATCCGTAGTGAAGTCGTATCCAATGATTTTTGAAATATGCTGGCGGGATTTTTTCCAGCATGGAATTACGAAGCGCGTGTTTAGTATCGGAACGCCGCTGCAATGGGCGCCCTTGAATTTCGATGGTCCCGTCCATCGCGGCTTGTCTGAGAGCTTGCGAGAAAGAGTGAAGAACAATCCGATTCCCGACAAATTGCCATCCTGCGGATTCGGCTGCTTTAACAAGCTCCAGAATTGGCGTTCTTGAAGAAACTAATACTTCTTTGACCTCTTCAATTTTTAGATGGCCTGCATCATCAACCCAGAGACGGAAATCGGCAATATAAGGTATCGATTCCGCAGCGCTAGCGACCAACGTAAGAAGATACGGTTGATCGTCCAAGTATGAAACGCCGTTGGAAAGTGGATTGATTGGAAATTTTGCTTCAATTGTGTGGTTTGAACTTAACGACGGTCCGCTGACACCTTCATCATAGGCAACAAAATCAATATATTTTGGAACACCAGGATTGAGGTCAAACCCTTTTTCAACAATTACTGGACAAAGCTGCGCGAGGCGACCAGAGATTTTTTCAACACGAAGTTCGCAATTTGTCAGCCGCCGCTCAGCAACGAGCGCCACACGAACAAGATGGGTTTTGAAGTGGATATGGCTTCGATAAAAGTCGAATGGCGCGCCAGTACCAGTTATAATCTTAATGGCCGCGCCAAATTCAGGAGGTACGGATGAATTTTGGTCTTTACGCGTCCAATCGGCAATTGCAACGAAGGGGCGAGAAAGAATTCTTGCCATCGCTTCTGAATTAAGTTGCGCTTGAGATGTGGCAGGGGCAATCACGCGCCCAGATGCCTGCATTGAGATGCCGCGCGGCTGTCGTGGTATTTTGCGCCGATAGAGAAAATAATCCGCAGCAAACCATAAAGGCACTGTTATCAAAAATGATAGGCCCCAATAAGTTAGTCCAAGTAACGACGGTGAAGGCACAGTAGTTATCATCTGTGCCACCGCGTGATCGGGGTATAGGCCCGCGAGATGGAGACCCTGAAACGTACCTTGGGAAAGGATGACAAATAGAACGGCAAGCAGAAATCTTGGGACTGGATGCTGTGGCACGGCGAATCGCTTCTTGCCTGACGCAGCGTCAGAATACGCCGAGTCGCTTTACGTATGCAAAGTTTATATACGCGAAAAATTATCAAAACAATTATCTTGCCGAAGCGAACGGCGGCCCAGAGCCGCTCAGTGCAGGTTCGTGCAACGCGCTCATTCGCCGTTCTTGCTTTAAGACCAAAGGCTTGAACCGGATTTCGGGTATTTGAATTCGGGTTTTTCTTTTTTTTGCTGTTGGAGGCGCACGCGACGAAAGCCAAAATCGAAATGTGACGGCTGATTGAGAATCGCACGATAGTCCAACCCGAAGGTCCTATGTCCCAAGAAATTCTCATCAATGTGGGCGCGGCGGAAATCCGCATTGCCGTCGTCGAAGACGGCAAGCTCCAGGCGCTGAGCCGCGAGCGCACGCTCGGCGACGACAACGAGGCGACGGCTGGGCGCAGCTTCGTCGGCGACATCGTGCTGGGGCGCGTGGCGAAGGTGGTGCCTGCCGTCCAAGCCGCGTTCATCGAGATTGGCCACGAGCGCGCGGGCTTTCTGGGCGCGCGAGAAGCGCGCTGTCTTGGTGACCCCCTTCGACAAGCTCAGGGTGAGGGGCAAAACCAATCCTTCATGCTGAGCCCGTCGAAGCATGACAGTGAACACGAGCATCCGATCGGCGAACTCGTGCGCGAGGGCGAGGAGGTTCTTGTTCAGATCGTCAAGGATCCGATCGGCGAAAAGGGCGCGCGCTTGTCCGCCTCGGTGACGATCCCCGGGCGGCTGTGCGTGCTGGCGCCGTACCAGCCCGGCATCGCTTTGTCGCGGCGCATCGAGGACGAAGCCGAACGCGCGCGCCTGCTGGCGCTGGGCGAGGCGCTGATCGCGGAAGCGGGCGAGGAACTTGTCGCCGGCGCCGGCTATATCTTCCGCACCGCCGCCGTCGGCGCCGCGCTGGAAGAGCTTCGCGAAGACGCGGTCCAGTTGGTGCACGATTGGCGGGCGATCCTTGCCGCGCGCAAGAAAGCGAAGCCGCCCGCGCTGCTGCATCGCGACCTCGGCCCCGTCACGCGCGTTCTGCGCGATCTTGTACGTGACGATACAACGCGCATCCTGATCGACGACGCCGTAGCCGCCGAGGCCGCGCGCGTCTTCTGCCGCCGGGCGATGCCCGAGGCCGAAGAGCGCATCGCACTTTTCGACGGCCCCGGCGCACTGTTCGATCTCTACGATCTCGAAACCGACATAGACGGGCTGATGCATCCGCGCGTGCCGCTGCCCTGCGGCGGCTGGATCACCATCGAAGGCACCGAGGCGCTGACCGCGGTGGATGTCAATTCCGGCAGCTTCACCGATGCGTCCGGCCTGGAAGACACCGGCCTGACGATCAACCTTGAAGCGGCGCGCGAACTCGGCCGGCAGTTGCGCCTGCGCGGCATCGGCGGGCTGATCGTCGTCGATTTCATGCATATGAAGGAGGAAGCGCATGTGGACCGGGTTCTGGAAGCGCTGACGCAGAGCCTGTCCAGGGACGCAGCGCCGGTTACGGTCTCGCGCCCGTCGCCGTTCGGTCTGGTCGAGATCACCCGCAAGCGCGTGCGCGAGCCGCTCGCCGCTCTGTCGAGCGAGAGCTGCGCGGCGTGCGCGGGGCAGGGGATGGTCCGCCGGCCGGACGCCGTGGCGATGGATGTTCTGCGGCGTATCGAGTCCGGCGCCCGCGCGGCGCCGGGCAAGCCGATCCGTGTCCGCGCCGCGCCCGAAATCGTCCGCTGGATCGAGAGCCACGGCGAAAAGCTGCGCGCCGCGCTGGCGCGCAAGGGCGCCGCCAATGTAAAATTCGAAGAAGACGAAACTTGTTCCCGTGAGGAATTCGATGTCGCCACCCTTGTCTGAAAACGGCGCGCGCAGGACCAAGGCCGGAACCTGCCCCATCTGCAAGAAACAGTCGGTCGCGCGTTTCCGTCCCTTCTGCTCCAAGCGCTGCGCGGACCAGGATCTCGCTCACTGGCTGCAGGGAAGCTATGCGATTCCGGCGGTAGACCAGGATTCTCAAGAAGATAGCGGCCCGCCTATCCGGTTACCGCAAGGGAATTAGAATACCTCTAGATTTTGATGGCCAATTGCCGCACGGGGATTAGAATACCTCTATCTTCTGTTATAGTTGCCGTTAGGGAAACAAAAAACTTAAGGGGGAAAACGCCATGCGCCGTTCGGCCATCACAATTATTTGCACTTCGTGTCTGCTTTCGGTTTCGGCTTACGCGACAGGCTTCGACCTGCGCGAATTCAGTGCCAGTTCGTTGGGTACGTCCTATGCCGGCGCTGGCGCCAACGGCCAGCATGCGTCGACGATGGCGTTCAATCCGGCGCTCTTGGGCCAAGTGGACGATTTCGATATCTCCGTCAGCGCGACGGGCATCCTGCCGAGCGCGAGCGGGGATTTCACGACCGCTCTAACCGCGGCCGGAACGCCCAATTCGGGAACGAAAACGCCGTCCAGCATTATTTCCAAGGCGCTCATTCCCGAAATTGCCATTCGCAAGCGTTTAAGCGATCAGTTCTCCGTTGGCGTGACTCTGTCCGTCCCCTGGGGCCTGATGACCAAGTACCCTGACACCTGGGCTGGGCGTTATTTTGCGACCAAGAGCGAATTGAAGACCTATAACATCACGCCGGCCGTCGCCTATCAGCCCATTCCCGAGCTATCCATCGCGGCGGGGCTTCAGGTGGAATACATCAAGGGCAACCTGGGCAAGGCGATCGACTTCGGTACGCTCGGATACCTTCTCGGCGAGCCCACTCCGCCGGGCGGCGATGACGGCTCGGTGATGCTGAGTGCGGATAACTGGGCCTATGGCTTTGTTCTGGGTGTTGCCTGGCAGCCGAACGATGATCTTTCGCTCGGATTGTCCTATCGCTCGAAAATCGACCATACGCTGAAGGGCACGGAAACCTTTACGCCAGATCCGGCGAACATTATGACTTTTGTGAACGCGAACTGGGCCTTTATAAACGCTCATTCGCCGATACCGGTGCCAACCTTCCTGGATTCGCCGACGGCGAATGCGAGGATCACAATGCCGTCCGTAATCAATCTGAGCGGGCGCTTGCGCATCGACGACAGGTGGACTGCGATGGCCACGGTCGATTGGACCGGCTGGAGCGTATTAAAGCAATTGCTGGTATTGCCCGGATCCGCGCAGCCGTATAACGCGCCAGATCTCACGAGCTTCAACTGGAAAGACAGCTGGTTCGGGTCACTAGGCGCGGAATACAAGGCCGACGATCAATGGACGCTGCGCGTCGGCACGGCTTACGACGAATCGCCGACCCCCAGCGGCGGGGCAACGCCCGGTATTCCCGATTCGGGTCGTATTATGGTGTCGGGCGGGGTCGGCTATCGTGTGAACGATCATGTGGACGTCGATTTCTCGGTCGCCCATCTGTTCGATAGCCATGCCGTCATCAATCAGCTCGGGACTGCGCCAGAAAACGCGCTCCGCGGTACGTTGATCGGCTCTGTCAGCACGGGAATCACCCTGGTTGGGATGGAATTGACCTACCGCTGAGGTGTCCGCCCACTGGCAGTGCGCCGCCAGGGGCGACATAAAGGTTTAAAGACGGGGGGCCGCTGGACAGCGGCCCCCCGCTTGCCTAAAAAACCCCTCCTTTGTGGTGAGACCCGCAAGGACGCCCAGGTAGCTCAGTCGGTAGAGCAGCGGACTGAAAATCCGCGTGTCGGTGGTTCAATTCCGCCCCTGGGCACCAGCGTCTCTTTTTGAGGCAGATAAAAAATCACAAATAATTACATAACGCGCTGAAAACAATACAAAAAAACAGAACATAGCTGAACATCGCTGAATATCTCAACGCATCGAAATTGTTGGTATTTTGTTGGTATCGAACCGGGGGCGGTGTTGGTATCGAACTAGGTTCGTAGTGCCTGTTGGGCATGCCCCTTAGCGACCTTGAGTGCCGCAAAACAAAAGCCGCTTTGAAGCTCCGCAAGCTCTCGGACATGGGTGGGCTGCAGCTATAGATATATCCGACCGGATCGCGGCTCTGGCGTTACGCCTACCGTTTCGCCGGCAAACAGAAGCTCCTTGCGATCGGAAAGTATCCGGATGTGACGCTGGCACAGGCGAGGGAGGCGCGCGACAAGGCCAAACAGTTGCTCAAAGACGGGCAGGACCCGTCTCATGCCAAACGACTGGCGCGCCTGGAAGCCGAACATCCCGGTGACAGTTTCGAGGTCGTAGCGAAGGAATTTCTCGAAAAGATGCGCCGAGAAGAGCGCAGCGAGAACACGATGAGCAAAGTCGAGTGGCTGTTGAACTTTGCCTTGCCCACACTTGGTCCTCTATCGGTGGGAGTTATGCGCCCCATCGATATCCTAGCGGTGTTGCGCACGGTCGAACACCGTGGCCGATACGAGACTGCTCGTCGGCTACGCTCGATCATCTCGTTCCGGGTTGGGCCCGAAGATGTCACGATCCTGGCGGACGAGTTTCAGCCGGTGTTCGACGTCCTCGACCTATTGAATCTGCCCAATCGCTCCATCTACTTGAAGCTCATGATCGACGGCACGCCGAGCAAGCCATTCAGCGGTAATACCGTGACGGCCGAATCTCTACATGAGGCTTGACGAAGAGACTGCACCGACCGAGGCAACGCATCTCCCAACCAGCGATAGGTGTAAGCCGAAACATCCCGCCGATCTCGATTAAGCCCTTCAAACAAGGTCAAAAACTCGTGTACCGGGGCCGCTATCGTGGTATAATCCAAATATGGCAGTGACAACGAAAACTCCCAAGCGCGGCACCTTCACCCTCGGTCGCAACCGGTTTGCCAAGATCAGCGAGATCGAAGGCATCAAGGTGAGCCACCGGATGCACCAGGAGCTCGAAGAACTTCACCAGGCGGGCCATTCCGCCGCCGAACGTCGGTGCATTCTGACACGCAAATACGGCCTTAAGGTCTGACCCTTGGCTATGTACGATGCCATCGAGGACCCGTACTGCTATCCGGGTACCACGGTGCTCAAGAATCTTCTCGATGTTCGCGACCAGGGCACTCTAGGCGAGCTTGAAGCCGTCCTCACCGTGGCACGTTCCGACGAGCCGCTGCCGGATGGACGCCTCAGCGTCAGCTACTATGTCGCGATCCACGATCACCTATTCCAGGATTTGTATTCCTGGGCCGGAAAGTATCGCAGGGTGCGCATCTCGAAGGATGGCAGCGCCTTCTGCTATCCCGAGAACATCGCCCCCGAGATGAAAGAACTCTTTGCCTCATTGAGGGGCAAGAACTTCTTGCGCGGCCTTTCGCGGGAGCATTTCGCAGCGGAAGCCGCCGCATTTCTCTCGACCCTCAACGCCATCCATCCGTTCCGCGAAGGCAACGGCCGAACTCAGACAACGTTCCTCACGCTTCTCGCCGAGCAAGCAGTCCACCCACTCAATCTCGACCGGCTCGTCCCCGGAGAATTCCTTGCGGCGATGGTAGCGAGCTTCAAGGGCGATGACGGGCCATTTGAACAGCAGATTCTCGTTCTTACAAGCAATAATGGGTGGTGTTGGCAGCGGCGCCATGATCTCGACGCACCGTGACGACATGGTCGCGCCGGCCTGCACGAAACATCTCCACCGGCGATAGACTTGCGTCTATGGCGACCGGCCGTCTGGGCTGACCATCACTTGCGGACCTGTTCTTTGCAGTGTCCGGCGACCGGTAACGCCGTTTCGCAAACGCGAACGGCGACGGCGCCCAACCTTCCAACCACTGGGAGAATGCCCCAAGAGCGCCAAGCTCAAGACGATACCGCTGTGTCAATTACGGCGGTCCAAGACCAATGTGCGCAAGACCGGCATGCGGAAGATAAAGCCGAAGATAAGGCGCGGCCCGCGGCTAGCAAAAGAGTCGAAAACGCAGGTGTCCAATACAACGTCCCTAACGTCCTGATGTCACTTGCTGGCGGTCGGCCATCGAGCACGGGCGGCCTTGATAAGCCCGTGCTCAGATAAGGCCGGACCGCCAAGCAGGGCTTACCAAGGTGCATCCGTCTGGCTGATGTCGGGCACTACCCTGCTCTCCGGCAGCGGCATCCTCTCCACCAATCCCAGCACCGCTTGGCATCCCATCGCTGGAACAGGGGGATGAGAGCGTACGCAACTCAAGTATCCGGCCCAAATTTTGCCAGGCCAATGGGTTCCCGTACCAGCAGATTCGACATGGACGCGGGCTCGAAATGGCATGATAGATTAATAGCCAGTGCCGACTCGCAATGGCCTTATCACCATCACCATGGCCGTCTTGGAATTTTGTTCTTCTCAAGTCTCTCCAATGCATCGCGCACGTCCTCCATGCTCTGCTTCAACTGCTCAGTCGCGTTCAGCGCGGCAGGAAGGTTGCGGATAACGTGGGGCGTAAGGAACACCAGCAATTCTGTACGCTCGCGCGTGTTGGTCTTGCTGCTGAAAAGTCCTCCTAACAAGGGTATGTCTTCCAGATATGGAATACCGCTGTCGCCCTTGGTTTCGTTATTTCGCATGAGGCCGCCAAGGGCGATCGTCGCGCCATCGTTGACCGCAACCGTCGTCTGAATTCGGCGTTGCTCGATAGTCGGAGAATCGATGGACGACGTCGTGGTCGGCGTGGAGTTGCTCACTTCCTGTGCAATATCGAGATACACCACGCCACTATTGCCGATGCGCGGCGTCACCGAGAGGATTACGCCGGTATCGCGTTCGGTAATTGAGGAAACGATCGGCGCGTCGGCTGAGGTTGTGCTGACGGAGGTTTGCGTGACCATTGGGATCTGGTCGCCGACTTCGATCGTTGCGGCCTTGTTGTCGAGTGTCAGAATCTTCGGCGAGGACAATACGGTAACGTCCGTGAGCGAGCCCAACGTGCTTAGGGCAACATTCACATTCGGCACCGTATAAGTAACCCCCAGCCCGGGAAAACTCGTTGAAACCGTGCTGCTCTGGCTACTGGTATAAGTCATGCTTCCGTTCTTGAAATACCATTCCACGCCGTATTTCAGGGTGTCGTTCAACGTTACTTCGATGACGGTAGCTTCGACCAGGACTTGGCTCGGCATCACATCCATATGTTTGACGACGTCCTCGATCGCGGCGTAATCGGCAGCGTCCGCGCGAATAATGAGGGCGTTGTTTGCTTCGTCGGTCACGATCTGCGGACCGTCGTTTGAACTGCGGCTGCCGTGCAATAGACCTGACGCTGGCGCGCTGGAAGTGGGCGCCTGCGGAGTGATGCTGGAGCCTAGCGAAGGCAATCCGGCCGCACCTACGCTTTACGGAAGTGCGGATTGCATGGACATGGACGACGGTTGAGATGTGTTCTCGGCCGCTGCGCCGGCTGCTGCACTGGGTGCAGCGCTCGTGCCGAATATCTGGTCCAGCGTGTCGGCGACATCTCGCGCACGCGCATTCTGCAAGGGGAAATAATAGAGTTTGCGATCGGGCGTGATGGGAGCGATGTCCAGGCGCACGACCCAACTGTGGACTTCTCGCAGATAAGCAGGCCGCGAAGTAATCACCAACAAACTGTTGATCCGAGAGATCGGAACCAAACGTACCAGACCGGCAATGGGGCTGCTGGATTCGTCGAAAATCTTGTCGAGTTCGGTCGCAAGCGTACCGACATCAACATGGTTCGGCTGAATTAAAGCGAAAGACATGCCCTTCAAATAGTCCACGTCGAACATCGCAATGGTATCGCGGATGGCAGCGCGTTCGGGCTCGGTCCCCGCAAGGAAAACAAGATTGCGTATGGGATCGATTTGCAGAATCGCGCCTTCCGGGATCAGCGGTTCGACAATGTGCTGCATCTCTTCGGCGGAGACGAATTGCAGCGGAACTATCTCAATGCCGAAGCCCGCCATGTTCGTCTGGTCCGAACCGTAGACCAGCTGGCCGCGCCTTTGGGCTTCAGTAATGGGCACAATGTTGTAAATGCCTTGGGTCAGGACGACGGCCGCACCGTCGATCTTTAACGCCGTTTCGAGCGCTGGGAGTACGGCGTCCTTGGTAATGGGGCGTCCGGTTTTGAGCGTGATGTGTCCGGTCACCTTTGGGTCGATCGTGTAGGATTTTTGCAGGATATCGCCGAAGACCGACCGTACGACGTCGCGTATCTCCGCGTCGGAGAAGTCAAGCGTCACATCGCCGACCTCGTCGGTCGTTGCCTTGTTGTTGCTCGGATTCACAAAAGTACCCGAACCCTCGAATATCTGTACGCCGGTTTGGTCGCTCTCTTGCGAATTTTGGCTTGGGGTTTGTGTCGAGGGATTTGCAACGTTGCTCGCAGGTTGAGTCGGGGTTGTGGCGACAGGGATTGGGGGGCCGAGCGCGGTCGGCGGCGCATTTGGCTGGGGCGCTACCTGAGCGGCGGTCAATCCCTGTGCAACGGCGTTGGCGACAAAGCTGTAGCTGAGCAGAACAGCAAGAGGGAAACCCCCGGCGCATAACCACACAAATCGGTGCAGCTTTCGCCGCAGTAGCGAGCGTTGTTTGGTCAATTAGTGTCTCTATCTCCTGCTTCTGCGCTCTTTTTCGCTATGTTGGAATTGTCATAGCCTGGTGTCTGCGGGTTGGGAGAAATAATGTGTGCTCCGGGCGCTTTTGGTATCGAAAGCACTTCGGACATCGCCGATCCGCCGAACACCACACCCGCCGGTGTGATGTCCTTGACCGTGCGACCGTCCAGCATGTCGCCTGACTTCAGTTCGACGACGTTCTTGGTCGCACGTCGTTCGACCAAGGCGAGGCTCTTGTCGGCGGTAATGATCACGCCGACCAGACGGTAGCTGTCGAGGGATGGAAGCTGCGCTAGGAGGGAAAGCGGCGGCGGAGGCGGCGGGTCCTTCTTGCGATCGGCATTGAACAAAGGTTGCTCGATCAGTACCGAGTAATTATCGAAGGGCTCTTGCTTCAAAAGCTCGGGAAAGAGCAGCTTCGGCGAGGTGATCTGGATTGAATCAGATCCGCTCAATCTGGCCCATGACGGCGCAAGAACGCCAACGAGCACGAGCAGCCCCAGGCTCGCAAAGGCGGCAAAGGCCAGGGTCAGGGGAGGCTGTTCCGACAGGTATCTCATGACGGCCGTCCGAACCCCGTCACGCTGAGTTCAATATGAAGTTGGTTAGGTGCGGTGCGCGGACCGACCAGTGCGCCTTCCTGGTCGCGGATGGAAATCCGTCTTAGGACCAGCAACGGCTCTGGGGAGCGCAATCCATAGAGAATATGCGTGAGCGTCGTGATGTCGGCGGTAAATGTCACGCTTTCATCGATTTCGGCCGCGCCTTCACCCGATGCATGGTTTATCGTTGCAGAACTTTGCAGCACCGTGCCGCCGGCCTTTGCAATGATTTGCGCCAGCTGATTCTGCGAAGACACATTCGCGGATTGCGTGCCCGCCTCGGCGAGAAAAAGGTTCTGCCACCATGGTGAGAGTTTGAGGGCTGTCAGCTGTGTTTGCCATTTTGGCGCTTCGCGTTGCAAAGCCTCATAATGGTTCAATTCGCGCACCAGTAAGGAGACATGCCTGTGATGCGTGATTTGCGTCGAAACGAAGGATGCCGATCCGATCAAGACAAGGAACAGGGGCACGAACGCCAGGGCCAAAGCCAAGACACGCTGCTGCAAGGCCGAAAGTGTCAGCTCAAAGCTCATGGTCATGCGGTCCGGTGGAAGGTGTTGGACGCAACGTGGCTTTCAATTCGAAGTGATTGATGTCTTGGAACCGGGCAACTTTCGGGTATTCGATCCGTCCGAAAAGCTTGGTTTTGACAAGAAGGGCGCCGATACGAAGCGAAGGCGGGGCGGTGCCGCTCAGAAAAACGGCGCCGTCCGCCATCGTGAATTCCGTCACATGCACGCTTGAAGGCAAACCCTTGGTCAAAACCATCAAGACCTCCAGAACGCGCTGGCGCTCCGGCGAGATGGCTGCGGGCGGCAGCTGGTATCGGTCGAGTTCCTGAAGCTGGGCTTGTGCAGTTGTTGCGATCGGACGCAGCGACACAATTTTATTGTGCAGGTCGGCAATTTCGTCGTCGCGCGCCACGGGGGCGAACCAAAAAGCGGCAGCCCAGACGAAAATGCCGCCAATTGCCAATAGCGTCTGCAGTTGCTTCTGTCGGGTCCAGGGAATGCCGGCAGGAGAGAATTTCAAAGGCGACCCCGCGATCGTGAAGATGCGCGGCACGAGTCCGATTTCTCGGATTTGCCGTTCATAACCGTGCAGAATGGCCTTGGACGCGATCGCGACTTCAACGTCGATCTCGCTCTGGCCGCTTGTATCAAGCAGTCGATAATCGAAACAGACATCGTCGCCGCGCATTGGCGACAATCGGTCAAGTTGCAGTCTAACAACTGAACGCAGCCGGCTTGCTGCCGCGGCCGGAAGCGTTATGCGCCGGAACAGAACGTTGTCTCTTGAAAGCTGTGCCAGAACGCCGTTGGTGAACGCGGAATCCGCGATGCGTGCCAGAAGCTCGCGCGATTCGTAAGCAGGCGCCTTTGGATCGAAGGACAATGTGTTTTCGTCGGAATCAAATCCAGTGAGTTGCCACTCATCGGCATTCAAGAGAAGACCCGGCGTGCGGAACAATGCGTGGTACCATTGCTGCCAACGCTCTGGAACACATGCCAGAAGCTCGCCTTCCCACCAGTGTAAAAAGTCGCGAGCCGCCGCCTTTGCATCGGCGAACGTCACCGCAGCACCGAGGTCGATGCGCATCTTCAAGCCCTCCGGCATTTCAGCGAGACGGGATCGAATTCGCAGTCGGCACTTTCCGAAAGGACCGGTCGGATAATCATCTGCGGCCATTGCGTGGCGGAACCCTCGCCGGCGGTAATGCGGATCGCATCGGGCAATCTGTCTCGATCGCGCCAATAGGCAAGCCAAGTCGGCTTCTTTTCCGAGGCATCGAGATAGGAAAAGCGCAGTGCGCCCAAACCATCGGCGAGGACGGCTTCTTTTACGAGACGCGTGTTAATGACGGAGCTTAGGCGAAGAACGAGTTGCGTATCGCCTTGCTCCTGTTTGACCGACAAGCTGGCGTGGGCCAAGCCATTGCCGGCGAAGGCCAGGGGCGCAACGCAGTCGAAGGTGAGCGTCGTCGGCTCGCCCACAAACGTCACATATTCCCCGCGAAAGCGCGGCATTGCCTGAGAAAGCAGTTCCCGCAGGACATTTTGGCTTGTATCCGCCCTATTGGCGGCCATTGTGTCGTCCTGCGAACGTTCCCACACGCGCGCGCCGAAATGCACACCGTTGGCGACGGCTAAGCTCAAAATGCCGAGCAATAGCATGGCGACCACCAGCTCTATCAGCGTGTATCCGGCGCTCGAATGAGAAGGCATGCTCGTCATGGCTGGTTTTGACCAAGGTGCCGTGTGTCGACCGCGAACGACTGTTCGCGAAGTCCTTCTCGCCAAAGCAATTCAAGATGTATCGCCTGCAGCGTCGGGCCTTTTTGCTGGAAGGGCGGGCTAAAGATCGTATCTGCGGTTATTGTCCAGCGAATATCGCTGTTAGAGAATGCGCCCTCGGAATGGGCAGGAAATTGGCTGCGCGTGGCCGCAATCTCGTCGAGCTTCGATTGAGCCATCAAGGCCACGCGATCGATATTGGCGATATGATCGGACGCAGTAAGAGACGTGGCGCTGGCGCCATAAAGCAAGACGAGCGCGACCGAAAGAATTGCGAGCGCACAGAGGGTCTCGAGGATCGTATAACCGCTGTCTGTGCGCGTCATAGCGCTTGCTCCGTTGTGACGGCGCCGGTGAGCCAGGCAACCTCTATGTCCGTTGTCTGATCTCCATTGTGCAGCCGTAAATGTCCGCCCGACGTTGTGCCGTCTGCGTAATAAGCAAGCGGTGCTATGACTTCGACCGTGGCGTCGTCCGATAGTTCGATTTTTCGTCCGTTCAGGGTTCCAATCGCGTCCGCCGAGGACCCGACCGTGATCGTTTGCTGCGACCGCACGGCCTCGCCCTGCAACACCCTGAGCTCGGTGATAAGTCGATAGGTGTCCGATCGGGCCGTCGCCGCGTCTACCGCATGGATGGTGAAGGGAATGGCCATGGCACTGATCAACGCGATGATGGCAAGGACGACCAGCAACTCAATCAGCGTATAGCCATTTATCGATGATGGTGTTTGTGCCATGGGCTTACCGAGCCAAATCGTTGACCGCCAACACACCGCTGACGATGCCCGACATCAGCCCGGCGACGAGCGCTCCCATGATTAAGGTTGTCACGGGGACGACAAGCGTAGTCAGCCGATCGAGGCGCGTTTGAACGCCTTGATCGAGGATGTCGGCGGCCTCTTGCATCATGGCGCTCAATCGGCCGGTTTCCTCGCCGACGGCGGCGAATTCCGCGACAAGCGGCGGCAATACCGTAGCTTTCGTCAAAGCGTGAGAGATGCGTTGTCCGTCACTGACGGCCTTTTGTACGTTCGTGATCTGTGCACGGAACCAACGGTTGGCGATACCGTCGCGCGCCGCCCCCAACGCTCTTTCCAGCGGCAAGCCGCCGTCCAGGACGGTTTGCGGGTTTCGGCAGAATATCGCCGCTTCGAACTGCCGCGGCAGATCGAGCATCAGGCGACTGGTGACAAAAACACGGTCGATGATCAGCCGGACATTGGGCTGCCGCCACGCATAGAGAAAAGCGACAACGGACCCCATGGCGATGACCAGAAGTGCCCAGCCATAAGTGTCGAAAAACGAGCCGACGCCCAAAAGGATGCGTGTGGGGAGCGGCATGGTGACGCCGGCTTGGGAGAATATGGGCGTGAGGCGCGGAAGCACGGTGTGGAACACGACCCACATGACGGCCGTCATGGCCACGATGAGGACGGCGGGGTAGGTAAGATCGGAAACCAGGCGGCTCTTCAACGCTCTTGTGCGGATCAACCCAGCGGCCACGCGTGAGGTGATTTCCGGCAGATTGCCGCTTGCTTCGCCCGCCGCCAGCAAACGGGAAATATGTTGCGGCGCCTCGCCGACGACGCTGGCAAAGGCTTGCGAGAGCGCTTCGCCGTTGCGCACGCGCTCGACGATTTGTTGCGCACGCAGAGCGGTCTTGCTGTTTGACTGCAGATCTCTCAGCACGGTCAGTGCGCGCTCTGCGGGTAATCCCGCCTTGAGCAACGTGCCCAATTCGCGCAGAAAGGAGATGTAATCGAATGCGGCTCCACCGATGAAGGCGCGGGCACGGTCAAACAGGGTATGTTGCGAACCGGCCGCATTCAAAGAAATCGGCGTTTGGCCGCTCACGATGAGTTGTTCGAGTGCGCCGTCATGGCTGTGCGCCTCGAGCGCGCCGCGGACTACGGTCCCATTCGGGTCGATTGCCTCGAAAACGAAGCGCGGCATGCGTCCCCCCACACCGTCTATTCTTTTTGTGCGGCACTTGCCTCTGAGGACAAGTTTAGGGATTGTTATCTCGACATGCAATTCGTGCGTGCGTTTGGCGCACGTTTGGATGGCATTTGCGAATGAGCGCCAAATCGTTGCTCCAATCGATGTTTTTGAATGCCGTGCGCCGCAGTCGACGGTGCGGCAAATTGTTATCCGACGCGGTTGCCCACAATCTGACGCGGCTGAAACTGTCGATCTCTCACCGTATTCTCTGGATGCGCCGTGTGGCAGGCGAAGAGCAGGGATTTGCACTGCTCATTGTGATCATTGCGGTCATCACGCTTTCGCTGATGATGGGCGCGGTAATGATCGCGACTCAGAATTATGCCAGGGAAACGGCATCTCGTTTGACCGTCGTGCAACTGAACGCCGCCCTTGATGCTGGGATTGCCACGATCAGCCATGATCTTTCGGATGAGGGTCAACAGAATGGCGTAAAGCTCGATGCTCCCAAGACAATCCAAGTTGGCACGGTATCCGTTTCCATTTCCGTCAGACCCGAAATCGCAAAGGTCGATATCAACCAGGCCGGACCGCAACTGATCGAACAATTGTTGCGCGCGTCCGGCTTGGAACGGGCTTATTCGCAACGAATAGCCAGTGAGATTGCCGACTGGCGCGACCGCGATAGTAAAGTGCGGCCGCATGGTGCCGAGGCTTCAGACTATCTTGCGGCAGAACGCGGATATGTGCCGCCGAAACATGACTTTGAGGCCGTGTCGGAGCTTGCGTTGCTGCTCCATGGCAATGGCGATCTGGTAGCGTGCCTAGCGCCGGACATCACGATATTTACACGGTCGGGAGATGTTGATCTTGCAACGGCTTCTGCGCGTGTGCGCCAAGCCGTCACCGTCATAACGCCGTCTTCGTCCATCCAAAGTAGTCTTATCTCGGATAGCATCGTCGGAGGGCCGGCAAGCCGGCCCGATTTGTACGAGGTGACGGAGACCGCAAAGGACGAGGCATCCCAGATGATCCTCACGCGACAGGTCGTGCTCAGGTTAACCGGCGGTTCGAGAGGCTCGGCTTGGATTCTTTCGTCGATCTCGCCGGCACCGACCGAGGCTGATGCGACGGCGGCTTGCGACCGGTTAAAGAAAGCAAGCACGAATTAGGATGGGGGCGAACGCGTTGTCCATCTTGGCACTTCTTGTGCTGACGAGCGCGGGGTTGGTCATGGGAAGCTTTCTCGGGACCCTCGTGCTGCGCCTGCCGCACGGGCGGCCCATCCTTTTTGCGCGGTCGACATGCGACTCGTGCGGACGAACGCTCTCGCCTTTGCAGCTGATTCCAGTCCTAAGCTGGGTCGTGCAGCGCGGATCGTGCAGCGCTTGTGGAGCTAAGATATCGCTCTTTTATCCAGCCATGGAAATTGCGGCAGCCGGCATCGCCTTGTGGGCAGGCGCAGTCGTCTCAGGGGTAACGCTGTTGCTCAGTCTGGGGCTCGGCTGGTGCCTTCTCGCGCTTGCGGTCATGGACGCAAGAACCTTCCGGCTTAGTGATGCGCTGACATTGCCCCTGATCGCCGGCGGCATCATCGCGGGATGGCTGCTTGAGCCAGAGCACATCCTCAGTCACTTGATCGGTGCGGTGACGGGGTGGGCAGGCTTTCTCCTGTTGAATCTCCTGTATCGCACCATCCGTCATCGCTCGGGGTTAGGACAGGGTGATGCCAAATTGCTTGCAGCCGGAGGGGCATGGCTCGGTTGGCAGGGCTTGGGTTCCGTATTGCTCGTTGCAAGTGTCGCAGCGCTTCTTGGCGTATTGGTGCTGCAAGTATCAGGTCGTAAGATCGACAGGCAGACCCCGCTAGCCTTTGGCGCATTCCTCTGCATCGGAATCTGGGTTGTTAGGCTTTACGGTCCAATTGTTTCATGACGGCTGAGGGGGAACGGCCATGGAGTTGCTCGCAGAATTGGCGCCGGATGTAAGCTTTGAAGAACGCTTGCTCGCGCGTCTGGAAGAGAGTGGAGGACTGAGTGCCGAAAATGCGGAGCGCGCCCGGCGCGCTCATGCGCGCACCGGCGGCAGCTTGGCGAATATTCTGATCCGGCTTGGATTTTGCGAAGAAAAGAATCTTGCCACCAATGTGGCATCGATCACGGGTCTCGATCTGTTGACGGCGGAAGAGTATCCCGCAGCGCCGATCAGGCTTACTGAGTTGAGCGTCCCCTTCCTGCGCGACGCGCATGTGCTGCCGCTTGCGGAGACGGATGAGTGCGCAACGGTCGCAACCGTGGACCCCGGCGACCCCTTCATCAGTCAATCGCTGCGTCTTGTCTTCGGTAAGCCCATCCGGTTCAAGATCGCCACGGCGAGCCAGATCGAAGACGGCATATTGCGGCTTTATGCCGAAGCCCTCGGAAATTCCGCCTCCGAAATCCTCGATATGGCAGCCGGGGACGTCACCGAGACCGATATGGTGCGCTTGCAGGAAAGCGCCAGCGAAGCGCCGATCGTGCGCTTTGTCGAACGGCTGGTCGCCAAAGCGGTCGATGCCGGCGCCTCCGATATCCATATCGAGCCGGCCGAGCGCCAATTGCGCGTGCGCTTGCGGATCGACGGGATTCTCAACGAGGACGACTCGGCTCCCCTGTCGTCGGCAGCGGCCATCGTATCGCGCATCAAAATCCTCGCGCGCTTGGATATTGCCGAGCGGCGCCTTCCGCAGGACGGCGCGATCAAGATGAACGTGCGCGGCAAGGAAGTGGACCTTCGCGTCGCGACGACGCCCGTCGTTCACGGAGAAGAAATCGTCATCCGCATTCTCGATCAAAGCGCCGTGCGGCTAGACCTTCACGATCTTGGGTTCTCCGAGGAGCTCCTTCGGTCGCTGACCCGGATTCTCAACAGGCCGAACGGTATCCTTCTGGTCACCGGACCGACGGGATCCGGCAAGTCGACGACCCTTTACGCGGCGCTTGGGCGGCTCAATCGGGCCGATCGCAAGATTATTACCGTGGAAGACCCTGTCGAATATAAAATCGACAGATTGAACCAAATCCAGGTGAAGCCTGAGATCGGGTTGGATTTCGCGCGAAGCCTGCGCTCTATCTTGAGGCACGATCCGGACATCATCATGGTCGGAGAGATTCGCGATGCCGAAACGGCGCGCATCGCAACCCAGGCGGCGCTTACCGGTCACGTCGTCTTGTCTACGCTGCACACCAATGATGCCGCCTCCGCCGTCACGCGTCTGTTGGACATGGGGATCGAGGATTATCTCATTACATCCACGGTATCGGGTATCTTGGCGCAGCGGCTTGTCCGTACATTGTGTCGCGATTGCCGCACCCCGATCGAGTCGCCGGACAATCTGCGCGAACTGATCGCCGCTCGAAAGGCGCGAGGGGAGCCTGGTCAACTCTATGGCGCCGTCGGGTGTCCCAACTGCCGCGGCACCGGCTATCGCGGGCGAACCGTCATCGCCGAGCTCATGCTGCTGGACGGGCCGCTTCGCCAACAGGTTTTGACACATGCCGATGCCGCAAAATTGCGCGCCGTCGCAATCGGGGCCGGAATGCAAACGCTCTACGAAAATGGGCTGGCGTGTGCTTGTTCCGGGATCACGAGCTACGACGAAGTGTTGCGCGTGGCGCAGGATATGGAGGGCGGATTATGAGGATTCGCACTCATTGGCTCACATTGAAACGACACAGCAATCCCGGCGATCGCGGGTATACGCTTCTCGAATTGTTGGTTGTGATTGCGATATTGGCGCTCATCATCGCATTTGCGGCGCCCAAGATAATTGGATACTACGGACGCTCAAAGACGCAAGCCGCAGAAATCCAGATCTCCAACATCATGGCCGCGCTCGATCTTTATCGCTTGGATATGAGGCACTATCCGACAGCCGACGAAGGACTGAAAGCCCTGATCGAAGCGCCTCCCGATTCGAAGAAGTGGGATGGCCCATATCTCGCTCGGCGCGACGGTATCATCGATCCGTGGGGGAATCCTTATTTGTATACGATTTCCAGCGACGGCCGTGTGATCGTGAGTTCGTACGGCGCGGATGGGAAGCCCGGCGGCACCGGCGAAGACAGCGATGTGACAAGCGATCACTGAAGGCAAAATTGTTTGCGACTCTTTCTTAGACGCTGTTAAATTACTATATTTGTTGGACAAATATTGACACCTGCGGTTGAGTGCCGCTACCATCGATAACATCCTGCGATTTGTATGGATAAATTTACTGATCGCGTGAGGCAAAGCGTGCGGGGTATCGGGGGCACGTATACAGTTTTGCGCACGGCCGCTGCGAGCGCGGCGCCTGACGTTCCGGCGATGTCGAGGTTTTCCGACCGTTCGGAATGCGCACACCCATCGACGACCAACTCCGGCAGATTATGGCCCGTCGTGCGGGCGCCTGACGTACCGGGCGTCGCATGTTCCGATTATAATCAGTACACGGCGTATCAAGTGCATGACGTAACGACTCCGGTGCGCCGAGTGTTCGCGAACGTTCTCCATTGGACAATGGACATGATGCAGTAGGTAAAATCGCGACCGCGTTGCTTGATTGTGGACTCGGGGGGAAACGGATGAAAAGCCTTCAGCTAAGCGGTTTCGCAATTGTGCGCCTTCTCCTCTGCATGCTCGTATGTTTTGTCATGTCCTCGGGCGTTCCGGCTTTAGCCGGCGCCGTTCAGTATAGCTACGACGCGTTAGGCCGCCTCACAAATGTCATCAATGCGGACGGCTCAAGCATCTCCTACACCTATGACCCGGCCGGTAATCGTACGCAGGTTGTTCAAGTCTCTTTGCCGACGGGGTCGTTCTCGGCCAGCCCAACCACGATTACGCAAGGCAGTTCGACGGCGCTCACCTGGTCGAGCAGCTATGCGACCAGCGCCTCTATTGACAATGGCGTCGGGACGGTTAGCCCCGTCTCTGGCGGTTCGGTCAACGTTTCGCCGACAGTCACGACCGTTTATACGCTGACGCTGACGGGGGCGGGCGGCACGATCACCCGGCAGGTTACGGTCACCGTGATCAATTCGCCGACCGGTTCGCTGTCGGCCAATCCCAGTTCTATTCAGCAAGGAAGCTCTTCGACCCTCACCTGGTCGAGTACCAATGCGACCAGCGCTTCGATCAACAACGGAGTCGGCAGCGTAACGCCGGTCGCTGGCGGCTCGGTCAATGTCACGCCTTCCTCAACGACCACCTACACGCTGACGCTGATCGGCGCCGGCGGCACGATCACCAGAACGGCAGCTGTAACAGTCAACCATCCGCCGGTCGCCGTAAACGACAGCGTGACGACGAATGAGAATACGGCGGTCACGTTTGACCCGCGGTCGAACGACAGCGACTCCGACGGCAATGCGTTGACCATCACGGCGGTAGGTTCGCCATCGCACGGGACCGTGGTCAACAATAGCGGGACGTCGGTCACCTACACGCCGACCACGTACTATTATGGTTCGGACAGCTTCACCTACACGATCTCTGATGGCCACGGCGGGACGGCGACAGCTACCGTCGCCGTGACCGTCAACCACGTGAACCAGCCGCCGGTCGCCGGCAACTTCGGTGTATCGGCTCAGAATCAATCCCAACCGCCATACTTTTACATCTACTCAGCCTACATCAGTCCGCTCGCCTACTGCTCCGACCCAGATGGAGATACCTTGACAATCACCTCCGTGTCGCAGGGCACAATATCAGGCAATATGATCATCTGGACGAGCGGGGCTCCTAATTTCAGTTCCACAACAATGACGTACACGATTTCCGACGGCCACGGTCACACGGCTACGGGGACCATAACCATCCATTATCCTTAGATTGCGCAACGCAGAGCGAAGGACTCGCAAAATGCAGTGACGGAATCGACATCGGGTGATCGCACGACCGTTATTCCACGAGTCCGTTCAAAGGGGGCAGGCAGCATGACCGAATCCAGCATCCGCCGACGCGGGACCGCGAGGATTTCCATTTGGTTGAGCGCGTTATGCTTCCTTGCGCAGTTTGCGCAGGCGCAAGTTCTCGATCATGCGCCCAACCCGGCGGTGAGCGCGACCGACGATATAAGCGTCGATCTGAAAGCCGGCAGGCCGGTGCGGACGATGACGCGCATCGCCATCGGCCCGAGCGGCTCGCCCCGTCTGTCCTATGGGGTCTTTTCGACAACGTCGACGGTCGATACGGCGACCTACGGCACGGCTTCAGAGGCCTGCGTGACTTATGACAACATTCCGGGCTGCATTTATTTAACGATGTATTACAACTTGGGCGGAGATTCCGAGGTCTATTCCGTAAGTCCGCCGTCCACGACCGCGCCGGCCGGCTTCACCGAGCAGGGCTCAATGGTGGGAACCGTGGGAGGCGTAAGTAATACGATCACACGAAAAGACGGCACGGTTTGGCAATTGAGCGGGGCAAGCTCAAGTGGCGTCGTAGGGTGCGTGCAGTCGGTTACTTATCCCGACGGCGAAGTTCTCACCTACAACTACAATAGCGGCGTGTTGCAGTCTGTCGTCAGCACCGCCGGCTATATGATTCATCTTGAAGGTGGTGGTGTTTGCTATGGTCCGGAAGCTCCGGCGAAAGTCGTGCTCATCAACCTGAATACGGACTATTGCGATCCGTTCGCCGCGACCTGTACGGGACTGACGCAAAATTGGCCCACGATGACGTACTCCGGCTGGGGGACTTCGACGGTGACCGCGACGGACAACCTCGGCCGCACATGGACTCAAACGGAAACCGACGGCACCGGCTATTTTCAATGGCGGTATACGACGCCGCAAGGCGTGTGGTTCGAATATAGGTCGAATTTTACCGGTCCATATAACCCGTCGGGCGAACCCTATGTTTGGTGCGATGCGCGCAGCATTCTCCAATGGCTGAATACGCCGGTCGGCCAATGGAACTATACCTTTACCGGCACCGGCGACTGCAAATGGCTGGGTCCCACGACCGGCGTATCGACGGCCCCGGACGGCGTAACACAGCAATGGGACGGCTCCGGCTTCATCGACGGCGACAACCGCAGAACGGGTTATGCTATCGAAGGTTACAGCAACTTTTTCGGATCTGGCCAAACAGCGGTCACGGAGGTCCTGCAGCCGGAAAATAACAAGTTCGACTTTTCGTATGACAATCGCTTGAATCCGGTCCAGACGACCGAGACGGCGAAATCCGGCAGCGGAACGATTTCCGCCAGCGCCTCATATCCAGCGACCTGCACCGCGGATACGGCGAAGGTCTGCAATAAACCCGCCTATACCATCGATGCGAACGGCAATCGCACGGACTATACCTACGATCCCCAGCACGGCGGCGTGCTGACGAAAACCTTGCCGCCCGACAAAAACGGCATTCGCCCGCAAGAGCGATACACCTACCAGCAAATCTCGGCGCAATACAAAAATTCCTCGGGCCAGCTGGTCTCCGGCCCGCCGATCTGGAAGCTGACGGACGTTTCGTCCTGCAAGACGACGGCGAGCTGCGCCGGGACGACGGACGAAGTCATCACCCACTACGATTATGATGGCAATCTGTTGCCGATCACGGTGACGGTGAAAGACGGAACCGGCGCGATTTTTTCCATCGTCAAGACGAGCTACGATCCGATTGGGAACGTGATATCGGTTTTCGGCCCGGTGTCGAACCAGGCCGACGCGAACGCGGCGAGCCCCGCCAATACGACATACTACTTCTACGACAGCGCCCGGCAGAAGATCGGCGAAATCGGTCACGATCCGGCGGACGGGACCAATCCCAGGCCGGCGACGAGGACGACGTATAATCTCGACGGACAGCCGACAAAAATCGAGACCGGCACCGCACCGGGAACGACGTTGTCGTCCTTGAACGCGATGACCACTTACAGTTCCGTCGATATGGTCTACGACAATATGGGACGGATGATCCAGAAAACGACCAGCGGGGGCGGCGTCGCGTACGACCTCACGCAATACAGTTACGACATCCGCGGCAGGCTTGTCTGCACGGCGCAGCGGATGAACTGGAATGCGGCGTCGGGTGC